>JANOVC010000096.1:0-35544 GCA_031417195.1 Rhodobiaceae bacterium
GAGTTTTATATCGTGATTAGTGTGATCACAATGTTATCTGCGGTGTTTGCTTATGTTTACATGATGGGCGGCGGGCGTGGCGGCCCGGGAACCTCGACAATGGTAACCGAACTCTACATCTATAATGCATTGACGAGAACCAGCCTACCCGGTGTTGCCTCGGCTGTAGCCGTTATGCTGTTTGTGGTGTCGTTGGTTCTAATTTATGTACTGTTCGTTGTCCGCCGTCGTGCCGGCGAGTACAACGCATGACAGTAGCCAACCTGTTTAAACAGATTGCAGTGGTTATGGCCTGTATCGTGGCAGTTTTGCCTTCGCTATTCATGTTTCTGACCGCCCTAAAAAGCCAAGAAGAATATACATTCGATAAGGTCGGTTTCCCTGATGCTTTAGTTATTACGCATTTTCGGGCTGTGTTATTCGACAGTCCATTTTTTCTGTGGATGCTTAATTCTGCAATTCTTGCAGCCGGCGCGGTGCTGCTTGGCACCCTTGTTTCGTGCTTGGGAGCGTATGCGATTGCGCGAATGCAATTTCGCGGACGCGATACAATTTTTGCAATCAGCACCTCATTGATGGCCGTACCTCCGGTCGTGTTGATCGTGCCGTTGTTTGTTCTTTATTCCCAACTTGGTCTGATCAGTACTTTTTCAGGAGCGATCATAATATATGCAGGGCTGATAACACCTTTTTCCGTCTATCTTCTGACAACGTTCTTTCGAACAATACCTCAGGAATTGTTTGATGCAGCCTTTGTTGACGGGGTCAAACATCACCAGATGCTGCGCCATGTGGTTTTGCCATTGTCTGTGCCGGCACTGGTAACATTGCTGGTGGTCAACGCGCTGTTCGTTTGGAACGACCTTCTTATTGCAGTGATTTTTTTGCAAGACGACGGGAAGCGCACACTCATGGCTGGGATCTCGGTGTTTCAAGGCCGTTACAACAACCAAATTCCGCTTTCCATGGCTGGTATGGTGGTGGCTTCGGCGCCCATGGTTATACTTTACATTTCTTTTCAGCGTTACTTCATCCGAGGCTTGATGGCTGGCGCTATAAAATGACAATTTGTGGTGTGGCCATACTTGAAAACGAAATTTTGCGTGTTGAGGTCTCACCCGTAGTGGGTGGCAGTATCACGTCGATTTTCCATAAGCCGACTGGCATGTTTATCCTCGGTCGCGTGCCATGGGAGCCAATCACCACTCCAGATCCGGGCTTTGCCGCCAATAACGAACAAAGTTGGCTGACGCGATACACAGGTGGCTGGCCACTGATGTTCCCAAATGCTGGAAATGAATGTGTATCCAGCGGGCTCTTCCATGGTTTTCACGGCGAGGCCTCGATCTCTCCTTGGAAAGCAAATATAACTACGGATCGCATCAGCCTGACACGACAGTTCTTCAGTGTCCCCGTGCATATGACCCGAGACCTGACATTGGACGGTGACGTCGTATGTCTGCATGAAACAGCGCTGTCAGATGGTTTGTTGCCAGTTCAAGTGATGTGGGGGCAACATATAACGTTCGGCTCTGATTTGCTGGCTGCGCCAATCATCATCGAGACTGGAGCCAAAAGGGCTATGGTCGATGACAGTTACGACCCGTCCGAAAATCCTTGGCTGCCCGGTGCAATTGGTGATTGGCCAATCATTGCTGGAAAATCTGGCATTTGTGATATGTCGCGCCCTCAAGCAGCCACATCATCAATGGCCTATTTGACGGATTTTGAGGCAAACTATGTTTCAATTCGTCGAACCGATGGCGCGATAGGCGCAGTTGTCTCATGGCATGGCGATGTTTACGACTGTGTTTGGTTTTGGTGTGAGCTCGGCGGCAATAAGGCTCCGCCTTGGTTTGGTCGCGGCAATTTGATTGGTTTGGAACCTTGTTCTACCGCTTCCGGGCTTGGTCTTGATGACTGCTTGGGAACCGGAAAGCGGCTAATTAAAATATCGCCCGGCGTCCCCACAACTGCCTCTGTTCGGTTGCATGTATTTACGTCTAATTGGCCTGTTCAAGGCGTTGACGCCGCCGGTCGCGCAATCAGCGCTCAGAGCGTTTCCCAATCATATTGATTTGTATCCTGCGTGAGCGAAGTAGTTTTTGCAGTCGGATTCTGTGATTAGAGGGATAGCGTCTGCGATTGCGTCCCAGAGACCTTTGATGGTTCGACGCGCCGCTTTGCGCAGGTATGCCTTGATTTTGGAGAAGGCATTTTCGATGAGGTTGAGGTCGGGGCTGTAGGGCGGGAGATAGAGAAGCGATGCACCTGTCGCTTCAATGGCCTTGCGCACATCCTCGCCTTTATGGGCCGGCAGATTATCCATGATCACAATGTCGCCAGGGCGCAAGTCGGGGCCCAGGATTTGCTCAACATAGGCGATGAAGGCCTCACGGTTGATGGGGCCATCCAAGACCATTGGGCCGACCATGCCATCAAGCCGCAAGCCTGCGACGAAGGTTGTGGTTTTCCAGTGTTCGTGCGGGATGCCAACGTTGAGCCGCTGGCCTTTAGCAATGCGTCCGCGCGATCTTGTCATGCTGGTTGAAGCCCATGTTTCATCCATGAACACCAACGATGCAATGTCGAAGTCCGGTTGCCGAGATATCCACTCAGCACGACGTTCTACAATATCGGCACGTTCCTGCTCTGCCGCATGGGCTGACTTTTTTGAGCGTGATCTGATGTCGGTCAAAGAACCGCCAAAGGGTTGCAACACCAAATTTGTGTTTGCGTTTGGCCAGCACAGCTTGCAGTTCATGCAAAGTGATATCTGGTTGATCTTTGACCAACTCCAAAATAGCCGCTGCCTGTGCTTCAATCCGCTGCGACCTGCGATAACCGCCTTGCGTCTTGGGTCGCACGTAGCCTTGCCGTTTTGCCAAGCTGCACCAGCGCACTGCACTTGCAACACTCACACCAAACCGAACAGCAGTCTGATTGCACGATATCCCGCCAGCAACAGCCGACACAGCGCGTTTGCGAAGATCACTCGAAAGAGCTTTCACCATCCATGCCAGCCTCCCTCACCCGCATGAACCTTGAATCACTCCTAAATTGATTTGGGAACCCCCTCCCGATCCAGTCAGAATGAAAACCGCTCTAGCCCACCTAGATCATCGGTTTCTCAAAAAGAATCATCTCGGGATTCTCCAATGTGTTGAAAGATGATTCACTTGACCATGGGGTGGTGGGTCAGCTTGAATTTCTGCTGACCTGCCCAAAACGGAACGGGCGCGCAAATCCAATCACTTCGGCAGGTGACACGAAGCGTATTAAGGGGCTCTGTAGTGTCGGGCAATTATGATGGTTCGCTATTTAGATCTAGAGGCCATCCAAGAAGGCAGGCCTTTCTGACTTTGGCCTAATTGTCCAGATCACAGTACCGGATGACATTGCCAAATGGACCAAGAATCTGCGTTCCCTAACCGTCTTGACGTTGCCAATTATCGCTCTAATCGTGCTGCTGCTTACCGCACCTGTTTATCCCGTTAGGAAATTCATCGCAAGCGAACCGATAATCCCCGCCACGAATCTTTTACATGAATGGTTTGTCAGTATTTAACTTTCACTTTTCATCCCCAGCCCTCAGAAATGCGGGGCAAGGAAAACAAAGTGGACAGACCAGTTTTGACCACGTATTCTATTCCTGACATTTTCAACTAAACGCAGGGAGAAACATGGAGCATTTGGCGGGAAAAGTTGCGGTCATTACTGGCGCAGGACGTGGAATTGGACAGCGCACGGCGGTGCGTCTCGCCCAAATGAAAATACAAACTGCACTTGTTTCACGTACAGAATCACAGCTTCGTGAAACCGCTGACCTGATCTTGCACGTTGGCTGCAATCCCTTGGTCGTTACAGCTGATTTGAGTGACGCTAAATCGATCAACAAGATCAAAACGACAGTTGTTCGAGAACTCGGACATCCGTCTATTATCATAAACGCAGCAGGCATGTTCGGACCAATCGGATTGGTTCAAAATACCGATCCTAATGAGTGGATTAAAACTCAAATGGTCAACGTTGTCAGCGCATATCTCATGTCTCACGCATTCCTTGGCGGCATGATTGGAAGCGGCTGGGGCCGTATCATCAATGTGACCTCGGCTGCGACGCTGCACGAGCCTGGCCCAATCAATAGTGCCTATGGAACCAGCAAGGCTGCACTTAATCAGTTCACCAGGCACCTCGCATCGGAGATTGCGGGCAGCGGTGTCACTGCAAATGTCATTCATCCCGGCGATGTGAAGACTGATATGTGGGCAAGTATC
The DNA here is from genome assembly GCA_031417195.1 of Rhodobiaceae bacterium. Taxonomy (GTDB): domain Bacteria; phylum Pseudomonadota; class Alphaproteobacteria; order Rhizobiales; family Aestuariivirgaceae; genus Aestuariivirga. The sequence goes on from JANOVC010000096.1 coordinate 4,278, forward strand.
AGGGACTCAGCTAACGACTTAGGCTCCGAGGCTGACCGTTATCGCGAATGGGTAAATTGGGTGGCGGAAACTGGTGGAGACGATCCTGAAAAAGCCAGTGACCTTATTGTGGCACTTCTCGGGGAGAGAGCATCGTCGATAAACGGCCGCTTTCTATGGATCAAGGACGGATTACAATCCCCTATTCCCAGTTGGGGTGAGTTTGTGCCCGATGAAGTATGGCGCTAAGCGAGGGGATAGGGAGAAAATAGATATGGCAAAGAAGACAAACACCGCTTTCCTGAAGATTGAACCGGTCGTCCAATTCGGTGCCAAGAAGGGTGTTGCGCAATCTGTTGTCAATCGCGTTCTCGATCTCATCAGGACTGGCATGCTCCGCGCCGGTGACAAGCTTCCGTCTGAGCGAAATCTGATCGAGATTCTCGACATCAGCAGGCCAAGTCTTCGAGAGGCCCTTCGTGCTCTTTCAATTCTCGGTGTTGTCGATACCCGTCACGGCGGCGGCGCATATGTGACCGACCTCGAAGCGCGCACGCTTCTGGCGCCTCTCGATTTCTTTCTGGCCTTGTCGGAAGCGAATTTGACAGATTCTTTTGATAGCCGCCGCCTTGTCGAACTTGAGATCGTGCGGAAGGCAGCGCAAAAGGCTAGCGCTGAAGATATTGACGATCTCAACGGAATGCTGATTGCCCATCAAAAGGTATTGAGTGATCCCGTAGCATTCCGAATGCTCGATAGCCGCTTTCACGCGCGCCTCTCGGCTACCGCCGGCAATGTAATTCTCGAACGGATCGCTTACGGGCTCTACAATATGGGTCTCGACGTGCGCCGTCGGGCCACCCAGGATCTATCTCTCATTAACCGAAGCCTTGGTGAACACACCACGATTGTCCGCTCCATCGAAGCGCATGATCCTGTCAAGGCTGTTGCTGCCATGAGCCTCCACCTTGATCATATAGAGTTAAGTACGCGCCATGTCATTGAAGAAGGCCGTTCTGTTTTGGACGTTTTGTCGCCCGGAAGTCCCAAAGAAAGTGCTGCTGTTGTTCGACGACGCCGGTGAGAGTCTCGGCAGGCCAACATTGTAACTTGACTTAAAGAGCCAACAGGGAGTACAAAAGTGGTCTGTCCACTTTTGGAAATACGCATAAACCATAGAGATGCCTTTAAAACATGGGAGGAATAATCAATGCGTCCAGTCACACGAAGAACAGTGCTAAAATCAGCTGCCGTCGGCGCTTTAACTGTGCGCAACCCAGTCGGGAGTTGGGCAGCTAACAGTCCAGCGCAGATTGGGATTGTTGGAAAGGTACGTATCCCATGGTTTGACAATGTCGAAAAGGGCGTGCTCAAGGCCGGCAAGGAGCTCGGCATAGATGCAACGATGATAATTCCAACTGAAGCTGACGCAGCCCAGCAGGTTCGGGCAGTTGAAGACCTTATCGCAAAAAAAGTCGATGTTATCGGCGTCATTCCCAACGACGGCGCTGCGCTGGAGCCGGTCTTCAAGCGCGCCCAGGAAGCAGGTATCAAAGTCATTGTTCACGAACAGCCGGGCCAGAAGAATGCCGACTGGGATATCGAACTCATTCAAGACAAGCAGTTCGGCGAGGCCCATCTTGAAGCGTTCGCGCAGGCGATTGGCGGCGAAGGCAAATACGTTGTCTATGTCGGAGGCCTCACAGTCACGTTGCATAACGTTTGGGCAGATGCTGCGGTGGCTCTGCAGAAGGCGAAGTATCCAAAGATGGAGCAGGTTGGTGACCGCTACGGCGTGTCCAATAGCGTTGAGGATAGCCAGAAAACTGCAGCAGACGTGATGCGCGCCAATCCCGATCTCAAGGGATTCCTGATATTCGGTGCCAACGGGCCAATCGGTGCTGGCCAAGCCGTCTCTGATGCTGAAAAAATCGGCAAGGTCTTTGTCGTCGGACCGTTCATTCCAAGTCAGGGTCAAAAGCTGATGAAATCAGGGGCAATTACCCGAGGCTACCTGTGGAATCCGATTGATGCAGGCTATGCCATGGTACAGCTTGGAAATCTTTTGGCCGCTGGCAAGACACCTGCAGACGGCATGGATATCCCAGGTCTTGGACCCGTTCAATTAGGGCCAGAGGAACGAACGATCCGCGCAAACAAGATGCTCGACATCAACCCCGACTCAATCGACGAGCTGGCAAAGCTCATCTAGTGACCATACCAGGCCGGCGAGGCACATGGTTCGTTGGCAAACTGGGAAATCGTGTTCTGGCTCAACTCCCTGCTGGAGCGCGGTTTCGGTTATTTTCTTCCATCTCGAGCGCACCGATCAAACAAACCGTATGACAGAACTTGTGCAAGCCACCATCCCGTTTCTCGAACTCGAGAGTATCGGCAAGCATTTCGGTGGTACCGTCGCCCTCGACGGTATCGACTGGTCCGTCAATCCCGGTGAGGTTCACTGCCTGGTAGGAGAGAACGGTTCCGGAAAATCCACGCTCATCAAAATAGTCGCAGGTGTCCATAAACCCGACGCGGGAGGCCACATCGTGATTGAGGGGACCAAATTCGATCAACTGTCTCCTTATCAAGCGAAGAGGCTGGGCATCCAGGTCATTTATCAAGACCTCTCGTTGTTTCCAAACCTCAGTGTATGGGAAAACATCGCCATTGATCAGGAACTCGGCGCACCATTCCAGATCATACACAGAAAGGCCATGCGTGCCACCGCTGCGGAAGTCTTGGCGAGCCTTGGCGCGCACCTGCCACTTGAAATCATCGTTGGCCGACTCTCCGTTGCCGAGCGGCAAATTGTTGCAATTTGCCGTGGTCTTGCTTCCAATGCGAAGCTCTTGTTTATGGACGAACCAACATCATCACTCACTCACCATGAGGTTGCGCGTCTACTTGAAATTGTTCGGCGCTTGAAAGCCATGGGTTTGGCTATCGTTTTTGTGAGTCATCGGCTTGAAGAAGTGATGGCGCTCGCAGAACGCGTTACAGTTCTTCGCGATGGACGGAAAGTTGCCACACTTCCTGCACGTGAGGTTGGTGATCATCAGCTGGTGGAGATGATGACCGGGAGTCGCATCACCTACACTGTAAAGGCAAAAAGCCTCGCGCGCCGTGACCCGGTACTTGAAATGAAAGGTGGCAGCCGCAGCGGCGAGTTCACTGATGTTTCTTTCTCTTTGCATAGCGGCGAGGTGCTCGGCATTATTGGATTGATGGGATCCGGGCGAACCGAACTTGCTCTGGCACTTTTCGGAATGACGCAACTCGATCAAGGCAAGATCGTGGTTGATGGAAAACTGCTCCACCTGCGTTCAAACCAGGACGCAATCCAGTCTGGCATTGCTTATGTTTCCGAGGACCGGTTACTGCTCGGTTTGAACCTTAGACAATCGATTGCCGATAATACGGCAATCACCATGCTCGACCGACTTACAAATTGCTTTGGACTTGTCCCGCCACATCGGCGTAGCAGACTTGCTGCGGAGTGGATAACGCGTCTGGGCATCAAGGCATCAAACACTGATGCGGCCGTTCAGACTCTGTCGGGCGGCAACCAACAGCGCGTTGTTCTTGCCAAGTGGCTGGCCACCAACCCAAAGATCCTCATTCTCGATAGCCCGACGGTCGGTGTCGACATTCTAAACAAGCAAGGTATCTATGACATTGTCCGCAAGTTGGCCGAGGAAGGTGTTGCCATCATCCTGATTTCCGATGAGATACCGGAAGCCTATTTCAACTCAGACCGTATTCTTCATATGCGGGAGGGTCGAATTGTCAGTGAATACGTGCCCGGAGAGAACACTGAAGCTGCATTGGCGGAGGCAATCTTTGCGTAAAATATTCGATGCTATTTTCAGCCATACCGAAACCTCACTTGCCGTTGTGATCGTCATTGTGGTGATGGTTTTCTCGTTTTCCTCGCCGTATTTTCTAACCCTTTCCAACGCTGCCGATCTGATCGAGGCCTACTCCGTCACCACAATCCTTGCGGCCGGTGTTTTTGTTGTACTGGTATCCGGAGGCATCGACATCTCCTTTGCTGCGGTCGCCTCGGTGACGCAATACATCGCCGCGATGGTTGCCGTAAAATATGGCGCTCCGGCCCTTCCGGCAATAGCGCTGGCCTGCGCCTTGGGCGCACTTCTTGGCTGTGTAAATGCGCTGCTGACCTACTATCTCAATGTTGTCTCAATCATCGTGACGATAGCTACTTCAAGCATTTTCTATGCTCTTTTGATCTATTTCACAGGTGGCAGCGAAATCTACAATCTTCCTGACTGGTGGACTGATCGTGTCGTGTTTTTTCGTTTAGAGACGGCGACTGGTGACATCGCACGCGTCACTCTTCCCATGGTGATCATGGCCGCGGTCGTTACAATCACGCATATTTTGATGTCTCGAACCCACGCTGGTCGTCAGATCTATGCCCTGGGCGGCAATCCCGAAGCAGCGAGCCGGGTGGGGATTCGCATTCTCCGACTCCAACTTCTCATTTACGGATATCTCGGTTTCCTTGCTGGACTCGCAGGCTTTGTTCAAGCGCACCGCGTGCACCAGGTCGTTCCAACTGCGATGTTCGGTACTGAACTCAGTGTGTTAGCTGTCGCAATTCTCGGAGGCGCCAGTCTTGTCGGAGGATTAGGTTCGATGGGCGGCGTCGTACTCGGTGTGCTCCTCCTTGCAATCCTGCAAAACGGATTGAACCTTCTCGGTGTGTCTCCCTATTTCTTCGACGTCGTGATCGGTCTTGCAATACTCATTTCGATCAGTGTGACGTCGCTCACCGAACGACGGATGCGTGGTCAACGACGCCTCGTTGGAGCTGCAACATGAACAGTTCGGAGCAGCCAAGGATCAGTGCCATAACGACACCACTCGACCATATGGTTACGGCACTCCGTGCAGGGGCAGGAACCAATCTCACTGGCCTCTTGCTGCTGCTTCTCGCCTTGTTCTCGGTATTCAGTGTTCTGCTGCCGGTCACTTTTTTGCAGCCGGGAACCATGCAGTCAATGATGTTCCAACTGCCAGAACTTGGGCTTTTGTCACTGGCGATGGCAATACCCTTGGTTTCCGGGGGCCTGAACCTTGCTATTATCGCAACGGCCAATCAGGCGGCACTTCTAATGGCGTGGATATTGACCACGCAGATGCCACCTGATGCGACAGGCGGCGAAGTCTGGCTTTGGATCGCCATTGCTTTCGTTGCCGGCTTTATCTTGTGTCTGTTCATCGGATTGATTACCGGATTCATTGTTGCTGTTGTTGGCGTCCATCCAATCCTGGTGACGCTGGGTACTCAAACTTTAATTGGTGGCTTCAGCATCTGGTTAACCCGCGGCCAAACGCTATCAGGGTTCCCTGATGCACTTATCCGCGTATCAAATGAAACCATAGCAGGTATCCCTATATCATTCGGCATCTTCGTTATTGTTGCTTTGGGAGTACACATCCTTCTCACACGCACTGTGCTCGGTATTCACATCCACATGATTGGCTCCAACCTGGAGTCAACGCGATTTTCTGGCGTCAACACGCGGCGGGTTCAGATTTGGGTCTATGTGCTGTCGAGTCTGCTGTGCTGGCTGGCAGCGATACTGATGATGGCCCGCTTCAACTCTGCTGGTGCTGATATTGCCCAGTCATACCTGCTCATCACCATACTGGCCGCAATCCTCGGAGGCATTGATCCATACGGCGGATTTGGACGGGTTACCGGTCTCGTCGCGGCATTGTTGATCCTCCAAACAATTTCCAGCGGATTCAACCTCCTCGGATTTAGCCAACACTTGACGCTTGCCCTCTGGGGCTTCACGCTTGTCGCCGTAATGGCGACAAAACGGCTCACTGGCGTTTTTGTCGCCCGCTATCGTTCGAGGTGAACAATTTAAAAGCTCCGGGCATCCACAAGAAATTCTTCGAAACCGCGTAGTGTCGATTTGACAGTGCCGCAAGTTCTGATAGAGCAATCAACCACAAATTCTTTTCAAAACGCGATGAAGTTTAACGCACAGCTCATTCATCAACGTGACAAGCCTTTCATTGATACTTTCCCGACAACTCACGCAACACACCTTCCCCTACTGCACACGTAGCGCACACGGCTATTGCTAACTCATTGATTTCGTTGCAACGCCGTTCCGATCCATCACCGGATTTAATTTACGTATTGGAGTGAAAACGTTTGGCTTGCCATGAACAGGAAAGAACGCTTCGGCTAAATACAAATTCTAGTAATTGCACTGTTGTTCAGCGAAAATCTTTGCGTTACTGCTCGCATATCGCAAACCATCTGACTTAGTGTTTCGCCAAGGATTCTGAATGATTCCCGCGATTACCGTGCTTTCCCAATTGAACTTTTGCGCGGTGGGCATGAATCTATGTACCACATAAATTTGCATGGTTCTGTAGTCTTGGAAGAACACAAAACAGATCTTGACGAACTCATGGCTTTGGAGTCAGCTGCACAACGCTGGCCTCAGTTATTCACGGCAATTGGGCTCCGCCGGGCGGCACGCGCCGGGCAATTCCAGCACATTCACAAAGGTCGAAAACGCTTCGTCACGGAACGCGAATTGATGGAGTGGCTTCACCAGAAGAAGGTGGGAGCTTCATGTCGATTGAAAAATTGTTCGAATTCGGCGGTATGTGGGTCGGACGCGTCTACGGCAGCCAACAACTCTACAGGTTCTGGTACGATAGCCGAAATGGAGAAGTTAGGCGCCGCAGCCTTAAGACGACGAATATCGAAGAGGCCAAAAGGCGATTAGCCGAAGTCGTAGTCAATGATGCGCCGACCAAAGCCGATGATCCGGAGAAAGTGCCTTTGGTCTTCGTGCTTACGCATTATTTGGAAGGGCACGCCGACTCTCGGCCGTCTGCGCATGTTGCGAGACGCGCTAGCGAACTTGTCATGCGATTTCTGGAAGGCCAGTGCGGCTTTGATGCAAACGTTAAAACGTCCCAATTCAGTAAGATCTATCAGGCGGAATTCGCAAAATGGTGTGCCAAAGAGTTTCAGCATTCCTCAGCTTATGTCAGCAGGATTTTATCTGTAGTGGCTGCTGCTTGTCGATACGCAGCTAAGACCAAACTAATAAAATCGGCTTCGGGTGAACTCAGGGAAGCAAAGCTTCTGCGGTATGTGCCTGAGATAAGTTACGACACGAAATGGGTCGCAGATATTATGCAAGTCGCTGAGCCAAAACCGCGCGACTATGTGCCGAGCTTTGAAGAACTGGCTTCCCTTCTTGATACGGAATGTGGTGAACTACTGCGCCGCTACGACATTCTCGCACTCAACACGTGGGCCAGACCCGAAGCGATTGTTGATCTCAATGTCCGTAAACAAGTAGATTTTGAGAACGAACTGTTGGATCTCAATCCGCCGAACAGGAGGCAAAACAAGAAGCAACGACCCATTATTCGTTTGACCACCAATCTTAGAGGCTGGCTTGAGCATTGGGCAGAGGATCGCCCATTGTCTTACGACAAGAAGTCTGATGACGGAAAGGTAGAACGGATAGCCGCACGTCATTTGAAAGCTCAGTTTACGCGAAGATCAACACGGTGGATGTTGCATCGGGCAGGTTTCACGCCCATTGAAATTGGGCAATTGCTCAACATGAGCAGGAAGGGCAACTCCGCATCGCTGAATAAGGCCTTGGAGTCAGCGGAAAGAAAGGGCATTCAACGAATAACCCGGTACACGCTTCGTCACTTTATGGCGACACGGGTTCGTGGCCTTGCCGAATCAAATGTAGGACGAGAACAACGCAGCATGTGGTTGGGTCACGGCAAGCGTGACGCAACATCGTGGTATGAAAGCCACGACCCTGAGTTCCTGCGCGAATGCTCTCATGCAACAACGCTTGTGATTAAGAAACTCGACAGGCTGATGCAGCGGAAATTGATCTCTCCGAACGTTTGCCAATTGAACATTCAATCACCTTCGCATTCACGCAAGAACTCAGGGTCGTGAATTTCGTCCAATAATGACGGATCGGGGTCGTTCTACCGTCTAGCGGTCGGGCACAAAGCCACTTCTCAAGAGCAAAACAAACCAGATTTTTCAGGTTTTTATTCTGCCGCACTTGGCGGAGGATTTCGCTCGCTCGCGCCTTGCGGAGAACGTCACTGACAATTTCTTCCGCCAAGTTTCCGCCAAGTTTTACCAAATGAAACAGTACAAACATCTGCTTGCTTTGCAAGTATATGAAGTTATTAGAAAAACTGGAGCGGGCGAAGGGATTCGAACCCTCGACCCCGACCTTGGCAAGGTCGTGCTCTACCCCTGAGCTACGCCCGCTGAGCGTAAGGAAAAGCCAGATTGTTTTGGCTAGGTGGTCGTCTTATTGCCCAAGCTTCGCGTAAATGCAATAGGTTGCTGTATATTCTTGTTTTTAGTCGGAAAATTCCATGCATGCCACCCGCGAAGACCTGTTTCAACGCTTTGAACGCCTTGGAATTACAACCACAACCAAAGTCCACGCTCCCGTCTTCACCGTTGAAGAGGCCCAGAAGGTTCACGATGATATTCCCGGCGGCCATTGCAAAAACCTGTTCTGCAAAGACGAAAAGGGCGTGCTGTGGCTCATCGTTTGTCTTGAGGACGCCCGCGTTGACCTGAAGGCAGCACCTGCAAAAATAGGCTCCAAACGGCTGACGTTCGGCAAGCCTGAACTCCTGATGGAGACATTGGGCCTCGAACCCGGATCGGTCACGCCCTTCGGTCTCATCAATGATACCACCCTTCGCACCAACGTAATTCTCGATGCCCATATGATGAAGCAGGGTATTCTCAACTATCACCCGCTGAAAAATGACGCTACAACGAGTATTCGCAGCGAAGACCTGCTCACCTTCATAAAATCTTGTGGTCACAACCCCGGAATTGTCGCAGTAGCTGACCCCGTATTGTAATCTGGCTATAAAATTGCCATTTTAAATCGATAACTAAAAATACAGGTATTTCATGAACGACATGATCATAGGCCAGAACCAAATCACAGATGCCGATCTTATCAAGGATACGGATGCCAAGAGCTTTGTGGCCGATGTCATGGAGGCGTCGAAAAAAGTTCCGGTTTTGGTGGATTTCTGGGCACCATGGTGCGGCCCCTGCAAACAGCTGACACCAATTCTCGAAAAACTGGTGAAGCAGGCAAATGGCAAGGTGCGGCTTGTCAAAATCAACGTTGATGAAAACCAGCAGATTGCCGCTCAAATGCGTGTGCAGTCCATTCCTGCGGTTTTCGCATTCGTAAATGGCCAGCCTATTGATAGCTTCATGGGCGCATTGCCCGAAAGCCAACTCAGGCAATTCATCGAGAAGCTATCAAACAAGGGGTCCCTGGCCGAAGAAATTGCAGGCGCCCTCAGAATGGCTGAAGAGATGATGGCGCGCAAAGAATTTGCCGAGGCCCATGATATTCTGGGCCAAATCCTTGGCGCAGACCCTGCGAATATCGCTGCTATTGGCGCGCTGGTTCATTGTTTCATTGGGCTCGGTGACCTCGAAAGCGCAAGTGCGGCGCTGGCAAGCGTATCACCTGACAAAGTGAATGCACCTGCCATTATCACTGCGGCAGCAGCACTCCACATTGCTTTACATCCTGTTGACACAAGTGTGCTAGACCAGCTGTTGAAAGATGTGGGCACCGCGCCAAATGATTTTCAAAAACGGCTGGATGTGGCCGTGGCGTTGAATGGTGCAGGTCTCAGGGCAGAAGCAACCGATCATTTGCTCTATGTGTTCAAAAAGGAACGCAGTTGGAATGAAGATGCGGCCCGCAGGCAGCTCGTACAGTTTTTCGAGATGTGGGGTCCGAAGGATGAATTCACGCTCGCAGGCCGTCGCAAATTATCTTCTTTAATGTTTTCGTGAGGCACTATGAAATTTTTAAAAGACTACCAGAGCGCATCTGACCTGCCGGATACATTGCCGGTGTTTCCCCTCGCCGGGGCTTTGCTGTTGCCACGCGCTGACCTGCCGTTGAATATTTTTGAGCAGCGCTACCTCGAAATGTTTTCCGACGCAATGTCGGGTGACCGTATTATTGGCATGATCCAGCCGCGCGAAGATTCTGACGAAGGCGAAAGTTCCAGGTTGATGAAAATAGGTTGCGCCGGGCGCATTACGTCCTACACGGAAACGCCTGATGGTCGGCTGCTTATTACCCTCACCGGGGTAAGCCGTTTTTCAGTGACAAAAGAACTCACGACGCAAACGCCCTACCGCCAGGTAAAAGCCAGTTTCAAGCCCTACGCCGTTGACCTCGTCATGGACAAGGGCGCGAGCGAGGTAAACCGGCCCGCCCTGATGACGGCGTTCAAGGATTATTTGAACGCCAACAACATGAGTGCGGATTGGACAGAGATCAATGCCGCTTCAACAGAGGTTCTGGTCAACACGCTTTCGCTTCTTGCCCCCTATCCCGCCAATGAAAAACAGGCCTTGCTCGAAGCCCCTGACTTGAAAACCCGTGCCGAGGTTTTGGTTGCACTCACCGAAATGGCCCTATCAAAAACCTTTTCCGGCAAAAAGCACAGTCTGCAGTAATGCCAGACAGCCGCAAAGCCGATCCCAAACTTCTTGAGTTATTGGTTTGCCCCGTAACCAAGATGCGGCTTGAGTATGACGAAGAAAACCAGGAACTGGTTTCAAAGACCGCAGGCCTTGCCTATCCCATCCGGGATGGCATCCCCATCATGCTGCCCGATGAGGCCCGCGAACTGAAGGATGGCTGACATCTGGCCGCTGGAACTTACGTCAAAAAAACAAGGACGTGTCCTGACGGTTCACTTCGACAACGGTGAAACATTCGACCTTGATGCTGAATATCTCCGCGTTGAAAGTCCAAGTGCCGAGGTGAAGGGCCACGGTCCGGGACAGGAACAGCTTGTCAGCGGAAAACGCAACGTGTTCATGACAAGACTTGAACCTGTCGGAACTTACGCCGTGCGCATTGTATTCAGTGACACACATTCCACGGGATTGTTCACATGGCCTTACTTGGCCAAACTCGGGCGCGAACGTGAAATAATCTGGCCCTACTATCTCGAAAAATTGGCCAAGGCGGGCGTGACACGCGGCTAAACCGCTTCACCACGCAGAAGTTTCGGCAAGTCACCGGTTTGTCCGGCAGCTTCCCGTTCGAAGGCATTTTTCAAACCGCTGATTTTGTTCGTCGCCTGAAGGCCAAAATCACGAACAATCCGCAACATCGGATTGTTGTTCGCGAACAGTTTATTCATCGCGTCCATTGTCGCAGCCGTTGCAACCGTATCAAATCGCCGCCATGCGGAATAGCGTTCAAGCACAGCCGTGCCACCAATATCCTGCCCCAGCGCGTAAGCATCAGCCACACATTCAGCCAGTGCTGCCGCATCGCGCAAACCCAGATTAAGGCCAAGTCCCGCCAGCGGATGAATCACATGGGCAGCATCGCCAACAAGGGCCAAACGGACCCCGTGAAAGTTTTTGGCCACCAGCATCGACAACGGATAGCCCTGCTGCCTGCCGATCAGTTTGATTTTACCCAGCTGGTCACCGATTTGCGCTTGCAATTCCGCTTCAAAATCGGCCACAGAAAGCGCAATAAGCCGTTGTGAATCAATCTTTTCCTTTGTCCATACAATAGATGACCGGTTTCCCGTGAGCGGGAGAACCGCAAACACGCCTGACGATGTAAAATGTTCCTCCGCTCTGCCATGGTGCGGTAGTTCATGCTCAAATGATGCAACCAATCCCATTTGATCATAGGACCAGCCAACAAGATCAACGCCGGCAGCCCGGCGGAGGGGCGACTTCGCGCCGTCGGCAGCAACGAGAAGATTGCAGACAAGTTCTGTGCCGTTCTCCAATGTCAACTTGGCAAGGCCGGGGCTGAAGCGCTGATCAGTCACCGCAGATCCTGTCAACAATGTGATGTAGGGCGATTGCTCCACCCCCTTCAGCAGACCGCCGAGCAGAACGTGGTTTTCGACCATACAGGCAGTTGCTGACGGCCCCTCGTTCACATCGCCGAATTGTAGCAGCGTGGGTTTATGGCCACCTGGGCCATCACCATCCGTCACAATGATTTCCCGCATGTCTTGGGCATCGGGAGCCAAATGCTGCCAAACACCCAAAGCTTCAAACATGCTCTGCGTGGCGCGCGTCAAAGCAGAGGCCCGGGCATCCACTGCATTGGCAGCTTTCTGATAGGGATCAACAAAGTCCACAACAGCAATAGACAGTGGCCGCTTGGCTTTTTGCCCCCCCAATGACAGCGCCGATGCCAACCCGTTCAGCGCGGCCCCCACAATGACAACATCATATTTCTTGGTCATATAATCATAAAGTCGCTTTTTTAATACTCTGTTCAGTCATGGACATAAATTGCATAATTATTAGGCAAAGATAATCACTTGCTTAATATTTCTGCAAAAATTCAAAACCCAGAACTTTCGTCAATAAAAGATCCTAACAATAACAATATGTTAATGCGCACTGCAAAGTGGCACGTTTCTTGAGAAGACCCTACAGTTATCAGAAGGGGTACACCGATGAAATACATAATAGCGATCATCAAGCCGTTCAAGCTTGAGGAGGTACGTGAGGCATTGGGAGCACTTGGCGTTCAGGGTATCACGGTGACCGAAGTGAAGGGGCACGGACGGCAAAAGGGGCATACGGAGTTCTATCGTGGCGCTGAATATGCAGTGAGCTTCATTCCAAAAGTCAAAATTGAAGTTGCCGTGGATGGAAGCCTTGCAGACCGGGTTGTGGAAACAATTCAGACCGCAGGCCAAACCGGCCAGATTGGCGATGGCAAGATTTTCGTTCTTCCACTTGAGGCTGCCGTCCGCGTACGAACCGGCGAAACGGGCTCAGCGGCCCTCTAACAATTCCAACAAAGGACAGTGAAATGAATTTTCCTCCAAAACTGCGAGCACTTCTGACCGGGTTTCCGGCGGGGCTTGCACTTACAGCACTTCTCCCCGCTGCCCCGGCGTTTGCAGCAGCAACCGTCAACAAAGGAGACACGGCGTGGATGCTGGTTGCCACGGCGCTCGTCATTCTCATGACGATCCCGGGTCTCGCCCTTTTCTACGGCGGGCTTGTACGCTCAAAAAATATTCTCTCTGTACTGATGCAGGTCTTTGTCTGCTTTTGTATGATTTCACTCCTCTGGTTTGCTTACGGCTACTCAGTGGCATTCACCAACGGCAACGGCTTCTTCGGTGGCTTCTCCAAAGCGTTCCTGCAAGGTGTGGATATAAATACAGTCACCGCAACATTCTCGAAGGAAACCTACCTTCCAGAGCTAGTATATGTGGTATTCCAGCTGACCTTCGCAGCCATCACACCTGCCTTGATCGTAGGTGCCTTTGCCGAACGCATGAAGTTCTCAGCCGTTCTGCTGTTCATCTTCATCTGGTTCACCTTCGCCTATCTGCCAATGGCCCATATGGTCTGGTGGTGGGCAGGCCCGGATGCCTACACACTCAGCGCCGCCAATATTGACGTTGTGAAAGCCGCCGTCGGTGATGCCGCTGCAACAGACTTCCTGGCAAGACTTGCCGCTGCAACGGATGATGCTGCAAGAACTGGAATTTTGGGTGAGTATAGCACCGCAGTAAACGCCACCAACGGTTGGCTGTTCAACAAGGGTGCCATCGACTTCGCTGGTGGTTCGGTAGTTCACATCAACGCCGGTGTTGCGGGTCTTGTCTGTGCGCTGGTTCTGGGCAAGCGCATTGGCCTTGGCAAGGAAGTCATGGCCCCACACAACCTTCCAATGACCATGATTGGCGCAAGTCTTCTATGGGTGGGCTGGTTCGGTTTCAACGCCGGTTCCAACCTTGAAGCCAATGGCCTTACTGCACTTGTGTTTCTCAACACGATCCTTGCAACCGCTGCCGCAACACTCGCTTGGATTTCATGCGAATGGTTGACCCGTGGCCACCCCAGCCTTCTTGGTGCTGCGTCTGGCGCTGTTGCCGGACTCGTGGCTGTTACCCCAGCTTGCGGTTTTGTAGGACCAATGGGTGCCGTGGCGATCGGCCTTGCAGCCGGCTTCATATGCTTGTGGGCCGTGGTATGGCTCAAGTCCAAGCTCGGCTATGATGATGCGCTTGATGTATTCGGTGTGCACGGCGTAGGCGGCATTCTTGGTGCCCTGCTGACCGGTGTATTCGTTAATGTCGGCCTCGGTGGTGTCGGTGTAACCGACTACCTCGCCATGGATACATCGGTTAAAGTGGTGGACTATGTGTTCTCATCCCAGATGTATGCCCAAGTCGTAGATGTCCTCACGGCAGCCATTCTCTCCGGCGTTGTGAGCTACATCGCCCTGATGATCTGCAAGGTCACCACAGGCATCCGTGTTCCTGAGCAAGAAGAGCGTGAGGGTCTCGATATCGGCTCCCACGGCGAACGCGCCTACTCATAAATTTCTCTCCACCAAGACGGAAAAGCGCCCTTCTCCAGGGCGCTTTTTCATAGGCGGTTTAACCCTGCCTTAACCATGAGCCGTCAGACTGCCGTTAACGATTTGTTATTGCCCCGGCACGTGGTCGTTCGGGGTGACGGAGAAGCGCATGGCCTATGAAAATTCCTATGACACCGACGACGGCGCAATCCCGGCGGGCCTCAGGCGTTTCATCCGCAACCGCATGTTTGAATTTTCCGGTCTTGCTCTCTTGGCAAGCATTGTTGCAATCGGGTTGGCTTTGGCCACATGGTCTGTTGACGACCCCTCCCTCAACCACGCCACAGACCAGGCAGCCAGAAATTTACTCGGTTATCCCGGTGCTGCCATCGCCGATGAGCTCATGCAACTTCTGGGGTTGGGTGTCTTGCCGTTCATTGCGATCCCCATGGCATGGGTCGTCAAGTTTCTAAGCCACGAGCGTCCTGAAAAATTCATAGTTGCAATTCTCAGCTGGATCGCAACTGTCTTTTTCGCCTGCGGAGCCTTTGCCATGACTCCAGCACCTTCGGGCTGGTCATTGGCCGCGGGCCTTGGCGGGAATTCCGGTGATATCATCAGCAGTGGAATGTTGTCTGTTCTTGCCCTCGGACTCAAAGGCATGTTCGCCAAAATCTTCACTTGCGCAGTATGTGCGTGGGGTGCCGTATGGTCGGGCATGCGGGCGACTGGACTCACAAAATCGGATACATCGGGCGCCATGGGAAATTTTGCGGCGTGGTTGGTGCGCTTGTTTGCAGGTACAATTGTACTTCTGAGATATCTGGCACAGCGGATGAAAAACTGGTGGAAAGAACCAAAATCTTCGGCAGCTTCCGGTGACATTATTTCCCGGTTGGCCCCTGCGCGCGCAAACGGCAGAAATGCAAAACGTATTGAACCCACAATGGAGCGCCAGGCAAAAACGGGCGGCTCTCGTTTGGCAGTGCCTGAACCTGAGCTTGATATTGAAGATGACAGTGATGGCTTTGATGAGTTCATCGATGATGAGGAAGCGCCGCGCGTGACGCGTGATGTGAAAGAAATCAAGATGGGTAAAAAGCTGAAGAAAGATTCCCAGCTCAATCTGCGCCTCACCAAATCCAATGACTTTGAACTCCCACCCCTGACACTTCTCGCTGAACCAAAGCGTTCCAAGATTGCGGCAGATCTCTCCGATGATGTGCTCGAGCAAAACGCCCGCATGCTGGAAGGTGTTCTCGAAGACTTTGGCGTACGCGGCCAGATCATCAATGTGAAACCCGGCCCCGTTGTAACACTTTACGAACTCGAGCCAGCACCCGGCATCAAGTCGTCGCGTGTCATCAGTCTGGCCGATGATATCGCCCGCTCAATGAGTGCCATCTCGGCCCGTGTGGCTGTGGTGCAGGGGCGCAATGTGATTGGCATTGAACTTCCCAACAGCAAGCGCGAAACTGTTTATTTGCGCGAAATGCTGGCTTCGGAAGCGTTTGAAAAGACGGGGCAGAACTTGGCGTTTGCGCTCGGAAAAAATATCGGTGGCGAACCAATCTTTGCTGATCTCGCACGCATGCCGCATTTGTTGATCGCCGGTACAACGGGTTCAGGTAAGTCCGTTGGCATCAATACCATGATCCTGTCCCTGCTCTACAGACTGTCACCGGAACAGTGCAAGCTCATCATGATCGATCCCAAGATGCTGGAGCTTTCGGTTTATGAAGGCATTCCACATTTGCTGTCACCCGTTGTGACCGATCCACGCAAAGCCGTTGTGGCCCTGAAATGGGCGGTGCGCGAAATGGAAGACCGTTACCGCAAGATGTCAAAAGTCGGTGTACGGAACATCGATGGTTATAACGCCCGCCTCAAAATGTCGGTTGCAAAAGGCGAGCAGATGTCACGTACGGTGCAAACCGGTTTTGACCCTGAATCCGGTCAACCCATTTTTGAACAAGAGAATATGGACATGACATTCATGCCCTATATTGTTGTCATCATCGACGAGATGGCTGACCTCATGATGGTTGCTGGCAAGGATATTGAGGGAACCGTACAGCGACTGGCGCAGATGGCCCGTGCCGCAGGCATCCATGTCGTGATGGCAACGCAACGTCCGTCGGTTGACGTGATCACGGGAACGATCAAGGCCAACTTCCCAACCCGCATTTCTTTCCAGGTAACCTCCAAGATCGACAGCCGCACCATTCTCGGTGAACAGGGTGCCGAACAGTTGCTGGGTCAGGGCGATATGCTTTACATGGCAGGTGGTGGTCGTATTTCCCGCCTGCATGGACCGTTTGTGGCTGATGATGAGGTAGAAAAAATCGTCAGCTTCCTCAAGTCACAAGGTTCTCCGCAATATGTGGAAGCTGTGACGGAAGAGATCGACGAAGAGGGTTACGGTGATGCAGGTGCCATGGCAGGTTCGGAAGGTGGTGGGTCTGGTGATGACCTCTACGACCAGGCCGTGGCAATCGTGCTGCGTGACAAGAAAGTGTCAACCAGCTATGTGCAGCGTCGCTTGCAGGTAGGATATAACAAGGCAGCAAGCCTTATAGAACGCATGGAGAAGGAAGGGCTTATTTCTTCCCCCAATGGTTCGGGCAAACGGGAAATCCTGGTTCCCGGAGACAGCGCAAGGGTTTAAAGGCTTGCCTTAAAATAGCCGGTATTTAGGTTTACTATCCTATTTAACATGAAGTTGGGAATTGAAAATGAATGTTTTTAGGTTTTTTGCGATAATCGCCTTGGTGTTTTCCTTCGGCAACATTGCCCATGCGGGAAAGCCGATGGCACTGAATGAACAGCAGGTTGAATCAATTAACAAGATCTCTGCCTATATGAACAGTTTCGTGACAATGCAGGGCGAATTCACACAGATCAGCCCGCTTGGCAATGTGTCCAAAGGTGTGATGCTCATCAGCAAGCCCGGCAAACTGCGTTTTGATTACGCGGCACCAAATCCGTTTCTGCTGGTATCCGACGGAAAATGGGTAACACTTAAAAATCGCAAAAAAGAAAAGGGTGATCAGTTTCCCCTTTCCGCAACACCGCTCCGCTTGGTGGTTTCGCAAAAGATTGACCTGTTGAAGGACGCCAATATCCTGGGCTTTGAACAGGCTGACGGAATTGACCAGGTGACCCTCGAAGACAAGGGCGGCTCCATGGGCGGACAGATCATTCTCATTTTTGATGAAACCCAGAATGTTTTGCAACAATGGGTGATTGTTGACGGCAAAGGCCGTCGTACCACCGTTGCACTCGCCAATCTTGAGGCGGGGGTGAAAATCGATCCCAAACTCTTCGTGGTAAAAATCAATCGCAGGGAAAAAGACAGCAAATGACACGACTTGCGTAAGACACCGGTTTCATGCTTTTCATGGGCGTATGACACTCAAGATCGCCACGTGGAATATCAACTCGGTTCGCCTGCGCATTGCCTCAGTAGAGCGGGTTCTGAAAGAACTTCAACCCGACGTCTTGTGCCTGCAGGAAACAAAATGTCCGCAAGGGCAGTTCCCGTCGGCAAGCCTCAATGAGTTGGGCTATACCCATATCGCCGAGTTCGGCCAGAAGGGCTATCACGGTGTTGCCATTGTTTCACGCCTGCCGTTTACGACACAATTCAGCAGGACCTTCTGCGGCAAGGAGGATTGCCGCCACGTGTCAATCAGGCTCGGCACAAAAAAACCAATCACCGTTCACAACCTCTATGTGCCAGCAGGCGGCGATGAGCCCGATGCTGCCATCAATGAAAAATTTGCCCACAAGCTGCAATTCCTCGACGAGCTGGAAAGCTGGTTCGGCAATGACGCGGTCTCACCCGATCATGACGGCATTGTCGTTGGCGACCTGAACATAGCACCCCTCGAGCACGACGTTTGGTCCCACAAGGATTTGCTGAAAGTGGTGAGCCACACACCCGTCGAAACCAAAGGCCTCACCCGCGTGATGGAAGCAGGCCACTGGGTGGATCTCATGCGCCAGCACACCCCATCACCGGAAAAACTTTATACCTGGTGGAGCTACCGTGCCAAAGACTGGAAACTCGCCAACCGCGGACGCAGGCTCGACCACATCTGGGCAACACCGGACTTGGCGCCACTGTGCAAGGACGTTACCATATTGAAAGAGACACGCGGCTGGACGCAACCCTCTGACCACGTGCCAGTGATGGCAACCTTCAACTTAAAGATCTGAGAAAGACTTTCCGCGCGTGAAATGGCCGCGTACGTTGTCAAAGGCTTGGATGGTGTGGTCGAGCCTGCGGGAAAGGGCTGCAAAAACGGTTTGGCCAAATTCCGGATATTCATTGGCAACGCGCAAAAACAGTGCGTGGTCGATGCGGGCCGTGGACACTTGTTCCGTTGCAACGGCTGAAACCGCATAAGTGGATTTTCCGATCATCGCGACCTCACCCAGAAATGTACCGGGTTCGGCACGCGCAATGGATTGGTTTTTGAGTCCCCGGGCCTGCCGGATATCGGCATTTCCATTGAGAATGAGATAGGCTGATTTTGCTTTTTCACCTTGGATGATGATGGCTTCACCCGTGACAAATTGCTGGCGGTCGGATGCAAAGGCCAGGAGCTGCAAATGAACGGGTTCACAATCTGCAAAAATGGGAATTTGACGCAGTGTCTCGGCGTCGGCGCGGACGCTCATTTATTCAATCCTGCATGTGCATAATTCAGCATGATTCGCCAAAATACCCCGATCCCGAATCGCATACAACGATGGAATTTCAAGGATATCAAGGAACGAGCTTGTAGCCTCCACCTTCCGTCACCAGTATTTCCGCGTGGCTTGGATCACGTTCAATCTTCTGGCGCAGGCGGTAAATGTGGGTTTCAAGCGTATGGGTGGTCACCCCTGCATTATAACCCCACACATCGTGCAGCAACACATCGCGGCTGACAATCTGTTCGCCGGAGCGATAGAGAAACTTGATGATGGCCGTTTCCTTTTCCGTGAGCCGCACCTTTTTGTTGTCTTCGCGGATCAGCATTTTGGACGCGGGCTTGAAGGTGTAGGGGCCAACCTTGAAGGTGGCATCTTCACTGTGTTCATGCTGGCGCAAATGGGCCCTTAGACGGGCGAGCAGCACACCGAAACGGAAGGGCTTGGTGATGTAATCATTGGCGCCGGAATCAAGGCCGAGGATTGTATCCGAATCAGAACTCTGGGCTGTGAGCATGATAACGGGACCTTTGTAGCCATTCCTGCGCATCAACTTGCAGGCCTCGCGGCCGTCCATGTCAGGCAGGTTCACGTCAAGAATCACGAGATCGAAATGGTCGGCCTTGACGGCTTTCACGCCCGCCGTGGCATTGGCCACATCGGTGACCACATATTCATCATGCAATGAAAATTGATCTTTCAAAGTTTCACGCAACGTATCATCATCATCAACGATTATGATTTTCTTGGTGGTGGACATGGCGTTTCTTTCACTGGTTTGCGGATGCAGGATTAATTCTAGAATGTTCAATGCCCGTTTCATAGTGCGCTGGCAAAACAACAGACCGTGAGGAAAACAGTCACATATCTTCACGTTCGCGCGATCAATGCGTTATCAACCCGTGGCGTGTTAACGGTGGGCTCCGTGTCGGTGCCTTGCGCACTGGGGCGTGCCGGCCGCAAGTACCGCAAGCGCGAAGGCGATGGCGCAAGCCCGGTCGGCATCTGGACGCTGGAACAGGGCTATTTCCGCGGTGACCGCTATGTGAAACCCAGAACAAGTGTTTCTTTCATTCCGCTGCGCAAGGGTTGGGGCTGGTGTGAAACCGTGGGCGACCGCAATTACAACCGCCGTGTGCCCATTCCCTACGCCACCGCCCATGAGGAACTGGTACGCAGCGATACCCTCTATGACATCGTGATTGAAACCGACCACAACAAGCGGCCACGCGTGCAGGGACATGGCAGCGCCATTTTCTTCCACCTCGCGCGCAGAAATTACAGCCCAACGGCAGGCTGCATCGCCGTGTCACTCAAAGACATGCGGAAGGTGCTTGATCTATGCAGTGGGAAAACCCGTCTGGTGATTTGGCCACCCAGTGGCGCGGCCCCTAACGTGTTCCGAAAATAGCGGAGCCTACGCGCACATGGGTGGCACCATGCTGGATTGCCGTTTCAAAATCTCCGCTCATGCCCATGCTGAGGTTTTTTAAATCATTGCGTGCGGCAATATCGGCAATCAATTCAAAATGTTTGTTGGGGCTTTCTGCAGCCGGTGGAATGCACATCAGCCCACTGATCTTTAATCCATACTGATTTCGACATTCCGCAATAAACGCATCAGCCTGTGATGGCGAGACACCGGCCTTTTGTGCCTCATCGCCCGTATTCACCTGAATGAAAAGCTCAAGTTCTTTGGCCTGCGCTTTCATCTCTTTTGCAATTGCCTGGGCAATGCGCGGGCGGTCAATGGTGTGGATGACATCGAAAAGCAAAACCGCATCCGCTGCCTTGTTGGTTTGTAGTGGACCGATGAGATGCAGCGAAATCTTGGTAAACGCGCCGCGTAAATCGGGCCATTTGCCCTTGCTTTCCTGCACGCGGTTTTCACCATAATGGAGATGACCTGCTTCGAGAACCGGCAGGATATCGAGCGCATCAAATGTCTTGGTCACGGCAATGAGCGTAATATCTGACGCGAGACGACCCGCCTTTTGAGCCGCGGTTTCAATCCGTTCGCATGTATGATGATAGGCTTGTGTGGCAGAGACTGTCATGGACCCCTTATCGCCAAGCTTGCGGGCCTTTTCAAGGACTGGTAGTCCGTAGGCAGAACACACATGTGATTTTCCAAGGACGACCAATTGTGACATCCGAACGCTATAACCCCCGCGCGGCAGAACCCCGGTGGCAAAAATACTGGGCTGAGAACCGCTCCTTCGAGGTGAAGGAAGATGTTTCGCAACCGAAATATTATGTTCTGGAGATGTTTCCCTACCCATCGGGCCGCATCCATATGGGCCATGTCCGCAACTACGCCATGGGCGATGTTTTGGCCCGCTTCAAACGCGCCTGCGGGTTCAATGTGCTGCATCCCATGGGCTGGGACGCCTTTGGCATGCCGGCGGAAAACGCCGCCATGGAAAAGGGCGTTCATCCCAAAGGTTGGACCTATGACAATATCGCCGCCATGCGCGGCCAACTCAAATCCATGGGTCTCGCCATTGATTGGAGCCGCGAGATCGCCACATGCGATCCCAGCTACTACCGCCATGAGCAGGCGATGTTCATTGATTTCATGAAGGCGGGTCTCGTTGAGCGCAAGGTATCCCTCGTCAACTGGGACCCCGTGGACCAGACCGTGCTGGCAAATGAGCAAGTGATCGATGGCAGGGGGTGGCGCTCCGGTGCCATGGTTGAAAAACGCGAACTGGCCCAATGGTTTTTGAAGATCACTGATTTTTCCGAGGAACTGTTGCAGGCCCTCGACACGCTGGAGAAATGGCCGGACAAGGTGCGGCTCATGCAACGCAACTGGATTGGCAGATCTGAAGGCTTGCGCTTTTCGTTCGTGCTCGAAGACGGGCAAGGGAATGAATTGCCTGAAAGATTAGTTGTCTATACAACTCGTCATGATACGATTTTCGGTGCGAGCTTCTGCGCGATTTCCGCAGATCACGCATTGTCAAAACGAATTTCTGAAACCGACCAGGGCCTTGCGGAACTTCGCCGCGAGGTGTCGGCCCTTGGCACCAGTGAAGAAACAATCGAGCGCGCCGAGAAGAAGGGTTATGCCTTGGGCATCTATGCCCGACATCCCTTCAAACCAGGCGTGAGGCTGCCCGTCTATGCTGCCAACTTTGTTTTGATGGGTTACGGTGAGGGCGCCATTTTCGGCTGCCCCGCCCACGACCAGCGCGACTGGGACTTCGCCAAGACATATGACCTGCCGATTTTTCCGGTGGTGGCACCGCGCGATACGGGCGCAAGTTCGGTTGTTGTTGGCAGTGAACCCTATCTTGAAAAAGATGGTGCTGACATTGTTATCATCAATTCGGATTTTCTGAATGGCATGAATGTCGCCGAAGCCAAGGACGAAATTGCCAGACGCTTCGAAGACGCTGGCACTGGTGAGCGGAAGGTGAATTACCGCCTGCGCGACTGGGGTGTTTCACGCCAGCGTTATTGGGGCTGTCCGGTTCCCATGATCCATTGCCCGGCCTGCAAAATTGTACCTGTGCCGAAAGCGGATTTGCCTGTGACACTGCCGGAGGATGTGACCTTCGACAAGCCCGGCAATCCACTGGTGCATCACCCCACGTGGAAACATGTAAAATGTCCGCAGTGCGGAGGTGCGGCCACGCGTGAAACCGACACCTTCGATACCTTCATTGATTCCTCGTGGTACTACGCGCGTTTCTGTTCGCCCCATGCCGACGTTCCGGTGGATGCCGCTGCTGCAAAATACTGGATGCCAGTGGACCAGTATATCGGTGGCGTGGAACACGCGATTTTGCACTTGCTCTATTCACGCTTCTTTGCCCGCGCCATGGGCAAGACCCATTACCCGAATGTCGATGAGCCCTTCGCCAGTCTGTTCACGCAAGGCATGGTGGTGCATGAAACCTTCAAAACCGGGGATGGCGAATGGGTTTTTCCCGTTGATGCCGTGTTGAAAGATGGTGCCTGGTTCCATGCCAAATCCGGCGAGCCCCTCATCATCGGTGGTATTGAAAAAATGTCGAAGTCCAAGCGCAACGTGATTGATCCCGAATCCATCATAGCAAGCTATGGCGCGGATACGGCCCGCTGGTTCATGCTGTCTGACTCGCCGCCGGAGCGCGATATCGAATGGACAGAAGCTGGGGCCGAGGGCTCATGGAAATTCACCCAGCGCCTGTGGCGATTGGTGAATGAGGCGGCGGCCCTGCCAAGGGCTGCGTTCAAGGGTGATTATGGCCAAGCCGCCATTGAGCTTCGCCGTGCTGCCCACCGCGCACTTGCAGCCGTCACAGATGATTTGTCGTCGCTTCGTTTCAACCGCGCCATCGCCCGCAACTATGAATTGGCAAATGCATTGGGCGTTGCCTTGGCCGTGACAGGTCCGGGTGCTGATCTCACCAGCGCAATTCAAGAAGCCGCAGATTTTCTGGTGCTGATGTTTGCACCCATGATGCCCCACCTTGCGGAGGAGTGCTGGGAAGCCTTGGGCCACAAGAAAACGGTCGTTGATACGCCTTGGCCCAAACCCATTGCTGCCTTGATTGTGGACGATGAAGTGACAATTGCCGTTCAGGTGAATGGCAAACGGCGCGACGAAATCAAATTGCCGAAAGGCCTTTCGAAGGATAAGGTTGAACAAGCAGTCATGCAGCTGGAGGCCATCAAGCGGGCTTTGGACGGGAAACCGGTTTTGAAGTTCATTGTTGTTCAGGATCGTATCGTCAATATCGTGATAGGTGGATAAGTCCTTGCAGTCAGCCCGTTTCACAGTCTTTTTGGTTTTGGCGGTGGTGTTAGCCGCCTGTGGGTATAGGCCCTTATATGAATCAGGCATTGATGGACGCGGTGTTGCAGCCCAGCTTGAGGGCATCGCAATCCAGGAACCGGGCGACCGTGCGGGCCAGTTGGTACGCAACAAACTGCTGTCTTCCATGCGACCTGCAGGCACCGTCAAAGACGACCGTTTCACACTCATACTGGTTCCAACCGTTGCGAAATCAACATTGGTGGACCAATCGCGACCTGGCATCCAGAGGCTGCGGTTACGGCTCAATGTGGCTTACAGGCTTGTTGAACGGGGAACCGGAAAGGAAGCGACCGCCGGAAAAACATTCGCAGCTGTTTCCTATGATGCCGTGCGTGAACCCGTGGCCGATCTGCAAGCTGAGTCCAATGCGCTGAACCGTGCGGCTCAGGAAGTGGGAACCGATATTCACACGCGGCTCGCTGCCTTCATGGCAAGCCGTAACGGGTCGTAATGTTGCGCAATGACAGTTGCAAAATCTTCGGAGTTGATGGGCATTCTCTCGGGAAAAACATTGCCACTTGCCATTTTGATCCACGGCAATGACCGCAGTGCTGTCTTTGATGTCTGCAAGCAGTCCCTGAAGAAAATCACGGGCTCCGCCGATGACCCCTTGGGCGTGACGCTTCTGACTGAGGCACAGGTTGCAGGTTCGCGTGAGCGTTTGTTTGAAGCCGTTGGCACCGTATCGATGTTTGGCGACAGGCATGCGGTGTGGATTTCCGATGGCGGCGATGCACTTGCAAAAATATTGGAGCCGCTTTTAAACGGTGCTGCGGGTGGCAATGTGATTATTGTCGATTCCGAGAGCCTCGCCAAAACATCGAAACTTCGCAAACTGTTTGAAACCAATGCACGCTGTGTGGCGACTGCCCTATATGAAGAGTCGGCACAGGAGCTGCGGGTTCGTCTTGAAAAACAAATCAGGTCCGGTGGTTTTCAGATCACCGAAGACGCAATACGCAAATTGTTGGAGTTCATTTCCTTCGAGCGCGCCATGGGCGAAAGCGAAACCCAAAAGCTCATGCTCTATGCCCACGGCCAGACAACAATTGAAGTTGCTGATGTTGAGGCTATTTGCGGTGATACGTCAGAAACCTCCAGTGATGAATTGGTTGATGCCGTTTTTGGCGGCAACATGGCCGACGCGGATCGCTTCACATCAGCCACCAGTGGCGGTCGCAGCAACTTGAGCCTCTTGCTCATGCACGTGGTCAAGCTTCAGTCCATGGCAACCCAGCTCACCCAGAATCCATCGCTTGAAGCCGTTGTGAGCTCACCCCGCTTTGGCATTTTCTTCAAACGCCGTGCTGCCATCGCATTTCAACTCAAAACATGGAAGATGGAGTCCCTGCTGGATGCCGAACAAAAAATCTGTGCGGCCATTCTGCAGACCCGCCAGCACGCGGAATTGGAAAATGCCATCATCAGCCGGACGCTTCTGGCATTGAGCCGCTCAGCGCGCTCCCGATAGGCGGCTTGTCATCTCATCAAGCTGTTCAAGTGTCTTGTACTTGATGACCAGCATTCCGCCTTCGCGGCCCTGGGTCTTGATTTCAACTTTTAGGCCCGTTGTTTCCGTAAGCTGTTTTTCAAGGGCGCGGGTATCGGCATCTTTTTCAATGCGGGCTTTTGTGGCAGGGGCTGTCGCTGTATTGCGCGTCAGGTTTTCCGCCTCCCGCACCGACAGGCCAAGACTGATGATCTGGTTGGCAAGCTCTGCTGGAGAATCCGTTGCCACAAGTGTCCGCGCGTGTCCGGCTGTCAGCTTGCCCTCTTCAATATAGGCCCGCACCGTATCAGGCAGGGTTAAAAGACGAATGGTATTGGCGATGTGACTGCGGCTCTTGCCAACGGAATCTGCGAGCTGCTGCTGGGTGTAGGAAAACTGTTCGAGCAATTGGCCATAGGCACGTGCTTCTTCCAAAGCATTGAGGTCGGCACGCTGAATGTTTTCAATCAGGGCGATCTCAAGCGTCTCTCCGTCCGTCAGTATACGGATCAATACGGGAAGCTCATGCAGTCCCGCCCGCTGTGACGCGCGCCAGCGCCGCTCACCGGCCACGATCTCATATTCACCATCGTCGCGCTGCCGGACCACCAACGGCTGGAGCAGGCCCTTCTCGCGGATTGAGCGTGACAGATCTTCAAGCTCCTCCTCGGCAAAAATCTTGCGGGGGTTATTTGGATTTGGATGTAATATCTCGATCGGCAGGTGGCGAAGTCCGCGGAAATCCTCGGGCGATGCCGCTTCAACGACGTCGTCACCGATCAGTGCGGCCAATCCCCGTCCCAACCTGCGTTTTTGTGCCTGCATCATGTCGTTAAACCCCAGTCTTCAAGTATATTGTCGTTTGTTTCGGATGTGAATCGGTTACGCTGCCCGCAGTTCGCGTTCACGACGGATGACCTCGGACGCCAGTTTGATGTAGGCCTGCGATCCCGCACACACATTGTCGTAGAGCAGAACTGGTTTGCCATAGGATGGCGCCTCGGAAATCCGCACATTGCGCGGTATGACCGTCTGGTAGACCTTGTCACCCAATACACTGCGCACATCCTGCGCGACCTGTTCCGACAGGCTGTTGCGGCGGTCAAACATTGTGAGCACAACGCCCTGTATGGTTAATTTCGGGTTAAGCGTGGCACGCACTCGCTCCACGGTTTTCAGCAGCTGGCTCAAACCTTCAAGGGCAAAAAACTCGCATTGCAGCGGCACTAGAATGGCATCCGCCGCCGACAGGGAATTGATCGTCAGCAGGTTCAGGGAGGGCGGGCAGTCCACCAGAATATAGCTGTAAGTACGGTTTGGGATGGCCAATTCCGCAAGGCGTTGGATCGCGTCAGCAAGCCGGTAGGTCTTTCGGTCAAAGTCAGACAGTTCGAGTTCCGCACCGAGAAGGTCAATGGTCGACGGAACGCAGTGCAAGCGCGGGATTCCGGAATCAACGATCACATCTTTGAGCTCAGCCTCACCAATCAGAACATGGTAGGACGATTTCTGCCGCGGCCTGCGATCAATGCCCAACCCGGTGCTGGCATTGCCTTGGGGATCGAGATCAACGATCAGAACCGTTTCACCCACCGCCGCCAGGGCCGTGCCCAAATTGATCGCCGTCGTGGTTTTGCCAACGCCACCCTTTTGATTGGCAACGGCAAGAATTCTGGGTTGGGTTACAGGCGTCTGGTTAAACACGGGCGATGTCCTTCACCTCTAGTATACACCCCATCGAATCGGTGATGCTAGGATGTTTCAATGCGCCTATTTTCCAGGATTTGGTAGACTCAAGCAGTTCACTGTCCACATCTTGTCCCTTGTGGAACAAACCAATCGCACCACGCGTCAAAAACGGTGATGACCAGCCCAGCAGACGGTCCAGTGGCGCCAAAGCGCGTGCCGTCACATATTGCGGGAGTTTTGTTGGCAAATGGCTTTCCAGTGTTTCGAGCCGAATCTGGTGAACTTCTGCATTTGCCCGCGTTTGGCGAATAACCTCCCGCTGGAAAGCCACCTTCTTGCCATTGCTCTCATAAAGGTGGACCCTCATACTGCCACCAAGCGCCAATACAAGGCCGGGAATGCCTGCACCTGAACCCAAATCAGCAATAATTTCAGTCTTTGGGGTCATCAAAGGCAAAAGTTGCAACCCATCCAAGACATGCCGTTTCCACACATCTTCAATGGTTGAAGGACCGATCAAATTTATTTTGGCCTGCCAAGTGAGCAAGAGCTGTACATAGGTTTCGAGTTTCACCAGTGATTCACGTGAAACATTAAGTCGTTGCAAAACATCGTCCGAAAGATATGCGGCCATAGGTTAGGCGCTTTTGCGGGAACTTTGGCGCTTGATATGACCTAACAAAGCGGCAAGTGCCGCCGGTGTCATGCCTTCAATCCGCGAGGCTTGGCCAAGGGTACGGGGCTGCACCCGTGTGAGCTTTTGACGAATTTCAATGGAGAGGCTGGGAAGGATGGAATAGTCAATACCAGTTGGAAGTTGGATTTGGTCCTCTTTCCGCAATGCCACAACATCGGCCATTTGCCGTGCATTATAGCCCGCATAAACCGAATCCGCATAAAGCGCATCCCTGGCAAATTCTGGCAGAGCTGCAATCTCTGGCCAAATCTCGCCCACCTTTTCGGGGCCTACTTCCGGCATGGCCATGAAATCCAGGGCGCTGCGCCGCTGGCCATCCTGATTGACCTTCAAACCAAGCTTGGCAGCTGCAGCCGATGTCACGCCAAGCGAATTGGCAAGGGTTCGGGCGTGATCAAGAACCTCCATCCGCTGGGTAAAGCTTATCCGCCGGTGGTTTCCAACCAGCCCCAATTCAATACCACGCTGGGTCAGCCTTTGATCGGCATTGTCCGCCCGCAGGGAAAGCCTGTACTCCGCCCGCGATGTAAACATGCGGTAGGGTTCAGTAACCCCGCGCAGCACCAAGTCATCGACCATAACGCCAAGGTAACCCTCAGCCCGGTCAAAAACCGCATGCTCGAGACCAGACACACTGCGGGCCGCATTCAGTCCGGCAATCAGCCCCTGGGCTGCCGCTTCTTCATAACCCGTGGTACCATTGATCTGGCCTGCCAAAAACAGGCCAGGCATGGCTTTTACCTGCAAGCCATGGGTAAGTTCACGGGGATCTACAAAATCATATTCGATGGTATAGCCAGGTCGCAACATCGTAACCTGTTCCAGACCTATGATCGTTCTCAAGAACTGTTCCTGAACGTCCTCGGGCAACGACGTGGAAATGCCGTTGGGGTAAATCGTATGATCGTTCAATCCTTCAGGTTCGAGAAAAATCTGATGGGACGATTTATCCCTGAAGCGATGGATCTTGTCTTCGATAGACGGGCAATACCGTGGACCAGTGCCTTTGACGTGTCCGGCATAGAGCGGCGACCGGTGAATATTTGAAAAAATGGCATCATGCGTGGCCGTTGTTGTCTGCGTGATGAAACACGAAACTTGCGGCGTGAATATTTTATCCGTCAGAAACGAGAAGGGAGCTGGAACATCATCGCCCTTTTGCTCTTCCAAAACATTCCATTGAATGGTGCGGCCATCAAGTCGTGGTGGCGTTCCTGTTTTCAGGCGGCCGACTTGCAAGCCAGCCGCCCGCAATTGCTCGGAGACACCATGGGCCGGGGGTTCACCCACGCGGCCTGCCGGAATTTGCCTCTCGCCAATGTGGATGAGACCCGACAGAAAAGTACCTGTCGTGAGAACGACGGCGCCTGCATGAATGCTTTCACCACTCTCAGTTGTCACACCGACAACGCGGCCGTGTTCGATGACGAACCCACACACCGCCGCTTCAACCACTGAGAGGTTTACCTGCGCAGAAATTTCAGCCTGCATAGCGTCGCGGTAAAGTTTGCGGTCGGCTTGGGCGCGGGGACCACGCACTGCCGGTCCCTTCGAACGATTGAGCAAACGAAACTGAATGCCGGCCTTGTCGGCAACACGGCCCATCAATCCATCAAGTGCATCGACCTCACGCACAAGATGGCCTTTGCCCAATCCGCCAATCGCAGGATTGCACGACATCTCGCCAATGGTTGAATATTTATGTGTGACCAGTGCCGTATTCGCACCAAGACGCGCGGATGCGGCAGCCGCTTCAACACCAGCATGGCCACCACCAATAACGATCACATCAAAACGCTTGTTCATGGGCCGCATCTCTAATGCAACAGTGATATGTTCACAAGTTTCACGTGAAACAGTTTACTTGCCGATGCAGAATTCACTGAAGATTTTACCGAGCAAATCTTCCACATCAACGCGTCCTGTAATGCGCGCCATGCTGTAACAGGCTTTCCGCAGGCACTCAGCGGCAAGTTCAATATGGTCAGCATCATGCAAAATTGAATCGTTGAGGAACCGAATCGATTCCTCAACCGCTGTTTTATGCCGTGTACGGACGACAACAGCTTGCTCCATGCCGCTAAACCGTTCTTTCACCAAGCATTCAAGCTCAGCCAGAAGAACGTCAACACCTTCTCCAGTTTTGACCGAAATCCAAATCTCCGATTCGTTCCGGGCATGAATCGAATCCTCGGCCACCAAGTCCAGCTTATTGAAAACACGCAGGTCTGGTAGGGCTGGCGCATCAACATTGGAAATCACGTCGGCTGATGAAAGCCACAGGCTGATGTCAGCAGCTTTCAACGCAGACCGCGCTCGCTCCATGCCGATGTTTTCGATCTCGTCGTGACAGTCAAAACGCAGTCCCGCTGTATCTGTGAGAATTACCGGAATACCCGCCAACACAATCGCAACCTCAATCACATCCCGTGTCGTACCGGGGCGTGATGAAACAATGGCGGCCTCACGTGCCGCAATAAGATTGAGCAAGGACGACTTGCCGACATTCGGTGCACCGGCAATGACGACCTTCACACCCGTTCGCAACACACCCGCGCGGTTGGACTGGGCAACAGCAATCTCCAAAATCCCGACGAGTTCTACCGTACGTTTTTTGACGTCAATGATCGCAGTTTCTGCCACACCGGCTTCATCGGAAAAATCAATGGCAGCTTCCATATGTGCCAGTATTTCTATCATCTCCGTGCGCCAGCCCTCGTAAACCGAACTGGCATTACCTAACATATGGCCAACCGCCATACGCCGCTGGATTTCGGTTCGTGCATGGAGAAGATCACCAAGGCCTTCTGCCTCCACGAGATCCATGCGATTGTTCACGAACGCGCGCCGCGTGAATTCACCGGGCTCGGCCAGTCTCACATTTTCATATGTATCAAAGACTGCAAACAAGGCTTCGATGACAGCATCGCTTCCATGAACGTGAAATTCAGTGATATCCTCACCCGTAACCGTTCCAGGTCCAGGCATCCACAGGATCAAGGCTTGGTCGATAACAGTTTTTGATGACGGTACGTACAGCCGTCTCACACTCGCCATTTTGGGGGCAGGGAGTGTACCTGCAAGTTCAACCAAAACCTGTCCTGCCCTTGGACCGGAAATGCGGACAACGGAAATACCGGCCATACCCGCACCGCTTGAAAGCGCATATATTGTGTCTGGATTATTCATTTCGGATTCGAATCGATACCATTACGGCACCCCAAGGCCGATATTCAGGCCCTACGCATTCATTGAATCGAAGAAATCACTGTTGCCCTTGGTCTGGCGCAGTTTGTCCAGCAGAAACTCAATGGGTTAAAAGTCGAAGAACGTCCGGCAGCCAAAGTGCATCCTGTTTGATGGTTGAATAACGGTAAAGCGCTAAGGCCAAACTCTTTTGAAATTCAAGATTTTCCGGATTTCCGTCGGCTTCATCGATCTTATCGCGAATTTCTTGTTCAGAAAGCGTT
>JANOVC010000097.1:0-8566 GCA_031417195.1 Rhodobiaceae bacterium
AACTCAAGGACTGGCGGAGGATATCAACCAGGTACGATCGCTGCGCACACACTTTCTTCTCCGCTATCTGCATCGCGGCAAGCTTCATCTTCTATCTCAATCAATGAGTCCTGACCCTAGGCTGCAAAGTAGACTTTCGCAACAGGTTTGGGGATGACAGTTTGCGCCAAGTTAAATGCACTGTCACCTTATTCCTAGATGAACCAGAACGCAGTTGATAAAAAATGCCGTTCAGCACGCGCCTGTAATCAACACGCGGCACGCCGCGCGGCTTGTCCGGCGACAGCGGCTGGATCGTCTTCCACTCAGTCAGGTCGTAGTGTCTGTGGGCCACGGCAAACTCCTTTGCGGAGTTTGAATCACCTTTCAAACGATTTGCCTATCGTTTATGAGTATGCGTCCCAGTTTGCTGAAACCTGGTTCGAAATTGAAATATGGAGACGAAAAATGACAGCAATACAAGTTACCAAGGGTTTGATTATTGATGAACCTTGGATCTCAGCAATTCTTTCAGGCAAGAAAACTTGGGAGATGCGCAAAACATTGTGCCGCATCAGGGGAGAAATTGCATTGATCCGAAAGGGCTCTGGGTTGGTTGTTGGCGTGGCCTCGGTTGCGGGATGTGAAGCTTCGCTTGATACCATGGAGAAATATACTGCCGCTGAAGCCAAGCACTGCATTCCGTCAGAAAGGCAGAAACTGGCATTTACCGATGGATGGCGCATTCCTTGGGTATTGCACGGAGCAAAAAAACTTGCCAAGCCAGTGCCTTATCGGCATCCCAATGGGGCGGTGATATGGGTCAATCTAGAGCCTGTCACAATTAACCTCATCAGCGCGCAGTTATAGCAGGCCCAAATGTCACGCAAATCCGAACTGGAGCTTGCTCGAATTACGGTGACAGTGCATTTATTAATATTCATAATTAATAAACCTTGAAGTTCGCCTCCAGCCGTTTAACACACCATCAATTCCGCGCCATCCTCTGCGCCACAATCGAAAAACCCGCAGCCAGCACAAAAAATCCAACAGCGGACCACGCGATGCTGGCGGATATTCCGTCCCTGATCACAAAGCCACCCGTCGCCGAACCCACCGATTGCCCGATAAAAACAGCTGACGTATTCAGCGCTACAGTCGCCGCAGCAAGTGTGGGTGCAACAGCCACCAGCCTGCTTTGTTGCAGCGAGTTGGAGGAGAACGAGCCCAGGCCCCATACGACGCCGGCCACACAGGCCATCACGTAGTTGCCAAAGAACAATCCAAACAACCCCATGCCGACAATGAGCGCGCACAACGCCACGAGCACGGCACGGTCCACGCCGAACCTTCCGACCGCCTGTGTGGCGAGATAGTTTCCGCAAATCCCGGCAGCACCAAAAATCGCAAACAGCGCCGCAATCCCATTGGGTGTTGCGCCAAAGGCTTCGCGCAATGTGGGTGCGAGATAGCTCACCAGCGTGAACTGTCCGGACATGCTGAACAATGTCACCACAAGGATACACAGCATGAGCGGGTTCTTGAACACTGCAAGCCATGACGAAAGCTGCAAAGGCTGCACGCGAAGCCCGGGCTTCAGCGACAGCCAAACGCCTGCCATTGCCACCAGTGAAAGTGCACCCATGCAGAAGAATGCCGCACGCCAGCCAACTGCTGCGGCAAGAATGCTGCCCAGCGGAATGCCCACAACCGATGCAGCCGACCAGCCGATAAAAATAAACGCAATCGCCTGTGAACGCTTTTCCGGCGGCACCAGAAGTCCCACGGTGGCGGCAGCCTGCGGTGTGAAAATCGTGGCGGCAACCATGGTCACCGTGCGAATGATGAGCAGTGACCAGAACTCCGGTGCCAAGGCCGCAAGCACGTGGCCCACGGCATAGATGGCAGCTGCAACCGTGAGAAGCAAACGGCGATCAATGGCGCTGGTCAGGCCCGCCATGACGGGTGCCCCAAACCCCACCACAAGACCACCTGAAAACAACAGGAGACCAGCCGTGGCAGCAGAGACATGAAGATCGGTTCCCAGAATATTCAACAAGCCCGCAGGCAGCAGAATACCCGTTCCAATGACAAAATTGCCAAACAGCAGTGACCAAAGGGCAGCGCGCGACGACGTGGAATCAGACATGAAAAACAACCCTTGTGGCCCTCGACCAAAGCAGCCGACCCAACCCCTGTCCAGCGCGGGTTAAGCATGGCCCTGTGCCCTTATGTTGCAGCTGCGAAATAGTCTTGCTCTTGGTCCATACGCGCTATAGTCTGGATAACTAAGGGCAATTGAGTAACACAAAAAACATGAAGATTCAGAAAGTCGGCATCATTGGTGCAGGGCAAATGGGCAGTGGCATTGCGCATGTCTGCGCTCTTGCGGGTTTCGATGTGGGCGTCAACGACGTCAGCAAGGAGCGTATTGATGCAGGCCTCAAGACCATCACCGGAACCCTGTCGCGCCAGCTGAAATCCGGAAAAATCACCGAAGCAGAGCGTGATGCTGCCCTGAAACATGTGTCAGGCGTGGCAAGCTTTGAAGGCTTTGCGGACTATGACCTTGTCATCGAATCGGCAATCGAAAACGAACAGGTAAAACGCAAGATTTTCCAGGACCTGTGTCCACACTTGAAGCCGCAAACCATTGTCGCGTCCAACACCTCATCCATTTCCATCACCCGCCTGGCAGCCGTCACGGGCCGCCCCGAAAAATTCATGGGTATTCACTTCATGAATCCGGTTCCGGTGATGGAGCTTGTGGAACTCATTCGCGGCATCGCCACCGAAGAAGACACCTTCGCCACCGTCAAGGAATTCACCCTCGCACTCCACAAGACGATAGCCGTCGCCGAAGATTTTCCCGCCTTCATCGTCAACCGCATTTTGCTGCCCATGATCAATGAAGCGATCTATACGCTTTACGAAGGTGTGGGCGGCGTAGAAGCCATCGACACCGCCATGAAGCTCGGCGCCCGCCATCCCATGGGCCCCTTGGAACTCGCAGACTTTATCGGCCTCGATACCTGCCTGTCCGTGATGCAAGTCCTTTACGAAGGCCTCGCCGATTCAAAATATCGCCCCTGCCCGCTGCTGGTCAAATACGTCGAAGCTGGCTGGCTCGGACGCAAGACCAACCGCGGATTCTATGATTACCGCGGCGAGAAGCCTGTTCCCACGCGATAAAAACTATTCCGCAATCGCAGCCTTCATGAGGGCTATGGCCTCCGCACTGTTCCACTCCGCAGGGCCCAACAAACGTCCGATCTCACGTCCCTTGCGGTCAATCAAAACCGTAAGGGGCAAACCAAGCCCCTGCAAATCATCCAATGCCTTGGTGGTGTCATCGACATAAAGTCCGAGAGAGTCCGCACCCGTCTCTTTCAGATAAGCCGATGACGCGGCAACGCCCTTGCGGTCCACGCTGAGCGCTACAACCTCAAAATCCTTGGAGCCCAGCTGTTTCTGTAAATCTGCCAAAGCAGGCATTTCCTTGCGGCACGGCGCGCACCACGTGGCCCACAGATTGACCAGAACAACGCGGCCTTTCCACTTTTCAAGTGTCAGCGCAGCGCCATTCACATCCTTGAAACTTAAGTTTGGAACGGGCTCACGCTCACTCCGCACCAGGAACGCAGCCAGTGGCCCAGTGGCAAAATCCTTGAACCCGCCCGTTTTGCCAGGTGCTGCCACCGGTGTTTCGCGGGGCGGGGATCCTATCGAAGAAAGATAAAGCCCCAGCCCTCCGGCCAAAAAAGCCAGGAGAACCAGATAGGGCCCGGGATTTCGATTTCGCTTTTGGTCATTCATGGCTAAAAGACATACTCGTTTGTTCACAGGATTTCCAATGACCAATAAAATGTGGGGCGGCAGGTTCAAATCAGGGCCCGACGCCATCATGAAAGAGATCAATGCTTCGATCGGTTTCGACAAGCGCCTCTATGCCCAGGACATCGCGGGCTCGAAGGCCCATGTCGCGATGCTGGCCAGGCAGGGAATCGTCACCAAATCCGATGCGAATGAAATTAGGCGCGGACTTGATCAGGTGCAAGCCGAGATCGAGAACGGCAGCTTCACGTTTTCGACAGAGCTGGAAGACATTCACCTCAATGTCGAAAGCCGCCTCAAGGACATCATCGGCCCATCCGCAGGTCGCCTGCACACCGCACGCTCACGCAACGATCAGGTCGCAACCGACTTCCGGCTCTATATCCGTGACACCATCGACCATCTCGACGGCCAGTTGAAAGATTTGCAACTGGCCCTCGCGGAAAAAGCCTTGGCCCATGCCAAAACCATTATGCCCGGCTTCACTCATTTACAGGTGGCCCAACCCGTAACCTTCGGCCACCATTGCCTCGCCTATGTCGAAATGCTGGCCCGTGATCGTTCGCGCCTTGCCGATGCGCGCAAACGCATGAACGAAAATCCCCTGGGGGCTGCGGCCCTCGCCGGAACCAGCTTTCCCATTGACCGCACGATGACGTCAAAGACATTGGGCTTTGACCGACCCACACGCAATTCGCTCGACAGCGTGGCCGACCGTGACTTCGTTCTTGAGCTTTTGTCCGCCGCCGCCATCTGCTCAACCCATCTCTCGCGGCTGGCGGAAGAAATCGTCATCTGGTCCACGAGCCAGTTCCGCTTCGTGAAGCTGTCGGACAAGTTCACCACTGGCTCTTCCATCATGCCGCAAAAGCGCAACCCCGATGCGGCAGAACTCGTGCGCGCAAAGCCTGGTCGCATTCTGGGTGCGCTCACGTCGCTGCTCGTCATCATGAAGGGCCTGCCGCTGACCTATTCCAAAGACATGCAGGAAGACAAGGAACCCACTTTCGACGCCATCGACAATCTGTCGCTCGCCATCGCAGCAACAGCAGGCATGGTGCGCGATCTCGTGCCCGATGTGGGCGTGATGCGTAGCGCCGCCGCATCCGGATTTTCCACGGCAACGGATCTGGCCGACTGGCTTGTCCGTACACTGAACATGCCGTTCCGCGACGCCCATCATGTGACAGGTTCCCTTGTGGCTTTGGCCGAAAAACAAAACAGTGACCTGCCGGAACTAAAACTTTTAGATATGCAAAAGATAGAACCCCGCATCACCAAGGATGTCTACAAGGTTCTCACCGTTGAAGCCTCCGTCGCCTCGCGTGTAAGCTTCGGCGGCACCGCCCCTGCAAACGTCACCCGCGAAGCCAGGCGCTGGCTGAAACTGTTGAAATAGGAAACACAACATGAAAACCGTCATCACACTTCTCCTGCTTGCTGGCATCACAACATCCCTCGGCGCCTGTGGCCGCCGTGGCGATCCAACGCCACCTAATTTCACGCAGGCACAATAGTCCATGCACCACTTCACCTATCAGGCAGGCACGCTGCATGCCGAAGATGTTGACCTTACTAGCATCGCCGATGAAATCGGAACGCCCTTCTATTGCTATTCCACGGCAACCCTTGAGCGTCACTACAAGGTCATGGCAGATGCCTTCAAGGGAACCGACCACCAGATCTGTTACGCCATGAAAGCCAATTCCAATCAGGCCGTGATCAGGACCATGGCGGATATGGGTGCTGGCATGGATGTTGTCTCCGAAGGTGAGCTTCGTCGTGCGCTTGCCGCAGGTGTTCCCGGTCGCAAGATCGTGTTTTCCGGTGTCGGCAAAACCGCCCGCGAAATGGCGCTGGGCCTGAAGGAAGGCGTGTCCTGTTTCAATATTGAATCAGAACCCGAGCTGGAGCTCCTGTCGCAAGTCACCCAGCGCACGGGCCAGCGCGCCATGGTGTCCATCCGCGTGAACCCGGATGTGGATGCCAAGACCCACGCCAAGATCACCACCGGCAAGGCCGACAACAAGTTCGGCATTTCCTTCACCCGCGCGTCTGAAGTCTACGCCCGCGCCGCAGCCCTTCCGGGCCTCGAGATCGCAGGCATCGACATGCACATCGGCAGCCAGATCACGGAGCTTGCCCCCTTCGAGCAAGCCTTCAAGCTGATGGCCGAACTCACCACCCAGCTCAAATCCGAAGGCCACAATATCCGTCATCTCGATCTGGGCGGCGGCCTCGGCGTTCCCTATCACGGCACCAATGACGTGCCGCCCCACCCCGATGAATATGCCGCCATGGTCAAACGTACGCTGGGGCATTTGGGCTTGAAATATGTCCTCGAACCCGGCCGCATGATCGTGGGTAATGCGGGCATTCTCGTCAGCCGCGTGATCTACGTGAAAGAGACAGGCGAAAACATTTTCGTCGTTCAAGACGCCGCCATGAATGATCTGATCCGCCCCACTCTTTATGACGCCTGGCACGATATCATCCCGGTAAAACAATCCCCCGATGGTGCTGAAATGATCACCGCCGATGTGGTAGGCCCCGTCTGCGAAACCGGTGACTATCTCGCCAAGGGCCGCCGCTTGCCAAAGCCGGGCCAGGGTGACCTCCTGGCGATTATGACCGCAGGCGCCTATGGTGCCGTGCAATCCGGAACCTATAATACAAGACCTTTGGTGCCAGAGGTTTTGGTGAAGGGCAACAAATGGTCCCTCGTGCGCCCGCGCCAAACCTATGAAGACCTCATCGGTCTGGACCAGCCCGCCGCATGGCAAGGGAGGAACTGACATGAAAACCGACAACATCTCCAAACAGCGATCAGACCGCGTCTGGCTCACCCCGGACATGTGCGACCTCGAGGATTTCAAGCGCGAGATCGCCCGCGTCACCAAGCCAGAAGATCATCCCTTTGCGTCCGATATCATGTCGAACGTGCCCATCTATGATGGCGACGCTATCCGCAAAGCCGCCACCGATCCCGAAACCCGTAAAGCCATCATGGCGGAGTGGGCCGAAGTATTCTTGAGCGGCCCCGGCATTGTGGTGTTCAGAAAAGCTTTCGCTGATGCAAGCCCCATCGATGCCGCCACAGAAATTTTCTTTGAGATGATTGCCGCGGAAAAAGCGGCAGGCGCTGGTGCCGGTGATCATTTCGCCAAGCCCGGTGCCAATGACCGCATCTGGAACGCGCTGGAAAAACTCGCCCTGCGCAATCCGGAAATTTTTGCGAATTATTATGCCAATGAGATCATCGCCATGGTCTCGGAAAGCTGGCTCGGCCCCTGCTATCAGGTCACCTCACAATTGAACGTGGTGAACCCCGGCGGCGAGGCCCAATCCGTGCACCGCGATTATCATATGGGTTTCCAGACCGCAGAAGAAATCGAACGCTTCCCCGCCCACGCGCACCGCCTGTCACCCGCCCTCACTTTGCAGGGTGCCATCGCCCATGTGAATATGCCGGTGGAAAGCGGCCCAACACTTTATCTCCCCTATTCGCAAAGCTTCGGCCCCGGCTTCTTTGCGTGGCGCAAATCCGAGTTCAAGGAATTCTTCAATGCGAATTACGTGCAATTGCCGCTGAACAAGGGCGATGCCGCCTTTCTCAATCCCGCCCTGTTCCACGCTGCAGGCACCAACCGCACCAAGGATGTGAAGCGCATGGCGAACCTGCTGCAAGTATCGTCAGCCTATGGGCGCGCCATGGAATCCGTGGACCGCACCAAAATGTGCAAAAGCCTCTATCCCGTATTGAGCACAACCAAGCTCTCCCAGCACGCCATAGAAAATGTGGTCGCCGCTAGCGCCGAAGGCTATTCCTTCCCCACCAACTTGGACCGCGACCCACCCATCGGCGGATTGGCCCCACAAACCCAAGCCAAACTCATGCACAAAGCCCTCGCAGAAAAATGGGACGCTGCAACATTCAATACGGCACTGGAAAACCACGCAACACGACGGCTGACATAAGGAGGAAGATGAAATGCTTCTCTATGTCACCCTCGGCAGCAACGACATTGCGCGCAGCAAGATATTTTATGACGCCGCCCTCGCAACACTGGGTCTGGTTTGCAACGTGCAGACCGACGATGAATTGGGGTATCGCTACGCGGCAGACAGCATAGCGCCAAGCGAGTGCAGGCTTTGGATATTGAAACCCGTGCTCAAACTTCCCGCAACATGGGGCAATGGAACCATGATTGCACTGGAAGCCGAAAACCGCGATAGCGTGGACGCGTTTTATGCAGCCGCGATGACATCAGGTGGCAGTGATGAGGGCGCACCCGGACTGCGCCCGTATCATGCAAGTTTTTACTCCTGCTATGTGCGCGATCCCGACGGCAACAAATTATCGGCTGTGTGCGAAAAGATGGAATGAGAATGACTGCCCTTCTCTTCTGTCATCCCCGCAGTTTCACCTCTCCTGTCTTCCCC
Organism: Rhodobiaceae bacterium; assembly: GCA_031417195.1. Classification (GTDB taxonomy): domain Bacteria; phylum Pseudomonadota; class Alphaproteobacteria; order Rhizobiales; family Aestuariivirgaceae; genus Aestuariivirga. The sequence goes on from JANOVC010000097.1 coordinate 8,257, forward strand.
GCTCTCCCACTCGCTCTCCCACTCGCTCTCCATGGCAGTCCTCGGACTTGATCCGGGGATCAACCCTGCCACCCAGACTTTGCCCCTGTTGCAGATCCTTACCGAGACCGGCATCACAGCGATTTCACTGGCAACGTCTGTGCCCGCCTCCAGCATCATTCTCGGCAATACCGTGCGCGCCGTGGCCACGGTCACCTTTGCCAGTGGCCTGACCAGCACGATTTCCGATGTGGTGCTGGAGAGCAACCAGCTCGATTCCGTGTTCCTCGGCAATGCAGCGGTGTCGACTGCTGCTGCCGCCTCGCTCAAG
>JANOVC010000098.1:0-76824 GCA_031417195.1 Rhodobiaceae bacterium
CCACATCCCAAGACGCATCAGTCGCAACCTGGTCTCAATCAGACCCCTAACCATTCAAGCTCACAGCTCAAAAAATCACCCAAAACAAATCCACAAGTCGCTACCCTCAAAAATTTGAATTGTTCAGAGGTTCCTTAGATACATTGCTGGACGCAGTACGGGCAGGTGGTGGCACAAACAACGAGTTATGTCTCGAACTCGTTGTTTGTGAACGTGGACGCACGGATAGAGGTGTTGTGGTCTCCCTATACAAAACGGGATTTAGGACCTATCCTTAAATAGTTTTTGCCAGTTTTGCTTCTGCAACGTCGTAGCGCGATGGTTGCAGCAGCGAGGTGATGCAGGGCGAGGCAGTTGGCGGTTGTCTTTTCATAACGGACCTTGAGCTTGTGGAAGTTGTTGAACCAGCTGTGCGACACCTCGACAATCCAGCGGCGCGGCTTGAAGCGCTTGTTCTTCTTGGCTTTGATCTCTTCGCCGCGTGTACGTACATGAGGGATGTAGCCATGCTTGCGGATGATGGTACTGGCTTTTTCACCGACATAGCCGACATCAGCGCACAAGTTCTTCGCCACGGCTTTGGCGGTATCGGGTTGATGAACGACCTTGCTGTCGAGTACCGCCGCCAACTGGCTGACATTGTGGCGGTTGGCACCGATCAGCGTGATGCCCAGAGGCACGCTCTTCTCATCCACCAGAAGATGCCGCCCGGTGCCGTTTTCCCCCCGGTCTGTCGGGTTTCTGCCCACACCATCGGAGCCTTGAACTTGGCACCATCAATGGCCTGCCAGCGCCAGCCTATGCCTTTTTTCTCATCGTAAAGTGCCACCCCGTGCGCCCACAGCGCCTTGAAAAACCCTGCCTTGCGCCACTCCTGAAAATACTTGTGCACTGAACTGCTGGCTCCAAATGTCTTCGGCAGTGCCTTCCATTGGATGCCCGTGCGCAGCACAAACACAATGCCCTCGAACACAAGCCGGGCCTCAAGCGGTTTGCGGCCACCCCCGGCTTTCCTCGCGTATTTCTTATTGCGGCTTCGCTTGCGTTCAGGAACCAATGGTGCTGCAACAGCCCATAGATCGTTTGTCACGTCCCACAATTGCGCACGCTTCCCGCTGTCTGCCATGATCCCACCAGACTATAACATTTTCAACGTTCGTGGTTAATTTATTGTTTACGGATAGGTTCTTGATCAATGGCAAAGAAAATTCCTTGGATCGGCACAAGTTGGAAAATGAACAAGCTGCGCGCAGACGCGCTCACGTTTGCAAATGCCTTGAAAGCATCGCCAGTTTCCAAAAACGCTGACGTTCAACCCTTCGTTATCCCACCATTTCCCTACATCGCAGACGTGGCTAATATCCTCAACTGCACGCGCGTAAAGATTGGCGCTCAGAACATGCATTGGGATGATGAAGGCGCGTGGACAGGGGAAGTATCTGCGCCCATGATCAAGGATTGTGGTGCATCAATGATTGAGCTTGGCCACAGCGAACGCCGCACATTTTTTAATGAAACCGACGAAACTGTAGCGTTGAAAGTGCAAGCTGCATTGAAGCACGGTCTGTTGGCGCTGGTATGCATTGGGGACACCAAGGCAGAATATGATACGGGCAAGACAGCGCAAGCGTTGGAACGGCAAACGCGGGCAGCATTGAAGCATGTGGGGCGGGCAGCGTTGAATTCGGTGATTTTTGCATATGAGCCAGTGTGGTCCATTGGCGTTGGCGGCGTTTCAGCCGATTCGGATTTTGCTAATGACCAGCACCAGAGTATAAAAGCCGTAACAGCAGAAATTGTCGGTTCACCGCTATCTGTTCTTTATGGTGGCAGCGTAAATCCCCAGAACTGTTGTGATTTGGTGAAAAAATCGCATATCGACGGACTTTTTATCGGTCGTTCTGCATGGAATGCATTGGGTTATATTGGAATTGTTGAAGCCGTAACGGCGCATTTGGGGGTAAAGACATGAAAATTGCAGTTGCAGGTGACAGTGCGGGAAAGCCACTTGTTGATGTTATCGAGGCACACTTGAAAGCCAAGGCGCAACACGCCGTAACTAACGTCAGTGAGTCAGGTTTCTACGCTGACCTCTCGGCGGGCGTAGGTAGTGCCGTAATCAAAGGAATATTTGACCGTGCCATCCTCTGTTGTGGCACAGGCATCGGCGTGTGCATCTCAGCCAACAAGGTTCCTGGCATTCGCGCCGCTTTAACCCATGATACCTATTCTGCTGAACGCGCCGCGAAATCCAACAATGCACAAATTATAACAATGGGTGCACGGGTCATCGGTCCTGAGCTTGCCAAGGCGATTGTAGATATGTGGCTGGCTTCAGAATTTGACCCGCTAGGACCTTCGGCTACCAATGTTGATGCAATCAACCGTCTTGATGGTGTTAAAGCCAGTGGTTAAGCTACTTGTGTTCTATGGCGAAACTTGACTTTTTATCGGTAACTACAAACAGTGGTTCCGATTGATTGTGCTGATTGAATTGAAGGAAAGTCATTAATATTCTTGCATCGTCGCCACGGCAAATCAATCAGATTGATTACAAGAAACTTTCATATTTGGAAAAATTAATACGTGATTGACTTGCATAGCCATATTCTGCCGGGACTTGATGATGGTTCTCCTGACATAGCGACCTCACTTGAGATGGCGCGTATGGCTGTAAGCGACGGCATCACGGTAATGGCTTGTACGCCACATTTAATGTCAGGCATATATGACAATGATGCATCAGATATCAGGCTCAAAGTGAATGAGTTTCAGAAGCGTTTGGGTGATGCAGGTATAGACCTTTCACTTGTTGTTGGAAGTGATGCCCATATAAGGCCAGATTTTTTGTCTTGCTTGAGGGATGGGCGCATTCTGTGCCTTAATGACAGCCGCTACGTGTTGTTTGAACCACCCCATAACATCGTGCCACAACGGCTTGAGGATTTATTGTTTAGCATGGTCGTGGATGGATATGTTCCTGTCCTTACACATCCTGAACGATTGAAATGGATAGAGCAACACTTTGCAATGTTTGAGCGTTTGGTAATTGCAGGAGTGTGGATGCAAGTCACTGGCGGATCGCTTACTGGACGGTTTGGCAGGCGCCCAAAGTATTGGGCAGAAAAGATGCTCGCTTCCGGCATGGTCCGGATTTTGGCAAGCGATGCCCATAATCTTACTTCCCGCCCGCCCATTCTTTCAGATGCCTTTGCCATTGCAAAAACTGAAGTCGGATTGGAAGAAGCCAAGAATCTTGTTATTATGCGGCCCGTGAACATCCTTGACAACGAGCCTCCAGAAAACTCGCCACCGATCCCTGTTAAACAATCTTCTGACAGCTTAACTTCTTCAAGATGGTACCACCTTCTGCGGAAAAATAACTCGTTCAAGTCAAAATAGCGTGACCGTTGACCGCAGTTTGTAACCTTCATCTTTTATGATCATATCCATCATACGTGAAAAATGGAAGTCCCGCTTCAGCACAAACGGGCCAAGGCGGGATTGTATCATTTAAGCTGCTGGCAACTGGAAGAACCAGTTGGCCCAAAGTACAACTACAGCACCAGCAGCGAGTGCAAGGTAGGGTAGTGTGCCAGCTTTCCTTTCGCCCATGTCACCATCTTTTAATCCCAGTGCTTCCAGCGCGCCTGCAGGGAACCTGCCTTTATCTTGGATGTAATGGCGATAGTAGAATACTGGAATGATGAAGGCCGCGAAGATGAGGCCAGCCCACAAAGCGTTTGAGTAGCCCCAGACCTTTGCGCCAGCGCCAAGGAACAGAGCATTTACGAAAGCCAGAAACGTGTTAACGCCGATAACCAGCGTTGGGGCCTTCCAAGGCCGCGCAATGTGACCTGAGTCGACGCGATGAATCCAACCTGCATTCAGATTTAAGAAATTAAAGATGATGTAACCTACGTTGGAAATTGCAAGCACATAAAAGTAGCCGGAAACGTCCGACGCAAGTGCCAACAGGAACAGATTGAAGGTAAAATCGGTCCACATGGCTTTGGTCGGCGCACCATTTTCATTTACGCCGCCCAAATAACGTGGAAGCCACCCATCTTTCGAACCTTGATATAGGGTTCTGGATGAACCGGCCATTGCCGTCATGATCGCCAGAAAGAGAGCGAGGATCATGAGGATCACAAATAGCTGTGTGATTACAGGATTGCCCCCCACCATGTTGCCCAAAGCTTCCGCAATACCAGTGCCATCAACGATGCCGGTTGCCAGCATGCCTGATGGACCAAGCACGCCTTGGAATGCGTAAGGCACTATGAAGAAAAACACGCAGCATAGCAGACCGGAATAGAAGATTGCCTTGAACGTATCGGTCTTCGGGTTCTTGAATTCGCTTGTGTAACAAACGGCGGTTTCAAAACCGTAAGTTGACCACGCTGCAATATAAAGCGCACCCAAAATTAGCGTCCAGCCACCGAGGCTCCATGTGCCATCAACACCGGAGTAGGCGGCAGTTGGTGGTACAAGTCCGGAGATGTTTGCGGTGTTGATGGCACCGGTTAAGATTGGCACAAGGCCGACCAAGAGCAGCGGTACCAGCACAATAATTGCCAGCAGTTTTTGCGCACTTGCCGTTGATGCAATACCGCGATGTTGAATAGCCAGCATTACGAGCATGAGTGCAGCACCGATAAGGAATGTTGCGTTGAAATGCAGGGCGCCAAGGCCTGGAACAGAAATTTGAAAGAGTTCCCACCCCCGAATAGCGGGCGTTCCGGCAGCAGTTATGGCGGTGATCGCATCGCCGACCACTTTGCCTGCATTGGCAGGGTCTGCCATCCAAGCTAAAACTTCTGGCGAGGTATCGATGAACAACGGAATTGGAAACAATGCGTTAAGAATGTAACCCGCCGCAATGGCGCAGCCTAGTGACAGCACGGGGCTCCAAGCGAACCAGTTACACCACACGGAAAGTGGCGCTATGAATTTTGAATAGCGCAGCCAGGCGGTTGCGCCGTACACGGAAGCGCCGCCTGACTTGTTGCCGAACATGCCGGCCATTTCTGCATAGGTGAATGATTGCAGGAAGCCCATGATCATGGAAACGATCCACACCACAAAGGCGAGTTTGCCTGCAACACCAGCGATGCCGCCGATGGAAAAGAGCACCAGTGGTGGCACGCCAGCGGCCACCCAAAAGGCACCCTTCCAGTCTAATGCGCGGACAAGCTCGCCCGTGTTTTTTTCAGATGACATAATAGTTCCCTCCAAAATAATCCCCAAATTTGAGGTAAGCCTTATTCCTTCTGCGGGAACAGCAACTCACTCTCAGGAAACATTTTTGAATGCTATTATATCGACGGTCAAGAGGAACTATGCGATATCAAGTGTCCAATTATCAACTGACTGGTGAAATTCGTAACCCATGCTTTCGACTGCGCCTAAGCCCAGCCTCATTTATCGCCCCGGCCTGATAAGCTTGCCAGTTGGGGTCGAACGCTATGTTGTGAGAGGAGCTGGCTCCACAGTTTTGAATGTAAAAGCGGGTGCTTCCTTCGTTGTGACCGATATGGAGGGCGGGCAGATTTGCGAAATTGCCTTTTGTGATGCCGCTAGCCGATTTGATGTGGCGGCTTTAGGGGTTCGTGCCAATGGGCATGGCGAAGGCCTTAAGGCGCTGTTGGCAGAGGATACTGAGAATACGCAGCGCACGCGGGCGGCCCTTGCCCGCCGCAATATTGATCTTGGCAAGGCTGAAACCTACCGGGTTTTCGGTGAAGCTTCACCTTCCGGGTTAACTGCTGAATTCAAGGTGTCTCGCGATGGCATACTGATTGTGGCCGCACCCGGCGCTGCCATGACACCCGAAAATCAGGATACCGCTACGGGTATCGAGTTGCGGATCACCCGGGCCAACACATCACAGGAATATGTCGATCTTTTGCCAGAACCTTTGGCTGATCCCTTGCAGGACATCCGCATTAAGGCGGCCACGGCTTCAGCCTATCTGGTGCGGGCAGGTGAATATATCCAGGTCATTGACGTTTCAGGCCGTCAGTGTACGGATTTTCAGGCAATGTCGGCGCGCAAGGTAGACAAGGGATTGGACTTTGCGCTGGACTCAACGGTTACCCGCACGTTGCTGGGCCGGAGCTATCCGATGCCGGGGCTTCCCTCCAAGTCTTTTGACCGGGAATTTGAACCGCTTATTGAAATTGTCCAGGACACAGTCGGGCGGCATGACGCTTTCGCGCTGGCATGCACGTCGCGATACTATGATGACATGGGGTATCCCGGCCATGTGAATTGCACAGATAACTTTAACCGCGCCCTTGCGCCATATGGTGTGGCTCCGCGAAAAGGTTGGGAAGCGCTCAATTATTTCTACAACACCAACATTAACCACAACAACCAGCTGTATCTTGACGAGCCATGGTCGCGGCCTGGTGACTATGTTTTGATGCGTGCACTTACAGATATCATTTGCGTCTCGTCATCCTGTCCGGATGACATTGACGCCGCCAATGGCTGGGATCCCACTGATATTCACATTCGTACCTATTCCGAAAAACAGAAATTCCAACGCGCGGTGGTAACCCGAATGACAGCCGAAGCCGAAGCCCAACTCACCAAGGAAACGGCATTTCATCCATGTTTTGCTCTGCTCACGCGCAACCATATGGAATACCGGGGATATTGGCTGCCTGCGCGCTTTAACAACGAAGGTGCCGTGGAAGAATACTGGGCTTGCCGCAATGATGTCGTGGTACTTGACCTATCGCCCTTGCGAAAGTTTGAAGTTACGGGACCGGATGCAGAAGCGCTTCTGCAATATTGCTGCACGCGCGACATTCGTAAGCTGTCTGTTGGACAAGTTGTATATACCGCTATGTGTTACGAAAACGGTGGCATGATTGACGATGGTACAGTGTTTCGTCTCGCGCAGAACAACTTTCGCTGGATTGGTGGAGATGATTTCAGCGGGCAGTGGCTGCGACAACAAGCTGAGAAAATGGGCTATAAGGCGTGGGTTCGTTCATCCACCGATCAGCTGCACAATATCGCCGTGCAAGGTCCAAAGTCGCGCGAGCTTTTAAAAGATATTTTATGGACGGCGGCAACCCAGCCAAATATCAATGAGTTGGAGTGGTTCCGTTTTGCGGTTGCACGTATTGGTCACTTTGAAGGTGCGCCGATTGTGGTATCTCGCACCGGATATACGGGTGAACTTGGCTATGAAATCTTTTGCCATCCAAAAGATGCGAACGTCGTGTTTGATGCTGTATGGGCAGCTGGCCAGAGATATGGCTTGAAGCCCATGGGCCTTGAAGCGCTGGATATGGTGCGTATTGAAGCAGGGCTGATTTTTGCAAATCAGGAATTCAGTTCAGAGACCGACCCCTTCGAAGCAGGTATAGGTTTTGCCGTGCCGCTCAAATCCAAGAGTGATGGTTTCATAGGCAAGCAGGCTCTCATTCAACGCAAGGAAAACCCGCGTCATAAGCTCGTTGGCCTTGATATTGATTCAAACGAAAGCGTCAGCCATGGCGAGCACGTCTATATCGGTCGTGCCAAAATCGGGGTGGTGACGAGTGCTGTGCGATCACCCATTCTCGGTAAAACCATTGCCCTTGCTCGCATCGATGTTTTGCACAGTGAAATTGGTACTGAAATTCAAATTGGAAAATTGGATGGAATGCAGAAGCGTTTGCCTGGTCGTGTGGTAAAATTTGCCCATTACGATCCGGAAAAAATGCGCCCTCGGTCCTGAAATTTATACATTCTTCAAATAAGTTTCCATTGAGTCATCCAGAGCCTCTACCCATTTCGTATGATGGGCGGGTGACATATTGCCTGTCATCAATGAACGGTAGCCCTTGTTGCGGTAACCCATGATGTCCGCAGCTTTGTCGTGTTCCCACTCCATGAAGGTTTTGTTCACGCCTTCAACATCAAAGCTCGGGTAGTCGGTGGCAGCAATCAGTTCCTTAACATAGTCTCCCTGGAACCAGATCATTTGTTCTGCGTCTTCAAGCTTTTCCTCGCGCTTGCGCCATACCTTGGAATTTCTCTTCATGGCATCATGTCCGGGTAATTTGATACGGCCGAGAATAACATCACGAACGTACCAGGCCTGGGCATCAAACATGTTAAATGTATAGAACTGGTCCTGCATGCCAATATAGGAAAGCCTAGGGTTATCCTCCCAAATCACACCCTTGTAGAGGTCAAGGGGCCACAAACGGTTTGTGGTTTTGAGGCGCAAATCTTCCGGCAGAAACGGGAAGTAATGCTGATAGCCCGTGCACAGAATGATTGCATCAACTTCTTTGGTTGAGCCATCTTTGAAGTGAGCGGTTTTTCCGACAAGTTTTTGCAGCAGGGGGCGTTCTTCGAAATTGGCGGGCCATGTAAAGCCCATGGGTTTTGAGCGATAGGTGGCTGTGACCGAACGAGCGCCGTATTTCCAGCACTGGGAGCCAATGTCTTCAGCGGAATAACTGCGGCCTACGATCAAAACATCCTTATCCTTGAACTCCAGCGCATCCCTGAAATCATGGGCATGCATGACACGGCCCCCAAATGTATTAATGCCTTCAAAGAACGGTACCTGTGGAGTTGAGAAATGACCTGACGCACAGATCACATGGTCAAATTGCTCCGTGTACATCTTGTCTTTGACGCGGTCATGAACAGTGACACTGAAGAGCTTCTTTTTCTTGTCCCACTCCACCATGCGCACCGGTGTTGAGAAACGCACCCATCTGCGCACTTTGGCCTTTTCCACGCGGCCCTTGATATAATCCCACAAGACGGCGCGTGGAGGATATGATGCAATGGGTTTACCGAAATGTTCCTCAAAGGAATAATCAGCAAACTCTAGGCATTCCTTGGGTCCGTTGGACCAGAGATAGCGGTACATCGAACCGTGTACTGGTTCTCCGTGCTCATCCAGTCCGGTCCGCCACGTATAGTTCCACAGCCCGCCCCAATTATCCTGTTTTTCAAAGCACACGATTTCAGGAATTTTGGCTTTTTTCTTTGCTGCTGATTGGAAGGCGCGGAGCGCTGCAAGACCAGAAGGGCCAGCACCGATAACTGCTACACGTGTCATTTCGTTTCCTCTCGTCGTCAATCTGGGAAAATGCCGGGGCTGGTGGGTGCGCCATCATCAAATTTGGAAAGCCAATCAATTGTGGTTTGGCGGTAACGGGTGAGCCCTTTGTAATCGACAAGCTCAAGCGGCAATGTTTTCAGCACGCGAGGAAAACGCCTCGCCCATTTTGGAACCGTCACCAGTTCTTCCATCTTGAGCAAATAACAGCGGATGACGAACAGAATGGCGTTTGAACGTGGCAGGCGCCACAGACTTTGCAATTCACAGCGCAGATGCACTTTGTTACCGACGTTTTCCGGCGTTACCGTCATGCGGTCACTGCCCCATTTGTGGTAATTTTCGGGGCTGGTATCGAGGCGCGGATTGATCGTCATGGTCCAGTTCAACCGGCGCACCGGCTTTCCCTGCTGCAAGTTCAACAGGAATTTCAAGGCACGTTCAAACACGCCGATTTGGTGGGCCAGGGGAACTGGTCCATGCCACTCCATGAAATTCATGCCGATATCAAAATCGAGGGACCAGTCGGCTTGTGTTGTCACCATACCGGCATCCATCCACAAATTACTGTCACGCTGATCAACGATACAGAAATCACCTTGCGCTTGCCGCGTGATATATTCCATCGGCTCGTAGGGGAGTGTCGACTCGTTACCGAATACAAATTTCTGGTCAATGCCAAGTGGTCGGTTAATCCAATGCCAATTGTCTCCGTCACGTGCTAAAGTAAAGTGTTCCGGGTATCCTGCGGCTTGCTGCTCCATGATCAGTTCAAGCGTGTCCCACTGTGCCGTCATCATGTGGGGCAAGGCCTGACAACGAAGCGGATCCTCTTTCAGCACAAGTGCGCGGTCTTCCATTTCAGACATATAATGTTCATCGACATCTATCAGGCTGTCGAAGGCTGAGCCGGGAGTGCCACGCACGTGGGGTTCCATGTTGACAGAATACATGTATTTGTCTTCGTTGAACGGAAACGGAAAACGGCGAATGGTATCTGGGCTGTTCCTGAAGGTGAAATCGCCGCGGAAGGTTTCCTGCCTGAATGTGATGTTCATGCGGTTCTCCTATAGGTCCAGTGTAATGTCTTGGCCACTGAGCCGCGACACACAGATCATGATTTTAAGTCCTGATTTTTTGTCATCGGGCTCAAGAAAAATATCATTGTGCTCCAGTGTACCGCTGCATGCCAGCACATTGGTTTCGCATTGCCCGCAAGCGCCGCCACGACACAAAAAAGGTGCGTCAATGCCTGCCGCTTCGACGGCTTCAAGAATGCTTTGGTGGGTGCCAACGTTTATTGTTCTGTTGGACTTTTTAAGAACCACTGTGAAGGGTTTGCCCGCAGGTGGCGCAAGGAACCGCTCCGAATGCAGGTTTTGCACAGGCCAGCCCGCATCACGGGCCTTGTTCAAAACGCCATCAATCATGCCAGCCGGACCACAGACATAGAGGTGCGTGCCCAACGGCTGGGCGGCCAATATATGGCTAACTGGAATGAACAGCTTTTCTTCATCCACATAGATTTTTACACGATGAACGCCATAGCGTTCAATGAGGTCCTGCCAATAGGCACCATGGTTGCGGTTGCGTACCGCGTAGTGCAGTTCAAATGTACGGTCTTCGTGAGCCATCTGGTCCATCATTGTCATGAATGGTGTGATGCCAATCCCACCCGCCATCAGAACATGTTTTCGTCCTCGCACATCAAAAGGAAAAAGATTGACGGGTTGGCTGATCGTCAGGGTATCGCCAAGTTCCAATTTCTCATGCAGATAGGCCGAACCACCACGTGAATTTTCAACCCGCAATGTACTGATCTCATATCCTGACGTATCGCGGGGCGAAGACATGAGTGAATACGGATTGCGTCTGAGAAAATCGCCGTCGCGCATGGCGACCACGACGTGCGCTCCACCTGAAAAAACCGGCATCGGCTTCCCGTCCACACGTTTGAAGCGGAACCGTTTCACCTTCTCGGCCACTTGTGTAATGGCAACAACTTTCACTGTCATTTCGGTGTGGATACTCATGGAAACATCACCTCGGGCTTTGGCGCTGTTCCCAGCTCTTCTGCATCAATGCACACGCCCTGAAACGCCGCCAATCGACGTGAGTAATGATCACGAACAAGCAGTTTCAGTCCGCAATGCGAGCAAATGTAGGGTTGCGTTGTCACGTTGTCCGTAATGCCCTTGCAGTGCACGCATTGCACCCGTCTTGCCAGAGAGCCACGATGTTCGGTTCGAATGGAATTGAAATCAATGTCGACCTCAAGTGCCACCTGAATGGTCTGGCCAATAAAACCCTCGGTGCCTGCGATGTAAAGCCTGGTTCCCATCTTTGCCGATTGCAGAGTTACTTTCAGGCGGTTCAGCAAAATCGGAATTGTGTGGGCTATCCAAACGTCAAATGCTTTCAGCCCGCAGAGCCTTGCCCCATGCTCCGCATCGCCGACGTATAAAATTTCGGCGCGGGCCAGAAAGTCCTTGTCCGTCTGCTCCACAATGGCATCCGCACCTTCGTTTTCAATCGCGAAGAGATGGCGGGGTGCATGGGCGTCGATCACAAGGCCCGAATAGACGGGACGACTTTTAATTCCTTGCACAAGCATCAGCCAACCGCAGTCCGCTTCTTCTTTTCCGGATCATCAAAGCTAATTGTATGGGCAATTGCCTTGGCTTTCACATTCTTGCCACGCACTTCCAAGGGTGCTCCTTGCTTGGCATGGGCCACATCGACCCGCATGATGGCCATGCTCTTCCGGGTTATCTTTGAATAGCATGGGCAGGTGATCACCCCCACGCGCTTGCCACCAGCGAAGACCTCGTCTCCCAAGTCAGTGGGGCCATCAGTATCAATCAGAAGCCCAAATATCTTGAAGCGTTCTTTGCCCTTCAATCGCGCATGTTCTTCCGCACCACGGAAACCCGTCTTTCCAGGGCTCACGGTGAAATCGAGACCGAGTTCCCAAAGTGAATCTCCCGGTTGCTCGTTAGCGAATGGATACATTTGCGAGTTGTCGAAGGGATAGAACAATAGATAACTTTCGGCGCGCAGCATATCGAGCACGCTGAAACACACTGGAACAATGCCCATGCTCTTGCCTTCATCGAGAATGCGGTCCCACATCATTCCGGCATCTTGGCCGCGCACGAAAAGCTCATAACCACGCTCACCGGTATAACCGGTACGCGAGATCATGACGGGGGCACCAAACAAGGTGGTTTGCACGTGATGGAAATATTTCAAGTCGCGAATGCCGGGAACATGCTTGGCAAGATAATCCACCGCCAATGGACCCTGAAGAGAGAGGTTATGGATGTCGTCATCAAACAATACGGCACAATTACGCCCTGTTGCCTGTTTCACAATTTCCTCATGTCCTGTGCCTGATCCATGCACCAGCATCCATGAATTTGGACCGGTGCGGTAAACGACGCAATCATCGGTGAAATGCCCACGCTCGTTCAACATGCAGGCATAAACCGAGCGGCCAGGATAGATTTTCGTCATGTCGCGGGTGGTGATGTATTCCAGCACACTGATCGCATGCGGTCCGACGAGGTGCACCTTCTTGAGGCCCGACACATCCATAAGCCCCGCCTTGGTGCGAACCGCGATGTGCTCGTCATAAATGTCTTTGGCGTAGGTCCAAGCCGTTCCCATGCCGGACCAGTCCTCAAGCTTCGATCCTAACGCCCGGTGGCGGTCACCCAGAACCGAAAATCTCCAACTTAAGGTCATCGACACTCTCCCCATGCTGTTTCATCTACGGAAACTATTGTTCTCAGTGTAATAGGAATTTGGGAAGGTGCAAGGTGGGAAGTAATTGAATCTTCGATTTAAGGGTTAGCAAACTGGGCACAGCCTGTCTCACCCCGGAAAAGACTATAATCAAATTTTTATCATTGGGACTACACGGCAAGACTTTGTTTTTTGGCTTTTCCCGATTTGCCCTAGTCTGCGGAGGATATACCTTCGTCAGCGTACGATGGAAATTTCTCGACGACTGGCAAATCGCGGGCTATTCACAACCAGTTCACGGTTGTTTGAGGGAACCATAATTCGTCACAGCCGTTAATATCGGTATGATGACTAACACAAACAACATAGCAGCAAAAATCGTGAAACCCATTGTTTTGGCAGTCGCAATGACATTTTCGACGCCAATTTTAGGCCTTTTGTTCGCAAAATATACAGTCCCTGTGCCAGTTGTGAACGTGGCCAACGAAACCGTTGTTTTCAAAGCAAATAATTCATCGGTGGCGTTCAAGAGCTGACGAAATGTTACCAGAATTTCATGGAATCAAACACTCTTGAGCGTGTTTAATGAGTGGTCGCGCGTCCGTATTTCCAGAACTTTATCCGGGAAAAGACTGGGACCCGATTTTAATGACCTTGCCATCCCTCGTCACTGTCAAACAGGCTGCGCTTTCAATACCTGAGACGTAACAAAACATGGGTTGGTTGGCTTTTCGCAATTTGTTGTAGTCCCCGTAAATCATGCCATCACCCGGGTAGAACGGAAATTCTCCGGCAATGGGCTGGTTTGCGCCGGGTTCCCATTCGGGCAGAGCGCTGGTTTTCTTCATGGCATCGTTTTGGGTGATCCATTGTTTCAAGGAAGTGGCCATGGCTTTGGCATTTGCCGGTGGGTTTTGGGTGAAGATCGCAACGCTGGATGCTTTGCTGGCGTCAATCCACAATGGTTCACCTTTGCTATTCCGGATTACCAGAATGATAACGGCCTGAGCACATCGTGGTCCATCGGCCAATGCTTCCACGGTTAGCCTTTGCGAGGCCGCTACCCAGACTGTGCTTGCCTTGCCATTGCAGGAGCTTGCGGCTTGGGCAGGCATTGTCGAAGCTGCAATCATCAACGCTGCAAGGAACCCGCAAGATTTGTTCATAGTCTCGCTTTTACAAAATAATCATTGTTGGCAGCTTCAAGACTAACCAGACCCGCTTTGATGTCGGCTTCAATGCGCGTCTGAACGCGTGATTCAGGATTGCCAAATCCACCTCCGCCGGGAAGTTCGACGACAAGACTGTCACCTGTTGGAACCACGTGAATGCCCTTGTCTGGCAGATTTTTTCCAGACCCCAATCGTGCCACACCTTTGCGACCCGAGCCTCCACCATCTCTTCCCTGAGCCGGGTTCTTGATGCGGTCGAAAGTTGCAGCTGAAATTGTGAAGGGTGCCTGTTCGCGGTTGGCAATTTCAATGCGTTGCGAAAGACCGCCGCGCCATTCGCCGACACCGCCACTGTCGATGAGGTACTCCTTGTGTTTGAAATAGAGCGGGCATTGGTTTTCAGTCACTTCGATGGGAATGGCACCGATGCCGGAGGGGAATGCGGTTGTGGCCAAACCGTCCTTTCCCGGTCTGCCGCCAATGCCACCAAGTGCTATGCTGATAACGCCGAAGCTTTTCGCGTGGGCGGTTTCGCTAGGTGAAACACGGCCATGGGCACTGTTCAATCCCAATATCCAAATCGAGCCTGCACTTTCGGCTTGCACTTTTCCTGGCAATGCCTGTGCGAGGCAACCGAACACGGCGTCTGCGAGCATTTGGCCGATGACGTGGCGGGCTGTCACAGGGCTGGGCCTTATGGGATCAACACAGGTGCCCGCTTCGGTGACGAGGTCAAAGCAGGACAGCGAGCCGATGTTATTGGGCACATGGGGTGCGATGACAGCTTTCAGACCAAACACGGAATAAGCGTGGGTGTAGGTGCGCGGTGAATTGATGCCGAAGATTGAGGCTGCCGAAGAACCTGTAAAATCAATGGTGATTTTGCCGGACTTGATTGTGAGTTTGGATTTGATGGTGATGGGGCCTTCGTAGCCATCCAACGGCATTTCGTAGGACCATTCGCCTTCGGGCATGGTTTTGATGGCATCGCGTGCGCCTTTTTCCGATGTTTTGAGAATATGCTTTGCCAATGGTTCCAGGGTTGCGAGTTTGAACTCTTTCATCATATCGACGAGACGGCGCGCACCGGTATCATTGGCGCTGACGAGCGAAAGGAGATCACCGCGCACTTCAACAGGGTTGCGTGAGTTGGCGAGGATGACAGCGAGAAGCTCCTCATTGATCTTGCCTTCTTTACGCATTTTGAGATGCGGAATGAGGGTGCCTTCCTCAAAAGACGAGTTTGCCTTGGCTGACATGCCAACGCCGCCAACGTCAATCACGTGGCAGGTGCTAGCGAAGAAAGCGACAAGCTTTTTGCCGAGGAAAACCGGCGTCATCATCACATAGTCGAACAAATGACCGGTGCCGAGCCATGGATCGTTGGTGACGTAGACATCGCCGGGTTTCATGGTGGATTGCGGGAAGTGTTTGAAGAAGTGGCGAACGGCGGTGGCCATGGTGTTCACATGGCCGGGCGTTCCGGTCATGGCTTGGGCGATCATGTGGCCATCCGCATTGTAAACGCCTGCGCTCAAGTCGCCTGCCTCGCGCGTAATTGTGCCAAAGGCGGTGCGCAGCAGCGATTGCGCCTGTTCTTCAACAACGGCAATCAGGCGGTTCCACATAACTTGGGTTCGGATGGCATCAAGGGCGGATTTGCTCATGTGGTGCGCTCCAGAATGATATAGCCCAGGCTGTTGATGGTGCCTTTGAAGTTGGCGCCGACGATGGTGGAAGTTTCGTCCTCAGCCACAATTGCCGGGCCTTTGAAGGTGGCACCGGGCTTCATGTCGAAGCGCCAATAGACGGGTGCCATGACTTGCCTGCCCAATGCGGGATCATAAATCAGGCGAACACCACGGGCTTTGGGTGTGGATTTGGCGCCGGATTTCATTGCGCGCTTTGGCTTTTTGGTTTGTGATGAAACGGTGACTGACCAGGTTATCGCTTCCGCCTCCTGATTTGGAATGCGGAGGCCATAGACTTGCTCGTATTGTTTTTCGAAGGCGGCTTTGAGTTTTTTTCCATCGGCATCGTTCAGTTTTTTCAGGGGAACCGACACACGAATTTCATGGCCTTGCCCGACGTAGCGGCAGTCCGCGATGATTTGTACGGTGGCTTTGGCTTTTCCGAGGGCTGGCTCCACGACGCTACGGGCATCACGCGTCATGCTTTGCAACAGCTTGTTGACCGCGCTTGACTTGAATGTATCCAGCGAAACCGCTGCACTGCGTGTCACTTCATAAGCAATGGGTGCGCGCAGAAAACCGATGGCTGAGCCAACACCTGCACCCTTCGGAATGATGATGGTTTTAACTCCCACTTTTTCAGCCAGGCGGCAGGCGTGGAGTGGTGCGCCGCCGCCGAAGGCAATCATGGTGCAGGCGGCAATATTACGGCCCCGCTCGATGGCGTGAACCCTTGCGGCATTGGCCATGTTTTCTTCAACGATTTCGGTGACACCTGCGGCGGACCAGAAATCCCTGAGCTTCAGCGGGTTGCCGACGGCCCGTTGCAATGCAGTCTTGGCACCCGCTTCGTCCAATTTGATTTTGCCACCAGCAAAATAGGCGGGATCAATTTTGCCAAGCACGAGGTTTGCGTCCGTCACTGCGGGTTCCGTTCCGCCACGGCCATAGCATACGGGGCCGGGAGTTGAGCCCGCGCTGTCTGGCCCCGCGGTGATGCGGTTCAATTTATCAACGCGGGCGATGGAGCCGCCGCCTGCGCCGATTTCCACCATTTCGATGACGGGAATGCGCACGGGAATACCGGAGCCCTTCATGTCACGGTAGGCTCTTGCGATTTCAAATTTTCGGGCGCGCTCGGGTTCGCCATTGGTGAGCAAGCAAATCTTAGCCGTGGTGCCTCCCATGTCGAAGGAAACAACATGCGGAAGTGCGCATTCGGCTGCGATTTCGGATGCCAGGATTGCACCGCCTGCGGGGCCTGATTCAACAAGGCGAATGGGAAAGCGCGTTGCCGTTTCAAGCGTGGTCAAGCCGCCACCGGACATCATCAGAAACAGCGGGCAGTTCAAGCCCATGTCCTTCACCTGGTCGGCCAAGCGATGGAGGTAACCCGCCATGAGAGGGCGGACATAGGCATTGGCAACAACGGTTGAAAAGCGTTCAAACTCGCGGATTTCGGGGGCCACTTCGCTGGATATGCAGATCGTGACATCTTTGGCCAAAGCGGATTTCAGAATATCACGAACACGCTTTTCGTGCGCGTCATGGGCATAGGCATGGAGAAAGCCAATCGCCACTGCTTTCACATTTTCCGCGCGCAATTCACTCGCCAGATCTTGAAGCGATGTCTCATCAAGCGGCACCAACACGTCACCATCGGCAGACAAGCGCTCTTTCACCGTATAACGCAGGGTGCGTGGCACCAACGGCACGGAGCCTTCAATCATCAAATCATAATGGTCGAAGCGTTTTTCATAACCTTGTTCCAGAATGTCACGGAAGCCCTTGGTGGTGATGAAGGCGGTCTTGGCGCCTTTGCGCTCGATCAGCGCATTGGTAGCCAGCGTCGTTCCGTGGATGAACACGCTCACGTCTCCAGATTTCACGCCGGATTGTTCAAACACCAGCCTGATACCCTCAATCACGCCAAGTTCCGGTGCGTGGGTGGTAGTGAGAACCTTGCCACTCCAGCGTTGGTTGCCCTGTTCCAAAACAATGTCGGTGAAGGTGCCGCCAATATCAGCTGCAAGTTTGATGTCTTTATCCATGTCGAAATAAATAGCTGGGCCTGCGGCCAAATCCTAGGGCCAGTTTATAGCCCTTTTTCGCGCCCAAGCCCTGTGATACAAATTTCGGCTTGAGGGATCTTATGGGCCGCCTAACGACGCATGTTTTAGATACGAGTTCCGGAAAGCCAGCCGCGGGACTTAAAATTGAGCTTTGGAGCGATGCGGCGCTTTTGAAGACTGTCACGACAAATCAGGATGGTCGGGTGGATGAAGTCTTGCTTGAGGGCGCGGCGCTCAAGGCTGGCACCTATGAATTGCGTTTTCATGCGGGGGACTATTTGCGTGCTCAGGGCATGAGGCTCGAAGCGCCGGCATTTTTCGATGTCATTCCCATTTGCTTTGGCATTGCCAATACAGCACAACATTATCATGTGCCGCTGCTGCTTTCGCCTTTTGGCTATTCGACGTATCGGGGAAGCTAGGCAATGACGCGACGGACAATTCGGTTTTTACGTAAAGGCAAAGTTGTGGAGCTGAGTGCGGTCCCACCGATGCGCACACTGCTGGAATATTTGCGGCTGACAGAAAAATCCAAGGGCACCAAGGAGGGCTGCAACGAGGGTGACTGTGGGTCGTGCACTGTGGCTCTGGGGTCAATCGAAGATGGCCACATTGTTTATGAGCCCGTGAATGCCTGCATCGTGCTTCTCGGCCAGATCGATGGCAAGGAGCTGATTACGGTTGATGATCTCGCCAATGACGGCAAACTGCATCCTGTTCAGCAGGCGTTCGTTGATCATCACGCATCGCAATGCGGGTTCTGCACACCCGGTTTTATTATGGCATTGTTCACGCTTTATCACGCTGGTTTCAAGCCAACACGGCAGCAGATTGTTGATCACATTGCCGGAAATCTGTGCCGCTGTACGGGGTACCGCCCAATCATTGATGCGGCAAGCCAGACCTGCAATGGCCGCATTACCGATGCCTGGGTGGCTGACAGCAGTGCAGAACTTCTGGCCACGATTCAAGATGGTGAAGATGTTTTTGTTGGTGATGATCAATCCTTCTTTGCCGCTCCCGCCACAGCAGGGGGTTTGGCAAAGCTTTGTGAAACGCATTCCGATGCAACGATTGTTGCGGGGGCAACGGATGTTGGCTTGTGGATCACCAAACAATTGCGTGTGCTGCCAAAGATTATATCCGTTGGGCGTGCGCACCGGTTTGACACGATTGAAGACCACGTCGGACATATCTCGATTGGTGCGGGTGCAACCTACGCGGATGCCGAACCTTACCTCACTGCGATTGATCCTGATCTCGGCGAAGCCATTCGCAGAGTGGGTGCCAAGCAGGTGCGTGCTTCAGGAACCATTGGTGGCAATATTGCAAATGGTTCGCCGATTGGCGATATGCCACCCATGTTGATTGCCTTGGGGGCAACGCTGCACCTTCGCCACGGTGACGCACAACGCGCCATGCCGCTTGAGGATTTCTTTGTGGCCTATGGCAAGCAGGACCGCGAGCCGGGTGAAATTGTGTGGCGTATTGACGTGCCAAAGCTCAATCCCAGAGATGCCTTCCGCTGTTACAAGATTTCCAAGCGCAGGGATCAGGATATTTCTGCTGTCATGGCGGCTTTCAAGTTTACGCTCAATGGCCGCACGATTTCTGCCGCACGCGTTGCTTTTGGCGGCATGGCGGCAACGCCGAAGCGGGCGGCTCAAGCGGAGGCTGCGCTCGTGGGTGCTTCGTTCGACGATGCGTTGAGCTGGAACGCAGCGCTTTCGGCATTGCATGAAGACTATCAACCCATTTCCGATATGCGGGCTTCGGCGGCGTATCGCGTGGAGATGGCAAAGGCGTTGCTTTGCAAGGCGCTGATGGAGGTGGGGTCGGGCCGTTCACGCGACACGCGCCTTTCCGGGCTTCGGGAAGAGGCCGCTTGATATGTCCGGTTCCATTGGCCGTGCTCTTGCCCATGACAGTGCTGCGTTGCATGCGCTGGGGACTGCGATTTACGTCGATGACATGCGCGAACCCGAAGGCACACTGCATGTGGAGCCGGGTTATGCGGCAGACGCTGCCTGCGGCCGTATTGAAAATTTGAACCTTGATACCGTGCGGTGTTTTCCGGGTGTTGTCGCTGTGCTCACGGTTGAGGATATTCCGGGGGTGAATGATTGCAGTCCTGCCCTTGGTGATGATCCCATCTTGGCAGATGGGGAAGTCGCATTTCATGGTCAGGTCATTTTCGCCGTGGTGGCCGAAACGCGCGATATCGCGCGACGTGCGGCGCGGCTGGCCAAGATTGAAATCGCCGCTGATCGGCCTGCGGTAACCGTTGAAGATGCGATGGCTTTTGGCACGAAAGATGTTGTGCCGGAATATGCGTTCAAGCTGGGAGATGTTGCCAAAGCTTTGAAGGCATCGCCTCATGTTATCACAGAAAGCTTTCATGTAGGCGGGCAGGAGCACTTTTATATCGAAGGACAAGTTGCTCTTGCAAGCCCACAAGAAAAAGGTGGCATGGTTGTTTACTCTTCCACCCAACACCCCACGGAGGTTCAGCATTGCATTGCTAAGATGTTGAAACTTCCTGATGCCATGGTGACATGCGAGTGCCGCCGCATGGGTGGTGCGTTTGGTGGCAAGGAAAGCCAGGCAGCGCAATGGGCAGCGCTCGCAGCGCTTGCGGCCCATGTAACAGGGCGTCCTGCGAAATGCCGTCTTGACCGCGACCACGACATGATGATGACGGGAAAGCGCCATGACGTGCGTATTGATTATAAAGTGGGATATGACGCGTCGGGGCGCATCACGGCAACTGATGTGGAATTTCTGGCACGATGTGGCTATTCGGCAGACCTCTCGCAAGGCGTGTGTGACCGCACCATGTTTCATGCGGACAATGCCTATTTCTATCCCGCCTATCACATCAAGTCGCGGCGTTTGCGTACCAATACCGTTTCCAATACTGCCTTTCGCGGATTTGGCGGACCGCAGGGCATGGTGTTTGCCGAACGCATGATGGACCGGATCGCAATGGAAACCGGACTCGATCCGCTCGATGTGCGCAAACGAAACCTGTATGGACGCGGGCGTGATGTGACGCCCTACAAACAGAAGGTCAAAGACAACATCGCGCTCGAGATTATTGAGGCGCTGGAAAAATCATCGGATTACCGCGCGCGACGCAAATCCATCCGAAAATTCAATGACGAGAGTGCCATCCTCAAAAAGGGTATTGCGCTGACACCGGTCAAGTTTGGTATTTCCTTTACGCTTACCCATCTCAACCAGGCCGGGGCGTTGGTGCATGTCTATACGGATGGGTCCGTGCATCTCAATCACGGTGGCACGGAAATGGGACAAGGGCTTTACATCAAGATTGCCCAGGTTGTGGCGCAAGAATTTGGCATTGCGGTTGATATGGTCAACATCACCGCTACCACAACCGGCAAGGTTCCGAATACATCGCCGACGGCTGCATCTTCGGGTACGGATCTGAACGGGATGGCGGCAAAGAATGCAGCTGCTGCAATCAAGGAACGGATGGCGGATGTTGCTGCCAAGGACTGGAAAGTTGCGGCGTCAAAAATCCGGTTTGAAAATGGTCGCGTGATTTCCGGTAACCACAGCATGAGCTTTGGCGAATTGGCAAAGGCGTGTCACATCGCACGGGTTTCACTCTCGTCGACAGGTTTTTATGCCACGCCGGAGATCACGTGGGACCGCCCCAACGCTACCGGCAATCCATTTTTCTATTTTGCCTACGGCGCGTCGTGCTCGGAAGTGACCATCGACACTTTTACGGGTGAGATGCGGGTGGACCGCGTTGATATTCTGCATGATGTGGGTCATTCGCTGAACCCTGCCATCGACGTTGGCCAGATCGAAGGTGGCTTTGTGCAAGGCATGGGCTGGCTTACAACGGAGGAGCTGATCTACGACGACAAGGGCGTGTTGCGCACCCATGCGCCATCCACCTATAAAATTCCCTGCGCATCCGATGTACCGGAAGATTTCCGCGTGAATTTGTATGACAGCGGTGGCAATCCTTCTGATTCAATCTACCGATCAAAAGCTGTGGGCGAGCCACCTCTGATGCTTCCTATCTCCGTGTGGTGCGCGATCAATGATGCCATTGCGGGGCTCAATCCGGGAGTTGCGCCGAAGCTGGTTGTGCCTGCAACACCGGAGGCCATTCTTCGCGCTGTGAAGTCGATGCAGTCATGAAAACCTGGGCGCATATCGTGAAGGCGTTGGAAGCGCATGATACGTGCGCCATGGTCACGGTTGTACGGGTTGACGGCTCGGCCCCGCGTGAGGTTGGTGCGCGGATGATTGTGACACCTCAGGGTTACCACGGTAGTATCGGTGGCGGCACTTTAGAATGGCATGCGATGGCCAAGGCGCAGGGTCTGTTGGGGCAGCCCGTGCAACAGAAATTGAGCAGTCATTCCCTTGGACCTGATCTTGGCCAATGTTGCGGTGGACGGGTTCAACTCGTAACCGAAGTTTTTGATCGCAATTGTCTGGCGGATGCGCGGAAATTTTCAGCCCGGGAAGCAGCGGGTTCGTTCACGTTGCACGGGCGCATTTTTAAACCGGCCTTTGTCGAACACTTCGGAGATGAACTCCGCAAACTCTATCTCTTTGGCGCTGGCCATGTGGGTCGTGCGCTCGTCTTGGCGCTTGCGCCCCTGCCTTTTGACGTCACATGGATTGACCAACGTGATGGTGCGTTTCCCGCTGTGGTTCCCACCAATGTAAAAGCCATTCAAAGTTCCACTTCTGTTTCCGAAATGGCGCACGCACCAGCGGGGAGTTTTGCATTGGTGATGACCCACTCCCATGCACTGGATTTTGAGATTGTCGATGCTGCCCTACGCGACAGCCGTTTTGCCTATGTCGGCGTGATTGGGAGCGCCACCAAACGGGCGCGGTTCGTGAGCCGCTTGGGGGATGCGAAGGTGGATGACGACCGAATTGCTGGACTTGCCTGTCCAATAGGCATTTCCAGCATAAAATCCAAGCATCCCTCCGCGATTGCAGCAGCAACGGTAGTGCAACTGATCGAACGCGATGAGTTGTTGAGAAGTAATGAACTTCCCCTCGCAGAGCGCACCAGTTTGGATAAAGTGGCGACCAAGAGGCGTGCATGACGGCAACATCGGATTATCTGCTGGAAACAATCGACATCGTCAAAGTGTTTGGTACTTTGCGTGCCAATGATGGTGTATCCCTTCGTGTGGCTCAGGGTGAGATTCACGCCTTGCTGGGAGAAAACGGTGCTGGTAAATCCACACTTGTAAAAATGATTTATGGTTCCCTGCGGCCAACATCTGGCACGTTGAAATGGTTGGGCAAAACCGTTGATATTCCCAGCCCCAACGCCGCGCGCAAGCTTGGCATTGGCATGGTGTTCCAGCACTTCTCACTCTTTGACGCGTTGACTGTTGTAGAAAACATTGCTTTGGCACTGCCCGGAACATTTGACCTTGCGGCACTCTCGGAAAAAGTGGCCCGTGTTTCCAAGGACTATGGCTTGCCGCTGAACCCGTCCGCCGTGGTTGCGGATCTGTCTGTGGGTGAACGGCAGCGCATTGAAATTGTGCGTTGTCTTTTGCAGGAACCAAAACTGCTCATTCTGGACGAACCCACGGCCGTTCTTACACCACAGGAAGCGGACCAGCTTTTTGTCACCTTGAAGCGGCTCGCATCTGAAGGCTGTTCTGTCCTTTATATCTCGCATCGGCTCGAAGAAGTGAAACGCCTCTGCCATGCGGCAACAATTTTGCGGCAAGGGAAGGTTGTGGCCACCTGCGACCCCGCCAAGGAAACGGCTGCCAGTCTGGCGCGGCTGATGGTGGGTGGCGACGTGCATGCGGTGCGCGCAGCCAAGGCACCCCGGGAGGGTGCCATACGCTTTGCGTTGCACAGTGCCAATCTTGCCGCCGATGGACCGTTTGCGGTTGAACTCAAGAACATCACTCTGGATGTGCGCGGGGGTGAAGTGGTCGCCATTGCGGGTGTTGCAGGAAATGGCCAGTCCGAATTATTCGATGCGATTTCGGGTGAACGTGCCGTGAGCCAGAACTCTTCCGTGCTGATTGATGGCACTGCGGTCGGCTCCAGCGGCGTGATTGCGCGGCGCAAAATGGGTGCTGCTTTTGTGCCTGAAGAGCGTCTGGGTCATGGAGCAGTGCCAACACTGCCACTGTCAGAGAATGTTGTGCTCACACGCCATTCCGACGATGTGTCACTTGCCACAAAAGGCATTCTTGATCGCGGCCTTGCAAACCGCGTGACTGATCGGGTGATCAAGGCCTATGATGTGCGAAAGGGAAAGCCTGATCCAGAAGCGCGTTCATTATCAGGTGGAAACCTGCAAAAGTTTTTGATGGGGCGTGAGCTTGATCGCAAGCCGAAAGTACTTGTTGTCAACCAGCCGACATGGGGTGTGGATGCAGGCGCTGCAGCAACTGTGCGGCAAGCCCTGATTGATCTCGCGCGTTCAGGTTCCGCTGTTGTGGTGATCAGCCAAGATCTTGATGAAATTTTTGAGTTGGCGGACCGTATTGCAGTGATCTCTCGCGGTGAACTTTCGCAAGCCTTTCCGGCCCATGAGATGACGGCGGAAAGGATCGGTCTTCTGATGGCCGGCGCGCATGAGAAGAAAGTGGGGCTTCATGCAGCTCGTTCTTGAAAAGCGCAGTGATCGTTCAACGTTCTTCGCTCTTGTCTCGCCATTTCTGGCGTTACTGCTCACGGTGGCTTTTGGTGCCGTGATGTTTGCGATGCTCGGCATCAATCCACTCCGAGGACTTTACGTCTATTTTGTTGAGCCACTTACGCAAGTATGGTCCATCGAACAACTCATCGTCAAGGCCACTCCGCTTGTGTTGATCGGTGTTGGACTTGCTGTCTGCTACATGGCTAATGTGTGGAACATTGGTGCCGAAGGGCAACTCACTATTGGCGCCATTACTGGCAGCATTGCGCCCGTCATGTTTCCCGCATGGCAGGATCCTTCGATACTCATTGTCATGTTGGTGATGGGTACAATTGGCGGTGCCCTGTTTGGATTGATTCCGGGCCTGCTGCGCACGCGCTTCAATGCCAATGAAATCCTCACATCCTTGATGCTGGTTTATGTCGCACAATTGTTTCTGGATTGGTTGGTGCGCGGGCCTTGGCGCGATCCCAAGGGCTATAATTTTCCGGTGACTCAGAGTTTTGAGGGCTGGCAGTTGCTGCCGACATTCGGCGGCACTATTCATTTTGGCGCGCTCTTTGCGATGTTCGCGTGTGCGGCGCTGGCATTTCTGATGCAGAAAACCCTCAAGGGTTTTGAAATCAAGGTTACAGGCAGCGCGCCTCGTGCGGGCCGTTTTGCCGGATTTTCGCGTGATAGAATGGTGCTGTTTTGTTTTCTGCTTTCAGGCGGTCTGGCGGGCCTTGCAGGCATTTGTGAAGTGGCAAGTGTGGTTGGCAAACTGCAACCGCAAATTTCGCCAGGTTATGGTTTTGCAGCCATCATCGTGGCGTTTCTCGGCAGACTCAATCCGGTTGGCGTGTTGTTCGCTGGATTGTTGCTGGCCTTGAGTTATATCGGCGGTGAGGCAGCACAGGTGACGCTTGGTATTTCTGACAAGATCGCCAAGGTGTTTCAAGGCGTGTTGCTGTTCTTTATTCTCTCCTGTGACACGCTGATCCTTTACCGCATCACGTTTGAGAGTGGACGCAAGCCCTTGCTTGGTGCGGTGGAGTAGAGGATATGGATCAATCACTCGCCGTCATTCTCACAATTGTTACTGCAGCCACGCCTTTATTGATCGCGGCTCTTGGTGAACTGGTTGTGGAGCGCTCCGGTGTGCTCAATCTTGGTGTTGAGGGCATGATGGTGATGGGGGCTGTTGCCGGATTTGCAGTGGCGCTTTTGACTGGCTCAACCACGCTTGGCATGGTTGCAGCTATCGTGGCAGGTGTCGCCATGTCGCTTCTTTTTGGTTTTCTCACGCTTACACTGGTGGCCAACCAGGTGGCGTCCGGGCTTGCGCTTACGTTGTTGGGGCTTGGTCTGTCCGGCTTGATTGGTGAAAGCTTTGTGGGGCAACCGGGCTTCAAGATGCCGACATTTGGTGGCGTGGATGCGCTTGCGCCGTTCTCACTATTTCTGACTGCTGCCGTTTCCTACGTGTTGTTCAGAACCAAACTTGGCCTTGTCATTCGCGCTGTTGGAAACAACCATCAATCGGCTCACGCCTTGGGGTACCGTGTCATTGCCATCCGCTATCTCAGTGTCATGTTTGGCGGTGCTTGTGCGGGACTTGCCGGAGCTTATCTTTCACTGGCCTATACGCCGCAGTGGATTGAAAACATGACGGCGGGACGTGGCTGGATTGCGCTGGCGCTTGTGGTTTTTGCCTCTTGGCGGCCATTGCGGACGCTGGTTGGAGCCTATCTTTTTGGGGCGGTTTCCATTCTTGGCTTTGTCGTACAGTCCATGGGACTGGGAATTCCATCGCAATTCCTGTCCTCTCTGCCTTATCTGGTGACAATTACCGCACTTATCGTCATTTCTGGGAACAAGAGATTGACCAGAGCCAACACGCCTGCTTGTCTTGCGCAAAGTTTTGTGCCTGATAGGTGATCAGCAAGCACAACACTGGCTATTTTTTTGAGGGAGATGACGCAATGAAAAAACTGATGATGAGTGCAGCCGTGGCTGCAATGGCTTTGGGGCTGGGAAGCACTGCTTCGCTCGCTGAAGCCTATAAAGCCTGCTGGATTTATGTTGGACCCGTTGGTGATGGCGGCTGGTCGTTCCAGCATGACCAGGGCCGCAAGGCCGTTGTTGCCGAACTTGGCGACAAGGTAGAGACTGTGTTTGTTGAAAACGTCGCTGAAGCTGATTCAGACCGTACCATAGAGCGTCTGGCCCGCGACGGCTGCAAGATGATCTTCACAACGTCTTTTGGATTTATGGAACCCACACTCAAAGTTGCAGCCAAATTTCCGGATGTGAAATTTGAGCATGCAACCGGTTACAAAACGGCAGCCAATGTCACGACCTATAATTCAAAATTCCATGAGGGACGCTACGTCATTGGCCAGATTGCCGCCAAAATGTCCAAGACCGGAACAGCAGGCTATATTGTGTCGTTCCCTATTCCTGAGGTTGTTGCCGGAATCAATGCGTTCATGTTGGGCGCGCAGTCGGTCAACCCCGATTTCAAGGTCAAGATTGTTTGGGCCAATACATGGTTTGATCCGGGCAAGGAAGCCGATGCCGCCAAGGTTCTCTTGAGCCAAGGTGCGGACATCATGGTACAGCACACGGATTCGACAGCACCCCTGCAAATTGCACAGGAGCAGGGCAAGCTGGGTTTTGGCCAAGCGTCTGATATGATGAAATTTGCGCCCAAGGCACAATTGACTGCGATCGTTGACAGCTGGGGACCATACTACATCAAGCGCGTCAAGGCTGGCATGGACGGCTCATGGGCCTCGCAACAGTCTTGGGATGGCATGGCCGAAGGTGCCGTGACCATGGCGACTTATGCCAATATGCCGGACGATGTGGCCAAGATGGCCGCGGCAACGCAAGCCGACATTACCTCCGGCAAGCTGAACCCCTTCACAGGCCCCATCACCAAACAGGATGGCAGTGTCGTGGGTGAAGCGGGTAAATCCATTGGCGATGGCGACATTCTGGGCATGAACTGGTATGTCAAAGGTGTTGACGACAAGCTGCCGCAATAACATTCTATAAATACCAAATTTCGCCTGCCGCGAAATGATTTGCGGCAGGCGTTTTCATGAAAGGCTTCGTTATGGACCCCTATCTGGTTGAGTGGCTGAATTTGCTCGCCCGCTGGGGGCATATGATCGCCGGCATCGCGTGGATCGGCACGAGTTTCTACTTTGTGGCACTGGATTTTTCCCTGCGCAAGGCGGCGAGACTGCCTGAAGGTGTATCCGGTGAAGCGTGGGAAGTTCATGGTGGTGGTTTCTATCACGTGCAGAAATACATGGTCGCACCCCAAACACTTCCCGATCATTTGATCTGGTTCAAATGGGAGGCCTATCTCACATGGGTGACGGGTTTTGTGCTGCTCATCCTGCAATACTACATCAATGCCAGTTCATTCCTGATTGATCCCGCCGTTATGGCTCTCACGCCATGGCAGGCCATTGGCATTTCCGTTGCAAGTCTGGCTGCGGGCTGGATTGTTTATGATGTGATATGCAGGTCACCTTTAGTGCAAATGCCCGGCTTGTTGGCACTTGCCGTTTTTGCCCTTATTCTGGGTGCCGCTTACGGCTTCACCCATGTGTTCTCAGGGCGCGGTGCCTTCATCCACGTCGGTGCATTTATTGGCACGATCATGGCCGCCAATGTGTTCATGGTGATCATTCCCAACCAGCGGAAATCGACACAAAGCCTGCTCCGTGGTGAAAAACCTGATCCGCGCTTTGGTATGACGGGCAAGCAGCGCTCGCTGCACAACACCTATCTCACATTGCCTGTTCTGTTGATGATGGTGAGCAACCATTACGCGATGCTCACGGAAAATCCCCATGGCTGGATGGTCATTGGCCTCATCGTGATTGGTGGTGCAACGCTCAGGCATTTCCTGCTGCGTGTGGAGGTGGGCGAACCCATTACTAATATCAGCTGGGCCATTCCGTTTATTGGGATCGTGCTGGCCACTGCCTTGTGGCTGACGGAGCCTGCCAAGCAAGCAGCTTATGCCGGTGTGGTCACCGATGATGAAGCGTTGACCATTGTTCAAACGCGTTGCAGCGCCTGCCATGCCGCTGTGCCAAGCGATGCAACGGTGAAAGTGGCACCCAAGGGAATTCAACTAGAAACATTCGAAAACCTGAAGCGATATGCGCAGCAAATCAATACGCAGGCCGTGGTCAACAAGGCCATGCCGATGGGCAACAAGACGGGCATGTTGCCGGAGGAGCGCGCAAAACTGGGCGCGTGGATTGCAGCACAATGATTGATATCGAAGAGGTGAACGCGTTAGGCCCTTCTGAATTTGAAGCAGGCTTTGCTGATGTGGCAGAACATTCGCCGTGGGTGGCGCGCAATGTGGCCGCACAGCGTCCCTTTGCATCGCGCGAGGCGATGATTGCGAGCTTTCGCGATGTTGTGATGGCGGCTTCGGAAACAGCACAACTTGCCCTTATCCGCGTCCATCCCGACCTTGCGACGCGCGCAAAGCTCACCGATGAGTCCCACCGCGAGCAGGCCCATGCCGGGCTGGGCAGTTTGTCAGCCGATGAATTTGCGCGTTTCACCCACCTCAACGAGCTCTATAAATCCAAGTTTGATTTTCCATTTATCTTCGCCGTAAGGGGTGCCACAAAACACCAGATTATTGCGAGCTTTACGGAGCGGGTGAACAATACGCGTGACGATGAATTTGCCATGGCGCTTGAACAGGTGTGCAGGATTTTTCGTTTTCGCATTGAAGACCGTGTGTCGCCATGAGCAAGCTTATTCGCGGGCAAACCCTGAGCTTCGGCAAAGACCATTCGGAAGTGCATCATGAACGCAAAGGAGCGGTGGTCGTTGGCGACGATGGTACCATTCTGTGGGTTGGGCCAATGTCGCTGTTGCCGCGACCGTTTCAAATGCTGGTTTGCGATGATTACGGTGACAATATCGTCATGCCGGGCTTTATTGACGCCCATATCCATTTCCCGCAGCTTCGCATTCTGGCAGCACCCGCCAAGGATTTGATGGACTGGCTCACGCGCTACACCTTTCCCGAGGAGGCGCGCTATGGCGATGCGGCTTATGCGCAAGCGAATGCTGATATTTTCCTGAAGCATCTTTTCAGCAATGGCACAACGGCGACATCCACCTTCTGCTCGGTTCATAAAACCTGTGCGGATGCTTTGTTCAATGCGGCGCACACTCGCAATATGGCATTGGTGACGGGAAAGACCATGATGGACCGCAACGCCATTCCGGCTGTTCTTGATGATGCGACGACGGGTGGTCGCGAGAGTGAGGAGCTCTATCATGCGTGGCATGGCAAGGGGCGGTTGCGCTATGCGGTGAGCCCGCGTTTTGCCGTGACATCCACCGAAGCCCAATTGAAGGTGGCAGGCGAGCTGCTGCAGTCCTACCCCGATGCGCTGATGCAAACGCATATTTCGGAAAGTGCGGGTGAGATTGCCATGGTAAAATCCCTGTTTCCGAACGAGAGGGATTACACGGCGGTGTATGAGCGTTTCGGTCTGGTGACGGATCACGGCATTTTTGCCCATGGCATTCATCTCTCGGACAGTGAATGCCAACGCCTGAGCGAGGCGGGGGCCACTGTTGCCCATTGTCCCACATCAAACAATTTTCTCGGGTCCGGTCTCATGTCCATGGCACATCTTGGCAAGGCGGAACGTCCTGTTGGTTTGGCCATTGCAACGGATGTGGGTGGGGGCACGAGTTATTCCATGCTCGCGACCTTGGGGGAAAGCTACAAGGTGCAAATGCTCACGGGCTACAAGCCAACAGCCCTTGAGCTGTTTCGCCTGGCCACGCGGGGCAATGCGGAGCGTTTGCGGATTGATGGCGATACGGGTGCGCTGGAAGTTGGCAAGTTTGCAGATATCGTCGTGCTCGACCAAAAGGCAACATCCGTGCTTGCAGCGCGACAAGAGTTGTCAGAATCGCTTGAGGATATGCTCTTTGCACTGATGATTTTGGGAGATGACCGGGCGATCACCGCAACCTATGTGGCAGGGGAGAAGGTTCATGACAGACTATCCGCGTGACATGCTGGGTTATGGCCGGGCCATTCCCGATCCCAAATGGCCGGATAGTGCACGCATCGCCGTGCAGTTTGTCTTGAACTACGAAGAAGGTGGCGAGAACAACATTCTGCATGGTGATGCGGCTTCCGAAGCGTTCCTCTCTGAAATTGTTGGGGCTGCGGCATGGCCGGGCCAGCGTCACTGGAACATGGAATCGATTTATGAATATGGCGCGCGCGCTGGTTTCTGGCGGCTGTGGCGCATGTTCACATCGCGCAAAATTCCGCTCACGATTTATGGTGTTGCAACGGCCCTGCAGCGTTCACCTGAACAAACCCGCGCGATGATCGAGGCGGGTTGGGAGATTGCCAGCCACGGTTTGAAATGGATTGAACACAAGGATATGCCGGAAGACGAAGAGCGCCGCCAAATCGCCGAAGCCATTCGCATTCATACGGAGGTGACCGGCACGCGGCCCCTTGGTTGGTACACCGGGCGCTGCTCGATGAACACGCAAAGGCTGGTGGCGGAGGAGGGTGGATTTCTCTATTCGTCAGATAGTTACGCGGATGATCTGCCCTATTGGGTGAATAAGCATTTGGTTATTCCCTATACGCTTGATGCCAACGACATGCGCTTTGCCACGCCGCAAGGCTTCAACACAGGCGAACATTTTTTCCAGTATCTCAAAGACAGCTTTGATTGTCTTTACGAGGAGGGAAAGCGTGGCTCGCCGAAGATGATGTCGGTGGGTTTGCATTGCCGCCTTGTCGGTCGTCCCGGTCGCGCAGTTGGTTTGGCGAAGTTCATCGACTATGTGCAATCCCATGACAAGGTGTGGATTGCCAGGCGTGTTGATATCGCCAAACACTGGCACAGGAATTTTCCTGCGTAATGCCAAAATTTTCAGCCAATCTCTCCATGCTGTTTTGCGAGCATCCCTTTGTTGAACGGTTTGCTGCTGCGGCGCGTGCCGGGTTCAGAGCGGTTGAATATGTGTCGCCCTATTCCTACCCACCTGAGCGCATCGCTGAACTGCTTGCAGAAAACAACTTGCAACAGGCCCTGTTCAATATGCCTGCCGGTGATTGGGAAAAAGGTGAGCGCGGCATCGCATGTCACCCGGACCGTGCGCACGAATTTCAGGATGGTGTGGGCACAGTCATTGACTACGCCAAGGCGCTTGGCTGTCCCAAGGTAAATTGTCTCGCAGGAATTCTCCCCGATAATGTTTCGCGCGGTCACGCGTTTGAAACACTCGTATCCAATATTGTTTTCGCCGCTGCGGCATTGAAAAAAGAAAACATCCTGCTCGTTGTCGAACCCATCAACTTTCATGACATCCCCGGATTCTTTCTGAACTCCTCGAAAGATGGCATGTCCGTGCTGGATGCTGTCGGTTCTGATAATGTGAAGCTGCAATATGATGTCTATCACATGCAGCGCATGGAGGGCAGGTTGGAAGAAACACTTACGCAGCTGATGCCGCGTATCGGGCATATCCAGATCGCCGACGATCCGGGCCGCCATGAGCCAGGCACGGGCACCATCAATTATGCGCGCATTCTCAAACATATCGACGCGTTGGAATATGATGGTTGGGTGGGCGCTGAATATAAACCGCTGAACGAGACGGTTGCAGGACTGGGATGGATGACGGATTATGATGACACCTGACGAAACACGCATATTCCTGCGCGCCATGTTTGATGCCGCCGTTGCCGCCGCCATGCCGACTCAATGCGTGCCGCAGAATTTGCCTGCGAAACCAAAAGGGCGAACGCTTGTGGTGGGCACGGGAAAAGCATCTGCTGCGATGGCGCAAGCCTTGGAGATTTCTTGGGGTGGCCCGCTTGAGGGCCTGATTGTCACGCGTTATGGCCACGGTGTTCCTTGCAAGCAGATTGAAATCATTGAAGCGGCCCATCCGGTTCCCGATGATGCGGGAACGCGCGGCGCGCGGCGCATGCTGGAATTGGTACAAGGGCTCACCAAGGATGATCTCGTGATTGCGCTGATGTCCGGTGGCGGGTCGGCGCTGCTCAGTCTTCCGGCGGATGGTATCTCAATGGAAGAAAAACGGGCTGTCAATCGTGCGCTGCTCACGAGTGGTGCACCGATTTTGGAAATGAACTGCGTGCGCAAGCATCTCTCGGCCATCAAGGGTGGACGGCTTGCCGCTGCTGCTTACCCCGCACACGTGGTCACGCTGGTGATTTCCGATGTGCCGGGGGATGACCTCGCGGCGGTGGGTTCCGGCCCTACGATTGCGGACCCCACGACATTTGCCGAGGCCCGCGCCATTATCGCAAAATACAAATTGGATGTACCTCCTGCGGTGACGCGGCATTTGCAGCAGGCAGCGGACGAAACACCAAAGCCGGGTGACCTACGTTTGGCCAACGCCGAAACCAAGCTTATTGCCTCGCCGCAGAAATCTCTCGAAGCCGCCGCTGCCGTTGCGCGCGCCCACGGCATTACACCTCTTATTCTCGGCGACTCGCTGGAAGGCGAGGCACGCGAGGTGGGATTTATAATGGCGGGCATTGCCCAGCAGGTGCGCCGTTTCAGCCAACCGCTGCCATC
Organism: Rhodobiaceae bacterium; assembly: GCA_031417195.1. Lineage (GTDB taxonomy): Bacteria > Pseudomonadota > Alphaproteobacteria > Rhizobiales > Aestuariivirgaceae > Aestuariivirga. The sequence continues at coordinate 33,074 of JANOVC010000098.1, forward strand.
GCCTTGCGTTATTATTTCAGGTGGCGAAACCACTGTTACGGTGAAAGGTACGGGGGCAGGCGGGCGGAATGTGGAGTTTCTGTTGGCGTTGGCGCTCAAGCTGAATGGTGCCGCCGGGATTACTGGCCTTGCGGCTGATACGGATGGGGTTGATGGTGTGTGCGAAGTGGCAGGGGCCTTCATCACGCCGGACACCTTGGCGCGTGCCCGCAGCTTGGGCATTGATCCCTGGGGTTCGCTGGCCAATAATGACGGCCATGGATTCTTTGAAGCCGTGGGCGACCAGATCATCACGGGGCCAACGCTTACCAATGTCAATGATTTCCGCGCCGTGTTTATCGCTTGAGGACACCACATGACTGACCGCAATTACTACTCGCCCCAGGGCGGCCTGCCACCGCAAACCACATTGCTTACGGACCGCGCGGTGTTTACCGAGGCCTATGCCGTCATCCCCAAGGGTGTCATCCGCGATATCACGGCGAGTTATCTTCCCTTTTGGGAGAAGACGCGGGCCTGGGTGTTGGCGCGTCCGCTCTCCGGATTTGCAGAAACATTTTCGCAATACATCGTGGAGGTCTCGCCCGGTGGGGGTAGCGACAAGCCGGAGCTTGATGTGAATGCCGAAGGCGTATTGTTTGTTGTTGAAGGCGTGCTGCATCTCACCATTGCGGACAAAAGCCACGACCTGCAACCCGGCGGTTATGCCTTCATTCCACCTGCTGCGAATTGGAGTGTAAAAAACGGTTCGAATGATCTCGTGCGCTTTCATTGGATCCGCAAAGCCTACGAAGCAGTGGAGGGCATCGGCAAGCCGGAGGCCTTCGTTGTGAATGAGCAAGACATCACCCCCACCGCAATGCCGGATACCAACGGCGTGTGGTCCACCACGCGCTTTGTGGCTCCCGACGACATGCGCCATGACATGCATGTGACGATTGTGAATTTTGAACCCGGTGGTGTCATTCCCTTTGCGGAAACCCATGTCATGGAACACGGGCTCTATGTGCTCGAAGGCAAGGCGGTGTACCGGCTCAATCAGGATTGGGTTGAGGTGGAGGCCGGTGATTACATGTGGCTCCGCGCCTTCTGTCCGCAGGCCTGTTATGCGGGTGGTCCCGGCCGGTTCCGCTATCTGCTCTACAAGGATGTGAACCGCCACATGAAACTGAAGATATGATCACGCTCACGCCGCAACCGCTCACGCGCGCAGCCTTTGCGGCGTTTGGTGAGGTGATAGAGATCGAGGGCGCGCAACATTTTTCCATCAATCAGGGTTATGCCGAGCGTTACAATGATCTGGCGCGGGTGGATGCAAGTTCAACCAATGTGAGCATCGTGATTGCGAAGCCCCGACCTTCGCCCATCAGGCTTGACCTCATGGAACGCCATCCCCTGGGTAGCCAGATTTTTTACCCCCTGCAGGACAGGTCATGGCTGGTGGTGGTGTGCGCAGATCCCAGTGATCCCGCCAGCTTTCGCGCGTTTACAGCGATAGGTCGCCAAGGTGTGAACTATGCCCGCAATGTGTGGCACCATCCGCTTCTGGTGGCGGATGCTGAGAGCCGCTTCATGGTTGTTGATCGCCGGGGTGACGACGTAAACCTCGAAGAAAAAATATTGGATGTGCCGCTGATTTGTGGTTCACTTCCACAAAAATAAAACTGGGAGAAGGCCGTGCTCAAATCACTTGATCCGCTGTTGAATGCCGATGTGCTCTATGCCCTGCGCGCCATGGGGCATGGCGATGACCTCATCATCTGCGATACGAATTTTCCGGCGGACTCGGTTGCCAAGCAAACCGTGCATGGCAAGCTCCTGCGCATTGATGGCGTGAGTGCGGCCCGTGCGGCGCGGGCCATTCTCTCTGTCATGCCGCTGGACAGTTTTGTTGACAAGCCCGCGGGTCGCATGGAAGTGGGCGGCAATCCCAAAGATATCGCTCCTGTACAAATGGAAGTGCAAAGTGAAATCGATAAGGCGGAAGGGCGTGCTTGGCCTATGGAATGTATAGAGCGTTTTGCCTTTTATGATCTTGCCAAACGCGCCTATTGCGTGATCGCCACGGGCGAGACGCGCTTTTATGGCTGCTTCGTTTTAAAAAAAGGCGTCATTGCTCCGGCGGCGGCATGACGAAACCACGCATCGCCATTCTCGGCATCTTTGTTGCCGATCTTGCATTCCGTGCCAAGCGCTTGCCGGTTATGGGTGAGACCATCATGGGGCAGGGCTTTGCCATGGGGCCGGGTGGCAAGGGGTCAAACCAATCCGTGGCGGCGGCGCGGGCAGGCGGCGATGTGAGCTTTATCGCCAAGATTGGCCGTGATCCTTTTGGTGAGATCGCACTCAAGACCTGGGGAGACGACGGTATCAGCACCACCCAAGTGCTGCTGTCCGATACATCGCCCACGGGTGCCGCATTCATTTTTGTGTCCAGCGAAACAGGCAACAATGCCATCATCGTGGAGCCGGGTGCGGCGGGAACCCTGACGCCTGATGACGTCTCGGCTGCTGAAAGCGCCATTGCAGGGTCCAAGGTCTTTATCACTCAGCTTGAAACCTCGGTTGCTACGGGCAGGCGCGGGTTGGAGCTGGCGCGCAAAGCCGGTGTCATCACCATCTTAAATCCGGCGCCCGCCGCCAAGATTGACCCCGGGATATATGCGCTGTGTGATTACGTGACGCCCAACGAAACCGAAGCCGAGGAAATCACTGGCATCAAGGTGCAGTCGCTGGATGACGCCCGCCGCGCCGGGGATGCCATCCTGAAACTTGGCACAAAGTCAGCCCTCATCACCTTAGGCGCCAACGGCGTGTTGCTGCACAACGCCACGCAATCCGTCCATGTGCCCGGCTTCAAGGTGAATGTCGTGGATACAACGGGCGCAGGCGACGCCTTCAACGGTTCGTTTGCGGTCGCCATCGGCGAAGGAAAATCCCCGGTTGATGCTGCGCGCTTTGGCTGTGCAACAGCAGCGCTATCAGTGACCAAACCCGGTACTGCGCCTTCGATGCCGATGCGGGATGAGATTGATGGGATGTTGGAATGATAGTTCTTCTATTCATAAATGTGATCAAGGAAAGTGAATCAATATATAATCGCAGCTTTTTTATTTGAGGCTAAGGTAGGTTGTGATGAGTAGTGAACTACCAATAGGATCGAAGGTTTTGTTAGTGTCATTCAATAGAAAAACCGCCAAGTCAATAAATGCAAATCGTTGCGAAAATTTTTTGGATTTAGTTGGGTCATCTGGTGTCGTTATTGATAACGCTCCTCCAAAAGAAATCAACAAAAATAGAGTTCTCGTTGTTTTTGACGTAGCACTAAAGAGTGTGGGATTGCCTTCTCACAATGAGGTTGAAAATTCTCTTTGGATCGAACGAAGTGATTTGCGGGTAATTGTATGAGACCCTTGATATTGTCCTCGGACTACGCTGAATGAGTCGGCAATCATCACGTCACGCCGCTTTGATTGCCTTGATATGGCTTACATCAATATCCCGCTCGGCGTGCCAAGCGTCGTAGGCGGCTTGCATGTGTATCCATGTACTGGCTCCGCCGCCGAAAACCTTGCCAATCCTTGCCGCAATATTGGGTGAGACGGGTTTACGTTCGGCCAGCAGGTCATAGAGGTGCTGGCGGGAGATGCCAAGCATTGAGGCGATCTCGGTTTTTGAAACACTGATACCCATCAGAATATCTGCAAGGGCGGCACCGGGATGCGATGGGCACCGCGCCAGATTGCGAACGGCCTTGTAAGTTGTCACTGGTTTACTCCTAATGATATTGCTCGAAATCTACTTGATGAACGTGTCCATCCAAAAACTCAAATGTGATGCACCATGGGCCGTTTACGTGAACGCTATATCGCGTCGGCTTGAAACCGCGAAGTGGGTGGAAATTATAGCCCTGAATGTTAATGCCGTCGATTGTGGTCACGCTATCCAGAGTATCCAAACGAATTAAAATTCTCTTGTGCATTCTGGGGTCAATTCTTGATTTTCCGCTTGTCCAAAGGATCGATAGCTCTTTGCTTTGGAATGACTTGATCACGCAAGTAACGTAGCCAAATAGCTTACACATGTCAACAAAATATTGACAGTGCTATCCCCCCGGAATCCTCGGCAGCAAATAGATTTCGGCATTCGCTGGCAACATCGTCTCCCAGCTGTCACGGTAAATTTTTCCGTCAATTGACACGGCCACGCCGCGTTTGATGTGGGGTTCCATGCCGGGGTAATCTTCCACCAGTTTCTTGAACAGCTCACGGATGTTTTTGGCATCCATTGAAACGACAAGCGCTCCGCCAACAAGTGGCCGGAGCGCTCCCCAGAGGTGGACGTCAACCATCAGTGTTTGTTGAGTTGCTCAATCGCTTTCAATACACGTGGTGGTGACATCGGGATGTGTGTCATGCGAACACCCGTGGCATTCGACATGGCGTTGGCCACGGCGGCCAGTGGCGGCACGATGGAGGTTTCGCCAACGCCGCGCACACCATGGGGGTGGTTGGGATTGGGGATTTCCAAAATCATCGTGTCGATGAAGGGAAGGTCTGAGCACACGGGAATGCGGTAGTCGAGGAAGGCCGCATTCTGCAGGCGTCCGTCCTTGCCGTAGATGTACTCCTCGTTGAGCGCCCAGCCGATGCCTTGCGTGGCACCGCCCTGATACTGGCCTTCCACATAGGTTGGATGGATGGCTTTGCCCGCATCCTGGATCACCGTGTAACGCTTGACCGACGACTTGCCGGTTTCAGGGTCAACCTCGATGTCACAGATGTGGGTGCCGAAGGACACGCCGGCACCATCGGCCACCAGTTCATTATGGCCGGCGATGGGTCCGCCGGTGTTTCCGGCAGCGGCTGCGATTTCGCGAATCGACAGGGGCGGGAAGTTTCCGGCATTGGCGCCTGCGGGCTTGGCGTGGCCATCTTCCCATGTCACGGCGTCTTCCGGAATGTCCCACATCTTTGCGGCGCGCTTGCACAGTTCCTTTACGGCATTGCGCGCGGCAGCAATGGTTGCCATGCCAGTTGAGAATGTGCCACGGCTGCCATCGGTCATGTCGTTATGGCCGAGCGATGATGTGTCAGCGATGATGACGCGCACCTGCTCATAGGGTACGCCGAGTTCTTCAGCGGCCATCAGGCCGATGGAGGCGCGAGAGCCGCCCACATCGATGGTACCAACGGCCACGGTGACCGAGCCATCGGGGGTTACGTTCAGGTCAGCACAGGTTTGGCCACCGAAGTTGAACCAGAAGCCACAGGCCAGCCCACGTCCCTGATTTTTGCCAAGCGGGGCTTTCATGTGGGCGTGGTTCTTTGCGGCTTCGAGTGTGGCACCGATTCCGATGGGGCCATAAACAGGTCCGTACGAGCTTTGGGTACCTTGCTTGGCCGCGTTCTTGATGCGGAAATCAACGGCATCCATGCCAATCTTGTGTGCCAATTCATCAATGACGCTTTCAACGGCAAAGGCTGCGGCCGGTGCCGATGGCGCACGGTAAGCGGCAGACTTTGGACGGTTAACGATCACCTCTATGCTTTCGCTGCGGACGTTTTTCAGGTCATAACAGGCAAAGGCCGTCATGGCGCCGAATTCGGCCCATGTGGCGGAAAACGCACCGCCCTGATAGCGGAGTACGCCATAGGCAGCGGTAATCGTTCCATCCTTTTTCGCACCGATTTTCATGTCGATGGAGGTGGAGCTTGTGGGGCCGGTGCAGCGGAACACTTCTTCGCGCGACATGGTTAGTTTTACAGGTCGGTTCGCCTTGCGCGACAGAGCCAGCGCCAAAGGTTCCGTCCAGATATGGGTTTTGCCGCCGAAGCCACCGCCGATTTCGGATGCTGTCACGCGCAGGCGCGACACATCCATGCCGAGAAGGGCAGCGCATTGGTTGCGGTAAACGAAGTGTCCTTGTGTGCAGACCCAAAGTTCGCCCTGTCCGTCCGGCGAAACACTGGCCACACATGCGTGTGGTTCGATATAGCCCTGGTGGGTTTGTTCGGTTTTGAAGGTGCGCTCGACAATGACGTCGGCGTCCTTAAAGCCCTGGGCGATGTCGCCGTGGCCGAAATGGGCGCGCTTGTTGTTGTTTGATGACTTGGTCGGTGTTGGCTCGACGCCCTCGGTGAAAATGTCATCATGAATGACGGGAGCCGATGGCTTCAACGCTTCGTCAACGTCAGTGACATGGGGCAGGAGTTCGTAATCCACCTTTATAAGCTTAAGGGCTTTGCGAGCTGTTGTCACATCAATGGCGGCGACGGCTGCTACGGCGTGTCCGTCATACAGCACCTTCTTGCGCGCCATGCAGTTTTCAAGAATGTCGCGCATGGAGCGGTCTTCGCCGGTCAAATCCGGCAAGTCGGCACTGGTAATGATGGCCTTCACACCAGCAAGCTTTTCGGCCTTCGAGATGTCAATTTTCTTGATGATCGCGTGGGCATGGGGCGAGCGCAGCACAAGGGCAATAAGTTGGCCCGGCGCGTTATAGTCTGCGCCGTAACGGGCGCGGCCTGTCACCTTGTCAAGGCCATCGGGACGCAAGGGACGGGTGCCGATTTGCTTGAATGTTTTTTGAACGAAACTGGTGTCGAGTGGCATGTTAAGCTCCTCTCATTTCTTTTGCTGTGGCCTGAACGGCGCGGACGATTTTGTCATAACCGGTGCAGCGACAAAGATTGCCTGCAAGGCCATAACGGATTTCTTCTTCGGATGGATCAGGGTTCTTCTCAAGCAGTGTTCTCGCTGCAATTAAAAAGCCTGGGGTGCAGATGCCGCATTGAAGGGCGGCATGGGCAATGAAGTTTTTCTGCAAGGGGTGGAGCTGGTCGCCCTTGGCCATGCCTTCAATGGTTTCGACTTTCGCGCCATGAACCTCGGCACCCAACACGATGCAGGAACAGGCAAGTCTGCCATTTACCGTGACAGTGCATGCGCCACAGTCACCCGTGCCGCAGCCTTCCTTGGAACCTGTAAGCCCCAAGCGGTTGCGCAGGACATCGAGCAGCGGTTCATCGGCATTGCAGACGAACTCAACGGCATCACCGTTGATGGTTGTCGATACGTGAACGCCTGACATTATATTTTCCCCCCTGCGCGCGTGTAAGCGATCGTTGCGGCACGGCGTGCAAGAACACCCGCCACTTTGGTTCTGAATTCAATGGTGCCACGCTTGTCGTCGATGGGGCGGCAGGCAGCCGAACATGCAGCCGCAAGATTTTCGAGTGCGGCAGCGTCAAGCTTTGAGCCCACAAGAGCTTTGACAGCTGCGGGCACCGTGACGATCACGGGGGCTACTGCACCGAGGGCTACTTGCGCATCGGTGATGACGCCTTTTTTATCGAGCACCAGACTGACAGCAGCGCTGACCACGGCAATATCCATTTCGGTGCGCGGTGTGAAGCGGAGGTAACAATCACCAGCGCGTGGTGGGCGCTTGGGCAGCAGAATGGCTTCAATGATTTCGCCCTTCTTGAGAGCATTTTTTCCGGGTGACAGCGGCACCTGGTCCACGGGAATTGTGCGCTTGCCCTTGGGACCGGACAGGACGATCTTTGCCTTCGCGGTGAAGAGGGCAGGCACGCCATCGGCCGCAGGAGATCCGGTGCAGAGGTTGCCTGCGAGTGTGCAGCGGCCCTGGATTTGTTTTGAGCCAATGAGGTTTGCGCCCTCAACAACGCCCGGCCAGGCTTTTTTCAATGCCGCATTTTCGAAAAGTGCAACGCCGGGTACGGCCGCTCCAATCCTGAAACCCGTTGCGGATTTTTTGATTTCGTAAACGCCCTTGATCTTCTTGATGTCGATCACAAGGTCTGGCTCGAGATAGCCGCCTTTCATCTTGACGAGAAGGTCCGTTCCTCCGGCCAGCACGAAAGCCAAGCCTTTTTCCTTGGCCAGCATTGAAACTGCCGACTTCATTGTTTCGGGTGCTTCGTATCGCATAGTTCACCTGCTTTTGAGTTCGCTTACCAGTTTGGGCTATTCCGGGTGCAATGGTCAACGGGGATATTTGCCGCTGGCGGTTATTTCATGGCTGCCCCGCGACAGCTTTTTAGGGAGCCACGACATTTACACTAACGCCCGCTGCCTGAAGTGCTGCGCCAAATTTTTCATCGGGCATCCCGTCGCTGATCAGGCGGTTGATATCGCCGAAGTCGCACACCTTTATCAGGGCGGTGCGGTTGAACTTTGAACGGTCCGACAGGATCGTGCGGTGTTCGCCACGTGACAGCACCATGCGGGCGAATTCCGCTTCGGCTAGGTGGCTGTCGGAGGGACCAAAGTCCGCATGCAGTGCCCCTATGGAGATAATGGCGTGGCGCACATGAAAGCTTGCGGCAAAGGCAATGGCGGAAGGGCCGAAAGCGGCCCCGTTAGCGCCATTGAGTTCGCCGCCCGCCATATAAACCCTGTTGCCATTGACGATGGCGAGGGTGCGCGCAATGTCTGACGAGTTGGTGACAACGGTAAGGTTCCGCTTTTTCAGAAGCTCTCGAGCAAAAATGCTGGTAGTGGTGCCGGTGTCGAGCATCAGGCTGTCCCCGTCTTCAATCATGCGGGCGGCACGCCGTGCAATGGCACGTTTTGCATCCACATGTTCGCGCAGACGGCGTTCGAATGGGGCCTCGCCCAGTTCATGGGGCATGGCAATAGAGCCGTGGCGCCGGATAATTTCACGTGATGCCACCAGGGGCTTGATATCGCGCCTGATTGTTTCGAGGGACACATCCAGCGACTCAGCTAAACTGGCAATGGCGTAGGTTCCATGTTCGCGGACATGGTCCAGAATTTGGGCTTGGCGTTTGCTGAGTTCTGTTTTCATGTGTGGTATAGGCAGAAAATAACACCGATTCGGTCATAAAACCACATGAAAATCAAAAAATACAACATAAAACAACATTTTTCTTGACGAAAGCGGCAAAACACCATCAATTCCAATGTCAGGAGTGGCTGCATGACGGCAGAAACCAAAGTTCGCGCGTTGCCTTTTTGGAAAGGCCCGATTTCGCTTACGCCCCTTAAAGGTGGCGTCAGCAATGCCAGCTTCACGGTGCGGGACGGGGCGGACACCTACGTTGCCCGGGTGGGCGATGATTATCCCGCCCATCATGTGTTCCGCGAGGCGGAAGTTATTGCCAGCCGCGCCGCTTTTGCAGCGGGGCTTTCCCCCGAAATGGTTTATGCCGAGCCCGGCGTCATGGTGGTGCGCTTCATTGAGGCGCGCACCTATACGGAAGCTGACGTGCGAAGCAATGCGCAGCGCTGTGTCGAGATCGTCATACGCTGTCACCGTGATATGGCTTCGCGTGTTTCTGGCCGCGCCAATTTCTTTTGGGTCTTCCATGTGCTGCGCGATTATTTCCGGAGCCTTTCCGTCGCCAATCATCCCCATGCAGCGTCGATCCCGACATGGACGCGCGACCTTGCCCGCCTGGAAGCAGCGCAGGTGTCGCTTCCCATCGTCTTTGGCCACCATGATTTGCTGCCCACCAATTTCATGGATGACGGAACACGGTTGTGGCTCATTGATTGGGAATATGGCGGCTTCGGCACGGCAATGTTTGATCTTGCCAATATCGCGTCCAATAACCAGTTCAATGAGATGGCGGAACACCAGTTGCTGGAACACTATTTTGAACGCGCGCCCAATGAGGCCCTGCTGCGTGCGTTTTCTGCCATGAAAACCGCAAGTGCCTTGCGCGAAGCCGTGTGGGGCATGGTTTCCGAAATTCACCTCGCTGCACCCGGTGTGGATTACGTGGCCTATGCACGTGACCATCTCGCCCGCTATGTGCAGGTGCTTGCCAACTATAACGCCAGGTTTGGACTGACATGACCCAGAATTTCCCCACCCATGCCGATGTTGTTGTGATTGGCGGCGGCATCATTGGATGCTCCACGGCCTATCACCTGGCGCGGGACTACAAGCTGAACGTGGTCTTGCTTGAGCAGAACAAGCTGACCTCTGGTTCCACATGGCATGCGGCGGGACTTGTGGGCCAGCTCCGCTCATCTGCCTCCATCACGCAGGTGCTGAAATATTCCGTTGATCTCTACAAGAAACTTGATGCGGAAACGGGGCTTGATACGGGCTGGAAAATGACGGGCTGTTTGCGGCTTGCGACAAACGACAACCGCTGGACGGAATACAAGCGCTTGGCCACCACGGCGCAAAGCTTCGGTATGGAGATGCATTTGCTCTCGCCTGCCGAAGTGAAGGGCATGTGGCCGTTGATGGAGGTGGATGATCTGGTTGGGGCGTCGTATTTGCCAACGGATGGTCAGGCATCACCGTCCGACATCGCGCAATCGCTTGCCAAAGGTGCGCGCATGCATGGCGCACAATTGGTGGAAGGGGCGCGGGTCACGTCATTCGATATTCATCTCGGCCGTGTCATTGCCGTGAACACCAACCTGGGCAAGATCATGTGCGAAAAGGTGGTGAACTGCGGTGGCCAATGGGCGCGGCAGATCGGCGCCATGGCGGGTATCAGTGTTCCCCTGCAGCCCGTGAAGCATCAATATGTGATCACGGAAAAAATCAACGGCCTTTCCAAGGATGTGGCCACCATCCGTGACCCTGACCGTCTCACCTATTTCAAGGAGGAGGTGGGCGGCCTGGTGTTTGGGGGCTACGAGCCCAACCCCATTGCCTGGACGCAAGGCGACGTGCCGGATGATTTTGAGTTCCAATTGTTCGAGGATGACTTCGAGCATTTCGAACAGCATATGGAACAGGCGCTGGCCCGCGTTCCGGCCCTTGCCACAACCGGCATCAAGAAAATGATCAACGGGCCGGAGAGCTTCACGCCCGATGGCAATTTCATTCTGGGTCTGGCACCTGAGCTGAAGAATTTCTATGTCGGTGCCGGCTTCAACGCCTTTGGCATTGCGGCAGGCGGTGGCGCTGGCTGGGTTCTGGCGGATTGGGTTGCAAAAGAAGAAGCGCCCATGGATTTGTGGGTGGTGGATATCCGCCGCTTTTCAGACCTGCACAAGGACCGGACCTGGACGGCGGAACGCACGCTTGAGGCCTATGGCAAGCACTACACCATTGGTTATCCGCACGAGGAATATCAATCGGGCCGCCCGCGTATTGTATCGCCGCTGTATGACAGGCTCAAAAGCCTCAATGCCTGTTTTGGTTCCAAGCTCGGCTGGGAACGGCCGAACTGGTTTGCACCCGCAGGCACATCCGCCCGCGATGTCTACACCATGGGGCGGCAGAACTGGTTTGCGCAGGTTGGGGAAGAACACAGATGCGTACGCGAGCGCGTTGGAGTGTTCGACCAGTCGTCGTTTGCAAAATATGAATTGCGTGGGCCAGATTCGGAAGAGGCGCTGAACTGGATTTGCGCCAATAATATTGCAAAGCCTGCAGGCAAGCTCACATACACGCAAATGCTGAATTCCAGGGGTGGCATTGAATGCGATCTCACCGTTGCAAAGATCGCCGATGACCATTTTTATATCGTGACTGGCACGGGTTTTCGCACCCATGACTTCGCGTGGATCGCCGATCACATCAAGCCGGGCCTTGATGCAAGGCTGACCGATGTCACCGAGCAGTATGGAACGCTCTCCGTCATGGGGCCGAACGCGCGTGCCGTGCTCCAGGGGCTCACCAAGAGTGACCTTTCCAACACGGCCTTCACGTTTGGTGACGTTCGCTGGATCGATATCGCAGGTCAAATCCTGCGCGCCCTGCGTGTCACCTATGTGGGTGAGCTTGGCTGGGAATTGCATATGCCGATCTCGGCCACGGGTGAGGTGTTCGATGCGATCATGGCGGCAGGCAGGGCCTATGGCATGGCGCCCGTCGGTTACCGCGCACTGGAATCCCTGCGGTTGGAAAAAGGCTATCGCGCGTGGAGTTCCGATATCACGCCCAATGACACGCCGCTGCATGCGGGGCTGGGTTGGGCCGTGAAGCTGAAAACCACACATCCCTTCATGGGGCGGAATGCGATTGAGAAAATATCACAGGAGCCGCTCGGCAAGATGCTCGCGGTGTTTGCAACCGAGCGCGAGGATATTGTCCTCTCGGGCCGTGAAACAATCCTGCGCAACGGAGAGTTCGCGGGCTACCTCACGAGCGGTGGTTACGGTTACACTGTGAGGCGGCCCATCGGCTTCGGCTATGTGCGCAATGCGGATGGCGTTGATGACGCCTATTTGCAGGAAGGTTCCTATGAGCTTGTCGTGGCGCAGGAAATTGTCAAGGCAAACATACACTTGAAGCCAATCTATGACAGTTTGAATCAACGCGTGAAATCATGAACTGGGACAGACATGTCCGTGTACTGATTATTGGTGGCGGTGCCATCGGAATATCCCTTGCCTATCATCTTGCGCGGGATGGCGCGCGTGATGTGCTGCTGGTTGAAAAGGCGCAACTCACCGAGGGCTGCACGTGGCATGCGGCAGGTCTTGTTGGGCAGTTGCGCGGCAAGCGCAATCTCACGCGGCTCATGCAAAACTCTGTTGCCGTGTTCGACCGGCTTGAAACGGAAACGGGCCAAGCCATCGCGTGGAAAAAAGTGGGCTCGCTGCGGCTTGCATCAAGTGCTCCGCGCTGGAGTGAAATTCGCCGTTCCATGGGGCAGGCGAAAAGTTTTGATGTCGAGTGCCACGCGCTCTCGGCCCTCGAGGCGCAGAAGCGCTTTCCCTATATCACCACGGACGGTATCGAGGGTGCAGCCTTCATTCCCGGCGATGGCTACATCGATCCCTATTCGCTGACCATGGCCTATGCGCGGGGTGCGCGGGCGAATGGTGCGAAAATTGAAGAGCGGGTTTGCGTTGAAGAGATCATCATTGAGGGCAGGCGTGCTGTCGGCGTTGTCACCAACACGGGCAACATCGCATGCGATATTCTGGTGAATTGTGCGGGCCTCTGGGCCAAGCGCGTGGGTAACATGGCGGGCGTGCCGCTGGCCGCCGGCATTGTCGAGCACCAGTATTTCCTCACCGAGAAAACACTCAAACTGGATGCGGGTCTCACCACACTGCGTGACCCGGACAAGAATTTTTATTTGAAGCCGGACACAGGCTCATTCGCGATTGGTGGCTGGGAGGATGGTTCGCGCGGCTTTCACCGGGGAACGCCACCCCTGGATTTTGGCCGCGAGTTGCTGGCCCCCAACATGGAGCGTCTGGAACGCTTTGCGTTACCAGCCTCGGAACGGTTGCCTGTGTTGAACGAAACCGGCATCCAGACCGTGATCAACGGCCCCATTCCGGTCACCGCCGATGGTGAGCCCATCATGGGCCTGGCGCCGGAGCTTGATAATTTCTACGTGGCCTGCGGCTTCACGGCGGGCATTGCGGCGTCTGGTGGCGCGGGCCTTGCCATGGCCAACATGATTTTGCACGGCGATGCGGGCATGGACCTGTGGCCTTTCGACGTGCGCCGCTTCAGCAAGGTGCATGCGCAGGCGCGCTATCTCGAAGAACGCGCCATCGAGGCCTATGCTTCTTATTATAAAGTGCATTGGCCAGCCGAGGAAACGCAGGCGGGCCGAAACCTGCGGCTTTTGCCTCTACACCACACGCTCCAAGCCGCGGGTGCGGTGTTTGGTTCGCGGGCAGGCTGGGAGCGCCCGAACTGGTTTGCGCCAAAGGGCGTTGAGCCCCGCGATATCCCCTCATTTGAAGACAAGCCGAACTGGTTTGCCCATGTTGCCGAAGAACACCGCGCCATTCGCGAGCGCGCTGTGCTCATTGACCAGACATCGTTCTCAAAGTTTGAGATTTCCGGTGCAGGCGCCGAGGCAGCACTGCAACACATCGCTGCCAATGATCTCTCCGGTCCACCGGGCAAAGCGATTTACACCCAACTCTGCAATGAGCGAGGCGGAATCGAAGCCGACGTTACGCTCATCCATGTCGGCCCCGATCACTTCAATCTCATCACGGGTTCAGGCTTCGGCTTGCGCGACAGTGGCTGGGTTGCCAAACACCTGCCGCCATCCGTCACCATCCGCGATGTCACCAATGCGCTTGCCGTCATCAACATCTGCGGTCCACGCTCGCGAGACATTCTGCAGAGTGTCACCGACGCCGATCTCTCAAACAGCGCGTTCCCTTTCCTCGCCGCCCGCCACATCGACGTTGGCCACGCCACTGCCCTTGCCGTGCGCATTGGCTATGTGGGTGAGTTGGGTTACGAACTCTACATCCCCCAGGAATTTGGCGCGCATGTCCATGAAACCCTGTGGACCGCAGGCCAGCCCCACGGCATCGCCAACGCAGGTTACCGGGCGATTGACAGTTGCCGTATGGAGAAGGGCTATCTCTATTGGTCGGGAGACATTTCACCGGACTATAACCCCTATGAAGCAGGCCTCGGCTTTTGTGTCGCGTTGGACAAGGGTGATTTCATCGGCCGCGAAGCACTCGCCAAAATCAAATCGGAACCTCTCACGCGCAAGCTTTGCTCCTTCACCATCGAAGGCTTTGCACCCCTGCATGGTGGCGAAACCATTTTGCTGGACGGACAGGTTCTGGGTTCCACAACGAGCGTAGGCTTCGGCCACAGCTTGGGCAAAACAATCGCCTTCGGCTATCTCCCCGCTGATGTCGCAGACAAAAAAAACTTCACCATCGAAGCCTTTGGAAAAGCCTACGACGCCACACGCGGCCCGCGCTGTCTGTATGATGCAAAAATGGAAAGACTCAAGGCGTGAGTGAAAGAGAGAGAGGAGAAGTGTACCAGAGCTTATCGTTTCTGATTTCGCGCAAAGTTTCAAGTTTTACACGCAAGTCATTGGTTTTAAACAACTCTATGGCCGCCCCGAAGAAGGTTTCGTGTTTTCTGGACCGCAACAGCGCGCAGCTTATGATTGACCAGCGCAGCACAGCGCCCGAGCGCGATTGGGTCGCCGCCGCATTGGAATATCCGTTTGGGTGCGGCATGAATTTGGAAATCGAAGTGGAAGACGCAGAGGCACTTCTCGCAAACTGCATTCTCCACAAGGTCAAAATTTTTTTGGACATTGAAGAAAAATGGTACCGCCGCGACGCAGAGCTTCTCGACGTGCGCCAGTTCATTGTCATGGACCCGGATGGGTATTTCTTGCGGCTGTCACAGGCGATTGGAACGCGGTTGGTAGCGGCGGGGTTATGAATTAGATTGAATTTCTGTTTTTGACCCAGAGCGGAAATCAGCAATAATTTATCAGCGCAATAATCTAATTTGCTGCCCCCAGCCCTTAGAGGCTCACTTCATTCGTGCCTTGAAAAACAAAGTGAGGCCTCTTCTTTTTCTTAACACCCTTGTACTTACTTGAAGGTGTAATTTTTTGGGTAGTATAGTCGCCATTCTTTGCAGTACGCCTTTTTCTCAATTTTGTGGGCAAGATAAAAATCATGTTTCAGACCAAGTGCCCGTAACTGATCGCAGCTGTTTGAGGGATAGTCCGCCCTTTCCATCAGATATCCAATCGCCTGATGATACGGATAGACATAGTCTAGCCGTTCAAGAATATTTAGCAGTGTGTCCATTGACATTTGCTCTTTTGCCGCGCGGTAGGCCGCAAGCACGTTCTCTGGCCCACCAGCATAATTGGGGCGGACCACGATGTCGATGAGCGTGCGCTCGAGGTTCGTAACGCGAAGGATTTCAGATTTTGGGCCTATTTTTTCTTCAATACCGAGTTGTTCGGTGTTTTTTCCAGCGAGCATCACTATGGATGTGTCGGAGTATCTGTAAATCAAGTTGGACTGACGCTGCTTTCTTGAAAATGCGAGGTCGATAGATTTTTGCGTCAATGAACCGGAGTTTTTTGGTTTTGGGCTCTGTTCTATGTTCAAATAGATAGGATCGGGCGAATGGTTTGTCAGCCTGTGGAAGGCGGCAGCGGAACCGTGACTGAGGTAACCTTTCGAGCTTATTGAATGGGCAAGTTCGAGGGGTGACGGTTCGCCCCATGCAAGCCGATGGACTGAGCGATTGTATTCTGTGGATTGAAGTTGCACAGGGTTGAGTTGGGTGTGTTTGCAAAGTGAGGAAACGAAGTTGGAAAGTTGCATGCTTTTGGGAAGCTGCCAAATTTTGCGGTTTGTCTGGAGAATGCCGTCAAGTTCGGATGCCGAATAGACCGTTTGAGTGGCTTTGGAGAAATATGAATTAATTTCAATTTTTGCTAAGCTTATCCGACTTTGCTTTGGCATGTATTTCCCCTAAAGTGACGGGTGATTTAATAACATGAGGGCTAAGGTATATATACCTTAGCCCTCGTACTTTATTTACCAAATTTGTTTTTGCACCTGTGTCCGAAATATGTATACAAATAGCGGACAAGAGATTTCTTATAAAATGTCATATTCGGAGCTAAAAACAAAAGTTTATGGGCGAATTTGCGCGAAACCCCCTGGGTTGATTTGGGGGGTAGGGGACTTTGGTGATTTTGGCAACTCAGATGCGGTTGGAAAGGCATTGCAACGTCTGGCTGTGGCAGGTCAACTCCGACGCATTGACCGAGGGCTATATGATCGGCCCATAACAAACCAACTCACTGGAAAACCATCTGTCCCTGACTATCGCGCCATAATCGACGCAATTGCCAGACGGGACAAGACCCGCATGCTGGTGGACGGGATGACGGCAGCGAATGATCTCGGATTAAGTGACGCCGTATCAGGGCAGGTCATCATTCAAAGTGATGCGCGTCTCAAACCAATCAAAGTCGGAAATCTACCCATTAAGTTCAAGCTAACAGCCGCCAGCAAACTCTTTTGGGCTGGTCGACCTGCCATGCGAATTGTACAGGCGTTGCACTGGCTGAAACCCAAACTCGATATGCCCGAGGAGCGCGCTCGCATCATCAGTCGTATCAATGCACTACTGTCTGATCCAAAGCACGGGGCAACGCTGCGAAACGACCTCGTCGATGGTCTCTCTGCATTGCCTGTCTGGATGCAAGACATCCTAAAAGAGTTCAAGCTCTCAAAAAAATCCAGTAAAACCTCAAAGCAAAAACCGGCCCTAACTTGAACAAGGCATATCAAAATATTATCGCTGCAAAAGAAAGCGAACGCCGTGACCTCTTTCTCTCGGTAGCGACGCGAATCGGGACAACAATCCAGAACATTGAAAAAGACTTTTGGGTCTGCTGGACTTTGGATGTCTTGTTTCACAGGCTCAAACCGGGTGGACCAAGACTACTGTTCAAGGGGGGAACTTCTCTGTCGAAAGGTTACAATCTTATCTCAAGATTTTCTGAGGATATAGATATTACAGTGTTTCGCGACGATCTGGGCGAGTCCATGCCCATTGAAGAGTTGGAGCAACTTAGCAACAACAAACGCAGAGATCGACTTCAAGCCATCAAGACCGCCTGTCAAAATTATATCGACGGTACATTGCGGATCAAACTTTCCAAAATTGCAAAACAAACAATGGAATCTGCCAAGCAAGATCCTGCCAAACTCAGCATTGTTCTTGATCCCGACGACCCGGACAAACAGAGCATACTCATCAATTACCCAAGCGTAGTCGCGACAGATGGTTATCTTTCACCCTCTGTCAAAATTGAGTCCGGCGCAAAGTCAGCACTTGATCCCAATGAAGAACTTAAAATCGCACCTTATCTTAGCTCTGACATTCTTGGTGGCGATGCTCTCGCGGTTACTGGTGTGACCACAATCAAACCCCAACGCACGTTCATGGACAAAATCCTGATCTTGCACGGATTGGTGCATTATTTTGAAGCCAAGGGAACGTTACGTGGGAATGGTCGAATGTCGCGTCACTATTATGATGTGCATCAGCTAATGAACGCAAAAGTCGGAAAGCCAACATGTTCTGATACCGAACTTGTCGTAAGTTGTGTGAGACATGCTCAGATGTTTTTCAACCGCAACAATACTGGGCTTGAGTTGGCCAAACGCGGGAACTTTCGCCTCAGTCCTTTACCGGGAATGATAGATTTGCTCCGCAAGGATTATGAAGCAATGCAAACGATGATTTTTGGAGACGTTCCGAAATTCGAGACGATACTCGAAAGTGTCGCCCATGCGCAGGAACAGCTTAACAGTATTTGAACCATTACTCCAAGGTAGCCATCGCCTCCACCCTTCACCCCCATTCCCATTTCTAGCCCGGTTTGCTCAAGGTCACACATGCTATTGGGTGAAAGTGATGGCTTGCAAACGTCAGGTGTAGAGCCGAAAAATTGGTGGAAGTATTCCAAGCTGCCATTAGTTACATTTGGTCTCACCTCCGCTCTTGGCCTTTAACTGACGTCAAACCTATCCAATACTTAGCACCGCAATCCATTGCCCCTTTGCGCCCGTCCGTTTAGTGTCCCTGATCCGGACGGTATTTCTTGGCCGCTGTCACAGCCCCTTGAAACATCGTCCGCAGTAACGGAGTACACCACATGGAAGACGAAGACATCCAACGGGCGCGGGAGGCGCTGAAGAAGATCAAGCTGTTCTGGTGTCTTGATGACGCCGATATCAAGCTCAAGCGGCTGGGCGGGCTCACCAACGAGGTGTTCTATGTCGACCATGCGGGCGAGCAATATGTATTGCGCCTGCCGGGCAAGGGCACCGAGGAATATATCAACCGCCGGAATGAATCCCAGGCTGCGACGGGCGCCGCCAAGGCGAAGGTGGCGCCGGACGTTGTCTATTTCGATGGCTTGTCCGGCGTCATGATCACGCGGTTTGTGGACCACGGCGTGACCATGACACCGGAAAATTTCAAATCACGCGATGGAGCGCCGAAGCGGGCAGGCGAGGTTTTCAAGAAACTTCATTCCTCCGGAGCCGCGTTCGATTTCAGGTTTGAGCTTTTCACGATGATTGATGACTATCTCAAAATTCTATCGACAAAAGATATTGAATTGCCTGCGGGCTATGCGGATGTTTTGAAGAGCGCTGAATCCGTGCGCAAGGCGTTGAGCGCACGCGCGCTTCCGTTGGTTGCCTGTCACTGTGATCCGCTGTGCGAGAACTTCCTCGATACGGGAAAGCGCATGTGGATTGTGGATTGGGAATATTCCGGCATGAATGATCCCTTATGGGATTTGGGCGATCTGGCAGTTGAGGGTGAGTTCAGCCCGACGCAGGAAGAGGAGATGCTTGCGGCCTATTTCACGTCGCCGCCGTCTGCCTCCGAGCGCGGGCGCTTTGTGATCTACAAGGCCATGTGTGATTTGCTGTGGACGCTGTGGGGCCTCATCCAGCACGCCAACAAGAACCCGGCAGATGATTTCCGGGCCTACGCGCTCAACCGGTTTGAACGCTGCAAAGTGCTGATGGCCACGGGAGACTTTCCCCAGCATGTCGCTGCCGTGAAAAAGGGCTAAATTTTCTTTGCCATGCAGGCCTGATAGCGTCTGTTGACGCGATCGGCGAAAATTTGTGTTGTCATGGCGTGTTTGATTTTCGGGCTGTTCAGCGCAATGGCCGGAACCTCGGCAAACTTCGCCGCCTGTTTCGCGTTCTTCGCGTATTCTTCGCGAACCGTTGTGTAGGTGCGTGTCTTGACGAAATCATTTTCCTTTTCACGCAGCAGGTCGGCGCGCAGTTGTTTGTCGTCAATGCCATCCGCAATCCTGCGCAAGGCCTTTTCGCTGCTGCTCGGCTTTTTCTTTGCGCGGCCAGATGTGTCATAGAGCAGGAGGTCGCCATCGGTTGCCAGTTTTTCGCCGCTCAAGGCCGCCACCTGTTTCTGGAATGCAGCGTTGCGGCTGGCGTAGCGCCCCGCATTGTAGTCGGCGAAGCGGTAAACCTTGCGGTCATAGCCCGTCTCGTAACCCAGCAATTGCAGCACGCCGTAATACATGCCGCCATGGCGCGTGTAGAGTTCATCCCTTACGGAATAGGCGTCGTTCAGTGACATGGGCAGCCAGCGCCGCTTCTTGGCATGCTCCATCGCGAAGCTGACCGACACCTGCATGGAGCCGATGGTGTTGATCTGGTTGCGGCCCTCGATCAGCGTATTGAGAAGTCCACTTTCCACCACCACGCCGAGGCTGGATTGCCTTGCCGCATCCGCCACCATCGCTCGGTATGTCATATCGAGGTCACGCTCGGTGCGCGCGGCCCGTATGCGTTGCATGTAACTGTCCTTGGCATTCGGTGTGGTTTCGAGAAAGTCCAGCGCCGTGTTGCCCAGAAGCGGAATGGCATCCAGCTTGTCGCGTATGGTTTTCTCCGACAGCCTCCCCAGTCCCGTTACTGAGGGGTCCGCCTGAAATCCGGATTCCTGCGCGATGATGGCGATGGAAGAGCACACATTCTCCCTGTTGGCAGGCAGTTCATGGAGACGCAGCACATCCAGCAAATCAATCGCCCATCCCCTCGCTTCGCGCACATTGGGCTGGGCATTCACGATGAGGGTCGCAGTTGCTTGCTGTGAAATCTCAGGCGCGGATTGGGCGATGTGTGTGCCCAGAACCACCCAAAGTATTCCCGCCAAAATCCTCAAAATAAAATGTATCAAACTATTGCCTCGCCGTTACTCAGAAATACAATACAAGGAATGTATGTCTAAATTAAGGAGATACCGAATTAAAAAACCACTACACTGCGAATGGATTTGCCTTCGTGCATCAACTCGAAAGCATCGTTGATTTTTTCAAGTGGCAGGATATGGGTGATCATCGGATCAATTTCGATTTTGCCATCCATATACCAGTCCACGATTTTCGGAACGTCCGTACGACCCCGCGCGCCTCCAAAGGCCGTGCCGCGCCATGACCTGCCGGTCACGAGTTGGAAGGGACGGGTGGAAATTTCCTGGCCAGCACCAGCCACGCCAATGATGATGGATTGGCCCCAACCCTTGTGGGCCGCTTCCAAGGCAATGCGCATGACTTTCACATTGCCAATGCATTCGAAGGTGTAATCTGCCCCACCGCCAGTGAGGTCTACCAAGTGAGCAACCAGATCGCCGGTGATTTTTGAAGGGTTTACAAAATGTGTCATGCCGAACCGTTTGCCCCAATCGGCGCGATCATCGTTGAGATCAACGCCGACAATCATCCGCGCACCTGCCAAGCGCAGGCCTTGGAGCACGTTCAAACCAATACCGCCAAGACCGAAGACAATCGCAGTTGATCCCACTTCAACCTTGGCGGTGTTGATTACCGCGCCAACGCCTGTGGTGACGCCACAGCCGATATAGCAAATCTTGTCGAAGGGTGCGTCGCTCCGCACTTTTGCCAGAGCGATTTCGGGAAGCACCGTGTAATTCGAGAATGTCGAGCAACCCATGTAATGGTGAATGGCTTTGCCCTTGTGGGAAAAGCGCGAAGTGCCATCAGGCATCAGGCCTTTGCCCTGGGTGGTGCGGATTTTTTGGCAGAGATTGGTTTTGGGATTGAGGCAATATTCGCACTCGCGGCATTCCGGCGTGTAAAGCGGAATGACGTGATCGCCGACGCTCAGGGATTTTACACCTTTTCCAACCTCCATCACAACGCCCGCGCCTTCATGGCCCATGATGGCGGGAAACAGTCCTTCGGGATCGGCGCCGGAAATGGTGAATTCATCCGTATGGCAAACGCCAGTAGCCTTGATCTGGACCAAAACTTCACCCTCTTTTGGACCCTCCAGATCAACATCAACGATTTCAAGTGGTTTGCCTGCTTCAAAAGCAACGGCGGCGCGGGATTTCATGGGGAATGCCTTAAGTTATCTTTATTGTGAATTATGGTTGCACTTGTTATAGCCGAGAAAAAAAGAATTTGGGAGTTGGAAATGTCGAAGACGCGAAACGAGTGCCTGGCGCTCGACAAACAGGATGTGCTCGCAAACCACCGGGATCTTTTTTATCTTCCCAAGGACATAATTTATCTTGATGGCAATTCCCTTGGTGTTCTTCCCAAAAATGTTCTTGCACGGGTCACTGCTGCAGTTGAGC
The DNA here is from genome assembly GCA_031417195.1 of Rhodobiaceae bacterium. GTDB lineage: Bacteria > Pseudomonadota > Alphaproteobacteria > Rhizobiales > Aestuariivirgaceae > Aestuariivirga. Next base: position 54,966 of record JANOVC010000098.1, read on the forward strand.
AGCAATGGGGTGAAACGCTGATCAAATCCTGGAACGAGCATGGCTGGTTTCAAATGGCGCAAAAGATCGGCAACCGGCTGGGACGATTGCTAGGGGCTGAAAAAGACAGCGTTATTGTTGCGGACTCAATTTCGGTCAATCTTTTTAAAATTCTCACATCGGCCCTCGCGTTGAGACGCGACCGGAAAATCATTCTGACGGATTCCGGAAATTTTCCGTCTGATATCTATGTGGCGCAGGGGCTCGCGCAATTCATGGCCAATGGCTATGAGGTGAAAGTTGTTGCCCCTGAGAATGTTGCTTCTGCCATCAATGATCAGGTTGCAGTCGTGATGGTTACAGAAGTAGATTACCGTACGGCCCGCCGTCATGACATGAAAGCGCTCAGCAAACTCGCCCATTCCAAGGGCGCATTGATGATTTGGGATCTCGCGCACAGTGCAGGAGCTGTTCCTGTTGATCTCAAGGATGGTGATGCGGATTTTGCCGTGGGTTGTACTTATAAATATCTGAATGGTGGCCCGGGTTCTCCGGCTTTTCTCTACGTGAAACCCGAATTGCAAAATCAGGTTCAACCAGCACTCGTGGGCTGGTGGGGCCACGTGCGGCCATTTGCTTTTGATCTCGATTTTGAACCTGCGCCAGGTATCGTCCGGCAACAATGTGGAACCCAGCCCATTCTTTCGATGGCGGCACTGGATGCCGCATTGGATGCTTGGGACGATGTGGATATGCAGATTTTGCATGCAAAATCCAAACTTCAGTGTCAGCTCCTGATTGATCTCGTCGAAGCAAATTGTGCGAAACACGGGATCAAGGCAGCCGGGCCGCGTAATATGGACCATCGCGGTTCGCATGTTTCGTTTAAGTGTGAGCAGGGCTATCCCGTCATGCAGGCCCTGATTGCCCACGGGGTGATCGGTGATTTTCGGGCACCTGATATCATCCGCTTTGGCATAACGCCGCTTTACAACAGCTACACTGATATTTGGGATGCGGCAGCGAAGCTCACCCAAATTCTTGATCAAGGGCTTTGGAACACACCTGAATTCCTGGCAAAAAAAGCCGTCACGTGAAGAATTGACAAGTCGCATGGCGTGGGCTTGATAGTTTCATGGGGAAATTTACAATTCAGGATGTGGCGAAGCTGGCGGGGGTAAGTGTTGCCACCATTGACCGGGTGCTGAACCGCCGCCAGGGGGTTCGTGCTCCAACGATTGCCAAGGTTGAAGCGGCCATCCGTGAGCTGAATTACCAGCCGGACCGGATTGCCGCGCGGCTTGCACGCTCGCGTGAATACCGTTTTTGCTTTGTACTACCGATCAGCACTGGTGACTTCTTCATGCGCATTGCCGATGAGGTGCGCCTTGCCACTGAGCGCATGGAGGCTGAGCGGGTTTCCATCATCGTGAAACGTGTTGACGTGTTCGATGGTGAGCTGTTGGCGCAGACACTGGATGCAATTGACAAGAACACGGACGGTGTTGCGGTTGTAGCGCTTGACCATCCGGCGGTGCGTGAAGCAATCAATGCATTGGTGGCACGCAACATCACTGTGGTGACTTTGGTATCGGATGTGCCGGGATCGAAACGCGATCACTATGCGGGTATTGATAACTCGTCGGCGGGCCGCACTGCCGCCAATCTCATGGGGCGGTTTTTGCGCGGTATGAAAGGAACAGTCGGCGTGTTCGCCGGCTCGCTGGCTCTTCGTGATCACATCGAACGGCAATTTGGGTTTGAACAGGTCATGGCCCATGAATATCCTCATCTCGCCATCCTGCCAGTGCGCGAGTCGCGTGATGACCTCGAGCGCATCGAAGAGATGGCGCAGCAGATGTTGAGCGAACACCCTGATTTGATTGGCATCTACAACGTGGGTGGCGGCACGCGTGGCATCGTTGCCGGGCTTGAAGCTGCAGGTCGTGCAAAGGATATTGTTTTTGTTGCCCATGAGGTGACAGACCCGTCGCGCCGCGCCCTTATTCGCGGCAGTATTGATGCGATCATCAATCAGGATGCAGGCCATGAGGTTCGCAGTGCCGTGCGCGTGTTGATGGCAAAGGCTGACAAGGTTCCACTGATTGAATCACAGGAACGCATCCGCATTGATATTTTCATGCGGGATAACTTGCCTTAGAGAGGTTTCAAACCTGCCTCTATCTCCGTCCGCCGACCTTCTAGAAATGTTGGTAATGAGAGAGTTTTTCCCAGTGTTTCCATCGGTTCGTCCGCAGCAAATCCCGGTCCGTCCGTGGCGATTTCGAAGAGGATGCCATTTGGCTCGCGGAAATAGAGGCTTTTGAACCAGAAGCGGTCAACTGGGCCACTGTTTGGAATACGGAATTCCTTCAGCCGCGTGGTCCAGGCATTATAGTCGGCCAACGGAATATTGAATGCCACATGATGTACTGAACCTGCGCCCTGCTGGGCTGGTGGCAGGCCCTTGTCAACGCACACGTGGAGTTCGGATACCGGACCGGTGCCATCCATTTTGTAAACGCTGGTGTTGCCGAACTCCCGCACTTTAGTCATGCCCATGACAGACGTGAGAACGGCATCTGTCGGCTTTAAATCCGGAACACTCAACGTTATGGGGCCGAGGCCACGAATTTGATCGTCAGGGCTAATCGTACTCTCCGCCCATGGATGGGTTGCACCCAATCCATCGTCGTCCACGAGACTCAGGCGCTGACCCTCCGCATCTTCAAAATCAATCGTCAATCTTCCATCGCGTTCGACGGTTTTATCAAATGTGACACCACGTGATTTGAAATGGTCAGACCAGAATTTGAAGGCGGCCTCACCTTTCACGCGAAATCCCGTGCGGCAGATGGAATGGGTGCCGCGGCGTTCGCGGCCCACGGGCCAGTTAAAGAAAGTGATATCGGTTCCAGGTGAACCCAAACCATCAGCGTAAAACAGGTGATAAGCACTCACATCATCCTGGTTGACGGTTTTCTTGACAAGGCGCAGCCCGAGGGTTTGCGTGTAAAAACTGTGGTTGCCGGGTGCATCCGCAGTTACGGCAGTGAGGTGGTGGAGGCCATTTAATTGCATTTTATAGTCCTTACTTAGTCAGCCATTTGGTGGCGATGCTTATATCATTCTGTGTCAGGTTGTGGCCTGTTGGAATTGTCTCATGTTGAACGTCCGCTTTGGCAGTTTTCAACATGGTTGCAAGTCTGGCTGCATTGCTTGCCGGGATGATTGGATCACTTGCCCCTGTAACCAGTAAAACATGTTTGCCATGGAGATCAACTGGCGGAGGATTTTGGAGCGGCACCATGGCGCGCAACAAGATAGCTCCACTCAAGGATTCCGGTCTTAGAAAGAGCATTGCAGCCGCAATATTCGCACCGTTTGAAAAACCCACGGCAACGGGCACTTCCAAATCGTGGAGCTTACATGTTGCCGCAACAAAATCAGCCAGTTCGTTAGCACGTAAAATGACATCAGCTTCATCGAAGATGCCCTCTGCCAAGCGACGGAAGAAGCGCGGCATGCCATTCTCCAAAACCTTGCCGCGCGGCGATATGAAGGTGCGGTCTGGTGCCAGTGCTTTACCCAAAGGCAACAGGTCACTCTCGTCGCCACCGGTGCCATGCAAAAGCAATAACGGCACCCTTTCAGAGGTACCTTTTTCTAAACGATGGGTGAATATGATTTCCTGCTTCATGTCGCTCCTGATAACTATCCTCTAGGATGGCTCAAGCATTCATTTTTGGAAACTGGTTACAAACTATATACCGTCTGCAGGTTCAGGTTGACCCAAAACAAACCCGGTTCCATCCAGTCTGTAAATATCTGGACGGAAATTCACCTTGCCATCTTCCGTGGCCCAAGCCGTGAGGTACATGAAGCGCACATCTGGCTGGTTTGCGACTTTCACCTCGGAATTTTCCTGGCTGGCGGTGATCATTTCAATCTGTGTGGCGTCAATGCCGTCCTGGCCCTGCAATATCCAGTCAACCACCACTTTCACCTGATCGACCCGGACACAGCCTGAGCTGTCGTAACGCGCATTGGTGCTAAACAGTTCGCGGTGCGGTGTGTCATGCATATACACCATGAACTTGTTGGCGAAGTTGATCTTCATGGTTGCAAGTGCGTTGTCGTCGCCCGGGTCTTGGCGGAACACGAAGCGGTCCGGTGGTGTATTCATCCAGTCCACGGTAGCCGGATCTATTTCCGGACCATCCTTGCCATCGAAAATGCGCATATGTAGTTTTTGAAAATAGGAAGGGTCTTTGAGATATTTGGGAACGAGGTCGCGTTCAACAATGGAGGCAGGCGCGTTCCAATAGGGATTGAATACAATATCGCTGACTATACTTTTCAGGCTTGGCGTTGGCCGTTCAAGTTTGCCGGCAACGATATTGTGACGGGAATAGACCTTGCCGAATTCAACAGTTTCCAATTGGGCAGAGGGAATGTTTACGAGGATGTTGCGTGTGCCCAAGTCTTGCAGATATTCACCTACTCTCGGGTAGTTTTCACGCAGGGTATAAAGCCGGGCTTGCGCTGTGATGTTCAGTTCAGCACGGGTACGGTCATCAATCTTGCCTGAGTTTGCAATGCCATGATTTGACTGGAACTGTCTTACAGCTTCAAAGACATTGTCATCGAAGATTTCCGGCTTCCCAATGGAAAGTTCGTCAAAAGGCAAGTAACCTTCGGTCACCAGTCGTTGGCGTAGCATGACGACTTTGGCGCTCTTCTTTCCCTTTTCGAGTTTACCACCTTCAATCATGGGCCAACCGCCGCCAGCAACGATTTCCTCATATATTTGTATGGCGTTCTCGAGGGCGGATACGGAGCCTTGCGTGATCATCGCAGATTCTTGCCGGTCAGCAATCACTTCGGTGCGGGTTGCAAGTTTACCCAGCATGGCAGTGCGTGGCGCAACCGATGTGATGGAGCCCGTATAGTCCGTGGACTGTGCGCGTGCCCATGGAGAAACAAAAGCCATGCCTAGGGCTGAAATGAAGGCACGACGTGTAAATTTGTTGTTAATCACAAGGAACCCCGGACACTACAGACTGGGTCACAGATTCCCCTATCTTGGTAAAGAGGTTATTAAACTATGGTGTCTGAATTAAGAAAATTCCATCACTTCCTGCGACAGGGTGGGTTGCGAAAATTTGCGTGGGCTTCGCGCGTATTTCAAGCAGCAACTTCCGGCTTGTTTTCATCAACCATGGGAATTTCTGAAACTTCGCTGGCTGGCCTGCGGATGATAACGACACGCTGTTTAGGTTCCACCGGGAGATCGGGCGCTGCTGCAACCAGGGTTTCCGGTTCTGGAACAGGTATTTGTGCAGGCGCAGTTGGTGCAACTGGCAACTCGTCCTGGGGGTGATCAGGTGTAATCCTCTGTATTTTGAGTTTTGCGCCCCTGTTTTCCGATGGCGGCTTGATTTCACCAACGGGTGCCGGTGCCACAACTGTAAAAACCGGTGCGGCCATGACGGGTTCGACAAAAATATCCTCATCTTTTTTGAAAAATTTCATCTGCTCTGGTTTCAGGGGAGTCGCAGGCTCTTGCGCCACCGGGCTGCTGCTCACAATCGAGGTCTCAAGCTTACGGAGAATATCGATGATGGCGAGTGATTCAGCTGATCGCTGGCGTTTGGCATATTCCTCAAGAAACCAGCGCCCACGCTGCGTTTCCATGACGGCTGACTCCAAACTTTCGAAACTTTCGTTACGGTAACCCTCAACATTGACAGACATACGCAAACTCCACACACACTTGCCTGCAATACGCGCAGGCCCCACCTGCTTAGAGTATCGTGGAAAGTGGTGAAATATTGGTTTAGATTCACAAACCAGATCATGCCCGCACGAATCTTCGGCCTCCGCTTTTCGATTTTTTATGCCTTTCTGACGATTGGCAACGGCATGCAGTTGCCGTTCCTTCCCCTATGGTTGCATGCGAAGGGGCTTACAGTTGCAGAGATTGCGATTGTCGTGGCAGGGATGACAGCGTGCCGTTTCGTGGCTATTCCACTTGTTGCCGTTCTTGCTGACAGGTATCGCAATCGGCGTTTCCTCATTATTTTGTTCAGTTTTGCCTCGGCTTTTGCCTATTTGCTGCTGGCAATGGCCCAAGGCTTTTGGGTGATTTTACCGTGCAGCTTGCTTGCTTCAATATGCATGGCGCCGATATTTACATTGACGGAAAGTTTTAGCGTGGACGGCAGTGTTCACCATAGGTTGGACTACGGAAGGTTGCGGCTATGGGCGTCAGTCAGTTTTCTGGCTGGAAATTTAGGGGCGGGGGCCTTGTTTCTCTATATTCCGGTGAACTGGCTGATTTTTCTCATTGCTTTTGCTCAAGGTATTTCCTCCCTTGTGGCCTTCGTTCTGCCGCCTGATCCTGAGCTGGACCGGCCTTTTCATAAAACGGAACAACCTGTCAATATCATTGGTGCCGTCAAGATTTTGATGACGGGAAGTTTTGTGGTGTTCATAGCTGCCGTCAGCCTTGGGCAATCCAGCCATGGGATGCTCTACTCATTTGGCCCTGTGCAATGGGATGCCTTGGGCTATGACAAGTTTACCATCGGCTGGTTTTGGGCCATCTCCATCATGGGAGAGGTGACCCTGTTTGCATTCTCAAATGCGCTGGTCAACCGCTTCGGCGCGATAAACCTTATCATCACGGGAATTTTGGGTGGTGCGCTGAGATGGCTTCTCGTGTCCCATGATTTTGGATTGGTCGTCAGTGCCGTGCTGCAGAGTTTTCATGCGGTTTCCTTTGCCATGGTTCATTTGGGTACCATGCATTACATTCGGCTGACCGTGCCTGCGGGTCTGCGAAATTCGGCGCAGGGGCTTTATGCAGCATTTTCCGGCGGCATTGCCATGTCCTGCATGATGGGGGTTTCAGGATTGCTTTATGGGCAATTGCTGGGCGGCACTTATGTGGTCATGGCTGCCGTATCGATTGCTGCCTTGAGCTTTGCCCTTGCCCTGAAGCGGATCAGCCCCACAATTCTGGCGGAGCGGGATACATCAGGCTGCCATCAAAATTAATGCCGGGATTTCGGTCCCGTGCCAGAAGCAGGGGGCCGTCGAGATCGATAACCTGTGCGAACTGGGCGACCAGCATGGCAGGAGCTATGGCAAGTGATGTGGCCAGCATGCATCCCACCATGATTTTGAAATTCATTTCAGTTGCGCTGCGGGCAAGGGCTAACGCTTCAGTGAGGCCGCCGGTTTTATCGAGCTTTATATTGATGGCGTCATATTTTCCAACAAGCTCATGCAGGCCGCCTGTGTCATGGGCGGACTCGTCGGCGCAAATTGTCACGCAATGTTCGATATGACGCAGCGCTTCATCATCGCTGGCGGGCAGCGGTTGCTCAATGAGCTCAACGCCAACGTCGGCACATGCCTTGAAAAGTCCGGGTAACTGTTCCGGTGTCCAGCCCTCGTTTGCGTCGATGATCAAGCGGCTTGTTGGCGCTGCCCTGCGAATGAGGCGAAGCCGTTCAATATCACCTTCGCGGCCAAGCTTTAATTTAAGGAGTGGGCGATGGGCGGCTTCCCCCGCCGCTTTTGCCATGGCTTCCGGCGTGTCCAAGCTCAAGGTGAATGCAGTTACGATGGGATGGGGCTCATGGAGTTTGGCGAGTTGCCAAACAGGCGTTGCAGCGCGTTTGGCTTCCAGGTCCCACAGGGCGCAGTCCAAGGCGTTTCGTGCGGCGCGGGGTTCCATGAGGGCTGGAATATCCGTATGGGTGAAACCGGCTTCAATTTTGCCCTGTGCAGCTTCAAGTGCTGCCATAACCCCAACCACAGTTTCATGATAACGCGGATACGGCACGCACTCGCCGCGACCTGTGAATGTACCGTCGCTGAGCGTTACCACGACGACATTCGCAGTGGTTTTACTGCCACGCGAAATTGTAAAGTTGCCGGCAATAGGCCAACTTTCATGGGCGACTGAAAGTTTAAACAATTTCAGCTCGCGTCAATACGGCCACTGGCTTCGGCAAGCATCAGGTAAACCCTGCCGGATTCAGACGCAAGGCAGGCTTCAATCATTTGATTGCCTTTTGCCGCTTCGGAAATTGTATCCAACAGCCGCTCGAACAAACGAACGTAACTGTCAACACGGGTGCGCACAGAACGGTCCTGCTCATATCGCGTAGTGACTGTCTTCAGCAGGCGCTTGCCATTGGCCTCATGCAGACGCTTGATATAGACATCTTTCTCGGTCTTGTTGAAACGCCTTTCAAGGTCAGGTGGAAGACCATCAAGCACCTCGACTACGTCACGGGCAGCACCATTCAGCTTCTGTGTCAGCGCATCAATATCACGCGACATGGCCTTGGTGCTTGCCGCCGGAGGAGCTATTGCCACCGGCTTTTTTGCAGGTGCAGTGTCACGCGCAACCTGCGTTGTGATCTTGTTTTCGAGCTGCTCCATGGCTTTTTTTAAGGCGCTAGGCGTTCCGGCGTTTGGAGCTTGGAACGTAGCGCCTTCTATTTTCCCGCGCTGGGTTCCCTCATTCCGCGTGACGCGGTGAAACTCGGCCCTGAGAAATCCGTGGTGCCTGTTTGTCGCTTTACGACGTCTGCCAGCGAGTTCAATGCCGCGATCTGGTCAGCGACGACTTTGCGCATGGCATCCGCGTTGGCTTTTGTTTCTTCGGGTAAATCGAGTATCGCACGCTTCAGGTCAGAGCGGGCATTGTCGATATCCTTCACCACTTGTTGGGCGGTCATGCGCATGTCCTGCGCCGTTTGCTGGAAGTCGTTTGCGGTTGACGAGAGCATTTCATTCATGGACGCCATTGCGCGTTCATGCTGCTCGCGCAAGACCCTTGAAGCTTGTGTGATCTGGCCGCCCGAACTGGTTTCCAGTTTGCGGATTTCCTGCTCAAGATTTGCAACCGCATAATTGGTTTGCTCGGCAATCACACGGCTGATGTCCTTGGAGCGTGCCTCGGCGGATGACAGCGATTCTTCAATCAGGTTCATGTAACTCGTCATGACCGTATCGATTTCCGAAGCGCGGCTTGCGGCACCGTCAATCAGCGTATCAAGGGCATCCTTGCGGTTCAGAAGAACGCGTTCCATCTCATCGTTGAACTTGTCGATGGATTTTTCAACGAGGCCAGTTACATCCTCAAGGCGATCTGAAATGCGGCTGCCCGTCATCTCAAGCTTGCCAGTGAGCTGCATGGAAACGCTTTCAAGGCGGTCATCCAGTGAACCGGCGGCAGTCGAGAGCTGATCGGCCAGATAAGTGTTTGCGACTTCAACGTGCTTCGAGAACTTGCGGTGCGCCTCATCAAGGCGCGTGTTTGTTGCCTGGGACGTGGTATCAAATTCTTTGACGGCCTTGTCGATGCGGTCAACAAGCAGCCCGGTTTCCTGTTGGAAGTGACCGGTGATTTGCATCGTCGTCTGGCCAAGCCCTTCGGAGAAGGCTTCACTTGCCTTGCCCAGGTCATCAATCATCTGGCTGCTGGCATTGTCCAGAATTTCGGCAAACTTGGCACCCGTTCCTGCCAAGCGACCAGAAATATCTCCGGTGACCTTTTCAAGGATTTCTGTTGCAACGTCAAAGCGCTGACCGAGCTCACGCGCTGTTGAATCGATGCGGGTAAACATGGTGTTGCCAGCTGTATTGAGTTGGCCAGTCACCTCAGAAGAGGTCTTTTCCAACCGCTGTGCCATGAGGGTGTTTGCCTCGGTCACCTGACGCGTGACACGAACCGCTGTTTCCGCGAAAGTATTTGTCACATCGGTTGATGTCTGGTCTAGCTGCTCGGTCATCATGGTGGTGTTGACACTAAACAACGCGGACAGTTCTGTTGTTGCCTGTTCAAGCTGGGTACCCAAGCGGTTCTCGGTGGATTCGAGAAGGATATTGAGCTGGGTCGACGATGTATCAAGCTGTTGGGCAAGCTTCTCGGTGACAGTGGCCACGCGGTTGGTCACGTCTCCTGCCGTTATGTTGATGTGGTCGTGGATGCGCGTTGCCGTTTGCTCAAGTTGGTCCGTCATGTGCAGTGAAGCGCGGTCGAGTCTTGCGGTAACACTTTGTGTCGCACTTTCCAGCTGGGTTGTCATTGAACCTGTTGTATTGTCCAGCCTGGAATAGAGTTGCATTGAGGTATCGTTCAACTTCGTCGTAAGATCGCTCGAAGAATCTTCCAGCATGGTAAAGAGTGCGTCACGCGCCGACCCAATTTTCAGGATGAAATCACCGGAAGTGTTTATAAGTTTGTCAGTAACAAGACCGCCGGAACCTTCGATGTTCTGAGCCAAGGCAATGCCTGAATCCTGCATTTGGCGGCTGACGATGTCTGATGTTTCCTTAAGGTGTGCAGAAATGGTTCCACTGGTTGTCACCAACAATTCGTTTATGTTTGAACCCGTGATCTGCAATTGACTTGCAATCCCGGAACCAACCTGGTCAAGGCGTGAATGGACCGAGTCTGTTGCGGTATTGATTTTCTCCGTAACACTGGTCACTGTCGCATTCATGTGGCCGTAGAGGCGTTCCGCTGAACCATCGATACGGTCTGACATTTGTTCAGTGGCGTCACCCAGTACAGTGTGGAACTGGCTGATCGTTGCGTCCAATTTGCCGTTTGCGCCCGAGAGTGTACCATCAACACGCTGGAATATCCGAACGGCACTGCTTTCAATTTGGGCTGATGCGTCATCAAGCAGCGAGCTGAATTGCGAAGTTGTTTCATCAAGCTTTCCAGTTGCCGCCGCCAATGAGTTTCCAACCTGCTGGGCAATCCGAACGGCACTGCTTTCCAGGTGCTCAGACGTGCTGTTCAACAGTGCATTGTAATGGCCTATGGTGTCATCAAGCTTGTTGTTGGCACCTGCAAATGAGGTGTCAACACGCTGAAACATGAGACCGGTGGTATTCTCCAACTGGGCTGAAACATCTTCCAGCAATGTGCTGAATTGGCCGACTGAATCATCAAGCTTCTTGGACACGCCGGAAAATGACTGGTCAAGCCGCATGAATATCTGGCCCGCGCTGTTTTCCAGGTTGCCCGTAAGTTGACTTGATGTTTGGTTAAATGAATTTTGGAAACGCGACACGGATTCATTGATCCGGCCGTTGATCTCCGTGCTTTGCTGGTCAATGGAGTCGAACACGCGAATGGCCGTGTTCTCCATGGTCACGCCGAGCTCATTGGCGCGGCTCTCGATGCTGTTGTAAATTTTTGACGCCGTGTCCTCAACATGGGTGTTGACGAAATTGGCCTGTTGGTCGAGACGGTCGAATACGCCTGCCGATGTTTCTTCCAGTTTAACGTTAATCAGGTTGGCTTTCACACCGATTTCGCCAAACAGACGATTGGTTGTCTCTTCCACCTTGCCTGCGAGGCCCGAACCAGATGCATTCAACTGGGAAAGGAGCTGATTGGCGGTTTGGTCAAGCCCTGTCAGGAATTGCACACTGGTTGATGACAGACGGTCAGACAGACGCAGTGTTGCATCATCAACACTGGTGATGATCTGGGATGAAGATTGGTCGAGGTATCCTGCAAGATCGTTGCGTGATTGCGAGACCTTGTCGATATAGTCTTGCGCCACGGATTGCAGGCCCTGGGTAACATGGCTGCGGCTTTGTTCGATTTGCTGGGCGGCATCAATGCCAGAGCGTTCAATAAGTGAAGCCACTTCACTTGAAGTCGCCTTCAGGTGATATGTAATGTTGCCACTTGAGCTATTCACAATATCAGCCATCTCTGCGGCAACCTGCTTGATTTGGTCAACGGATGCCGTTGAAACCCTGTCAATGGTGCGACCCAGTTCCAAATTAACGCCTGTCAGCTGTTCAACACTTTGCTTCAGCAGCTGCACAACACTGGTTTCCATACCTTGTACATTGCGACCGAAGTTGGAAGTTTCTGAGTTCAGGTGGCCAGCAGCAGACGACAGGGTTTGAATTTGGTCCTGCAGATGGAGAGAGAAAGAACGGAGCTCACCAACCAACATGCCGGACATGCGTTCCATCTGGGCGGTTTGGCCGCCTATTTCACTGCCCGCGATCGTTGCCCGAGACGACACCTCATCAATGGTGCGGGCGAGCTCGACGGTTGATGCCTTCAATCCCTGTTCAAGCTTGACAAGTGTGCTTTGCGCATTGCCGATGACATGATCAAGATTTTGCGTGTTGGTTTCGAGGCGTGCCAACATCGGTGCGGATTCATTGCCCACCACGAGACCGGCCTGATGCAGGGCAAGGCGCTGGTTTTCGAGTCCGGTTACAAGGCTGCGGATACGCTCTTCATTACCACCGAAGGCTCGTTCAATGGCGGAGATTTCCTTGTGGACAATTTCTTCCAGAACCGTGGCGCGTTGCACGGCATGCTCAACGCCACCGACCAAGAGATCAACTTCCGAGCGAACGGCTTGGGCAATCGAAGTGAGGCCTTCTGTTGCGATATCCTGCGGTCTGATCAGGCGCATTGCGGATTGCATAAGAACTTCTGAAACCTGGCGGAGATGTTGGGCGCGCACAAAGAAGTACGCCATTACAAACATGATGCCGATGGGAAGAAGCAACAAGGCAACCGAAGTCACCAACTGGGGCAAGGGCTGCTCCAAAATTACAGTCGAAAACGACATCGACCAGACAAAAATCCATGCCAAGGATGTTATTATTGCAACAATATATGCTGCATAGGACGGTGAGCGGTTCAACCTGGCCATTAGTCTGGCGGTGCCTGGATCATTCTCATTGGCTGGGCGACCGCGCAAGGGAGCTGGCTCCAAAGATGGCGTGCGGCGCGTTTCTGATTGTTTTTCAACCGGGCGCTTGTCCCTGCGACGCGTATCTACTGTATTGTTTGCCATACGATTTTACCCACATTCCAGATTATAGACCGATGGCCAATTGAGCCATCGTCAGACGCTTTAATGACGAAAGAACCTGTCCCCTGCGAACAGATTGGCCCCTTTCATCGTCAAAGCCATGGATTTTTACCATAACTCATTGATGACCCTAGTAGAACCCGTTCTGACCGTTGCTCAAAGATTAATTAAATATTTGGTTAAAATTATGGATCGAATTGAATCGATTCAGAAAACTGGGCTTTTACACAGTTCCAGTAAGAAGATGTAACGACGGGGATTTCTAAAGCTGCCTAATTATTAGGCAAAAAAGGTGTGGAATTGGTTCATATGCGCGCATCAGCAGTAGGCAATATGCCTATGAAAACTTTAAAACAGGTTTTTGACCGAGCGCATCTGGCGCGATACACCTTGGATAGCCCTGATCTTGAACGTGAAATTGTGGGGCTTTTTGTCGCTCAGTTGCCATCCATTTTGGATCGCCTGTTCACGGCCAAATCCGGTGAGGATTGGCGTTTTGCCACACATACACTGAAAGGTTCTGCACAAGCGATTGGTGCGGCCAAAATAGGTGATTTTGCCCTAAAGTTGGAGAAAATCGCCAGTTTTGAGCATACTGAAAAACGGCAAAAATTGTTGGCCGGACTCAAAAAGGCTACACAAGAGTTTGATGAATTGGCGCGTCGACTTTACCCCTAGTTCGCTTGCCTTTCAGTTCGCCCTATCCTATGTAGCGTCCGGTAAAACGAACAATGGATATTGAGTGCTGACATGGCCAAAATCACCTTCATTCTTCACAATGGAACTGAGCAAAGCGTGAACGGTATCGCAGGCATGTCAGTTATGGAAGCAGCAGTTAAGAACATGATTCCCGGCATTGACGCTGATTGTGGCGGTGCCTGTGCTTGTGCAACGTGTCATGTGTATTTGGAACCTGAATGGAAGGACAAGGTTGGCAAACGTGCCGCCATGGAGGAAGACATGCTGGATTTTGCCTTCGACGTGCAAGACAGCAGCCGTCTTTCCTGCCAGATCAAGATCAGCGATGCAATCGACGGCTTGCGTGTTCGCGTTCCCGAAAAGCAATTCTAAGGATGTTGGAGTTTCAAGATGTCTGACGTGATTACCACCGATGCTGTGATCATTGGTGCCGGCCCCTGCGGATTGTTTGCTGTTTTTGAATTGGGTCTGCTCGATATTAAATGCCACGTGCTGGACATTCTTGACCGTGCTGGTGGTCAATGTGCGGAGCTTTATCCGGAAAAGCCGATCTATGACATTCCAGCCCTTCCAATCGTGACGGGATCGGAGCTGACGCATCGCCTTATGGAGCAGGCCAAGCCCTTTAATCCGCAATATCATTTCAACCAGATGGTGACTGAGCTTATCAAGCATGGTGACAATGACTTCGAATTGAAAACAGATGGTGGCATGGTGTTCCGCACCAAGGTTGTTGTGATTGCAGCAGGCGGCGGGTCTTTCCAGCCGAAAAAACCACCAATTCCTGGCATTGATGCCTATGAAGGCACATCGGTATTCTATTCCGTCAAAAAGATGGAAGCCTTCCGGGACAAGGATATCCTGATTGTCGGCGGCGGTGACTCGGCTTTGGATTGGGTCAATAATTTGCAGCCGCTTGCCAAGAGCATGACGCTACTGCATCGGCGTGATGAATTCCGTGCGGCTCCCGACAGCGTGAATAAAATGCGTGAGCTTGTGGCCGCAGGAAAAATGCACATGAAGCTTGGTCAAGTGACGGGCTTGACCGGTGAAAATGGTGTGTTGTCGTCGGTACAGGTCAAGGGGAATGATGGTGCTGCGTTTGATATACACGCCAATACCGTGCTGCCCTTTTTCGGACTTACAATGAAGCTTGGTCCGGTGGCTGACTGGGAGCTCAATCTTGACCGTAACCTGATTACAGTAGACACGGAAAAATTTGAAACCACAGCGCCTGGTATTTTTGCCATCGGTGACATCAATACTTATCCTGGGAAACTCAAACTTATTCTTTCCGGATTCCATGAAGCAGCACTTATGGCGCAACAGGCCTTCCGTTACATCAATCCAGGTGAGCGCTTGTTGTTCCAATATACAACATCGAGCTCGAGTTTGCAGAAGAAGCTGGGCGTCGCCTAAGTCGGTTTCGAACGACGCTGCCGGTTGCGTAGGGTTGCAACTTCCTGTCTGCGATTGGGACGACCAAGCATTTTACGGAAGCTGTCGCGGCGCTCGTGAACTGATGCAATAGCCAATCCCATGGGGATACTGGACTCAACCAAAAGCGCTTCTCCGAGTTGCAGGCTGGATTCAATGGTTTCTGGCACGGCTTCGGTGACACCGGCAATGTAAAGCCGTATGGCGTGTCGCTCGTCCCTTGCACGGGCAATAATTTTCAAGCCTGCACTTTCCGTCCTTACAGCTTTTACGACGTCATCAACACGCACTGCGTTATCCATCGTAACCGCAATTGCTGTTGCTGTTGCGAGCCCACATTTTTTCAAAAACTCGGTGTTTGCCGCGTCGCCGTAATAAATGGGGAAACCTGCTTTGTGTTCCTTGCTCACGAGGTTCGCGTCCATGTCAATGGCGATATAGGGAATTTTATGCTCATCGAGCATGGACCCAATCAGGCGACCCACACGCCCGAATCCTGCAACAAGCACGCGTGGTTGGCTGCTGGTTGGCGGTTCAATCAATGCCGGGTCACTGATGGCTGCCTTCTTCGAGAACCTGTTGAGCCGTTTGTTAAGCAGCGAGAGGAATGGAATGGCGACCATGGTTATGGACACTACAAGGAGCATGCTGCCCAATGTCGCCGTATCGAAAATCTTGAATGCCGCTGCAGCGCCCAGCACAACGAACGCGAACTCACCGCCTGGTCCCAGCAGCAGAGCTGTTTCCATCGCCGCTACATGCTTCACACTCAGCATGCGCGCAAAGCCGTAAGTGATGATTGACTTTGCGATGACGAGAAGAAGTGAGAGTCCCAGAATTTGAAAGGGGTGCTGTGCAAAGCCGTTAAGATCAAGTCGAAGTCCTACCATGAGGAAGAACGCGCCAAGCAACAGGCCTTTGAAAGGCTCGATAATCGTCTCAATTGCCCGGCGATATTCCGTTTCTGCAAGGGTGAGACCTGCTATGAATGCGCCGAGCGCCATTGAAAGTCCGGCGAAATTTGCCAGCACTCCGGTTCCCACTGCAATCAACAGAACCGCTGACATGAATAGGTCTGAACTGTTGGTTCCTGCCACCAGCCGCAGGAGTGGACGCAAGGCATAACGGCCAACACCAATGATGAAAGCGATGGCGAAGATGGCTTGCGCCAGAGCTTTCAACACGCTCGTCAGCATTGGCCCTGAAGTTTCCTGACCCAATGTGCTAACCATCAATAAAATTGGGATGACGGCTAGATCCTGAAACAGCAGGATTGCAAAGCTGGTTCTGCCGGATTGCGAACCCAAGCGCTTCTCATCGGAATAGAGTTGAATGACGATTGCGGTTGAAGACAAGGAGAATGCTGTTCCAATGATGATGGATTGCGCCGATGTGAAACCAAAGCCGTAGGCAAGCGCAGCAATGAAGGCGGTTGTCACAATGACCTGCAAGCCTCCCAATCCGAATACCAGACGCTTCATCGTGAGCAATCGTTCAAGTGAAAGTTCAAGGCCAATCAGGAAAAGCAAAAAAACCACGCCCAATTCGCCAAGGGAGGTTATTCCTTCCCCATCCGAAATCACGAGGGCGTTCAAGACTGGGACAGAGCCTGCAAGTGTTCCGAGAACATCAGGACTGAGAAAAAAACCAACAAGCAAAAAACCAAGGATTGAATTGATATGTGCCCGCATCAGCAGTGGCACCACAAGACCAGCTGCAACGAGGATAATCAGGTATTCCTTATAGGGGCCTGCGTGAACTGTTTCCATTTGCCTCAACTGCCAATATGGCCATATTGTTCCCACGCAACGTGGATTGGAAGCGGGAAATGCAGGATGTTGATTTATGAATGACACCGCGATATCCCAAAAACGGGGCAGGGACTTGGGTTTGCCTTTCAAGGGAAACCCTGGGTCGTTGAACGCGATCACCGATGTGGCAGGCGTTGAGGTTGGCACAGTCACCTTGATCAGCGGGGACGGTCCTCTTGTCGTGGGCGCGGGGCCTATCCGCACCGGTGTCACTGCCATTCTTGCCCGGGGGCGCGCAAAGGCGCATATTCCCTGTGCCGCGGGTTACTGCGCGTTGAACGGAAATGGCGAAATGACGGGCGTGGTTTGGATTGAGGAATCCGGCGAACTGCAGACCCCGATCACAATTACCAATACGCATTCCTGCGGTGTTACGCGAGACGCGACGATCCGCTGGATGGTGGCCAGCAAGATTGGCATTGGGCAAGATTGGGGATTGCCGGTTGCGGCCGAAACCTACGACGGTGATCTCAATGATATCAACGGATTTCATGTCACTGCTGACCATACGATGGCGGCTCTTGATGCGGCGCGTGGCGGGCCGGTTGAAATCGGGAGTGTCGGTGGCGGCACGGGTATGATTTGTTATGATTTCAAGGCGGGCAATGGGTCTTCATCACGCGTGGTGAAGATTGATGGAGCAAATTATACCGTTGGTGTTTTTGTTCAGGCAAATTTTGGTGCACGCGAACAATTGACCGTGTTAGGTGTGCCTGTTGGTCAGCATCTCACGGAGCATAAATTACGTGGCAAAGACCAAGGCTCCGTCATTGCAATTGTTGCCACTGACGCGCCCCTGCAACCGCATCAATTAAAACGTCTGGCAAGACGCGTTGCCATGGGATTGGCGCGCACAGGCACTGTTGGAAACAACAGTTCAGGGGATATCTTTCTGGCTTTTTCGACGGCGAATGAGCAGGCCTATGAAAGTGGTTCTGCCCAACTTCGCAACGCCGCGTTTTTGCGCAATGACGCGATTGATCCAGTCTTCAATGCTGTTGTGGAGGCAACCGAAGAAGCCGTTATCGATTCCATGGTCTGCAATGAAACAATGGTGGGACGCGATGGACATAAGTCGGTTGCCCTGCCAGTTCAGGAGATGCTTGATCTCATGAAAAAATATGGTCGGTTATGCTAGAGAAAATCGCCTTTGCGCAAATTTGGCGAGAACCATTCCTGCTGCCATGGCAGCAACAAACAAGTATATTTCGCTGCGACCAAACGCGATGCTGGCTATGGCGGGGCCTGGACATAGACCGGACAGTCCCCAGCCCAACCCAAAACACGCGGAGCCAAGAACAAGCTTGGCATCTACACTTTTGGTTGTGGGCAATTTGAAAGATGATGCGAAAAAAGGCTCAAGTCGCTTGAAAATAAAATGATAGCCGATGAGTGTGACTATCAGTCCACCTGCCATGACAAACGCAAGAGATGGATCCCATATGCCCGTGATATCCAGAAAATTCAGGACTTTCATCGGGTTGACCATGCCAGAAATTGTGACACCTGCGCCAAACAGCAAACCAGACACAAACACCATGAGCTTGTTCATTTATCCTCCCAAAACATGTCGCGTGGCGAAAACCGTGATAATCGCCACCGTCATGAAAATGCATGTTGCCGTCAAAGAACGCAAAGAGAACCGCGCGAGACCACAAATGCCGTGTCCACTTGTACAGCCCGACCCTAAAGTTGTTCCTACCCCAACAATAACACCGGCCAGAATTATCGTCGTGGAGCTGCCGCTGAATACGATCGTTGATATGTTGAACAAGAAGAGACCGGACCACGCAGCACCAACAAGCATGCCGATGATGAATACCGCCCGCCATCTGAATTCATCTCCAAATTCGAAAGTCAGCAGGCCGGCAAAAATCCCGCTTGCACCCGCAATGCGACCGTTGCCGAGCATCAACAATACAGCCGCAAACCCAATAAGCGCGCCACCGATGAGTGCTGAATATGGCGTAAATTCTGTTATGGTCATGGATATCCCCCTAACTTCACAATGACAATAAACCCCCAATCGGGTTATGGAAACAGGATGTTGAAAAAGAAGTCTATCTGGGTTTTGCAGGGCGTCCGCGCCGGGGATAACGCGCAGGCGCGGGAACTTGCGTCGTTGCTCGATGCTGATACCCTGGTCATGGATTTGAAATTCAATGCGCTGCATCATTTCCCAAACATTGCCGTGGGGGCCTCCGTTGTAACTTTGACGACAAATTCAAGGCAAAAATTGCATGCACCGTGGCCTGACATGGTGATAGCGACGGGTAAACGTGCGGCACCCGTTGCGCGGTGGATAAAAAAGCAGTCAGGAAGGGTTACAAAGATCGTTCATCTCGGTCGGCCCCGCGCACGGCTTTCGGCTTTTGATCTGGTGATTGCGACACCCCAATATGGCTTGCCGCATGAGCCTAATGTCGTGGAACGCCAGTTGCCTTTTGCAACGCCCCAGAAAGTGGATTCGGCTGAACTTGAAAAGTGGCAAAAGATATGGGCTGATCTGCCAAGGCCGCTGATTGCCGTTGCCATGGGCAATGCGAAGTTTCCGTTACGATTTGGCCCCTCTGATGTGCGGGAATTTGCCATCCGGCTGAATGATCTTGCCAATCAGACCAAGGGCTCGTTACTGCTCATGGCATCGCCGCGCACGGACCCTTCGCTTGTAGATAGAGTGGCGGTGGCGCTCAATTTTCCGTACAAAAAATATGGCGTTTTTGACAAGGACAACAATCCCTATCAGGCTGCACTTGACTTAAGTGACCGTTTTGTTGCGACCTCGGACAGCATATCAATGATCAGCGAACTAATTAATACAGGGAAGCCTGTTGATGTTTTTGAGCTTCCCGTATCCGGATTGCGCGTGAGATGGAGCGCGAAACAGGGTTTTGCCGCGTGGCTTTCGAGCAGTGGACTTCTTCAACCGCCACGGGATGTGCCGGGCATGGTCCGGAAGTTGATTGAAGAGGGGGCAGTTTGCCGACTGGGTTCTGGTAAAGTTTCAAAGCCATTCAAGCGAAATGGGGACGTCGTTGTTTCCCGGTTGAACGGGTTGCTGGAAAATTAAACCCCGAATATTGGTTTCACAATTTTAAGCACCCAAGGAGGTGTCTTGTAATAAACACTGCGCACAAGCGGTCGCACCATACGCAAATAGACTTGACCAAAAATCTTTCCCGAGACCGTTAACGGCAAATAATAGTCACGTGTTTCGACATGGCCCGAGCTCCAGGATTCCTTGTGGGGATCATGTGGCACCATGAGATCGAATTTCTGCAGGCCCTGCCTGATGCAGGTACGCTGGGACAGGTCCATGTGCAGGCGGCCGGGGGAAAGGTCCGTGAGTGCATTTACATGTGACGTGATGTAGGCAAAATGGGTGCCGTGGAAGTTAAAGCCGATTTCCCAGGACACCGGCTTTCCACCGGCGCTTAGCTCGGATGTTATCATTTCAACACCGGAGTTTGCAGCGCGCGAAAGCTCTTTGAGAAATTTCAGGTGACCGGGGCATTTGAGAATTCGGTTTTGTCGGCCGCGCTCTTCAAGCCACTCGTTCTTTTGCAGGATGGCCTCGGCCATCGCAATGTCGCTTGTGGTTCCATTTGGCAAAATGTTAAATTCAATTGGCCCCAACTCTTCCAGCTCTTTGCGTATTTTTTTGCGTCGCTTGCGCTGTGTCGACGTATAGCGGGCATCATAGCTTTCATCATTTGCATAGGCTGTCAGATCAAGATACGGCGCTTTCTCGTGAAGGCGCGCATCTTTCATATCGGTCTGGCAGAAGTCATGCATGTTTGCATCGGCGCGAACATGGCGCAGCCTGACGATATCAATGCCTTTCAGGCGTTGTATGAAAGCCATGGCGTTTCCAAGCCACGCACGTGGATTTTGGCTTGCCGAAACGAGCGCATCGCCATATTGGCTGAAGGGCTCAGAGAGCCAGCGCAACACGGTGATGGGGCCACGCCGGTCTTTCATCAGGGGCAGCACAAACACAAGTTTGGCATTCTGGAAGCCCGTGATGATGCAGAGTTCCACCTTGCTTTTGTCAGTTACATAAGTTTTGGACCAGCTTGAAATCCAATTGTAGCTCTGAAAGACAGATGGATTATTTTTGCATGAAAGCTCCAGTTCTTTCCACTGGGACTCAAGGGCAACAAGGCCGTGCTGCGTTGTGACGAGCGACATGTGGCCATTACGCGGCAATGAATGGGACAGTATTTCAGTTGCTACGCCCGCGTGTTGAATTTCGGCTGCATCTACCATCGTTTTTGTCTTGAACATGGCGGTGAACTGACTCCCACTTGGCAACCAGCGGGAGTCTGAACGAGATTTTCTTATTTTCCATTTAAGTCTGAAAAAGAGGTTAATTTTGCGTTAATCCGGGTGTTCACTGGGCGTCTGGCGCTTGATCCTTGTGGCCATGCCGTGGAGGCCTTATTTCATCCGTTCCTACGGCTCCATCCTTGTTCTGGTCCATTTCGGCAACCAGCTTGGCAAAAGGTGCCTTGTATTCATCGACGGTAACCTGGCCGTTAGCGTCTGCATCAAGACGCTGGAAATCACGTATCATTTTCTGGTTATTGGATTTCAGCCAGAGGTTTTGAAATTCGGCGAGCGACAGGTTGCCAGACTTGTCGGCGTCAAATTCAACCAGCAGTTTGCCACGGATCGTGTCGATCTCTTCCTGGGAAATCTTGCCGTCCTTGTTAGCATCATAACGTTCCGCCAACTGTTCAAAGCCCATCGGGCCGTGTGAGCCGCCGTGCTTCCATCCTTTATTGGCTACAGCCGCACCCCCAATGGCGATAAGGCCGGCAAGCGCAATAAGGATAATTTTAGTATTCCTTTTCATGGTTTGTCCTTTGTCATTTTCGTCATGTGCCAAAGACGCGATGAGCTGCTCCATTCCGTCGCGATACGGAATTAACAATTTTTAATGCTAGAGCATCGCGTGTTCAGATAGAATCGGAATTGGATTCCCAAATCAGCTGAGACGTGATTCAAGGTTTGCGGAGGTATTTTGCCATGCCGCATGCT
>JANOVC010000099.1:0-55172 GCA_031417195.1 Rhodobiaceae bacterium
CACCTGCGTGCAACAGCCGCCAGAACCATTGATGATCTCTGGAGGGCCATCGGCAACATCTGCACACTCTTCTCGAAGGAAGAGTGCTCCAACTACTTCGAAGCTGCTGGTTATGGATTCAATTGAACGCGCGATGCTCTAAATTTCAGGATCATGACAAAAATTGCAGCAAAAAAATCACGAATTGCACAATCGAAAATTAGTGATAAGGTCGCACATAGCAGAAGAGCACAAGCTCTCAGGGGGAGGACAGCGTGGCAGCACGCAGTGAAGCAGTAACAAGCGAACGGCCAATGGCCGTTGTTGTAGAAGACTTGCACAAACGCTTTGGTGATATTGAAGTATTGAAGGGTGTGTCCCTTGAAGCCCGCGAAGGTGACGTTGTATCGATGATCGGCGCCTCCGGTTCTGGCAAGAGCACATTCCTGCGCTGTATCAATTTTCTTGAAATGCCAACCAAGGGACGTATCATCGTCAATGGTGTTGAAGTTGCTTTGAAGCCAAACAAGGATGGCAATTTGCATCCCAGCGACCGTCGGCAGCTTGAGAGCATTCGCACGCGACTTGGCATGGTGTTCCAAAGCTTCAATCTCTGGCAGCATATGACCGTGATGCAGAACGTGATTGAGGCGCCTATCCACGTGCTGGGGCTTTCCAAGGCGGAGGCCACGGAACGGGCCGAAAAGCTTTTGAACAAGGTTGGGTTGTATGAGAAGCGAGACCAATATCCCGCTTTCCTGTCTGGTGGCCAACAGCAACGTGCGGCCATTGCACGGGCCTTGGCCATGAACCCCAAGGTTATGTTGTTTGACGAGCCGACGTCGGCTCTCGATCCTGAACTGGTTGGCGAAGTCCTGAAGGTTATCCGTGATCTGGCCAACGAAGGCCGCACGATGATCCTCGTTACCCATGAAATGAAATTTGCCCGCGATGTTTCGAGCCATGTGATTTATTTGCACAAGGGAATCATTGAAGAGGAAGGACCGCCCAAACAAGTATTTGGCGGACCGAAAAGTGAGCGGTGCAAGCAGTTCGTCTCCGGAATTCATTAGTTTTGTGAGACGGGAAGAAAGAGAACATGCGGATAGGCCAGGGTGCCCTGTCTGACTGGGTCTTTAATTGGAAAGCAAAAATACCGGCACACCTCGGGGGCTGCCGGGCAACTAAGGGAGAAGAACATGAAGTTAACACGTAGAATTATGATGGCAGCAGTGACGGTCGGGTTTATGGCGACCGGAACACCGGCAATGGCCGATTTGAAGTTCGGGGTTGATATTTCACCGTATCCTCCGTTCACCTCGCAAGATACCTCTGGCAAGATTGTGGGTTGGGAAGCTGACTTCATGGCCGCGCTCTGCGCCGAATTGAAAGAAAAGTGTTCATTTGAACCAACGGCCTGGGACGGTATTATTCCGGCGCTCACCAGCAAGAAGTTTGACGCCATTCTTTCGTCAATGTCGATTACGCCGGAACGCAAGAAAGTGATCGATTATTCAGATGTCTATTACAACTCTGCTGCGGTGATCATCGGTCCCAAAAGTGATGACAAGGATTTCTCGCCGGAACATCTTTCGGGTAAGACAATCGGCGTGCAGGGTGCAACGACACACGCTGCCTACCTCGAGAAATATTACAAACCGAAAGGCGCTGAAATCAAGTCATACGCTGGCCAAGACGAAGCGAATGCTGATCTTGCAGCAGGACGCGTTGACTACATCATGGCTGATGGTGTGACACTTGGAGCGTTCCTTGCTGCTGAAGAAGGCGCATGTTGCGAACAGAAGGGTGCAGTGCCTCTTGACGTCGAGGTTCTCGGCCCAGGCGTTGGCGTAGGCGTGCGTAAGGAAGATACAGAACTTCTTAAAAAGGTGAATGCAGCAATAACTGCACTTTCCGATAAGGGTTTCTTTGAGGAAAACACAGTTAAATGGAAGCTCGACGGAAAGCTTTTGCTGCCCAAAGACATGCGAAAATAACAAAATGGCCGCTCCCCATGGGGGCGGCCTGTTTTTTTGGTGACAGTGTTGATATTTGCTGCGGCCCCCATCGGCGATCTTCTCTCCTACGGCGACAAGGGTTACGCCGATGAGTTTATTTGGGGGGCGGTGAGCACTCTCCAAATCGCAACGCTGTCTTACGCTTTTGGTATTGTGCTCGGCCTGATGGGTGCTGTTGGAAAGCTTTCGGGTGGCCGATACATCAAGATGCTGCTTGGCGGCTACACGACGTTGGTACGCGCGATTCCTGAACTGGTTCTAATCCTGTTGCTTTATTATGCTGGAACGGACGGCATCAACACACTTCTTGTGGCCATTGGTCTTAGTCCCGTCAACATCAATGGATTGGTCGCGGCCGTATTTGTGTTGGGATTTGTGCAAGGGGCCTATTCAACTGAAGTTTTGAGGGCCGCCATTCAGGCGGTTCCCATTGGGCAGATCGAGGCCGCGAAAGCCTATGGCATGTCCAGCTTTCTTCAATTCCGCCGCGTCACATTGCCGGCAATGCTGCCTTACGCCATTCCTGGCCTTGCGAACCTCTGGCTGAATATCACCAAGGATTCTGCCCTCATTGCCGTTGTGGGATATACCGAGCTTGCATCTGCCACGCGCATTGCGGCTGGTGGAAGTAAACTCTATCTGACATTCTATCTTTTGGCGGCGTTCATGTATCTTGCCATCTCGCTTGTTTCGACCCAACTCTTTGGCTGGCTGGAACGGCGCGTGCGGCGCGGGCAGCGGATGGTCGCATGAGGCAGACATGACCTGGGATTGGCTGCCAACATATTTTCCGCTCCTCATGCATGGGCTTTATCTCACGCTTGTGTTGCTTGTGACATCGCTGGTTATCGGTTTTGCTCTCGCTATTCCGATTGGTCTCGTTCAAGTCACTGGACCGTGGCCGATCAAAATGCTGGCAAAAGGCTTCTGTACTTTTATCCGTGGGACACCGCTGCTCATCCAGCTCTGGCTTTTGTATTATGGCGTGGGGTCATTGTTTCCCGGGATACCTGGTATTAGAGACAGTTTTCTGTGGCCAGTTTTGAAGGAAGGTTTCTATTATGCCATCCTTGCATTCAGCTTGAGTTTTGCTGGATACGAAGGCGAAGTGATGCGTGGTGCGTTTTTGGGTGTGCCGCGTGGCGAACTGGAAGCGGCGCGGGCCTTTGGCATGTCACCTTGGAAAGTTTTGTCACGCGTATGGTTTCCGCGCGCCGTTCGCCAGGTGTTGCCAACACTTGCGGGTGAAACAATCAGCCAATTGAAGTCAACGCCATTGGCTTACACAATCACTGTGATGGATCTCATGGGGGCGACCACCAAAATTCGTCAAGGCACATATCTTACCTATGAGCCGCTACTGTTTCTCGCGCTGGTTTACGTCATTCTCACCTTCCTTATTACGCGTGCGTTCAACTATGTCGAAGGCTTGGTGCCAAACAAGCGATGAACACCGACAGACTTTCCGAACTCGTTGCCATCAGGCATGACCTTCATACTCACCCTGAGCTCTGCTTTGAGGAGTTTCGCACGTCCAAAATTGTTGCTGATGAGTTGGGCAAGCTGGGCATTGCGGTTGCCACCGGCATTGCTGGCACGGGTGTTGTGGCAACCATCACCAAAGGCACCGGCCGTCGTGTGATGGCGATCCGTGCTGACATGGATGCGTTGCCGATACATGAAACCACCAACCTGCCTTATGCTTCGCGCAGCCCGGGCAAGATGCATGCCTGTGGGCATGATGGCCACACCACCATCCTGCTTGGCACGGCACGGCACCTTGTTGAGAATGTTGATTTTAATGGCACCGTGCATCTCATTTTTCAACCCGCTGAGGAGGATATCAGCGGTGCCAAGCGCATGATCGACGAGGGCCTGTTCAAACGCTTTCCCTGTGATGCCGTATTTGCACTGCATAATTTACCGGGAGACAGCGTGGGGCAAGTGACAGTGCGGCCAGGGGCCATAACAGCGGCTGTTGATATTGTGGAGATGACCATTCGTGGTGTTGGCGGCCACGGTGCCATTCCACACCGCACAGTGGACCCCATTGTTGCGGCATCCGGAATTGTTTTGGCGCTGCAAAGCATTGTGGCGCGCAATGTTGATCCGCTGGACTCCGTTGTGATCACCGTTGGTGCTATTCATGCAGGAACGCTTGCCACGGTTATTCCCGGTGAAGTCGATCTCAAGATCGGGGTGCGCACCTGCACGAAAGAGATGCGGGAATTGATCAAGCAGCGCATTATCGGTTTGGTGGAAGCGCAAGCCAAATCCTATGGCTGCGTGGCTGAGATTTCCTATAATCCAGGTGTTGCCTATCCGCCGGGTTACAATACACCTGAACACGCGAAGCTGGTACGTGATGTGGCGATTGAGCTGGGGCAAGACCCCGCAACAATTGATCTTCGCGGGCCTTACATGTTCTCCGAAGATTTCGCGTTCATGCAGGAAGTGGTTCCCTCCTGTTATTTCTGCATGGGAAATGGCGATAGCCGCAATCTGCATGACGCGGGCTATGACTTTAACGATGAATTGCTGGTGAAAGCCCCGGTTTTCTGGGGCAAGCTGGTGGAGCGCTTCTTTAACCCACGCATTTAACAATTGGTAACCATAGCGCACTAAGCAAATCGCTGGGGGCTTTCCCGTTGTTCGACGGGATCAATGCAAAGCGGAGGTCCATGTGCGTATGATCAGTAATGTGTTTTTGCGATGTAACCTGAAAGCAGGCCTTGGTGTTTTGACCATTTCCATGCCTTTGCTCTCGACTGCCGGTCTCGCAGATCCGGTGGGCCTAAAGCCTCAGGTCGTTCAACAGAAAATTATTTTTGGCGATGAAATTTCTGATTCCCTGACGACATCAAGTGTTGCCCCGAGCGTTGACTTGTCCTGCAAGGCCGCGAAGCTGGATATAACGCAGCGAGGTTCACGGTTTGATATGTCTTTTGCTTTTAGTAGCCCTGTGAGCTCAGCCCAAGAGCCATCACCTTAAAACAACCATGATGAAATTTGGTGAGCCCGGCGCGGTTCGAACGCGCGACCTATTGATTAAAAGTCAACCGCTCTACCACTGAGCTACGGGCCCACGATTTAGGTTCGCGGTAAGTAGCAATACATAGTTGCGGTGCAGCATGGGGTCAATAGACGTATCTCAGTTTAATTGTCTGATCACACAAATGTCTTAATGAAGCCAAATAGACAGGCGCAGGGCAAATTTGGGCAAATTCCTGAATTAAACGAGTAAAAATGGCAGATATCGCACTTATCGTCTTGGCAGCGGGCAAGGGCACCCGCATGAAATCAACACTTCCAAAGGTTATGCATAAGGTCGCAGGGCGCTCACTTTTGGGTCATGTGCTCACTGCAGCTGCTGATTTGAAGCCAAAACATACGGTTGTCGTTGTGGGGTCGGATATGGATTCGGTGGGGGCAGAGGCCAAACGCTTTTTTCCCAACGCCACATTGGCCATTCAACACGACCGTAAAGGCACTGGTCATGCTGTGGCCATGGCAAAGGATGCGCTTTCAGGTTTTGTTGGCACAATTCTGGTGCTTTATGCGGATGTTCCGCTGATCAGCACTGCTTCTGTTTCAGCCCTTGTTGCCAAAATCGATCAGAAAATGCCCGCTGCCATTTTGGGCTTCGAGGCGGCCAATCCGCATGGGTATGGACGCCTTATTCCTGCTGCAAGTGGTGGAATTGCTGCCATCCACGAAGAGCTTGATGCTTCGCCTTCGGAAAAGGCTATAACCCTCTGTAATTCTGGTATTATTGCCGTAAAATCAGAATTTCTTTGGAAGCATCTAGCCGAGGTGCGGGATGATAATGCGAAGGGCGAGTATTATCTCACGGACTTGATTGAACTCATCGCCAAAACCGGCGCACAGGTCGGACTTGCGACATGTACAGAATCAGAGGTTGCGGGCGTGAATGACCGCACGCAGCTGGCCGCCATTGAGGCCGTTTTACAGACGCATTACCGCAAGCGCGCGATGCTCGGTGGGGCAACATTGATAGCCCCTGACACGGTTTATTTTTCAGCGGATACCAAAATCGGCTCCGATGTGGTGATCGAACCCAATGTTTTTTTTGCGCCCGGTGTGACCGTTGGTGATAACGTGCAGATATTTGCCAATTCGCATATTGAAGGCACAACGATTGGAAATGGTGCGAAAATCGGACCTTTTGCACGGCTACGGCCTGGGGCCGAGATCGGCGAGGAAGTGCATATCGGCAATTTTGTTGAGATCAAGAAAGCCGTCATCGGGCGGGGTGCCAAGGCCAATCATTTAACCTATATTGGTGATGCAAACGTGGGGGCTGGCTCCAATATCGGGGCGGGGACCATAACTTGTAACTATGATGGCTATGAAAAGCACTTAACGGATATAGGTAAGAATGTCTTTGTGGGTTCCAATTCGGCGCTCGTGGCACCTGTCAAGATTGGCGATGGCGCGAATATTGCAGCAGGTAGCGTGATTACGGCGGATGTGCCGGCTGATGCCCTGGCGATTACCCGCAGTGACTTGCGGGTGAAAGAGGGCTGGGCAGCGCGCTACCGCCAAATGAAACAGGCCCGCAAAGCGGCGGCGAAAAAGGTTTAGGAGCAGACCATGTGTGGCATTGTTGGCATTCTCGGCAAGGAACCGGTGGCTTTGGGCATCGTCGAGGCGCTGCGCCGCCTGGAATACCGTGGGTATGATTCTGCCGGTGTTGCCACCATTGAACATGGCGAAATTGAACGCCGCCGCGCGCCCGGCAAACTGAAAAACCTTGAAGAGCTTTTGCGCGCACATCCCATGATGGGTGTAACCGGCATTGGGCACACACGCTGGGCCACACATGGTGCCGCCACTGAAACCAACGCGCATCCGCACACGGCGGGTGATGTGGTAATCGTTCATAACGGCATTATTGAAAATTTCCGCGAGTTGAAGGAAGAGCTGGCAGGCACTGGCGCTGTTTTCAAAACACAGACCGATACGGAGGTTGTCGCGCATCTGCTGGACCATGAACGCAAAAAGGGCAAGTCACCGCGTGATGCCGTTCGTGACGTGTTGGCCAAGCTGCGGGGTGCTTTCGCCTTTGCCATTCTGTTCAAAAGTGATGAAAATCTTCTCATTGGCGCGCGCAAGGGAAGTCCGCTTGCTGTTGGCCATGGCAATGGCGAAATGTTTTTGGGGTCCGATGCGATTGCGCTTGCACCTTTCACCAACCGCGTGACCTATCTCGAAGATGGTGACTGGGCGGTTCTCACGCGCAATAGTGTTGAGATTTTTGACGCGCAGAACAAGCCCGTGTCGCGACAGATGAATTTCAGCCAGGCCTCGTCCATGATGATGGACAAGGGCAACCATCGCCATTTCATGGCTAAAGAGATCGAAGAGCAGCCCGAAGTGGTTGGCCATACGCTGGCAGAATATGTTGATCTCTCTACCCGCACCGTGAAGATGCCGGAAAAGCTGCCGTTTGATTTCAAAAATCTTGACCGCTTGACGATCACGGCTTGTGGTACGGCGTCTTACGCGGGCCTTGTTGCCAAGTATTGGTTTGAACGTGTGGCGCGCTTGCCAACGGAAGTTGATATCGCTTCGGAATTTCGTTACCGCGAAGCACCGCTGACCAAAGACGGGTTGTCTATTGTCATTTCGCAGTCGGGTGAAACGGCAGATACTTTGGCGTCGCTACGCTACAGCAAGTCACAGGGGCAGCATACACTTGCGATTGTGAACGTGCCGGAATCCACGATTGCGCGTGAGGCCAGTGTTGCGCTTCGCACCTATGCAGGACCGGAAATTGGTGTGGCCTCAACCAAAGCCTTCACATGCCAGCTAACGGCACTCGCTTGCATTGCCTTGTTGGCCGCAAAGCAACGCGGCCATCTCTCACCTGCATTGGAACAGGAACTTGTTGGCGCACTCATTGAGGCACCACGCCACATGTCAGAAATCCTGAAAGGTGAAAAGCACATCGCCACCGTGGCCCGCGAAGTGGCCCATGCAAAGGACGTGCTCTATCTCGGTCGTGGCATCAATTACCCCATCGCCATGGAAGGCGCATTGAAGCTCAAGGAAATTTCCTACATCCACGCGGAAGGCTATGCCGCTGGTGAATTGAAACATGGACCGATTGCGCTTGTTGATGAAAACATGCCCGTGATCGTAATCGCGTCGCGCGATGAGTTGTTCGAGAAGACGATTTCAAATATGGAAGAGGTTGCAGCGCGGGGTGGCAAGATTGTGCTCATCACAGATGATGAAAGCAACGCCCACAAAACCTTCCACCGCATCCGCGTGCCCAAGGCGCATCCATTCATCAGCCCGCTGCTTTACGCGATTCCTGTGCAGTTACTGGCCTATCATGCTGCTGTATTCATCGGCACAGACGTTGACCAACCCCGCAACTTGGCAAAGTCGGTGACGGTGGAGTAGTTTATGTCACCACTTTTCTTTGGGACCAGAGGAAAACGATCGTACCTGAAGCCAGAATTGTTGCCGCAGTAAAATAACTTGCATAGGTCGCCAAGTCCACGGAGCCTTGGCTGAGGCCATAGCCGAATATCTGCGCAAACATCGGCGTTCCCAAAAGCATTGCGAGGTTTTTGGCACTTGCGATGCCGCCTTGAAGCTCGCCTTGGGCGTCTGCAGGGGTATCGTGTGACATAAGTGCTGTAAGAGTGGGGTCCACAAAACCTTCAGGCGCATTGATAAAGGTCACGAACAGAACGGCACCGGTTCCGGGTGAGATTGCGAATCCGATGGCTGTCAAACATGCCGTGCAAAGTGCGAGAGCAACGGTCCGGCTTTCGCCCAACCAGTTTACGACAGGTCCCGTAAAGAATCCTCCCGATACGGCCATGACGAGGCCGAAACAGGCAAGCGTGATGCCAATCATCGACTCGCTCCAGCCGTATTTTGCGATTCCCCAGAACGACCAGATTGCAGGATAAATGGACGTTGCAAGATAGTAGAGGAACATGACGGTCAGCAAAGGCAGGATTTTTGGATAGGTCATGAAGACCTTGAACGTACCCAAGGGGTTTGACCGCATCAATGAAAAGGGGCGTCGTTGGGATTTGTCCAGGGTTTCCGGCAGCACAAAATAACCGAAGACGAAGCTGAGCATTGAAACGATGGCAGCGGCAAAGAATGGCACGCGTGGCCCATATTCCCCGAGCAGCCCGCCAATGGCGGGGCCAATGATGAAACCCAAACCGAATGCAGCGCCCATATAGCCAAATGCCTTGGCACGATCTTCCGGTTTCGTAATATCTGCAAGGCATGCGCTGGCGGTGGTATAGGACGCGCCACAAATGCCGGCGATGATCCGGCCCACGAACAGCCACCACAGGTTGGGTGCGAATGCGGTGAGTGTGTAATCCACGGCGAGGCCGAACACTGCAATCAACAGCAGTGGTCGCCTGCCATAAGTGTCGGACAGATTTCCAATGAGCGGTCCCAACAGGAACTGCATGCCGACATAGGCGAAGAACAGCCATCCAGAAACGAGGGTTGCCTCCGCAAGGTTCATGTGGCCGATAACTTCCACAATCTTTGGCAGCACGGGAAAAATCAGGCCAATACCCACCATGTCGAGAAAAACAATTGAGATGACAAACGCCACTGCGAAGCGGCTGAAGGGTGGCTGAGTTTTTAGTGCATCTGGCATTTGGGCGTTCATCGGGCCTGATTGCCAAGAGACAGTGTCATTTGCAAGTAGACGTCGTGATCACTCCTGACAAAATGGAGTACTGTTATGGTCAAAGCCGCTTTGGTAAGGTGGTTTCAAATCAACTTGACCCCCCGTGATTTTCAGGCTTTTCTAATGACTATGCTGATGATGTTGTAAAACAACACCACTCAGGGGGAATTGCTGTTATAACAAACTGCGGATGGACGTGAGCGATGGCGTGAGCTGTCATGATACACGATCCGCAAAATCAAAGGGAAGCCAAGACGATGAAACGCAAAATTTTAGGAATGGTGCTCGGTGCGACGGCAAGCATGATTGCTGCAACGGCTGCAATGGCTGGCACACTTGACGACGTGAAAACCAAAGGCTTCGTGCAGTGTGGTGTGAACCCCGGCCTTATTGGCTTTGGCACGCCTGATGCGCAGAACAACTGGACCGGCATGGATATTGACTATTGCCGCGCTGTTGCCGCCGCGATTTTCAATGACCCCACCAAGGTAAAGTTTACACCACTCACCGCCAAGGAACGTTTCACGGCCCTTCAATCCGGTGAAATCGATCTGCTGTCACGCAACTCCACATGGACCATGAGCCGCGATACATCGCTTGGCCTCAAGTTCGGTGGCGTGATGTATTACGATGGCCAAGGCTTCATGGTGCGCAAGTCTCTCAACATCGATAGCGCGTTGAAACTTTCGGGTGCTGCTGTTTGCGTGCAAACGGGTACAACGACCGAACTCAACCTTGCTGACTATTTCAAGGCGAACAAGATGGAATTCAAGGTTGTTGCCTTCGAAAAGGAAGATGAAGTCATTGGTGCCTATGAGGCCGGACGCTGCGATGTCTACAGCACCGACCAATCCGGTGTTTATGCCCAACGCCTGAAGCTCAGCAAGCCGGATGACCATATGGTTCTGCCTGAAATCATTTCCAAGGAACCACTCGGACCTGTTGTGCGCCAAGGCGACGATGCCTGGTTCAACGTGATCAAGTGGACCTATTATGCGTTGGTGAATGCTGAAGAGCTGGGCATCACGCAAGCCAATGTCGAGGAAATGAAAGCGTCGCCAAATCCTGAAATCCAGCGCTTCCTTGGCGTGAAGAATGCTGACGGCACCGCCGCCGGCTTCGGCACCGGTATTGGTCTTTCGGAGGAATGGGCTGCACAGATCGTCAAAGCCGTTGGCAATTATGGCGAAGTGTTTGAACGTAACGTTGGAACAGCGACTCCGCTCAAGATTGCCCGCGGAAAAAATGCACTGTGGAGCGCCGGTGGCCTGCAATACGCACCGCCAATTCGCTAATTAACACGAGGGAGCCCGGCAATGCGGGCTCCCTTTCTCAATTCAAGACCGGGTTAACCGGCTGGTGTGTATGGAGCAGGGGACGAACGCTTTATGAGCGCAGTTGACAACACGCAGGAACCAACCGTTTCGTTTTGGAATGATCCCAAAACACGTAGTCTTGCACTTCAGGCCCTTATGATCGTTGTCTTGCTGCTCGTCGGGTATTATCTTTTTTCCAACGCGGCAATCAATCTGGCAAAGCTCAACAAGACGTTTGGGTATGAATTCTGGCCGCGCACGGCCGGCTTTCCTCTTAGCCAATCTCTGATTGAGTATAGCAGCGATTCAAGTTACGGCACTGCAGTAATTGTGGGCTTTTTGAACACGCTACTCGTTGCTGTTCTTGGTATTACACTCGCGACGTTGATCGGCTTTTCGGTCGGCATCATGCGGCTTTCGAAGAACTGGCTGGTTGCAAAAATCGCGATGGTTTACATCGAAACCGTGCGCAACATTCCACTGCTGCTGCAATTGATCGTCTGGTACAAAGTGGTACTTGGACCACTGCCTGACAACAAACAGGCTTTGAATTTCGGTAATTTGTTTTATCTCTCCAAGAAGGGACTAAACCTGCCATCGCCGATTTTTGGCGCAGGGGCGTGGATGGCGATTGTCGGTCTCATCATTGGCATTGTTGGTGCTCTTGTCCTCAGGCGCTGGGCCATTGCGCGCCAGATGACGACAGGCCAGATGTTTCCGCATCTTTCCCTGGGAATTCTCATCGTTGTGTTGTCGCCGTTCGTTGGTCTTCTGGCCGCAGGTTGGCCGATGACGTTCGATTATCCGGTGGCAGGTACCTTCGGATTTCGCGGAGGGGCTACTGTTTTGCCAGAATTTCTCGCCATGCTGATTGGCATCAGCGTTTACACGGGATCGTTTATTGCCGAGATTGTGCGCTCGGGCATTCAAGCCGTGAACCATGGGCAAACCGAGGCGGCCAATGCCCTTGGCATACGCGCCGGGCTGACAACACGTCTTGTGATCATTCCACAAGCGCTGCGTATTATCATTCCACCACTGGCTAGCCAATTTCTGAACCTCACCAAGAATTCGTCTCTTGGTATCGTTATTGGCTATCCGGAACTGGTTTATGCGGGCGGCACTGTTCTTAATCAGACTGGCAAAGCCATAGAGATCGTGTTGATCTGGATGATCGTCTACCTGTCGCTCAGCCTGCTCACCTCAGCCTTCATGAACTGGTTCAACTCACGCGTGAAACTGGTGGAGCGGTAAGATGTACAATTCCCTTGCCTACGTCCGCACCGAAGATGCGCCCTTGTTGTCACCCCCTGCCAACATGGTGGGGTGGCGCGGTTGGGTGATGGCCAACCTGTTTTCCAACTGGAAAAACACGCTGCTCACCGTTGTGGCGGGATACTTCCTCTATATTGTTCTCTCAAATATTTTGGGTTGGGCCGTCATTCGCGCCGTGTGGACGGGTGACAACCGCGAGGCTTGTGCGATTGAAAATACCGGTGCGTGCTGGCCGTTTGTAAAGGCCAAGTTTCTCCAGTGGATTTACGGGTTTTATCCTATTGAACAGCGCTGGCGGGCCAACATTTGCTTTCTTCTGCTGGCAGGCGGCCTGATTCCGATGCTCATGCCATCCATGCCGCACAAGATGTGGAATGCCTTGTTTCTTCTCGTCGCATTTCCATTGATCGCATTGATACTGCTGACAGGCGGACATTTCTCGTTGACCATATCATCCTTTATCGGGGTTGGTGCTTTGCTCGCCGCAATCGCCTCGTTTTTGCCCCTTGCGGTTTATGGCATGGAAGAGGGCATCCAGAAGGCGAAGCTTGGCATCATCCTTGTGGGTGTTGGCGTGTTTGTATGGTTCGCCAGCTTCGGCATAAATTTCGGTGGTTTGGGTTCGTCAGCTTCGGCTCTTCTGCTGTTTGCAGGCGGTGCCTTTGGTCTCATGCAACTCGTAAACTCCGCCAATCCGGCAGCAAGAGCGAATTTGAAACTCTGGGCACTTATTGCGGGCGGCTTGGTTGCCGCCATGCTCATCATGAAAATCGATTTCGGTTTGGAATATGTTGAAACCTCACAATGGGGCGGGCTCCTGGTCACACTTGTTGTGGCCATCACGGGTATCGTTGCATCATTGCCGCTGGGTATCCTTCTGGCACTTGGCCGTCAATCCAAAATGCCCATCGTCAAATACTTCTGCGTCACCTTTATTGAAGTCTGGCGTGGGGTGCCCCTCATCACTGTTCTGTTCATGGCAAGCGTTATGCTGCCGCTGTTTTTGCCACCGGGCACCAACTTCGACAAATTGACCCGTGCCCTTATTGCGACCGCCATCTTCTCGTCGGCCTACATGGCTGAAGTGATCCGCGGTGGTTTGCAGGCCATCCCCCGCGGGCAATTTGAGGCGGCCCAAGCGCTCGGGCTTCCCTATTGGAACATGATGAACCTTATCGTTCTGCCACAGGCCTTGAAGATCGTTATACCGGGGATTGTCAATTCCTTCATCAGCCTGTTCAAGGATACGACATTGGTTGCGGTCATCGGCCTTTATGACCTATTGAATATAATATCGGCCGGCTCTGCGGATGCCTTGTGGGCGTCCTCGCAAACCCCTGCGACAGGTTACTTTACGGCAGCGCTCATGTTTTGGGTCTTCTGCTTCAGCATGTCGCGCTATTCACAATACGTCGAACACCGGCTCAATACAGGTCATAAGAGGTAAGTCA
This sequence comes from Rhodobiaceae bacterium, assembly GCA_031417195.1. Lineage (GTDB taxonomy): Bacteria > Pseudomonadota > Alphaproteobacteria > Rhizobiales > Aestuariivirgaceae > Aestuariivirga. Next base: position 13,742 of record JANOVC010000099.1, read on the forward strand.
TGGCAGCCACCGCACAAAAATCCGAGCTTTCCAACGAAGTTGCCATCGCCATCAGCCATATGGACAAGTGGTATGGTGATTTCCATGTGCTGCGCGACATCAATCTGTCCGTGCACAAGGGTGAGCGCATTGTTATTTGCGGACCGTCAGGTTCGTGCAAGTCCACGCTGATCCGCTGCATCAATCGGCTTGAAGAACACCAGAAGGGCCAGATTGTTGTTGATGGCATTGAACTCACCAATGATCTCAAAAAGATCGATGAAATTCGCCGTGAGGTTGGCATGGTGTTTCAGCATTTCAATCTGTTCCCGCATCTCACCATCATGGAGAACCTGACTCTTGCGCCGATCTGGGTGCGCAAGATGCCAAAGAAAGATGCCGAAGAACTCGCCATGCAATATCTGAAGCGGGTAAAAATTCCGGAGCAGGCACAGAAATATCCCGGCCAACTCTCCGGCGGCCAGCAACAGCGCGTTGCCATTGCGCGTTCGCTGTGCATGAACCCCAAGATCATGCTGTTTGATGAGCCCACCTCGGCGCTTGATCCCGAGATGATAAAGGAAGTGCTCGAAGTCATGGTGGACCTCGCCCAAAGCGGCATGACCATGCTGTGTGTCACCCATGAAATGGGCTTTGCCCGCCAAGTGGCCAACCGCGTTATCTTTATGGACCAAGGCCAGATCATCGAACAGAATTCTCCCAAGGAGTTCTTCGAAAACCCCAAGAGCGAACGCACGAAGCTATTCCTGAGCCAGATATTGCATTGAAGCTGCCCTTGGCAGGGAGCACTCCACGGGTTAGGTTCCTTGGTCACCAACCCCTTGGATTCGTATCGATGAAAAAATTGCCCTTGCTTCTCTCCCTGGTATTATCAATCATGCTCGCTGCCGTGTCGCATGCGGCCACGCTTGATGATGTCAAGGCGCGGGGCACGTTGCTGTGTGGTGTGAATACGGGGCTGTTGGGCTTTGCGTCCAAGGGTGCAGATGGTGTTTGGGCAGGCTTTGATGTTGATTTCTGCAAGGCTGTTGCTGCTGCGGTGCTTGGTGATGCTGCAAGGGTTGATTATGTGCCCCTCAATGCCAAGGACCGCTTTGATACACTCACCTCCAGGAAAATTGATGTTCTCGCCCGTAACACCACGTGGACAATGGAGCGCGAGACAAAAATGGCGATGCGTTTTGTTGGTGTGAGCTATATGGACGGGCAGGGCTTCATGGTGAACAAGTCGCTGGGCGTGAATTCCGTGCTGACCATGAGCCAAGCCGCCATCTGTTTTCTGACCGGCACGACATCACAGGCGAATGTGGATGACTTCTTCCGTGAAAAGCAGATGTCCTATCTGCCAGTGACATTTGACAATCTCGATGAATTGGTGACCGCTTATGAAGCGGGAAAATGTGATACCTATACTGCGGACCTGTCACAGCTCTACGCCGTGCGCCTCAAGCTCGCCAAGCCGGATGACAACATCATTCTGCCTGACGTGATTTCAAAGGAACCTCTGGGTCCTGCGGTGCGTCAAGGTGATGACCAGTGGCTCAATATCGTGCGCTGGACGCTCTATGCGCTCGTGAATGCGGAGGAGCTGGAAGTTCGCGCTGCCGATGTTGATGATCTCAAGGCCAAGAGTTCAAAACCATCCATTCGTCGCCTGCTGGGTCTTGAGGGAACGTTTGGTGCGGACATGGGTCTTGATGCGGAATGGGCAGTGCGAGCGATCAAGGCTACAGGTAATTATGCGGAGATCTTTGACCGTAATCTGGGTAAAGGCTCCAAGCTTGGCATTGAGCGCGGAATCAACGCGCTGTGGAACGCAGGCGGCCTGCTCTATGTGCCGCCTGTGCGGTGACGCTTGACTTTGTTGCTGTTTTTGTATAATTATACACACAGGTATACAAAATGAACAAACCACTTATCATACGTAAAGTTGGCAATTCGCTGAGTTTGACCATTTCTGATCTCGCCAAAGAAATGGGTCTTGGTGAGGGTGACAAGGTATTTGCCATGCGCACGCCAAATGGATTTGAACTCACCCCCTATGATGCAGACTTCGAAAAGGCTGTGGACGCGGCGCGAGGCTTTATGCGCAAATATCCAAACGCCATGAAAAAACTGGCGGAATAGGCACCCATCATGATCTGGTTGACAAGAAACATGGTGGAAGCCTTTCACCGTGAGTCATTATCTCGATTTGGCGGCGCGGATGGTTTGCGTGATGAAGGACTTTTGTTGAGCGCTTTGGCGCGTGCCGAGAATATCCATGCCTACGAGCCAGAGGCTGATCTCTTTCAGTTGGCAGCGGCCTATTGCACGGGCGTTGTCAAAAACCATCCGTTCATTGATGGAAACAAACGAACCGGCATTTTAAGTGCAATCGTATTTCTTGATTTGAATGGTGTTGAACCGAAGTTCGACGAAGCAATGATCGTAACGATGGTTTACGGGCTTGCGGCAGGTGAAGTGACGGAAACGGCCTTCGCATCTTGGCTCAGGGAATCATCGATCTAATCCCGCGTCACCACCACCTTCTGCTCCTGCCGGTAGGGCATGAACCCCATTTTTTGATAGAGTGGCAATGCTCCTGGGCCGTCGAGTGTGCAGGTTTGGACGATAACCTTCTGCGGTAATTTTGCCCAGGCGGCGCGGATGGCTTCTGCCAGAAGCCATTTTCCAAGCCCGCGTCCCCGAAATTCGGCGATCAAACCGAAATATTCGAGTTCAACACTATTTTCATCACGTGGTGCCAATTCGAAGTAACCAGCGGGTTGACCGTTCACATAGGCTACCCAAACCTCAATGCCGGGGCCGTGAATTTCAGCCGAAAGTTCTTCATCGGTGAGACTGGCACGATCATTCCATTCAAAGCTCTTGCCTACGGTGGCATAGAGGAAGCGGTAGAAATCGATTGTAATGTTTTCAACCCGCAGCAACATGAGTTTGATGTTTGCAGGCGGCGGAATGTGATGCATGGTTTCCGCAGTCATCTCCAGATAGGTCACAACTGTTTCAAGTCTGGGCATGGTTCAGGTGCCTGTCGCAACATCTGTGTCGGCCGCCGAACCCCAATCAGTCCAGGAGCCGTCGTAAAGCGCGTGGTCTTTGACGTTGAGTGTTGCAAGTGCCAGAGAAAGAATGGCCGCTGTCACACCGGAGCCGCAACTCGTAATGACGGGCAGTTTTATGTCAACGCTGGCATTTGCAAACGAGGCGGCCAATTCCGTTTCGGATTTCAGCGTGCCGTCAGCATTGAGAAGTGTCGCGTAGTGCACGTTCCTGGCACCGGGAATATGGCCTGCGCGAACACCCGGTCGGGGCTCCACCTCTTCGCCGCGAAAGCGCGATGGCGAGCGGGCATCGGCGATTTGTGCCGCGTGTTTCAAATCGTCCCTGCTGCGCACCATCAAGGGTTGGAACTGTGCAGTAAAGTGATGCCGTGCTGGAGTTGCTGGCGCTCCAGTTGAAATGGAACGTCCTTCAGCCCTCCATTTCACCAGCCCACCATCAAGAACGGCCACATCATCATGGCCAAAGACTTTGAACATCCACCATACGCGGGCCGCTGAAAACAATCCGGCACTGTCATAACAAATCACTTTCTTGCCATCACCAATACCCAACTTCCGCACATGGCTGGCGAATTTTTCAGGCGTCGGCAGCATGTGGGGCAGGTTGCTATCCGTGTCGGAAATCAGATCAATATCAAAAAATTGTGCGCCAGGAATATGTGTTTCAAGAAACTCGATGTGGCCAATCCGCTTTGTTATCGGCATGTGCCATGAACAATCCAAAACAGATATGTCAGGTGATTGCAGATGCTCGGAAAGCCACTGTGTTGAAACGGTTTCTTGTGTCATGATTGCATCCTGCTACGTAAACGCCAATCTGATGCGGCGGTTAATCTTGCCTTTGTTCTCGATTTTAGCAACCCGCATGGGGCCAATTTCAGCGGTGCCATGCACATGCGTGCCGCCGCAGGGTTGCAAATCAACTTTGCCCCCGTCGCCAATCATCACGAGCCTGACCTTACCCGTTCCCATCGGAGGTTTTACCGACATGGTGCGCACGAGATGCAGGTTCGCTTCCATTTCTTCATCGCTGATCCAGCGAAATGTCACCGCATGGTTTTCAGCAATGAGCTGACTGATACGTTCGGTGAGCATTTCCTTGTCTGGAATTTGGCCTTCAGGAATGTCAAAATCAATGCGTCCGCCATCTTCTGATATGGAACCGCCCGTCACCGAGAAGGGGACACAGGCACAAAGCAGATGCATCATCGTATGGGCACGCATGTTGCGATAGCGGATGTCCCAGTTCAAATCGAGCGTTACCCTGTCACCAATGGCGGGCAGTGAATCCAAGCTGGTTGGCACGTGTACAATATTCTTTGCCGTGTCATAGACTGTTGAGCCAATCTCAACAGTTTTAGCGTTGAAACCCATTGTACCAACATCGCCAGGTTGCCCACCTGCGGCTGCGTAGAAATTGGTTTGATCAAGAACAATTCCACCATGCTCATTTACCGCAACGACTATGGCCTCAATGGACTTGAGATAGGCATCCTCACGGAAGAGAAGAGTGGTCATGCTTCAAACACAGTCGGCACGTTCGTTGCGTCGGTCAACCAATGGGGAACTGGTAAATCTTTTGAACGCAGGAATTCTGGATTGAACAGTTTGGAGGCATAACGCGAACCATAGTCGCAGAGGATGGTAACAATGATTTTTCCCGGCCCCATTTTCCTGGCCAGATGGATTGCACCTGCCACGTTCACGCCGGTGGAGCCGCCCATGCAGAGTCCTTCATGCTCTAGCAGATCAAAGGCAAGTGGAATGGCTTCGCTATCGGGAACTTGAAACGCTTCATCTACTACTGCTCCCTCAAGATTGGCAGTGATGCGGCCCTGGCCAATGCCTTCGGTGATTGAAGAGCCTTCAGATTTCAGTTCACCGGTTTTGTAATAACTGTATAGGGCGGCTCCCATGGGGTCTGCAATCGCGATCTGCACATTTTTATTGTTTGATTTCAGCCCCATACTGACGCCTGCTAAGGTGCCGCCTGAACCTACGGCGCAGGCAAAGCCATCAACTTTTCCATCGGTTTGGGCCCAAATCTCCGAAGCGGTGGTTTCGATATGCGCTCTGCGGTTGGCCACATTGTCAAACTGATTAGCCCAAACAGCGCCCAAGGCCTTTGCAAGGCGGCCGGAATATTTCACGTAATTGTTGGGGTTTTTGTAGGGAACGGCAGGTACTTCGACGAGCTCCGCCCCCAACTGCCGAATGGCATCTTTCTTTTCCTGACTTTGCGTGACGGGGATAACGATGATCACCTTGAAACTCATGGCGCGGCCGACAAGCGCCAATCCAATTCCGGTGTTTCCTGCGGTTCCTTCGACAATTGTGCCGCCGGGCTTTAACTCGCCACGTGCGATTGCGTCTTTGATGATAAACAGTGCCGCGCGATCTTTCACCGATTGGCCGGGATTCATGAATTCCGCCTTGCCCAATATGGTACAGCCCGTGAGCTCTGACGCCTTTCTCAGTTTGATAAGTGGTGTGTTGCCAATGGCGGCGATAACGTCTTGCTTGATATCCATGAGAGCACTCCAAATTCCAACCTAAGCAATGCCCCAAGGTGGCGTGGAGGTCAAATGTGCAGGCACATGTCTGGACTGCAAAAGTATAAAGCCGATGCATTTCTGCACCGGCTTACAATATGGCTCCCCGACCTGGACTCGAACCAGGGACAATTCGATTAACAGTCGAATGCTCTACCAACTGAGCTATCGGGGAATAGTTAGCCGCGTATAGCAGAGGCTTTTGAATACGAAAAGACTTTTGTTGTTTCTTTGTTGCTCACCATATGTGAGGTTCAGAAAAGAGGAAAACAGTGCCAAAAGTCAATTTTGCCGGTTGTAAAATACATCTTCCAAACCACCCCATCCTCCGCGTCGCATTGGGTGTTGCCCTGTGTATCGGTGGCTTGCTCGGGTTCTTGCCGATTCTGGGATTCTGGATGATTCCGTTGGGGTTGGTTGTGCTATCAGTTGATATGCCAATGGTACGCCGGTTCAGGCGCAATGCCACGGTAAAACTGGGGCACTGGTTGCGAAGGCGTTGGCCATCGCTTGCCAAAAAATTTGGTTATGGGCGACCGCGCACTTAAAAAACATAGGAATTTGGAGGCCTCGCCCAGAATCGAACTGGGGTGCAAGGATTTGCAGTCCTCTGCGTAACCACTCCGCCACGAGGCCTTCGGAGGCGGTGTATAGGCGATGGCGGTTAACGAAACAACCTATACTTATCGCAATGATGGACTCGGCGGGCTGGTTTGGCTATCAACATTACTGATTTGAAAGTGTTCTTTTGGTGCGGACAGGATTATGACGAATTTCGCAGTGGCTCGGCTCAACATGGTAGAATCGCAAGTTCGGCCAAACGGCATAACCGATCACCGGATCATTGATATCATGGCCGTTGTTGCCCGCGAGGATTTCGTTCCCTCCGAGCGTAAACCCATTGCCTATCTTGACGAAGATGTGCTGCTGAAGGCAGGCACCCAAGGGCAAGCCCGCTATCTGATTGAACCCATGGCCCTTGCGCGCATGGTCCATTTGGCGACAATCAAGCCATCAGACAGTGTTTTGATAGTGGGAGCAGGCACGGGGTATGGTACATGCGTTGTTGCCAGTCTTGCAAAAACAGTTGTTGGGCTCGAAGCAGATCCGCAGCTTGCAGGAGAAGCGCGTGCCAATACAGCTTCTTGTTCGAATGTGCGCATTGTCGAAGGCGTGCTGAATATCGGCCATGCGGCAACTGGTCCCTATGATGTCATCATCGTGGAAGGCAGAATCATAGAAATCCCAGATGCTTTATTCAAGCAGCTTAAAAATGAAGGCCGCATTGTTGCGGCGGTGGGCAACGGTGATGTTTCCAAGATAACGCTGGCCACACTTGATGATGGCCACCGGTCCTCGCGATCATCTTATGATGTTTCCATTGCCATTCTACCCGGTTTTGAAGTCGCAAAACCGGCATTTGTTTTTTAGTGGAAACATCTAGAAACATACTTCTGGATTAATGATGTATAAACTAGGTTTGTAAAATTAGATTCTGACCACAGATCAACTGTGGCTTCTTATGGGTGTCGTGGTTAACCCAGTCGTCGGGTGAGCCGAAAATAGAGTGTGGGTTTGGAACGGAATACCGTTTCAATGACGTCCTAGGGCAGGGGATGTCAGTAAATTGAAAAGTGTGGTGCGGAATGTCTATTGGTTTTATGCGTTTGGCAAGAACAGTCATTGCTTCAGTGACACTGGTCCTGATGGCGGGTGGTGCAGGTAATGCGTTTGCGGAGTCACTTTCCGAGGCCCTTGCTTCTGCCTACGCGGGCAACCCAACCCTGAAGGCAGAACGTGCACGCCAGCGTGGCACGGACGAGCTCGTACCACAGGCGCTGTCTGGCTGGCGGCCAACGGTTACCGCACAGGACACGCTGTCCCAGACATGGTCAAACACTGATGTTACAAAGAGATCGGACAACTTGTCTGCAAGCGTTACCATAGCGCTTTCGCAACCCATTTTCAGGGGCTTCAAGACTGTCAACGGAACCAAGGAAGCGGAATCCAATGTTCAGGCAGGACGGCAGAACCTTTTGTCGGTTGAGCAGGATGTGCTTTTCCAGGCCATACAGGCCTACATGAATGTCATTCGTGACCGGCAAATTGTTGCGTTGCGCAAGAAAAATGTTAGCGTATTGCGGCAGGAACTCAACGCTGCGAATGAACGGTTCAAGGTCGGCGAGATTACCCGAACGGATGTTGCACAATCGCGTGCCAGGCTTGCCCAATCCCAATCCGCTGTCGCGTCTGCCAATGCGAACCTGTCTGCCAGCATTGCGGGTTACGAAAAAGTGGTTGGCCGCAAGCCCGGGTCATTGAAATATCCACATCTTGCAAAATTACCGCGCACGCTTCAGCAGGCGCAGGCCGCAGCACTGGAAGTAAACCCGAATATTCTTGCCGCCGCCTATGTCAAGGATGCAGCCGATTATAGCATCGAAGTCGCAAAAGGTGATTTGCTGCCTGAATTGAAGCTGACAGCAAGTGCTACGCTTACCAAGGATCCGCAACAGGGCATAGAGCGATCCGACAATGAGCAAATTGAAGGAGTTCTCACTATTCCGCTATATGAGGCAGGGCGTGTTTATTCAGCCGTGCGCCAATCCAAACAGGTTGCCAGCCAGCGCCAATTGCAAATCATAGTGGCCGGACGTGCGGTGCGTGAAAGCGTTGATAATGCATGGTATTCCTTTGAGGCCGCACGGCAGGCCATCGTCGCTAACAAATCACAGGTTTCTGCCAGTGAATTGGCACTTGACGGTGTGCGTCAGGAGTATCTTGTAGGTTCACGCACGACGCTTGATGTGCTCAACGCACAGAGCGATGTGGTAACCGCCCGAATCGCACTGGTTTCAGCAGAGCGCGACCAGATCGTATCATCCTACCAGATTTTGGGTTCGGTCGGGCAACTGACGGCACGCGACCTCCGTCTGCGTGTTGATCACTATGATGCGGACGAGAATTACCGGGCAGTGCGCGGCAAATGGTTCGGAACCGATGCAAATATAGTGGAATAACACTTAAGCCTGTCGACAGGCCATTTGGATGGGCCTAATTTCACACGGATTGTGATGGGGAATTAAGTGGTGACGGCTGAACCTGACATGGAAACCTTATTGGCTTCAATCCGGAAAGCCATTAACATTGACATGGGGTTGAACGGACAAGCCGTTGATTTTCTATCCGGCACCGATAAACCAATGAAGGGCAGCATGCACGAACTGCGGGTAAAATTTGAAAACGATCTTGCCAAGGGCAAGGGAACGTCCGGTGAGATCGCGGAACTTCGCAACAGGATAAACCGCAACCGCACGTCCGACGCCATTCTGGAGCCTGCTTTTCGCCCAAACCTGAAAGCAGCTGCACCGCCTCTTCGCAGAGGGTTTGAGGCCATATTGGCCGGCGACATGGCGTCAAAAAATGCTGCTTTGGAACCCGAACCAGAGTTTGATGCGCCTCAGTTGCGGTCTACGTTTCAAGAGCAGGAATCTGATGTGAAAGACTATGGTATCTATCAAGCCCCCTATGAAGACCATGCAGAAGTGCCCGGGGCCTCTTGGCAAAACGGCGATGGACAGAGTTATTTGCCTGTTGTGCAGTATGACGATGCGCACGAAGACTACAACGCCCAAGCCCTCATGTCCGAAGATCCCGCACTTGCTGCGCAAGTGTCTTTTAACCAGCTGTCGGATACGCTTATGGCACATTCGTTGGGCGAGAGGTCGATCGAGGACGTGACGCATGACATGTTGCGCGGCATGCTGAAGAATTGGCTGGATACGCATCTCCCAAGCCTTGTTGAGCGGCTGGTTCGCGAGGAAATTGAACGGGTGGCGCGTCGGGGGCGCTAAATTAACCTTTTTGGCCTTAGGTCGGTTTGCTGGGGAGTGGAACGCAATGGTTGAGGACGAAAAAAGGATCGCGGTACGCCGGAAGGTTTTGAAAGCCGTAAAAATTATTTCCATGGACATGAAAACCGTATTGGACTGCACCATCCGTGACATGTCTGATACCGGAGCCAAGCTGAACGTTGAAGTTTCAGCAGCCATTCCAAAGGAATTCCATTTTTACCTGATGTCAGACAACAGCATCCGGGATGCTTCGCTCATATGGCGGCGTGCGGGGCAAATCGGTGTGCATTTCACAAGCGAACCCAAGCCTGCACCTCCCACCTTGAAGGGGCTGTCGCGCTAGGGTTCTGCCAGTTGCAACGTGCTGCCGGGTGGTGTTTATAGCCCCCAAACCAGCAACTGAAGAATCCCGCCATGCTTGAGAAGACTTTTACTCCCTCCGAAATGGAAACCCGCCTCTATGAGGAATGGGAATCGCGTGGCTTTTTCAAGCCGGGCCGCAAGCCCAAGGCTGAACCTTTCACTATTGTCATCCCACCGCCCAATGTGACGGGTTCGCTGCATATGGGCCACGCACTGAACAACACCATTCAGGATATTCTCTGCCGCTTTGAACGCATGCGCGGGCGCGATGTGCTGTGGCAGCCGGGAACAGACCATGCGGGCATTGCCACGCAGATGGTGGTGGAGCGGCTGCTTGCGAAGGAAGGCAAGAACATGGGCCGCCGCGAGATGGGGCGTGATAAGTTTCTCGAGCGCGTGTGGCAATGGAAGGAAGAATCCGGCGGCATCATCACCCAGCAGCTTCGGCGGCTTGGCGCATCCTGTGACTGGAGCCGCTCGCGTTTTACCATGGGTGAAAATGGTGCGCCCGACGACCAGATGATGCGTGCCGTCACCAAGGTGTTCGTGCAGCTCTACAAGGAAAAACTGATTTACAAGGACAAGCGCCTGGTGAATTGGGATCCCAAATTGCTCACCGCTATTTCCGATCTGGAAGTTGTGCAGAAGGAAGTGAAGGGATCGCTGTGGTATATCAAATATCCGGTTGTTGATGGCGCTCCGGGTGATGAAATTATCGTTGCAACGACGCGACCCGAAACCATGTTGGGCGACGCGGCAGTTGCGGTGCATCCCGAAAATGAAAAGCTGAAGCATCTCATCGGCAAGCATGTGAGCCTGCCGCTGGTTGGCCGCCTCATCCCGATTGTGGGTGATGACTATGCCGATCCGGAAAAGGGGACAGGTGCCGTCAAGATTACACCGGCCCATGACTTCAACGACTTTGAAGTGGGCAAGCGGCACAACCTTCCACAGATCAATATCTTTGACCAGTTTGCCAAGCTTGATCTGCGCGGAGCTGAATTTGTTGCAGGTGTTCCGCACACGGATCGTTTAACGGTCACCCTCGGTCTTCACGGGATGGACCGCTTTGAGGCGCGCACGATCATTGTGGCAAAGCTTGAGGAACTCGGCCTCCTCGAAAAGATTGAGCCTCACACCAATCAGGTTCCCCACGGTGACCGTTCCGATGTGGTGATCGAGCCCTGGCTTACCGAGCAGTGGTATGTAAACGCCGCCGAAATGGCCAAACCCGCCATTGCCGCCGTTGAAAAAGGTGACACGGTTTTTGTACCCAAGAACTGGGAGAAAACCTACTACGAGTGGATGCGCAATATCCAACCCTGGTGCATTTCAAGGCAACTCTGGTGGGGCCACCAGATTCCGGCATGGTATGGGCCGGATGGTACGGTGTTTGTTGAGGAGAGCGAAGAAGCGGCACAAGCCGCTGCGGGTACCGGTGTAAAACTTACGCGCGATGAAGACGTGCTTGATACGTGGTTCTCATCGGCACTCTGGCCATTCTCCACTTTGGGCTGGCCCGACAAAAGTGCTATGCTGGATCGTCACTACCCAACTGATGTTGTCGTCAGCGGCTTTGATATCATTTTCTTCTGGGTTGCCCGCATGATGATGATGGGGCTGCACTTCATGAAGGACGTGCCGTTCCACACGGTTTACATGCATGCACTGGTGCGCGACGAGAACGGCCAGAAAATGTCTAAATCCAAGGGTAACGTGATTGATCCCTTGGTGCTGATGGATGAGTTCGGTGCCGATGCATTGCGCTTTACCATGGCTGCCATGGCCGCACAGGGGCGCGACATCAAGCTCGCGAAAAACCGCGTTGAGGGCTACCGCAATTTCGGCACCAAGTTGTGGAATGCCGCGCGCTTTGCCGAAATGAACGGCGTTGCCCGCGATTTCAATTATGATCCCGTGGCCGCGCGCGTCACCGTGAACCGCTGGATTGCGGGTGAAGCGTCGCGCACACGCAATACTGTCACCAAATCAATCGAAGAGCATCGCTACAACGAAGCTGCGGCGGCGCTGTATCACTTCGTGTGGAACGTGTTCTGCGATTGGTACGTAGAGCTGATCAAGCCAATCCTCGGCGGCAGCGATCATGCGGCCAAGACGGAAACACAGGCCAGTGCGGCTTGGGTGCTGGACCAGATTCTCATTCTGCTGCATCCCTTCATGCCGTTTGTGACCGAAGAACTCTGGCAACAAACCGCAACCCGCGAACACTGGCTGATGGAAGCGCAGTGGCCGACCTATAAGGGCTTGGGCGATGCAAAAGCTGATACAGAAATCGAATGGGTGATCAAGATCATCTCCGAAATTCGCTCGGTGCGCGCCGAAATGAATATCTCTGGTGGCTTGAAAATTCCGTGCTCGTTGGTAGGCGCAGGGCAGGAAACCCGCCGCATTGCATCTGCGTGGGAAAATGAAATCCTGCGTCTGGCCAGGTTGTCATCCATTTCCTTCGAAGACCAGGTGCCCAAAGCATCGGCGCAAATCGTGTTGGGCGAAGCCACTATCGCACTCCCCCTGGAAGGCGTCATCGACTTCACAACCGAACGCGCGCGGTTGACGAAGGAACTGGACAAGATCGAGAAAGAGTCCGGTGCGATTGCAGGTCGCCTGGGCAATCCGGGCTTCGTTGCCAAGGCGCCGGAGGATGTGCTCGTTGAAACACGTGAGCGTAAGGCCGAGCTTGACGTGCAGAAGGTGAAGGTTGGGGAGGCGCTGAAGAGATTGGGGTGACAAAAGGGAGCTCTCACAATGTCGCACGAAACGGCAGACGACCAACTAAAAAAATATTCTGATTCGATGGGTAAGGAGCTCGGTCCCATCTTCCATCATTGCCGACAGAAATTTATCGCGGTTACCTCATTGTGGGACATTTATTGCGTTTTGATAGACAATAAGGATCGAGTTGATCTCTTCAATCGCAGCAGTGGCTTCGTTGCATTTACCATGCACTGGCAGTTTTTGAGCGGAACCATTCTTGGGTTGTTGAGACTACTTGATCCTCCCAAGAGCATGGGAAAGACCAATCTGACATTGCAGTCACTGTCAAGCTTATGTTCCGCTGAATTTTCCAAGCATGTCGAGCAGCAGGTTGCAAACTTAGTCAGCCAAACAAAGGGATTGAAGGAAGTTCGGAATAAAATCTTGGCGCACAATGATCTTCGGCAAGCTACCAAAGAGGACGAGCCGCTGGAGATTGAATCACGAAAAACAATTACCACAATTATCCAAGAGATACTGAGCCTTCTCAACCAAATTGAAAACTTTTACATGAAATCGACCACATTTATTATTCCATTGGGTAATGATCCCGCTTTCAAATTACTACATCGCCTTTGGGTGGCCGATCATATATTGAAACGTGCATGTGAGAGCCGGATGGAGGACGGGTTTAAAATAACTCATGAAGAATTACACCAGATGCCTGATTGTCTGAAGGTAAGTGAGCGGGAGAACCGGCGATACAATTGAGTTGATGCAGCCATTTGAGATGAAAACTGCATTCAAGCCGCCTCTGGTTTCAGCTTTAACGCCTTTCTGTTATGACTCACTCATGCGTCCTATCCTCTCCGACACCATCCCAACTCCCATCGGCCCCATAATCATGCTTGCCCGCCATGGCGTCATGTTGCTGCTCGAATTTTCTGACGCCGATGACCGTGTGGAACGTGATATGAAAGTGCGGTTTGGCGACGCGGAGCTTGTCCCCACCAAAAACCCTTTCGGTTTTTCCGAGTGCATTACCAACTATTTCGCGGGCGATCTTGCAGCTATCGACACCATTCCTACGGATGGCAATGGAACTGATTTTCAGCAGCGCGTGTGAGCGGAATTGCGGCACATTCCATGTGGAGTCACGATTTCCTACAGCGAGCTGGCCTCGCGGCTGGGTGACAAGAACGCCATGCGCGCGGTGGGGCTGGCCAATGGGCGCAATCCGATTGCGGTTGTGGTGCCGTGTCACCGGGTGATCGGGGCCAATGGGTCGATGACGGGATATGGCGGTGGTATCGTCCGCAAGGAATGGTTGCTGCGGCACGAGGGCGCTTTGCTGATTTAACCCACACGATCCGTTTTTGGGTGGCTCGGATGGAGGAACACTGCCAGATTCGTGGCCTCCTTTTCGTCGGGGTGGATTTCACAATGTCAAACAGCAGGGTGATTGATTCACCGGAGGCTTCTGTGCATCGGGGGAACGTTACGCCCCAAACCGTCGAAACCACATATGCCCATCCCAGGGCAGACTGGCTGCACATAGGCGTTTAACGTTTGCATGTCAAGGAATAAAATCACTATAAAGGACTTTTATTTTTATCTGTTTTTCGGTTGCGCAGAACATGCTCGTGTTCCTTGTCGTAAAGCGCGCTGTCGCGGAAATCATGGTCGCCGAGGACTTGGCCAACCAGAATGAGCGCGGTGCGCGTGATCTTTGCGGCTTTTACCAGTTTTGCAATTGTCGACAGCGTGCCCTTGATGATCTGCTGGTCCGGCCATGTCACGCGGTAGACCACCACCACGGGGCAGTCAGCGCCGTAATGGGGTGTGAGGGCGCGCTCAATATGGGCGAGGTTGCGGATGGAGAGGTGGATGGCAAGGGTTGCCTTGCTGCGGCCCAGCTCTTCCAGCTCTTCGCCTGCTGGCATGGCGCTGGCCTGCATCGTGGTGCGCGTTACGATCACTGTTTGAGCGATTTCGGGCAGGGTGAATTCGGTTTTCAAAACAGCTGCCGCTGCCGCAAAGGCCGGCACACCTGGCGTCACGTCATAGTCGATACCAAGCTTGTCGAGCCTCCGCATCTGTTCTGCAACCGCACCATAAATCGAGGGGTCACCGGAATGGACACGCGCCACATTCTGGCCCTTCGTATGGGCGGCCTCGATCTCTGCTATGATCTCATCGAGATGCATGGAGGCGGTGTCCACCACGCGTGCGCCATCGGGAGCAGCCCTCACGATTTCTTCTGGTACCAGCGAACCCGCATAGAGGCATACCGGGCAGGCTTGGATGAGTTTCAGCCCGCGCACGGTGATAAGGTCAGCGGCTCCGGGGCCTGCGCCGATGAAATGTACGGTCATTGGGATTCTCTTTTCTTGGCATAGCCGCGTGGCGTGTAGGCATAGGTCCGGCCATCGCCGCGCACGAAGGATTTGGATTGGGATGAGCCCACCATGACAAGTGTGAGCATATCGACATCATCGGGGTTAAAATCTGCGAAGGACACAATCTTTACCGCTTCGGTGGGGCGGCCCAGATTGCTGGCGATGATGACGGGTGTATCGGGTGGCCGGTGATCTTTGAGGATGGCAAATGCGCGCTCCAATTGGTCGCGGCGTTTCAACGAGCGTGGATTGTAGAAGGAAATTACAAAGTCTCCCATTGCTGCCGCATGCAGCCGCTTTTCAATGGCCTCCCAAGGAGTGAGTAAATCCGAGAGGGATATGCAGCAGAAGTCATGGCCGATCATGGCACCGGCTTTTGCGGCTGCGGCTTGGAATGCTGATATGCCGGGGATGACGTCAACCTTGATGCGGTTGGGTTCGAGATCAATGATTTCATAAACGAGTGCGGCCATTGCGTAGATGCCCGCATCGCCGGAGCAGACGAGGGCAACCTGCTTGCCTTGTTTTGCCAGTTCAATGGCATGGCGGCAGCGGTCTTCTTCGCCGCCGAGGGGGAAGCGGTGTTCTGTTTGATCTGTTTTAATGTCAGCGACGAGATCGAGATAGAGGTCGTAGCCCACCCAGTCGGTGCTCACATTCAAAGCCTGTGTACTGGCGGGACTCCGCATGAGTGCGGTGCCGGGGCCGATACCTACGACATAAACGGTTCCACGCGACATGCCGCGCAATTTCAAAATTGGAGTCGACGCACGCGCAATGGCGCAGGTGGCGCGCTTGCTTTTGGTTTTGGCAACGATCAATTCAGCGTCAGGCCCCGCTGCGGCAAGGGCTGCTGCTTCTGCCACACTCGGTGTTCCCACTTCAGCTTTCACATAGTCCGATGGTGTTAAAAGCTTGTCAGACTGTGCATTCAATTCCTGCGCTCTGAAGTAACGAATGTTGCAGAGCTGATTGATTGCGGGCTCATCTTCCTTCAAGTCAATCGATGCAAAACCTTTTACCGATTGAATTGAGAGATTGTTTCCGCGCAACGTGTTTTCGATCAGTTCGGAAACCTCCTGTGCCGATGTTCCGCGTTCGCAGCCCACGCCGATTGCAAGTGTGTGGGGGTGATAGACAATATGGGTCGGTCCGCCTGTTACGAGATTCTCTGTGATTTCAACTCTGACATCGCTACCGGCAAGTTTGACCGCCGTTGCTGATTTCACATCCCGTGGATTCGAAAGTGTGTAACCTGGTCGATACTCATCGAACGCAAAGCTGAATCGGACTTCGCTTGCTGTGGTGATGGCAGCGTGACCATGAGTGATTGCGGCAATTCTTTTTGCCAGTTCATTTGCGCCGTGGTGTCCACCGAGTAGGGGAACAGCGGAGGAACCATCTTCTGCAACGGCAATCACGGCGGGTTCGTTGCGCTTATCGCTTAAATGGGGGCCAAGGGATCGAATGAGAATGCCACTTGCACAAATGCCAATGATGGTATGGCCTGATTTGAAAAGGTCCGCCAGATGAGTCGTCGCCTTGGCGTAGGTTACATCACCGCCGTTCAGGCAGTCCGGCGCATGGATTTCGCCATCAAGCTCTGTCTTCAGTTGTTCTGCCAGAGGAAGTGCTGAAATACCCAGAATGAAGAGGACTGGCTTCACCACGCTTCTCCGCCAGTATAGATCAAGATCGTTGTGAAATAGGGCAGGCTGTCGCCTTCAATGTCTTCTACCTTGTGAATTTGTTCATTGTCATGGGTGGCGTTTTCGATGGCGATGGCTTTGGAGGCGATGCCGAGTGCAGAAAGCACCTGCTTCACCTTGCCGAAATGACGGCCCACCTTGATGATGGCAACGGATTGTGCAGTTTTGAGTTCGTCGCTCAAACGATCCGCATCGAGCGTTGCTGGCAACACTTTCAAGACGTCATTGCGGGCCGAGAGCGGCCTGCCAATGCGCGCAGCGGCGGCTGTGATGGAGGACACACCCGGCACCACAATGGTTTCAAAGCGGTCTGCCAAACGTGCAAAGAGATACATGAAACTTCCGTAGAAGAAGGGATCGCCTTCACAGAGCATGGCCACATCGCGGCCTGCCTTCAAGTGTTCGGTAATGGCGGCAGCGCCTTTGTCATAAGCCTCCTGTGCCGGTTCGCGTTCGGTGCGCATGGGCATGTCGATCTTGAGTTCAATCACGTCTTCCGGAATAAACGGTTTGGCAATATCACGCGCCGTGCTTTCGGTTGCATTGGCAGTGAGATAGGCCACCACGGGTGCTGTTGACAGAATGCGCCATGCCTTCACGGTCATCAATTCCGGGTCACCTGGGCCAACGCCCAAGCCATAGAGGATGCCGGTTTTTACCATGGCTTGAAGGCTCTCCATTGCGTGACGGCCATGCGGGGTTTCAGGGCGCGGTAGGGGCCGACTTGGGTGAGATTTGAAATCTCCATCCGCACGAGATCGCCACCGTGCTTTTCCTGCAAGTCGTAGAGATGCATTTCGCCTTCGATGGTGACCACATTTGCCACCATGCGACCGCCGGGTTTCAAGTTTTCCCATGCGGTTTCAAACACGCCGGGAACGCCAACACCGCCGCCGATAAACACGGCATCGGGCTTGGCCTGGTCTCGCAACGTATCCGGCACCTTTCCGGCAACGATTTTGAGACGCGGTGTTCCCAGTTGACAGGCGTTATGGCCGATCATTTTTAGCCTTTCATCATTGTGTTCAAAGGCAATGGCATGGCAGCCGCGTGTGGAGCGCATCCACTCAATACCTACTGATCCGCAGCCGGCGCCAATGTCCCACAATATTTGGTCAGGTGAGGGTGCCAAGGCGCTCAAAGTGGCGCTGCGAACCTCGCGTTTTGTCAGCTGGCCATCATGCATGAAGGCCTCATCGGGAAGTCCGCCGACGCGGGACCAGATCAGTGCGTCACGGCCAGCGATACATTCGATGGCGAGTGTATTGAGATCGGAGAACTCTTTAGCGGCAAGTGCGTCGGCCACATGGTGCGAGATGTGTTCGCGCTCGCCCCCCATGTTTTCCAATACCGTCATTTTGCTCTTCCGAAACCCACGCTGCGTCAGCATATTTGCAACCAACGGGATCGTTGAAGCATCTGCCGTCAACACGATCAATCTCGCACCGGGCTGGATGAAAGCTTCGATATTTTCCACATCGCGGCCATGCAGCGTGAGCGTGTCGCATTCGGGCAATGACCAGCCCATGTGTGCTGCGGCGTGGGAGAAGGCTGAGAGATGGGGAATAACGGTCATTTCCTCAAACGGAATGAATTCCAAAAGCTTGCGTGTGACGCCATAGTTCATGGGATCGCCGGTGGCCAGGATCACCGTATTGCGGCCTCGTAAGGGCTTGATTTGTTCGACAACGGCGGAAAAGGGTTGCGGCCATTCGATGTGTTCGGCCTTGAGCTTTGGCAGAAAACCAAGAAGCCGGGTTGAACCTACAATCACATCAGCATTCTGTAGAACGAGTTGTGCCTTGGCAGACAGGCCATCGTAGCCATCCTCGCCCATGCCGATCACGGTGAGCCATTTGGTCATGAAAGGCCTTTCGACAGTGCGTTTATGGTTGCAGCTGCCATGGCCGAACCGCCGCGCCGCCCAAGAACAGTCGCATAGGGTATGCCACGCGGGTTTTTACGGAGTTCATCTTTTGATTCCGCGGCACCCACAAAACCCACGGGAAAGGCTGCGATGGCTGCGGGCTTGGGTGCGCCTGCGTCGATGAGTTCCAGCAACCGGAACAGGGCTGTGGGGGCATTGCCGATCATAACGAGAGCTCCTGCCAAATGCGGCCCCCAGAGTTCAACGGCTGCGGCTGAGCGGGTGTTTTGTGTGGAGATGCCAATCTCGCGCGCCGCCGGATCATTCAGTGTGCAGATGATATTCAATTTCTTGTCAATGATCCCATGGCGCACCATTTCGGCATCGGTCAGGATTGGCTTAGACAATGCGGCACTTGCTGCCTGCGCGAAGTCATCCGAAATCCGCATGTCATCAACCACATCCACCATGCCACAGGCATGGATGATGCGGATGGCAATATCATGGGCATTCGTTGGAATGCCAGAAAGGTCTACTTCGCCGCGAATGGTGGCAAAGGATTTTTCATAGATGGCCGATGGATCGCGGATGTAGTCCATTATTTTTTCTTGAGAAGGCTGACGGGCCCAAGCGGGTGGGCCGCATGGGGGTAGGGCGTATGGGTGTGGCCGTCGTCGTGGGAATGTGTGTGGGCATCGCCGTGACTGTGATGGTGGGTGTTGGGCTGTGACACAAGTTTGAACGGGCCGTCCTGGCAGAGGCCGGTGCAATTTCCTTCCGTATCGCAGAACGAGCATTCCTTGGCGCTCATGCCTTCCACATGGTGGTGGTGGCTTTCCTGCACGGCACCAACGTCGGCTTCGAAGCCCAGAACAGCCGTGCGGTATTTGCACATCTGGCAATTCATGGCGATGTCACCTGTGATGATCTGTTCGATGCGCTCAACAAAGGTCTCGACCACGGCAGGGTGGTCATTCAGATAGGGCGCTTTTAGAAACTCAACACCGGGATGGCGCGTGGCAACGCTATCTGTTGCCATGTAAATGCGTTGAACCAACACGCCCGTGAACAGGAAATAGGGAAACACGATGATGCGCTTGAAACCCAGTTTGGTCACATGTTCCAAAGCGGGCTCGACCAAGGGAAAGGTAACGCCGGAATAGGCAACTTCACCCCAGCCAAAGCCAAAGCCTTCCCACAAAATGCGCATGACCTTGGCGACGTTTGAATTGGCATCCGGGTCTGATGCGCCGCGACCGACGACGAGCAGCAGGGTTTCGTGTTTCTCTACCTGTGTCGGTGCAGCATCGATGGCTTCCTGAATGCGGTCACCTGCGGCGCGCATCATCTTTGGGTCAATGCCAAGTTCCTTGCCGTAGTCGATACTGACGTTGTTTTGCGCAGCATAGGCATTCAGCACCGAGGGAATGTCGTTCTTGGCATGGCCTGCGGCAAACAACATGCCGGGCACGGCGAGAATGCGATTCACACCTTTTTTCTTCAGAATATCAAGTCCCGTGCGGATAATCGGCGTTGCAAACTCCAGATAGCCAAATTCAACCGGATATTGCGGCAGGCGTTTTTTGAGGTGCTCGGAAAGATTGGCAAATTCCGTTACGGCTTTCCGGTTACGGCTACCGTGGCCACAAAGCATTACACCGATTTTTGACATATCATCTGCCTTCCATAAATCAGCGTTGCCGAAAACGGCCACGGAAGGCAGCTTCGGCTTTGGCCCCTTTTGTTGGGTTGGCCGCACCGAAATAGCTCTCAGTTCCTCATATGGAACGCTGCTGATGGACTTTCCTAGGCGTACCGTCAAAGGAGGTCAAGGAAAGGCGCGACGCTACCTCGCGCAAATGCGCCCACGGCGCTCTTTATGTTTCGTAGGAATATTGTGAATTTTCACCGAACTGTAATCCACTTCACGGTTCACGGACAGGTTGTTTGCCAAAGCTGTGTGCAATCCGGGGGCCAATTGCAATTGCTTGACTGCCATTTGGCGGTCATCACGGGAGCTTTTATGGGCCTATCAAAGTGGCAGTCGACATTGCTCACGCGCATTTTTCCAAATCGTGCTTCGCTTTACCTGTTCATGCTTCTGTTCATGATTTCGAATGCGTGGGCGATGCAATACATGTGTGCCAAGATGATTGGTGACCATGGAATGCCAATTTTCATCGCGCTGCTTTTGGTGCACATTGCAGTCACTGCTTTTTTCGCAATCACGCTCGTGATTCAGGAAAAACTCTTTGCTTTCAGGTGGCAGCACGTTTTGTTTTTTGCTGCCGCATCGTTCATTGGCAATGTCGTTTCGCTGAGTGCGGAGCTTGCTGTTGCGCCGCATATTTCAGCTGGCATGTTGACACTGATTGTCGCCATGGCACCGATTTTCACGTTGCTGTTCAGTCTCCTGTTGCGTAGTGAAACCGTTTGCTTTCGTACGCTTTGCGGGCTCGCCATGGGATTTGCCGCAACCCTCGCAATCCTGTGGCCCGCGATGGAGGTTGGGAACAGCGAAGTCTACTGGATTCTCGTTGGGCTTATTGCGCCTGCCTCGTTTGGTGCAATGTCTGTTATCGTCTGGGTCGCTTGGCCGAAAGATATCGACGCATCTCAAGTCGCTTTTGGAATCTCGCTGTCTGCTTTGATGTTTTTCATTCCCTTGGCTGTTGTTCAGCATAGCTTCAGCGAGGTGGTCACAAGTTTTGATGGTGCAGTGTATCCACTCTTCGGTTTTGCAATTTCGCTCATTGCTGAATATTGGTTGTTCGCCTTGCTCACCAAGCGAGGCGGCGCCGTTTATGCAAGCTGTGCGGATTTCGGCGCGATTGCACTCGGACTTTTCTGGGCTTTTCTATTGATGAACGAAGTTCCCACGGTTTGGATGATTCTAGCCGCAACTCTGGCGGTATCGTCTTTACTTGTCGTTCAAAAAACGAAGGAAGCCTAAAACTCAATTCCCGCCTGTGCCTTCACGCCTTGGGAACGCCATTAATGCGAGCTGTGAAGGGAATTGGGGCAGCTGGGGCCTGCTTTTGCAAATTTGGCCAACAAATGTTATGAGATGTCCATGAAACAGAATTTCAAAGTCACAGCCACTTGGGACGCGGAGGCGGAAGTTTTTACGTCGACATCCAATATCCCTGGCTTGGTCGTGGAAGCCGAGACCTTTGAAGAGTTTGTATCATTGGTCGAAGCCTTGGCGCCGGAGATGCTGGAAGCCAACATGCCGAGTGCAAAACGGCCATTTGTGTTTGACATCGAACTACATCGCACACTTGCTGTGGCTTAATTGTGCCAAAAGATTTTTATCGCGATCTGATAAAGATTTTAGCGGCAGCAGGCTTTGAACAAGTGGAGGGTGGCAAGGGCAGCCATGAGAAATGGCAAAATGCAGACACTGGAAGTTCTGTCACAGTGCCGCGTTCCAAAAGCCGTCACACCGCAAATGAAGTTTTGAAGCAGGCTGGATTGCCAAAGGCGTTTTGAGGTTTTTCGAGCTTAGGTAAAAACGTTCGGGCCTAACGAAAGCAGGAATTTGCATCACAGTTTTTAGAAACTAGTTGATACCACGACGCTGTGCCAGTTCGACTAGGTCATCAAATCCCGATTCTTTGGCTACCTTAATAGCCGCTGAATGCATATTTTTGAGTAGATGAATTGCATCTTCATCGCTAATATTCAAACTTGTCGCGGTATTTTTTATCGCCGACTTCTTGTTGACCAAGGTCAGTCCGCTCATTAAAATTCCCTTTGGTTTATCCATCCTTGGTATTCCGCCCATATCAAACATTTGGTCGTCTTGTTTTGCAGTCCAAATAGCCATATCCACCAAATGTGTTGTCTCTTTTGATTTGGCAGGTAATCCCATTTCTTCGGTGATCCTTAGTGCCCATCTTCTCCTAGTGAAAAACAAGTTTGCCTCCGCACTGAAATGTCGCACTTTTGATAGCTACCATCTAGCTAAAACTCAATTCCCGCCTGTGCCTTCACGCCTGATCTGAACGGATGCTTGATCAGTTCCATCTCGGTCACGAGATCGGCGATTTCGATGAGCTCTTCCTTGGCGTTGCGGCCGGTGATGACGATGTGTTTGTCTATCGGTTTGTTTTTCAATACGTCGAGCACTTCCTGCAAGGGCAGGTAGTCGTAGCGCAGGACGATGTTGAGTTCGTCGAGCAGCACCATGCGGTATGAGGGATCGGCGATCATGCGCTTGGCTTCTTCCCAGCCCTCGCGCGCGTGGGCGATGTCGCGGTTGATGTCCTGGGTTTCCCAAGTGAAGCCTTCACCCATGGCTTTGATGGTGACCAGTTCAGGGAATTTTTCTAACACGGTGCGCTCTCCCGTGCCCCATGAGCCCTTCACGAATTGAATGACGCCTGCGCGAAGCCCGTGGCCTATATGGCGGAACACCATGCCGAAGGCGGCTGTGGATTTGCCCTTGCCCTTGCCGGTGTGGACGACCAAAAGTCCACGCTCGATGGTTTTGCCCGCCATGATCTTGTCGCGTGCGGCTTTCTTCTTGGCCATCTTCTCGTGGTGGCGGGCGGCGTCAATCTCTTCGGTCATTTTTGTAGCTCCTTGAGCAGATCATAGGCTGAATTGAGGCGTGGTGTCCAAAGCCCACGCGTTGCCGCCTCTTCGAAGCGGGCGGCAATTTCCCGCAGCGCTGCAGGATTGTTATCGGTGATGAATTTTCGTGTGGCATCATCTGCAAGGAACGCATCATAGGCCAGATCGAAGTGGTGGGTTTTGACAGCACCTGTGGTGGCGGCAAAGGCGAACATGTAATCAACAGTAGCGGCAATCTCGAAAGCGCCCTTGTAGCCGTGCCGCTTCACGCCATCGATCCATTTGGGGTTCACCACGCGCGAGCGCATGACGCGGCCCACTTCTTCTTCCAGCGTGCGGATGACGGGCCGTTCCGGGCGGGAATGGTCATTGTGATAGACGCGGGGCTGCTGACCTGAGGCTGCTTCCACCGCTGCTGACATGCCGCCTTCAAATTGATAATAATCGTCGCTGTCCAGCAGATCATGCTCGCGGTTGTCTTGATTGTGCACCACGGCTTCAATGTTTTTCAGGCGGGTTGTGAAGGCCGCTTCGTTCTGCACGCCCGCTTCGCGCGCGCCATAGGCATAGGCACCCCAAGTGACATATGCGGCGGCGAGGTCACTGCGCTGGTTCCAGATTTTTTCGTCAATCAAGGCCTGCAGGCCCGCGCCATAGGCACCGGGCTTGGAACCAAAAATGCGGTAGCCCGCCATTTGTTTTGCATCTGCTTCGGGAATGCCTGCGTTTATGAGGGATTGGGCCTCGGCTTTCATGCGCGCGGCAATGGGGTTGTCCGCTTCATCTTCTTCTAGCTGGCCAACGGCACGCACTGCCTTGTCGAGCAGTTCGATCTGGGCGGGGAATGCGTCACGGAAAAAGCCAGATATGCGCAAAGTGACATCGACGCGGGGGCGGCCAAGAAAAGCCATGGGGATGATGTCAAACCCCGATACGCGCCAACTCGAGGGTTCCCATACGGGCTTTGCGCCAATCAAGGCGAGCGCTTGGGCAATATCGTCACCGCCAGTGCGCATGTTGGAGGTGCCCCAAGCAGAAAGTCCAATGGATTTGGGGTATTGGCCGAAGTCCTGAAAGTGGCGCGTGAGCAAATCCTCAGCAGATTTCTGGCCGAGGTTCCATGCGGTGGGTGTTGGGACCGTGCGGTTGTCGAGGGAGTAGAAGTTGCGGCCCGTTGGCAATACGTCAAGGCGGCCTCGGGTGGGCGCTCCCGAGGGGCCGGGGGCCACACGTTGACCGTTGAGGCCATGGAGGAGGGCGGACATTTCTTGTGCACCGCAGGATTGGAGCGCGGGGCGGATTATCGCTTCAATGTTTTCGAGTACCACAGTGGTACTGGGTCCCGACTTTCGTCGCGATGACAAAAGTTGAGAGGCATATGTTTCAAGCCGCTCCACCGTATCACCATGTGTTCGCCACGGAGCGCTTAACTGCAGTAGCAATTCCTTTGGGCGTACGCCTTTCCAAGGATCGGCCATGTTGCAGGTGAGGGGATCGAAATCTTCGAAACCAAAATCCATGGCCAACGCGCGGATCAGCGATTGGTCACCGCCTTCGCCAAGCCCGCGCTGCACACGGGTGAGGGCCACAAGTAAATCTGTTTCCTGCTGGCCCGTTGGCGAGGTTCCTAGGACGTGCAGGCCATCGCGAATTTGCGCTTCTTTCAAATCGCAGAGGTAAGCATCGAGCTTGTTCAAGTCGCTGTCATCATCGCCGGTGAAACCCGCATCAAGGTCCAGCTTGGTATGGCGCGTAAGGTCGAGAATGTCTTTTTTCAACGCGGCGACACGACGGCGGTCGAGGCCCGAGGCCAGGTAATATTCATCCACCAGTGCTTCCAGGTCTTTCAGTGGTCCATAGGTTTCTGCGCGCGTGAGAGGTGGTGTGAGATGGTCAATAATCACAGCAGAGGTGCGACGCTTGGCTTGCGTGCCTTCGCCGGGATCATTGACAATGAAGGGGTACAGCTGAGGCAAGGGACCATGTGTGATTTCGGGATAGCAATCTTGGCTCAACCCATTGGCCTTGCCGGGCAGCCATTCAAGATTGCCATGCTTGCCGTTGTGAATGAGGGCATGGGCGCCGAATTCAAACTGCATCCAGAAATAAAACGCGAGATAACCGTGCGGTGGCACAAGGGCTGCATCGTGATAGGTTGATTTGGGATCGATGCCGTAGCCGCGCGCGGGTTGGATGGCCACGGCGATATTGCCGTAGGTTTTTACAGCGAGCTGGAATGCATCACTGCGGAAAGAAGGATCGCTCTCGGGAAGGCCCCAGCGCGCAGTGATCTGTGTACGGATGGTATCCGGAAGATGGGCGAAATAGGTCTGGTAATCGTCGAGGCCCAAGGAATGATCGGTTATCTCTGCATTGCGTTGCGATGTGAGGCTTTGGATGAGGTCATTTCCGCTGCCGGGAAAATTTGCCGTGTGATAGCCCGCGCCTTGCATCGCATTGAGAATAGCAATCGTGCTGGCTGGCGTATCGTAACCCACGCCATTGGCAATGCGACCGTCCTTGTCGGGGTAGTTCGCGAGAATGATAGCGACCTTCCGTTCGGAGGGAACTGTATGGCGCAAACTTACCCAATTGGCCGCGAGGTCAGCCACATAGTCGACGCGGTCTGGAATTTCGCGGTAGGTGACGATCCGGCACTGGGTTGGCTCGTGAAAGTGACTGTCACTTTTAAAGCTGATGGCACGGGAATGGATGCGGCCATCCAGCTCCGGCAACACCACATTCATGGCCAGATCGCGCGCACCCAAGCCTTGTGTGCTGTTGCGCCATGACTCCTCGGAAAGGCCGCTGAGCACGACCTGCAAGACCGGGCAATCATATTTTGCGAGTGGATCACCAATGCCGCCGGACGTTGCGGCAAATGATGTTGTGTTGAGCACAAGACTGGGCGGATGTTCGGCAAAGCTTTTGTGGATGAAGACCGTGCTTGCGGCATCCTTCAAGCTGGTTACGAATATCGCCGTGCATCCGATGTGGCGTTTGGCAAGTGCATCGATAAGAGCATGGATGGGTGCGGTTTGAGCGCCTTCCAACAATGAGCGGTAAAAAATCAAGCCTACATGGTGCTTGTTGCGCGTTGCATCATAGATACCTGCAGGCGGCAGGGGCTCAGCGGCAGAAGGTACCGTGCTGCCCGTCAGAAGGTGCGCGCCATAGTCGAGAAATTTCACTGCATTCGGTTGGCCTCCGGCGATCAGATATTGCCGGAGCCGTTCGCAATCTGGTGTTTGAACAGTCGAGCGAGCCGTGAGGTCGGCGTCAGCCTGCGCATCGCCGGGCAGCACCACAAGCTTGATGTTGTTGGCATGAGCCAAGGTCTCGATCTGATCGAGGCCGTAGCGCCAATAGCTTGCGCCTCCCAACAGACGCAGAACAATGAGCTTCGCCTTTGCCAGTGTCTTCTCGCAGTAAAGGTCAACCGAGAGATTGTGCTGAAGGTTGAGATAGTTTGCCAGGCGCAGGCTGGGATGTTTCTTGCCATCGAACCCACTCGCCAAAGCCGCGATCTCGCTGTCGGCGGCGGATAGCACGACAATATCTGCGGGTGACTGGTTGAGGTCTATGGCGTCCGCCACCCCGTCAATCACGCCGCTTGTCGTTGCCAGAAGATGCATTAGCCCAGCAAGGCCTGCGTCACAGCCGGCTGATCCATGCCTTTGACGCCGATCACCACAAGGCGGGTTTCACGTTTTTCATTCGCAGCCCATGGCCTGTCAAAATAGCTATTCATGCGTGGACCCACAGCCTGAATAAGCAGGCGCGATGATGATCCTGTGATATTCGCAAAGCCCTTGACGCGCAGGATGGTGCTGTTGGCGATGGCTGCGGTCACTTTCTTCAACAGCGCGTCACGGTCTTTCACCTCGGGCAGATCAACGGTGAAGCTGACGAAGTCATCATGGTCGTGCTGCTCATTTCCTTCCTGCTCATGGGTCGACAAGCGGTTGTGCATGTCACCTTCAGCGGCAGATCCCAACCCAAGAAGCGCTGAGATATCCAGCTTGCCGTGTTGCGCGTTGATGATGCGCGTGCCCTTTCGCACCTTGCCTTGCAAGGTCGTGGTGAGATCGTTGATTTCGCCCGGGTTCAAAAGATCTGTCTTGTTGACCACAACCATGTCGGCGCAATTCAGCTGGTCGTTGAAGAGCTCTTCGATCGGGTTTTCATGCTCAAGATTGGGATCGGCTTTGCGCATCGCCTGAATGGTGTCCTCATCATCGGCATAGCGGCCTTCTGCGTTGGACTTTCCATCCACCACGGTCACGACACCATCCACTGTCATGCGCGATGAAATCTCAGGCCAGCTGAAGGCCCGCACGAGGGGCTGGGGCAGGGCGAGACCGGATGTTTCAATGACGATGTGATCAAAGGGCGTTTCGCGGTCCAGAAGTTTTTTCATGGTGGGTACAAAATCATCAGCCACGGTGCAGCAGATGCAACCGTTCGCAAGTTCAATTACGTCTTCTTGCCTGCACACGGCATCGCCGCACCCCTTGAGTACTTCACCATCCACGCCCACATCACCAAATTCATTAATGATCAGCGCAATGCGGCGGCCATTGGCATTCTCGAGCATATGGCGGATCAGCGTGGTTTTACCAGCGCCAAGGAAGCCAGTAATGATTGTTGTTGGAATTTTCTGCAGGCTCATGTGGCGTAAATATCCTTGCCGAATTTATTGAGGGCAAACCCTAGAAACAACCCGATGAGACTCCATAGCACCGCCGATGCCGCAATGGTGTTTGCGGCAAAGCTTGCGGCAAGGCCTGCCGGAACTGCAGTTTCATGAGTCATTGGCTGCGGCGCTCCGACAATGTGAGGGAGTGCAATGAGAACGACGGCTGCAGCAAGCCAAGCAAGTTCGCGCTTGGTGGCAATGAGGAATATGCCTGCACCCGTTGCGATGATTGTCGCAACCCACCATATCTGACGCGCGATCAAGTCGCCCGCTGGCATACCCGGTAATTCAGGAGCCAGCCCTGCACTCGGCGCGACCGTCACGGCGAGAAAGCCGCATATGCCCCAGATTAAGCCGTTCTTTGGTGTAATGGGCAAACCCGTCAGCAGTGAAACGCCTGCCAGCAGAATTGCAAATCCGGCGCCGGTGATGACGGACGAGAGCGTTGTTGAAAGTGTGCGCTGCCAACCATCCGCTGGTGCCCACGCCGTTTCTGCGTGGTCGTGAGTATCGGTGGCCGTTGTTGTGGCCGCTGCCGCCGCATGGTCGTGCGCCGGAGCTGATTCAAATACCTCGGCCGCAATAATCAACGGTGTTGTTCGCACATGCTGAACACCCGCATACAAAAAGCCAGCCGCCATTCCCGCGATGAGTGCCGCG
This sequence comes from Rhodobiaceae bacterium, assembly GCA_031417195.1. GTDB lineage: Bacteria > Pseudomonadota > Alphaproteobacteria > Rhizobiales > Aestuariivirgaceae > Aestuariivirga. The sequence continues at coordinate 42,206 of JANOVC010000099.1, forward strand.
AGCACAAGTCTTCCAATCATGATGCTATGTCCCTGTTGTTAGTGGCAGGGAAAGCCGATGGAATGGCGTGTATCGTGGGCCGCGTTGTGGGCCGCAGAGATATGCGACATGCCAACGAGGAACACGAGTGATGCGCCGACAAACAGGCAAATGGCACCTGCAGTCATGCGCTGTGACACGCTTAAAGTTTGGGTAGACGTCTTAACATTGGCCATGGACACCCTCCGTGCGACCGATTTGGTTTGGAGTTTTCACTCCGGTTCGTTGCGCGGCAGGTCTCCTGACTTCGCGGGTCGCTGGTTCTGTGTTGCCTTCCCGGTTACCCAGTGGCGTATTCCACACAAAACCTCGCCGCTTACAGTTGCGGGGGCAGTCACGGGTTCGGCCCCTTATGGGTTATCCTCACCGTGTTCCCTGTTAGGCTCTCGACCGTTTGGTTTTGAGCACCGAGCGCTATGTGTGTGCCAGTCAGGGGCGTGTTTCGTCAACAGGTTTCTGTGCAAAGTTGAATCGCCAGCCTAAGGTGCTTGCCGCAGCTGCAAAAAGAATGAGCGCGCCGCCTAAGAATTGCAGCGGACGCAACACATGGCCAAAGGCAACCATGTCCACGACGACCGCCACGGCGGGATAGATGAAGGAAAGTGCTCCGATGATGTGGGTCGGCAGTTTTTGGATGGCGTCATAGAGCAGGTAATACATCACACCGGTATGCATGAGACCGAGTGTGACGAGGCTCGCCCATTGACCTCCAGCGCTCGGTAACGTTGAAAAATTAGCAAGGGGTGCCAGCATCACCACACCAGTTGCCACTTGGATCAACGCAATCAAATGGGGCGGGGTGCCTTTGAGGCGTTTGGTGATCAGGCTTGCGATCGCATAAAGGAATGCGGCGGTGAGGGCGAGGGCAACACCCCGCAGAAAATTGCCGGATGAGATGAGACCAGAGGGTGTTAAAACAATCAACAGCATTCCAGCAAAGGAAACACCCAGCCAAGCCAGCTTGGTTGCTGTAATCCGTTCTCCCAAAAACAGGCCGCCCAACAGCAGCAGCATGAAGGGCTGGGTGTTGTAAATAATTGTGGCCAGCGAAATCGACGTATCCGCATAGGATGCGAAAATGCAGACCCAGTTCAAGACAATAGCCACGCCGCCCAATACGGCGAGCCCGAAGATTTTACGGGTGATGGGCTTCAGCACACCCAAAACACCGCAAACCACGAAAAGTGCCATGACAGCGAACAGGCAGCGCCAGAACACTACATTGATAATGGGTTGACCGGAAAACACCACAAACCAGCCGATCGTGCCGGAAATCACCATCGCGGCACTCATTTCGATGGCTCCGCGGCGAATGTCTGTTTTCATGTCCTGCTCCGATGTTCTTGAACACAGGATAACCAAACGAATTTATTGTTGATATAATGAGGTAAAGGCATAACGTCGAAACGACCTTCATATCAAAGGTATAATATCTCATTTATGTTGATTGGGTGTTGAAATGGATGGGTTGGACATTAAGTTAATCGATCTTCTTGTGCTCAATTCACGCACATCCCTCAAGGATTTAAGTGTTGCCACAGGGCTATCGTCGCCCAGTGTTGCTGACCGCATCCGGCGACTGGAAGAAAAAGGCATCATTCGATCCTTCACGGTTGATATCGATGCAGAGGCGCTTGGTTACAGCCTGCAGGCCATTGTGCGCATACGGCCGCTCCCCGGCATGTTGCATATCGTTGAGAAACTCATTCAGGAAACCCCCGAGTTCATTGAATGCGACAAGGTCACGGGTGATGATTGTTTCATCGCCAAGCTGTGTTTTCGGTCGATGTCGCAGCTTGACACCATCCTTGACCGGATCACCGACAAGGCCGAAACAAATACATCGATTGTGAAGGCAGTTTCCGTTAAACGCCGTTTGCCGCCATTGGCTCGTTAAGAGGCTGGATACCACTTCGCGATTAGATTATTGCTTTTATGGGCTCCGGCAACGCTTGGGGGCAGATTCGTTTCGGGCCGCGGGCCAAGGAGTTTCGATGCAAGCCACGCCAAAACAGGCCCAAGGCGAAATATCGGCGGTGATCAAGGCCAGCCGCGGGGCTTTCCTCTCAACAGGCATTTTTAGTTGCATTGTCAATATTCTGATGCTCACAGGCCCCATTTTCATGTTGCAGGTCTATGACCGGGTTTTGGGCTCTGGCAGCATTCCAACTCTCGTGGCGCTGATTGGCATCGTTATCGCGCTTTACGCGTATTATGGATTTCTGGAATTTTTGCGGGCCCGCATTCTCGTGCGCATCGGCAGGCGTGTTGAGGAAAGTTTGCGGTCACGGGCGTTTGACGCCATGGCGGAACATGCATTGCGACGTACGCCGGGTGTCGGCGGGCAGCCGGTCAATGATCTGGCAACGATCCGCCAGTTTCTGTCGGGGCAGGGACCATTTGCATTTCTGGATATGCCATGGGTGCCGATTTATATTCTTGTCATCTTCCTGATGCACTGGATGCTGGGTGTTGCTGCCGTTTGTGCCGCCATTGTCATTTTTGTCTTGGCATTCTGGTCGGAACGCGCCACCCGTGGACCAATGGCTGAAGCCAATGCTGCCATGGTGAAATCCAATGTCATGACAGAGGAAAGCCGCAGGAACAGCGAGGCTTTGCATTCCCTTGGCATGCGCGGTGCCATTCGCCAGAAATGGGCTGACATGCAGCAAATCGCCTTGGACCAGCAGACCGTTGCCAATGACGTGGGCGGCAGCATGAGTGCCGCGTCGCGGGTTTTGCGCCTCATGGTGCAATCCGGCATGCTGGCGCTGGGTGCATATCTTGTTATCCTGCAGCAAATTACGCCGGGTTCAATGATCGCTGCGTCCATCATAATGGGGCGGGCGCTTGCCCCGGTTGAACAGGCCGTTGCGAGCTGGCAGCAATTCCTTGGATTTCGCAAAGCCTTGGAGCGGTTGGGCAGAGTATTGGCCTCGGTGCCTGCCATATCTTCGCGCATGAAATTGCCTGCACCACGCGGCAAGCTGGAAGTTGAAAACCTCATCATTCAAATGCCGGGTACTGAAAAACCGGTTTTGCAGGGGATTTCCTTCTCTGTTGAGCCTGGTCAAGGCATTGGTGTGATTGGTCCTACGGGAGCCGGCAAATCAACACTGGCCCGCGCCCTTGTGGGTGTGATGCCGATTACGCGCGGGACTGTGCGGTTGGACGGTGCCACCAGTGACCAGCGTGACATTGATGAGCTCGGAAGGCTGATCGGTTATCTGCCACAGGATGTGCAGCTGTTTGACGGCACAGCGGCACAGAACATCGCCCGGTTTGAAGCCGACGCTAATTCGGAAAAAATTGTCGAAGCGGCCAAGCTTGCCAACGTGCATGACCTCATCATGCGCCTTCCCAAAGGTTATGATACGCCACTGGGTGAAAACGGTGCGCGGCTGTCAGCTGGCCAACGCCAGCGGGTTGCCCTCGCGCGGTGTCTCTACGGCGATCCCGTGTTGTTTGTGCTGGACGAACCCAATTCAAATCTTGATGCCGAAGGCGAAGCAGCGCTCGACCACGCAATACGCGTTGCCATGAACCGTGGTGCAGCCGTTGTTGTCATTGCCCACCGTCCAAGCGCGCTGGCTTCCATCCAGCAGATCATGGTGTTGAGCGATGGTAAAATGGCAGCGCTTGGTCCACGGGATGAAATCATGCGCAAGGTTCTCCAGAAACCCGCGCCTAGCAACGTGCAAAACATCCAGCTATCGCCAAAAACAATGCAGATACAGGCCAATTAACCCATGAAACCCATTGCCACAAACACCTCACTCCGCCGCTTCCAGCTCCTGGGTTTTGCATCACTCGCTGTGATGCTTGGCGTGGTTGGCGGTTGGTCGGTTCTCACTGAATTGAATGGTGCCGTCATCGCACCCGCTACCATCATGGTTGAATCCTTCTCGAAGAAGGTTCAGCACAAGGAAGGTGGCATCGTCAGCCAAATCGACGTGAAGGACGGCGACCGTGTTGAAGTTGGCCAGCCGCTCGTCGTGTTGGATAATACCGATACCAAGTCTGAATTGGCAATTGTCAGCGCGCTTCTTGATGAAGCGTTGACAAAGCGTTCCCGCCTCGAAGCGCAACGCGACAAGGCGAATGAAATCGCTTTCCCACCTGAAATTTCTGCCCGCGCCGGTGAACCTGAACTCGCTGCCATCATTGCCGGTCAGAAAAAACTGTTTGGCGCGCGCCTGCAGGCCATCACTGGCAAGAAGGAACAGCTTTCGCAACAGATCGGCCAGTTGACGGAACAAATCACCGGCTTGAACTCGCAAAAAGTTTCAAAGGACAAGCAGCTTGGGTTCATTTCGAAAGAGATGGTTGACCTCAAGGCGTTGCAGGCGAAAGGCCTCGTGCCTTTGAGCCGGGTCAATGCGATGGAGCGGGATGCCGCCAGTCTTGACGGACAACGCGGTGAATTGGTTGCCAGCAAGGCTTCTGCCGAGGCGCATATCGCTGAAGTCAAATTGCAGATCTTGCAGGTTGATGATGAAGACCTTTCGCAAACACTCACCGAGATGCGTGACGTTGAAGCTAAGGTTGCAGAATACAAGGAACGCAAACTGGCTGCCGCGTCGCGTCTTGAACGCATGGTCATCAAGGCCCCCATCACTGGAACGGTTTACCAACTCGCCGTTCACACCATCGGAGGCGTTGTCGCTCCGGGTGAGGCCATCATGCTGGTTGTTCCGGAGGGAGATGATCTTGTGCTGCAGGCACAAGTCAAACCGCAAGACATTGACCAGGTACAAAGTGGACAGATTGCCCATGTCAAGTTTCCGGCTTTCAATTCGCGCATAACACCGGACATTTCTGCGAGCGTTACGCAGGTCTCGGCGGACACCAGCCGTACGGACCAGAACTCCCCGCCGGTCTATATCGTGCGGCTTACAATTTCTGCCGCAGAACTGGCAAAACTCGGCACCAACAAACTGAAGCCAGGCATGCCGGCCGAAGCCTTCATCCAGACACGCGCACAAACACCACTGAGCTATTTCCTCAAGCCACTCACCGACCAGTTTGCCCATGCGTTACGTGAAGGTTAATCGGCTGTATCATTTTTAGCCCATCGCTGGAAACGGAGTTTTAACCCTAACGGCGTATTACTTGTTGCATGAGTGTTCGTCGTGTAATTCTTGCGTCTGTTAGTTCCGCGTTACTTGCCGCATGTGTGGCTGCATCCGGTCCGGCTTTCGCCGCATCAAAAAACTCCCATATTGCATTGGCTGAACAAGCCTACCAGTCGCTTGCTGCGGGTGACCAGGCAGCGGCAATCGCTGGCTATTCGCAAGCCATTGAGTCCCGCAATTTGCCGACGGAAGTTCTGGCGAATGCGCTGCTCAACCGCGCCCTGGCGCATCAGCAACTGTCTGAACACAAAGATGCGATTGATGATTACACCGCGGCATTGCAGCTTGATGCGATGAGTGCGCAGCTGCGGGCAACGGCCTTGTACAACCGCGGCCTTTCGCACCAGAAGCTTGACGAGCAATCGGCTGCCATTGAAGATTTTACCAGTGCCCTGTTTCTTGATCCCACATTTGCCCATGCCTATTACAGCCGTGGCAATGCCTTGAATGACAGCGGCCAATTCCTGTTTGCGTTGTCTGATTATGAGAAAGCACTGCGCAACAACCATCCGGATTCCGCGCGGGTCTATTATGCGCAAGCCCTGACGTATGAGAGTCTCAAACGCAGTGGTGACGCACGAAAATCCCTGGAGCTGGCCGTTGCAGCCAATCCAAATTTTGAACAGGCCAACCAGAAGCTTGCAGCGCTGCAGGGCAATGCTTCGTCAGATGCCATCAAGGATCCCATATTGGCTGATGCCTCAGGTGCCGTCGGTGGCAAGATTGTTGTGCGCAAGCCTGATTTTCCGGAAGCGGTTGCACCATCGGCTGAAATGATGGATGACAATGCACCAACGGATCCGATTGAAACGGCAACTGTTGAAACAGCCACAATGGAACCAGTTGCGAAAATTCCTGACCGTATTCCAACAGAGGTTGCCGAAGTGCCTGCGGCTGAAGAAAAAATCGTTGCCATTGAATCAGTTGACGAGCCGACACCTGTTGAGGTTGCCGTTGCTGACACTGCGCTGGTAGAGCCAGCGGCAACAGAGCCCGAAACTGCAACAGCCGAACCAGCGCCTACGGGCTGGAGCGTACAAGTCACATCGGCCTCGAGCGAAGATGCAGCATGGTCCACATGGAAAAAGATGCAAGCCAAGCACCGTGTCCTGGCCAGCCAGAAGCCGATTGTTACCAAGGCGGATCTCGGGGCAAAAGGTATTTTCTACCGGGTTCGCATCGTGGGTTTTGATGACCAAAACGCTGCAAAATCCACCTGCTCAAAACTCAAGGCTGGTGGCGTGAAGTGTTTTGTCAGCAAGTTGAGTTCTTAACCCGCACGGGTCAGACGCGCTTTTGATTGCTTTGCAACGGGCAGGGCCGAAACCAGTTCGGCATCCACCCATCCCCGCAGGTAGATTTCAGCACATTGCAGCGGGGTCTCCGTGACATCTGGCTTGGCCAGATTGCTTGCGATATGCGCAAATGATGCGCCTTGCCTGGCTGCGTCAAAGGCCGTTGCCTCTTCCCGACCAAGAATGCGAAACCGTGGGTGCAGTCCTTGCCGCCACACCAGTAGTTCACTGGGTTGATCAGACCGTTCGGGACGGGGCGGTTGCTCGTCGCATTGCAGTGCCGCCCAAATGCTGGTGGCGTTTGTGGCAAAGCTCAGGCGTTGTGCTGATGGGTGGATATCAATCCGGCGAGATGCAAGTTCTGATGGCAATAGTTTGCTAAATTCTGCCGATGTGATGATTGGCGCATCGATGGCTTCAAAGGCGCAATTCAGGGCGGCCTCAAGCTTGGCGATTTCCGCCAGTTCCGGATTTTTACTATAGGGACTGGTCTCGCCCAAAAATGTGGAGAGGTTGCGCGAAAACCAGCGGCAATTTCCATCGTTGGAAGGATCGCACATCGCATATCGGCGGCCGATGGCAGAAAATGCGGAACTGCCGAGATAAAGCAACAATTTTGCATGATCAACGGCAAGAAACTCCGTCAAACGCATGGCTGATGTACTGGTATTCTTGTCGTCCATGGAGAACAAATGGCGTTTTCGGCATTCACTTGCCAATCACGAGCGTGTCAGACACCTCACAAGTCTGTGATGCTGGTCAGTTCAACAGGAAGGTGACTTTCATGTTGACCCGCCATTCGATGACCTTGCCATTCTTCACGACGCATTTGATATCCTGAATCCATGCGCTTTCAATCTGGTCCAATGTCTGGTCGGCGCGCTTGATGCCGGTTTCAACGGCGTCCTCGATGCTCTTCGGGGAAGACGACGTAAGCTCAATAACTTTTGCAACTGTTGTCATGGTGATCTCCATTGCATTTTGGGGTTTTCTTGGCGTCGATACTAGCATAGGTAACGCATACTAGGTCTAGGGGTAAGTTTTTGCGTCATGGCGCTTCATCTTCTCAAATTATGTGTGGGCGTCACCGAGGTTGCCGAGCTTCAACGCTGGGTGAAGGGGCAACGCGTTGGGCGTGACACAATCGACCACACCACGCGGATGTTTCCCAAGCGCCGGGATGAAATTCTTGACGGCGGTTCGCTGTATTGGGTGATCCGCGGGATGATCCTGTGCCGCCAGCCGATTGCCGATCTTGTGGAGGTCACAGGTGGAGATGGTATCAGGCGCTGCCGCATTGATTTCAAACCGAAGATCATTCTGGTGCGGCCATCGCCGCGCCGTGCGTTCCAGGGTTGGCGCTATCTCGGCGAAGACGATGCACCACCGGACCTGAAGGCGGGTGCCGTGGCCGATGACATGAGCGAAGACATGCGCCGCGAGCTTGCGGCACTCGGGCTGTTGTAACGAGCAGTCAACGACAGCAGGGTCCGACGCACTGAAGTGTGCGCAGTGTTGCAGCGTTACCCGTGTCTGCGGTAGTGACGCTTGATGTGGTGAGGGCGTTGGCGGTGTTTTGTTGCGTGGCTGCCGTGTCGTTTGGTTTTGCGCCCACCGCAGCCCCAATGCCATTCGCGCCGTGGACCGACATCAATATGTATGAAGGAAGTATGGCAATAGGTGCCAATACCACCACGCCCTGGCAATGACGCTGCGTAACGGTAGACTTGCCCCAACCCGACGCCAGGCACGCGGAAGTCTGCTGCCATGCAACGCAGGTGGTAGGATTCGCGCGCCCCGCCAATGCGGCGGTTATGGGAGTAAGAACGGCAGCCCGAAACGATCACAACAGGCCGGTGAAAATGGGCTGACACTTGGTTGAGCAAGCCTACGACACGGCGGTTGACGCCATTGCTGCCGGTGTTTTTTGCTTGCGCATCGTGATTGCCCGTCGAAAAAATTCCACTGATCATGAAGACCAGCATAACCACCTTACGAACCCGCCCCGAAATCCCATACATCCCGCGCACTTTCAAACCACCAATTGTCATCCACTCAAAAAAACGGAGTAATGGGATTGCAGGCGAAATAAAGTTAACGCTTGGGGGGTGGTTAAGCGAAATGGATAACGGGGAGGGGGCTTTCAGTCCCTTCCCGTTGCAACGGGTATTTACTGCTGCGACGCTAGCATGTGCCGCGTGCCTCTACTTCGCCAGGTTTAGCAAAGCTTGCCTCTGTCACGCAGGTTTTGCCAGCGACGGTCACGGTGATCTTGTACGTTCCATAAAAGGCGTTGAGTTTGTAAACGCCTGTACTGTCCGTGACACCACTCGCGTTGCTGCGCCATGTCTGGCGTGTCAAACGCTGCCAAACCGCACCCGATGGCTTCAGCGTCCAATCACGGGTGTAGAGCGGTGCATTGCCGAGCCAGTGGTCGCCGTCCCAAAAGCCCCACATCTGGAACTGGTTGAACTTGGGCTGGCTGTAGATGAAGGTCATGAAGTCCTGCATCAGATCACCCTGCAGTTTCGGATCAAGTGTCTCGAAATCAAATTCGGTGACACTGAAGGTTTTGACGAGCGGGGAGAACTCGTCAATCACGCGCTGCATGTCGGTGAAGACGGGCCCGGACGCGCCGAAGTGTCCTTGAAATCCGATGCCGTCAATGGGGGCACCGAGGCTCTTGATGTATTTGACGAGGGCCACGTCATTGCCTTGCTTGGCAGGATTGTAATTATCAAGAATACCGAAGTCATTGAGAAACAGAAGCGCCTTGGGATCGAGCCTGCGTGCATCGCTGAACCATGTGGCAACGGCCGACGGCGTCAACACACCTTTGATTGCCTTGACATTCGGTGATGCGAGGCGGCCCTGGATATCGGTATTGTTGAAGGGCTCGTTGACTACATCCCATTCAGGAACCAGCCCACGCAACACGCCAAGTTCCTGGGCGAAATGCTCGGCAATCACGCGCTTGACATCAGTGGCAGGTGTTGACCGGTTGATGATGTCCTGCGGCATGAGGTAATCCGGCTCGAAGCTTGGCCAGATCAGGTTGTGCCCGCGCGAAAGCGGCAGCTTGTTGCGCTTCAACCAGGCGATGCCGTCGAGGGCTATTTGCTGGTCGTTGTGCCAGTCAGTCCATTTCAGGTCGTTGTAAAAGGAACCGGCATCAAAGTTTTTCAGCAACTCCGCGCGCAGCTTGCGATAGTCTTCACGTGTCAGGGGCCGCTGGTTGGTCTGGTCATCGACGGGGCATTGCCGGTTGCCGTCGCTCGGATCAACCCGACACACCAGGGAAATGGCAGAAACCGCCGTTCCCCAGACGAATGGCGATGAGGTTTGCTCAATTTTCACGGCGGCATTCGGAACGGTGCCTCCGCCAACGCCCACAACACGCACCGTCATGTTGCCACGTCGAATCGCCGCGATCCGGGCCAACGCCGCTGTGCGCCAGGCTGCCTTGGCATCACCGCGTCCGGGATAGTAATAGGCAAAGCTGTCCGAAATCGTTTTGGGAATTGCTTGTGCCACTTGCCCGTAGTTGGCAATCGCAACACCGCCCACATCAAAGGATTGAACCGCCAGACTGTAGCGGATCTGCAATGTCGATTTGCCAGCGGGATAGTCCTGGACGGCGCGAAACGGAATGGCATATTTTTGCCAGGTCGGCGTATCAACCGGTGTGGTGCTGGACAGCGTTGGCGTATAGGGTTCGTCCCTCAGCTGGAAGGTGAGATCGAGGTTGAGCGGACCCTGTTTCGGCGTGACATTGCGCAGGTACAGCGTTGCAACAAGAAGGTCACCCTTCTTGATCGGCGTCACCGATGTCCAGAGCATGGCTGCGGCAAAGCTGTTTTCACCGACGGTTGCGCGCGAAACGCGTAAGGCCTTTTTGAAGGGAAGTGTTGCTTCGGTGACGGATACCTGCGTGACGCTATCGCCCGCGCCTTTGTAACCCTCCACACTTGCGACCGTGTCGGTTTGTAAAACCTGTAGCTCTGGGGCGGCGTTGGCGATATTCGCCAGAATGGTCGTGAAAAAGAAAACAGCAATAACGCGCGACAAGAATTGAATGACCATAGTCCCCCTCCTTGCCGTCCACTGCAGAAGTTTTACAACCATAAGGATCATACGGGAAATGCGGCAAGATCAAGACGGTTGCAGAGCTCCGCTTCATTCAACCAAAAAAGCCCAACCGGATGGCTGGGCTTTTATATGCAGGGTCGCGGGGGAATTGCGGTCAGGTCGCAGCGCGTTTCTTGGCGCGGCGTTTTGCCATCAGGCCGAAGACACCGAGGCCCGACGCGAGCATCGGAAGGGCTGCGGGGGCAGGGACTTCGGATGTTTGCTGGAAGCGCGAGACTGTGAGGCTGGTGGCAGATAAAAAGCCTCTTGTGTTAGTCGTGTAATCTATTAGCGCGACGTCATAATTTGTGAAACGGAACTGGCTGTTATTGCCAAAATCAGGTTGCAGGTTCAGCATAAATGCCGTGTCCAAGTTTAATGGAACAGATAAAGTATCATCTCTAGCAAGTGCATAAATAAATGATGCTATAACATTGGAACTATCGGAAAAAGAGTTTTGAGCGTCGTGAGAGGCATAAGCCGTACCCAGCGAATTGAAATTCGTAATATTGCCGGAGTAACTTCCGTCAAGGATTTGGCTCTGCCCGTCAATTGTAAGTTTTGCGGATAACATTGGTGAGGCTGGACAGCAATTTAAACTCGTCCCACCAAAGATTTGGTCGAAATCTGCCGTCGTCTGCCTTGAGGCGCCGAAAGTTGATGTGTCGTATATAAAAGTTAATACATAGGCCAGTCCGTCAAGCAATGCATTATCCCCGTGTCCAAAGAGGTTGGTTTGGTCAACACCGCTTACAACTGTTCCTTCATATACTGCCTTCATCGTTATGGCGAATGCCGGTGCAGACACAACCGCGAAAGCCAGAATGCCAGCACTTGCTTGCAGCAAGGTTTTTAAATGCTTTCTCATTTTTGTTCTCCCCGCGTCCGGGCGTATCGCCTGCGGCATTGTTTATGCATCGAAAGTAGCTCACCATGAATGGTCGCCCTCCGCATGATGCAGATGCATTATTGTGCAGAATTATTTTGCGGAATGATTTTGCCAATCATTGCCACCAATTCAGCCTTGCTGTGGGTTCGGGTCTTGCGCAGCAGGCTTTGCAAGTGATTGCGGGTGGTAATCGGGCTTATGGCATTTTCGAGCGCATGTATTTCGATAGAAGAACCTTGAAGAAGCGAAACCGCGAGTTTGGCTTCAGCACGGGTAAAATAGTAATAGTCCATCAACAACTCGGTTGAAATAACTTGATTGCGACTTGGGTCAACTATGACAAGCAGGGCCGCCGCGGGTTGAAAGATGTCACGCTCGCGCTCCGGCAGGGTTGTTCCGTAGATAACAAGGGATGGGAGATCAGAACCGCGTGAAAGCGGAATGGGCCTAACTGAAGCGTTCAGTGTTTTACCGGTGCAGAGTGATTGTACGAGCCGCTCGAGGGGTACACGATCTTTCTCAAAACAGGAACTGATATGGCCGCGAATAATTTTGAAGGCTTTGCCGATATGCTTTTTTGCCAGGGCGCTTATATGTACCACGCGTCCTCCCCATCCCAAGGCAATAACCGCACGTCCATGTTGTTCCAAAATATCGGATGCACCAAGGATTTTAGCGTGACCCAGGTGACGGGCTATTGTGGCTGATGTATTGAGCATCTGCTGGTAAGCCAACAGATTTTTTACGTCATCCATATCCATTGGATCGGCCTTGGCACTGCGTTGCACCGTGAGCGCCCAATTGGTGTCCGAAGCCTGAATGTTAATTGCAGCAAACCACTGCAGGCCATGCGGCCGAAGCATATCCTGATAATACGGCGAGTGTGCGATGTCGGCGTACGGAATTACATCAGCATCGGTTATAAAACCGGTTCGCAGCATTTTGCCTGCGGCGTTTTCGCGTATGTCACGCTCGTACCACCGATCATTGAGGTAACCGGCGACAGCGCCCTCCAATGAACTGCTGAATCTTGTGCCCGATAGTCTTTCGTCCGTAGCGAATGGGATGATGATGCTGCCCTGCGATGAGACCAAATCGGCACAGCTGTCACAAACCGCGACCCATTTTGAAGAGTCAAAGGCGGCGGCTGTAATCAGCGTTGCAAGTTTCGCATCTGGCAGGTCTACCATGGGTTGCTCGCTTATTCTTGCAAGTGAATGGCTTAAGAAGGCTAGCACGGATTGTCACATCTAACATGATGCATTTGCATCAGACTGGCATACGGGTTTTTGGAAACGGCGGTCACACTGTCGGCCTGCTAGGTGCACATTTATTGCCAAGGGCTCTCATAGTACTCGACTCATTTATGTTTTCCCTAAATTGAATGCTTTTTTCTGTGGTGGGCTTGTGATGAGGGTTTGGATGAATCGCTTGATTTGAGATTGGCTTGGGGATGCGATGGCCTTGCAGAAGGTTTTGAG
>JANOVC010000100.1:0-24558 GCA_031417195.1 Rhodobiaceae bacterium
GCCGTTGACCGCAGCCACGGCATTCAGAACGCCCTTGCCCATGTAACGCGTCTTGTCGCCATCGCGCAGCTCAACCGCCTCATGGGCACCTGTCGATGCGCCGGATGGAACGGCTGCCCGGCCAAAAGACCCATCCTCAAGAATCACATCCACCTCAACCGTCGGGTTCCCCCGGCTATCGAGAATTTCGCGGGCGGTGATGTCAAGAATGGCGGTCATGGCGGGGACTCCGAATAAGGTTTCAAGCCGCTTATGGCGCGGCGTTATGATGATTGCAAGACGAATGAGGGGCGTACATCATTTTTGCAACGGTGAGCACATTTCCTGTGGCGGTTACCAAATAATTGGCCTTGTAAAGAACAGTGTTTGTTGTCAGGTCATGCCCACCATTGAAGCTAGAAAACCTATATGTTACGGTTTTCGCATGACAATGTCCGATGCCAACGTGACTGTGGAGAATGCCCAGGCAAGCAAATACACCCGCGGTGTTCTGGTGGTTGTGACCAGCGCGCAGACCTACCGTGTTGGCGACAGGTTTGTTTTGGACGACAAGGCCTTGTCCGGATTTTATCTCTATCAAAAATTCTGGGGCGGGCCGATACGGGCGATTTTTCGCGAGAGTTCGGGGCCTGTGCAACCTTTTTCGCGGGCGATAGACATAACGTCCCTGCCGTTTAAAATTATTGTCTTGCCGGAAACCGCGGAAATTTCCGTTGCCGAGCTTGTGGGGGCCGACGTGGTTCTGGCAGTGGGTGACAACCACCTGGATTTTCCGGTTGCCGAGCTTTGCCAGACCATGGGCATTCCCATGGCATTCGCCATTGAGAACATCCCCGTGACCCGGCACCAAATTTCACTGCTGTCCGACGCTGCACCATGGCGCAAATTCAAAAGTTTGGCCTGGACTGTTTTGAGCGAACGAAAACGGCTTAAGGCGTTTGATCGCGCCACTGCCCTTCAGGCAAACGGAACTCCGGCGACCCGGCATTATTCCCGTGTGAACAACAACATACTCACCTATTTTGACACGCGCCTTTCAGACGCGCAGCAGGTGACGACGTCTGAACGCGATGCGCGCAAAGCCCGTTTGCTGTCACAAGCGCCCCTCCGGCTTGCCTTCAGCGGAAGGCTCGAGCGGCTTAAGGGCGCTGATCACCTGGTGCCTGTGGCCAGGCAGCTGCTTAAAAAAGGTGTCGACTTTCATCTCGATATTTTTGGCCCGGGCAGCCTTGAACAATCAATGAGAGACGCGGTTGCAGCGGCTGCACTCGCAGATCATGTTACGTTTCACGGTCCGGTTGATTTTGACGACACGCTTGTGCCATGGATGAAAGCCCATGCGGACATTTTCCTGTGCTGCCATAGGCAATCTGATCCCTCATGCACATATCTCGAAACGCTGGGATGCGGTGTTCCGATCATGGGCTATGACAATCTGGCATTTTCCGGTCTATTGGGCCTCGCCGATGTGGGCTGGAAGGTGCCAATAGGCAATGTGGATGCGATTGTGGACTGTCTTTACCGCCTCAATTCAAAGCGCGCAGAGATTTGCACCAAGAGCGATGCGGCCGCTGATTTTTCCGCAGATCACAGTTTTGAGAAAACCTTTTCAATGCGGGTAGAGCACCTCAGGTCAATCGTGGCCGAAGACAGGGGTTAGGACGCGTTTCCCGGGCTCAACTGCCTCAGCATCAAGATCATGTTCGCCTGTGCATCGCCCTCACCAGTGTTTCTGATTTTGTGGGGAACGTCGGCGCGGTATCTCAGGGCTTCGCCTTGTTTGGCCAGCTTTACTTCATCGCCGACCGTGACTTCGATTTCGCCCTTGATCATGTAGATGTGCTCGACCGTACCCGGCGGATGCGGATCTGACTCCAGCAGGCCGTTTGGCTTGGCTTGAAAATCGTACCATTGGGTAAGGTCGATCAGGTTCAGGGGGCCGACGATGGCGAGACGGCACAAACCGTCTTGGCTTTCGAGGATGGGAATGGCGGATTTGGCCTGGTGCTGCAGGAATGCGGTGCCGTTGTCGGCTTTCAGCACCTCGTCGATACTGGTGTCCAGTGCGCGCGACAGGCGGAACACGGTGGAAAGCGTGGGGTTGGTTTCGTTGCGCTCGATTTGCGAAATGATGGATTTGGCCACGCCGGATTGCTCGGAAAGCTCGCCCAACGACATATTGTAAGCCTTGCGCAGGCGCTGGATGGTTTTTCCCAGCGCCGGGATGGGATCGACGCTGTTTGGGCCATTGGTCTTTTTGAGCGTCGGCGTTGACATTTTGTTGTCCTTTATTTAGAACTAATGTTCGTAATAACGAACGACATGATTATATAGGTTGTTCGGAGTAAAGAATTAGCGCGTTTTATTTGGGAAAATCAAATGAATTCGTTGATTTTGCAGCGGAACAGATGGACAGGGTAAATGTCCTTTGAAGCGAACGGAAGTAGATTATGGGCATGATTCAGGTAATCGACACCAATAATGTGAGCCATATTCTGGAGGCTGTTGAGGGCTGGCGGGTGATGGAAATCATCCGTGAACACGGCTTTGAAGTGGGCGGCCTGTGTGGCGGCGCTTGCGCCTGCGCTACTTGCCATGTGGAAATCCACGCCGAATGGGCGGACAAGCTGCACCCTGCAAATGACGATGAAGAGGCGATGCTGGACGAGGTTCCCGTGCTGTCGCCAACATCTCGACTTTCCTGCCAGATTATTTACACCGAGGCTTTGGATGGCCTCGCTGTGAAACTGGTGGCGAACGGATAGGAAAAAGACATGCGTTATTTCCCCATATTTTTTGATCTCGACCGCACCAGGGTTTTGGTGGTGGGCGGCGGTGAAGAGGCCTTGCGCAAGGTGCGCCTGCTGTTGAAAACCAATGCGAAGATTTCAGTTGTGGCCCCTGCTCTGCATGACGAGCTGGCGGCTGAACCACGGGTGGAGTGGTTGGCCAAGAGCTTTGAAGCTGTCCAGCTTGATGGCGCTGCACTGGTTTATGTCGCCGAACCTTACTTGAATGATGTTGTGAGTGCGGAGGCGCGCTTGCGTGGCATTCCCGTGAATGTGATTGATGTGGCCGAGCTTTCAACCTTCATTACGCCCTCGATTGTGGACCGTGACCCGGTGGTGATTGCCATTGGCACGGAAGGCACGGCCCCGGTTTTAGGCCAAGGCATTCGTGCCCGCATTGATGCCATGCTGCCGCAAGCCTTGGGTGATTTGGCCAACAAGGCCAACGCCTTGCGGCCACGTGTTGCCAAATCCGTTCCGCATGGCAACCGCCGTCGCTCGTTCTGGCAGAAGTTTTTCTTCGGCCCTATTCGCGATGCCGCAGTTGCGGGTGACAAAAAGGGGTTTGCCCATGAAATCAATGTGGCACTTTCCGAAGAAGCCGCTCCTTCCATCGGCCGTGTGTCCATCGTTGGTGCCGGTCCCGGCGATCCGGAACTTTTGACACTGAAAGCCCAGCGCAAATTGCTGGAGGCGGATGTGATCGTGTTTGACCGCCGGGTTCCGCCAGCCATTCTGGAATTGGCGCGGCGGGACGCGGAGCGCATTGCCGTTACATATCTGCAATTTGATACGTGTTCCCAGCTGATGCGTGAATCTCAAAGCGGAAAGCATGTCGTGTTTCTGGTGCATGGTGATGTTGATCTGGCCTGCGATGAAATCTCGGTGCTGGAAGGCCAGGGTTTTGCCGTTGAGGTTATTCCCGGCATTCCCGTAGCTGAAACAAGCGTTTTTCCCTTCATGTCGCGTGAGGATATCACGGCGCAGATCATGAGAGCCGCATCATGAGCACGATTGAAAACGGTCAGGTGATGACCGCCAACCGTCTGCGCGACGGGGAAGTTGTTTTTCTTACGCGGGCTGGCACGTGGGATGAGAGGATTGATGATGCCGTGTTGGCGCTGGAACCACAGGCAACCGCCGCCCTTGAAACCCGCGCTGCCGAGGATGTGAAATCCACATTGGTGACCGGCACCTATCTGTTTGATGCCGAACGTATTAATGGCCGCATTCGCGCCACCCATATGCGCGAACGCATTCGAACCCTTGGCCCAACCGTTCGCATGGACCTCGGCAAGCAGGCCGAAGGCACCTCCGGCGCATTTGCTTTTAAGGACGCATGACCCATGTATCGTTATGATGAGTTTGATCACCAGTTCGTCCGTGAACGGACGGAGCAGTTCCGCGATCAAGCCGCGCGGCGGTTGTCGGGTGAAATCACCGAGGAAGAATTTCGCCCGCTGCGTTTGATGAACGGCCTCTATTTGCAGCTTCATGCCTATATGCTGCGCGTGGCCATTCCCTATGGAACGCTGTCGTCGAAACAAATGCGGAAACTTGCCTACATTGCCGAGAAGTGGGATCGCGGCTACGGCCATTTTACCACGCGGCAGAACATTCAATACAACTGGATCAAGCTGGAAGACACGGCAGATATTCTCGCGGCATTGGCCGAAGTTGAAATGCATGCCATTCAAACCTCCGGCAACTGCATTCGCAATGTGACAACTGATCATTGGGCGGGTGCTGCGGCGGATGAAATTTCCGATCCCCGACCCGTCGGTGAGTTGCTGCGGCAATGGTCATCGCTGCATCCTGAATTTTCGTACCTGCCCCGCAAATTCAAGATTGCCGTGACGGGTGCGCCGAATGACCGTGCGGCCGTCAAGGTTCACGATATCGGCATGCGTCTGCACAAGAACGATGCTGGTGAAATTGGCTGGGAGGTGATGGTTGGTGGCGGTCAGGGCCGTACGCCGATGATTGCGGTTACCGTGCGCGACTTCCTGCCGGAGAAGGAACTGGTCGCCTATCTCGAAGCCATCATGCGGGTTTATAATTTGTTTGGTCGCCGCGACAACAAATACAAAGCGCGTATCAAAATTCTCGTGCATGAAATTGGTGCGGAAAAGTTCAAGGCCGAAGTTGAGGCGGAATATGCCAAGCGGCCGAAGCAAACGACGGAAGTTGAAGAGAAGGAATTGGCGCGCATTGCAGCTTATTTTGCGCCTCCGCAGTTCGAGAAGCTTTCACGTTTCGCACCTGCCTTTGAAGATGCGAAAATCGCACATCCTGATTTTGCCCGCTGGACCCGCAACAATCTCGCAGCGCACCGGGTTGATGGCTACACCATCGTCAATATTTCCCTGAAACCTGAAGGTGGTATTCCAGGTGATGCGACGGCGGAGCAAATGCGCGTCATGGCGGATTTGGCAGAGCGTTACTCCCATGATGAACTGCGCGTCAGCCATCCGCAAAACATCATTCTTCCCCATGTGAAAAAGGAAGATGCGTTTGCGCTGTGGCAAGCGCTTGTGCCTGTAGGTCTCGCCACGGCAAATTATGGATTGGCCGGTGACATTATCGCCTGCCCAGGCATGGATTATTGTTCGTTGGCCACAGCGCGTTCCATTCCCATCTCGCAGGCCATCTCGCGCAAGTTTGCAGATCTTGATGTTCAGGAGAAGATTGGCCCGGTTAAGATCAATATTTCAGGCTGCATCAATGCCTGTGGTCATCATCATGTGGGCCATATCGGCATTCTTGGGTTGGATAAAAAAGGCGAAGAGTTTTACCAGATCACGCTGGGTGGTTCCTCCACTGAAAGCGCTTCGATTGGTTCCATTCTTGGCCCTGGCTTTGCTGGCCATGAGGTGCCGGATGCCATCGAGAAAATTTTGAATACATACGTGGCACTGCGCCAGCCGGGAGAAGAGTTTCTCTATACCTTCCGTAGGCTCGGCCCTGCCCCATTCAAGGAGGCGCTTTATGCCGCTGCTTAAAAACAATGCTTTTGTGGTTGATACTTGGGTTCAGATCGGACTTGAGGATGTTCTTCCGGATGGTGGCAATGTTGTTGTTTCCTATGCGCGCCTGAAAGCCGAATGGGACAACCTCGCAAAGTTTCCGGGCCAGCTCGGTGTCAGTGTTGGAAACACCGAGGATGCCGATGACATCGCGCATTTCCTGCCGCATCTTGCGCTTGTCGTTCTGCCATTCCCGAGTTTTGGTGATGGTCGCTCCTATTCCCTGGCCGCACAAGTCCGTGCGCTTGGTTTCCGTGGTGAACTTCGCGCCACCGGAAATGTGTTGCCCGATCAAATCCAATACATGAACCAGGTTGGTTTCAGCACGTTTGAAGTGACAGACCGGTTCCCGCTGCAGACATGGCAGGCGACATCAAAGCAAATGTCTCTGGCCTATCAACGCGGGCTTTACCGCCGCGCCGGTGAAGCCGAGGTCTGGACGGAGCGCCACACTGAGGCCGTGCCTTGGGAGGAACAACCCCATGCTGGATAGTTCCATCAGCAATCCGGTCATCGAAGCCTATGCCGGTCTTGAAGGTCGTGATCTCATCAAATCAATCGTTCGCGACTTTCCGCGTCGAACGGCTTTGGTGTCTTCATTCGGTGCTGAATCATCGGTTCTGCTCCATATGGTTTCAGAAGTTGACCGCAATCTGCCAATCATATTTCTGAACACGCAAAAGCTGTTTCAGGAAACCCTGGACTACCGCGATCATCTTATCTCGGAACTCGGGCTCACGGGTGTCCGCACAATCAAACCCGACTTGCGCGATCTGCAAATGCACGACGCAAACGGTTTGCTGCATCAAGCCAGTACGGATGCCTGCTGCCATATTCGCAAAGCCATTCCGCTGGAAAAGGCGCTTGATGGTTTTGACGTGATGATTTCGGGCCGCAAACGGTTCCACGGCGCAACACGCTCGGACCTTGAATTCGTAAGCCTGGCCGATGGCAGGCTCAAGGTGGAACCACTGGCGGGTTATTCGGCGCTTGATTTGCAGTCTTATATGGTGCGCCACCATTTGCCTTCGCACCCCCTCAGGCTTCAGGGTTACCGATCAATCGGCTGTGAACCCTGCACAGCGCTTGGCGGAACGGATGCCGATCCACGGGCTGGCCGCTGGGCTGGTTCTGACAAAACCGAATGCGGCATTCATTTTACGGCAAACGGTCAAATTATCCGCACAGTTGAGCGGCAAGCTGTGAACGCTTTATAATTTCATACCTGAGGGGTCTACCGAATGCATGATTTTATAGCTTTTGCTATTGTGGGTTTTTGTGCACAAATTGTTGACGGTGCGCTGGGCATGGGTTTTGGCGTGATTTCAGCCTCCGTGCTTTTGGCGCAAGGCGTTCCGCCTGCGCTTGTTTCAGCCAGCGTCAATGCCGCCAAACTGCCAACCACGGGTACTGCAGCAATTTCCCATTGGTGGCACCAAAACTTGAACTGGCGCATCGTTACGGCGCTGTGCCTTTTCGGTGCAATCGGGGGAATCATTGGCGCTGCCGCGCTCACCAGCCTCAAGGGGAAGACCTTGCTGATCATGATCAACATTTACTTACTCTTGATTGGTGGGCTGATTGTATATCGGGGTGTTAAAGATGCTGCACCGCGGCTTTTCCCGCATGGCTTTACCAGATTGATTGGATTCTCCGGCGGTCTTATTGAAGGCATCGGGGGAAGCTGGGGACCAATTGTAACCACGAGTTTGCTCGGCGTGGGAACTGAATCCCGCTTCGCGATCGGCTCCGGCAATTTTTCGGAATTTGTTGTGAGCATTGCTGTGTTTTCGACGTTCGCCTTTGCTTTCTTCAGCGGTCATTGGGAAGGTGGTGCAGATTGGCACACTGTCGCTCTGCCAATATCAGGGCTCGTCGTGGGCGGGCTTCCTGCAGCTATTTTCGGCGGCTATCTCTCAAAAATTGCACCCAAGCGCACGCTGAGTGTTGCCGTTGGACTGTTGGCCATCAGCATTGGCATCTACCGCTTTGCGACGATGTGACTGAGCGTCTAATCCTAATGGATTTCACGTTGAAGTCTATGTGTGGGAGGCGGCCTGCGCGCGACCGCCTAATCGTTATCATCAATGCGAAAGAGCAGGGTTTTTGATCAATGAGGTAGAGAAAACGCCACTTGTTGCAGTGTCGATTGTGACTTCAACCGCGTCCATTTGTTTTTCCCCAGGGACTTGCAGCGACATGACATTTGGTGCTTTTGTTGGAAAGGGGCGGCCGTTTATGTATGTATGGCTATCACCATAAACCAACAACACGGGCTTTCCAAACTTGGCGGCATTTTCAATGATGGCACCACCGATGTTGGTAAAGCCGGAATGGCGCAACCACGTTTCATCACCGTCGGCGTTCCAGTCATATTTGAACATGTCGGCCTGAATGCCAATGACAATGGCTTTGGCAGCTTTGGCGGCGGCGAAGCTTTCATTCACCCATTTCACGTCAGCAGCGTCACGAGCGAAAAATT
Organism: Rhodobiaceae bacterium; assembly: GCA_031417195.1. Classification (GTDB taxonomy): domain Bacteria; phylum Pseudomonadota; class Alphaproteobacteria; order Rhizobiales; family Aestuariivirgaceae; genus Aestuariivirga. The sequence continues at coordinate 8,298 of JANOVC010000100.1, forward strand.
CTGCCATCGCATTAGGGTCGCGCACTTCGAAATTGTTGTTGGAACCCGGCACGTGCACGGTGACGAACATCACGTCCTTGTGCATCAGCTTGGCATTTTCCGGATAACCTTCGACCGCCTGCGACGTCATATCGACCTTGGTCATGCCGAATGATTTTGTACCAGTTGTGAAATAGGTTTTGCGAATAAGTGCCAAGCGCTCCAACGGGTCAAAATTTCCGGCCTTTTCACGGTGACAATCAGTCCATTCATTATCACCGATTGAATAAAGGAGCGGGGCTGTGAAGGTGTTCAAATAGGACAGCTGTTTAGCCAATGCTTCGTCGGAGCAAGGGGTGGAACCTGATTTTGTATCTCCGACGTGAATCACCAAGTCTGGTTTTTCAGCGTTGATGGCACCGATAAGCGCTTCGTATTGCGGATAGACCTCTTCCGGCTTGCCATACGCCGTGTCGCCGAGGGTGATGATTGTGAAAGGTTCGGCGAGTGCTGTTGTTGCAGAGAGAGCAATAAGAGCTGCCGCGACTAAGGATTTTATCATTTGAAGGCCTCCTGTTGATTTGCGTGTCGTGAGGCTGACGGGATTATGTAACGTTTAGATGACTGGGCATTTTGCTTGACTAAACACCTAGCGGGCCAGCGCCTGACCCAAATCGCGCACGAGGTCGTCGATTGACTCGAGGCCTACAGACAGCCGCAACATGCCATCGGTAATGCCCATCATTGCCCGGGCTTCAGCGCCGATGTTGCGGTGGGTTGTGGAGGCAGGATGCGTCATCAGGGATTTTGCATCACCGAGGTTGTTGGAAATATCAACAATTTCAAGGTGACGTAGAACATTGAAGGCTGCCTTCTTGCCGCCCGCCACTTCAAACGTGAGCATGGTGCCGCCAAGACTCATTTGTTTTTTGCTGAGCTTTACCTGCGGATGGCTTTTGAGATGGGGGTAAATCACGCGGCTCACGCCCTTGGTGGCTGAGAGCATGTCGGCAATCGTGTGGGCGGCTTTGCTTTGGGCCTCAACGCGCAGTTTCAGCGTTTCCAGGCCTTTCAACAACACCCAGGCATTGAACGGAGAAATTGATGGACCTGTGTGGCGAAGGAAAGGCTTGAGCATTTCCTCCTTGAATCTTTTGGTTGAAACGATAGCGCCGCCCAAAACACGGCCCTGTCCGTCCATATGCTTGGTGCCGGAATAAACGATCACATCCGCGCCGTATTGCAAGGGCTTTTGCAAAATAGGTGTCGCGAAAATATTGTCGACGATGATGTTGGTTTTGGCCTTTTTGGCAATCTCACACACAGCGCCAATGTCAACCACTTCAAGCGTGGGGTTTGATGGCGTTTCCAAAAATACGCATTTGGTTTTTGGCGTGAAGGCGGCTTTCCACTCCTTGAGATCAGCGCCATCCACCAACGTGTAGGTAATTCCAAAGCGCGGCAGAATATTTGTGATGACCTGATAGCAGGAGCCAAACAGGGCTTTGGACGCAACGAGATGGTCACCCGCCTTCAACTGGCAGGCGAGTGCGCCAAACACGGCTGACATGCCAGAGGCAACCGCGTAACAGGCCTCGGCACCCTCAAGCAATGCGAGGCGTTCTTCAAACATCGTGACGGTCGGGTTGCCGTAGCGGCCATAGACATAGCCGTCATCTTCACCGGAAAAGCGCTTCTCGGCCGTTTCGGGTTCGTCATAAACAAAACCGGAATTGAGATAGAGGGCTTCGGATGTTTCGCCATGGAGTGAGCGGTTTAGCCCGCCGCGCACAAGCTTCGTGGCATCCCCCCACGCCTTGGGGTTCTGTTTGGCTTTTTTCGACATCAGCTTTGAACCCAGGGAAGTCCTGCGGCTTTCCAGCCATTGGTTGTGCCACGGTGGCCGCTGGCGTCCTTGTCACCTTCAAAACCCTCGGCTACATTCCAGCAGTTGGTGAAGCCAGCATCGGTCAGCGCGGTGGCGGCAGACGATGAGCGGGCACCGGAGCGGCAGATGCATAAAATCTCCGCGTCTTTCGGCAGACCCATTTGCTCTACCTCTTCAACGAAATTGGCATTCACCTGCATGGCAGGAAACACTTGCCAGGCCAGCCGCACAAGCCGTTCAACAGCGGGAACGCCAACAAATGTCCATTCGGGCTGGGTACGCACGTCCACCAGAACGGCCGAGGAGTTGCCCTGCAGGCGCTGATGGGCTTCGGTTGGGGAAATGTTACCTTTGTGCATGGTGGACCCTGTGTTTCAAATCTGTTGTCCTTGTAATTGAAACGAACCAAAGCCGCAAAGGAAATTGGTGAGTTCTGGTGCATAACGGTGAAAGCAGTTGGCGCTATTAGGCAGGGTTATTGGCTGGTAGATTTGTTTGAATTCAATTTGGAGTCGTAACGATGTCAAAGTCCCTGCCCGCCCGTGCCGATGTTGTGATTGTTGGCGGCGGCATTGTGGGTGCATCTATTGCCTATCACCTTGGAAAAATCGGCATCACCAACACGGTTCTGCTGGAACGTAAACAATTGACATCGGGTACAACATGGCATGCGGCGGGCCTCGTCGGGCAGCTTCGCGCCTCGCGCAATTTGACCGAGCTTGCCAAATACACAGCCAATCTTTTTGAAGGGTTAGAAAAGGAAACGGGGCAAGCCACCGGGTTCAAGCAAAATGGTTCAATCTCGATTGCACTGACCGATGGCCGCATGGAGGAACTTTTGCGTGGCGCTTCGATGGCGAAGAATTTTGGACTTGCTGTCGATGTCATTAGCATGGGCGAAATCAAGGAGCGTGTGCCCCATTACAATATGGATGGGGTCAAAGGCGGGGTGTTTTTGCCGAAGGACGGCCAGGTGAACCCGATTGACGTGACCCAGGCGCTCGCTGCCGGTGCGCGCTCACGGGGAGCGACAATTTTCGAGAACACGAAGGTCACGCGCATCATCGTTGAAAAGGGCAAGGCCGTTGGAGTGGAAACGACCGATGGCACGATCATGGCGGACAAGGTTGTGATTGCTTCCGGCATGTGGTCACGCGAGCTTGGTCGCAGTATAGGCGTGAACATTCCGCTGCATGCCTGCGAGCATTTTTATATAGTGTCTGAACCCATTGCGGAATTGCCGCGCAACATGCCGGTGGTGCGCATTCCCGATGAGTGCGCATACTTCAAGGAAGATGCGGGCAAGCTCATGGTTGGTGCTTTCGAGCCGAAGGCCAAGCCGTGGGGCACGTGCGGCATTGACGACGAACATGCCTTTGTAACGCTGCCCGAGGACATGGAGCATTTTGAACCCATCCTGATGAGCGCCATCAATCGTGTGCCGCTGCTGGAAATGGCGGGTATCCAGTTGTTCTTTAACGGACCGGAAAGTTTCACGCCGGACAACCGATACTATCTCGGCGAAGCGCCAGAGGTGAAAGACTTGTTTGTGGCCACGGGTTTCAACTCGATTGGCATTCAATCCTCGGGTGGAGCCGGACTGATGCTGGCGGACTGGATCAAGCATGGGCATCCGCCAATGGATTTGAATGGCATGGATATCCGCCGCATTCATCCCTTCCAGTCGGTTCGGGAATATGTGCATGACCGCGTGACGGAGTCACTGGGTCTGCTCTATGCCATGCACTGGCCGTATCGGCAGGCGGAAACGGCGCGCGGCGTTCGGAGGTCGCCGATCTATGAGGCGACGAAAAAACTTGGTGCGGTGTTTGGTGAGGTCAATGGCTGGGAGCGGCCAAACTGGTATGCGCGGGGTGGTGTCAAGCCTGAATATGAATATTCATATGGGCGGCAGAACTGGTTTGCCTGCGCGGATTACGAAGCCAAGCAATTGATGACAGAGTGTGCCTTCTTCGATCAGTCATCATTTGCAAAGTATCAGGTTGAGGGCCGCGACGCGTTGAAAGTATTGAACACGATCAGCGCCAATAATATTGACGTGGAGCCGGGCCGCATTGTTTATACCCAGTGGCTGAACGAGCGCGGCGGCATCGAGGCTGACCTTACGGTTACGCGGCTGGAAGAGGACAAGTTCCTGGTGGTGACCGGCGCTGTTCCGCAGACGCGTGACATGGCCTGGCTGAAGCGCCATACGCCGGATGATGCGCATTGTGTTTCAACGGATGTGACATCGGGACTGCCAATGATCGCCATCATGGGGCCGAACGCGCGCGCCCTGCTCCACAAATTGTCTGGTGCAGATCTCTCCAATGGGGCGTTTCCATTTGGCACATCAAAAGAAATTGAAATCGGTTATGCACGGATGCGGGCTTCGCGGATCACCTATGTGGGAGAATTGGGTTGGGAACTTTACATTCCAACGGAATTTGCGGCCCATGTGTTTGAACATTTGCAGGCTGCGGGCGAGGCGTTTGGATTAACCCCTGCCGGCATGCACACGATGAACAATTGCCGGACGGAAAAAGCCTATCGTCATTGGGGCCATGATATTTCAGACGAGGAAACGCCAATCGAAGCTGGTCTCGGGTTCGCTGTTGCCTGGGACAAGGCTGGAGGATTTATTGGTCGGGAGGCTCTGCTCAAGCAGAAGGTGCAAACTTTCCAACCCAGGCGCATGGTGTGTTTGGCTCTCGAGGACAACAGTGTGAACGCACCGATGATATATCACGAGGAGCCAATTTACCGGAATGGCGTGATTGTTGGTTCCACCACCTCAGGCGCCTGGGGACATCGTGTAAACCTGTCGCTCGGTATGGGCTATGTGAAGAACGAAGCGGGCGTTACCAAGGACTGGCTTGAGAATGGCACGTGGGAAGTTGAACTTGCCTGGAAAAAATACACGGCAAAAGTTCAGTTCCCGAGCTTTTACGATCCTAAAGGCGAAAGAATTAAAGCCTAGGCGTTGATTTCAAGTGGTTCGCCTTTTATCCTGCTTGAGACACAAACTATTTTCCTAAATGTTCTTGACATATTCCTTAAATAGGAATATGTACTCCTTTGATGGTTTCCGGAAAGGAGGGGACAGTGTCGACAGCGTCTCGAAATTGCCGGAACCATGGGCAGCGCCTGCGGAATGAAAGAAATAACGCGCTTTTGTTCTCCGGGAGCTTTGGGCAAGACCCTCGGTTACTACGAACCGAGCGCCTTGGATGGCTAAACAACCTCAGCGGCAAACATTGGAAAACGTGCGATCTGGGGCTCTGCAAGAATGACCTCAATGCTAAAATCGCTGCGTCTGAAACCTTTGGCTTCACGCCATTTTTTCAAGAAAAGCTTTTATATCGGCAGGAAGCCACGTTCGGGCATTCCCCTCCATTTTTCTGCAACGACTTGGCACGGCCACCGCCGTGAAGCTTTTTTCACCCCATGCGAAAACGGCATAACCGTTTTCATCCCGGTCAAAGCCACGCCCGCTGCTCATTGACAATTGAATCAGGAAACGAGGCCAATCGTTGGCGGCACTTGAATCAGTTGAGAAGTGTTGTTTTTTCGCGGGGGCCCTGAACAATGTCTGAAATCACATGCGGGGGTACGGCCAGAAGCCGGGCGCCGTTTTCTGTCAGCAGTTTTGCGAAGTCGCGTGCAGCTGTGACGACCTTGCCGTGGTTTTCGCCCACGAGGGCATCGGCGCACATTGTGGCCGTGGTTTCATCGTCATGTTGCAAAGCTGCGATCATTCCGATGCACAGGCATTCCTCACGGCAGAGGTAACGGCACTGGCAGGTCAAACACCGCACGGAATCGCCCGCCTGTTCACGGATGGCTTTCACCCAAAAATGCAAGTGGGAGACGAGAGCTCCTGCATTTACAGCGCCTGTTTCTTCGGTAAAAAGGGTCCATGCCTGCTCCCAGCAGGCGACATCGCCGAATTCATAGCCAGACAACCAGTGGCGAAAGCCCTGCACAACAAGCCGTTCGCCTTTGCGATCAAGATAGGTTTGCCTGTCCATGTCAAATCCCTATTGTTGAGTGATTTACTCGGATATACCTGTTCGGTTTTGTGGTCAATCAAATTGATGGTTGCGGCTTTCACGTTTGCGTAGATCCTCTGGTATTAAGGCGACCTTAAACCGGGTTTTGTATGATGGATTGTCCTTGTGAGGAGCAGCCCATGACAACCCCGACCAAAATTGACTTCTCAATTGCCCGTGAGGTGCGCCTTGCTGAACTGCTGGGGGCCTTGACGCACGCGCTGGACATTACCGAGGGCCAGCCCGAGGGGCATTGCGTGTGCTGCTGCTGGATTGGCTTGCAGATGGCAGAAGAAATTGGCTTGGATGAGCAGCAGACCTGGGAACTTTACTATACCATCCTGCTCAAGGATCTGGGGTGCAGCAGCAATGCGGCGCGGATTTGTGAACTGTATCTGGTCAATGACCTTACCTTCAAACAGGACTTCAAGCTGGTCGATGGCAGCCTGCCGCAAGCGTTGCGATTTGTGCTGTCGCATACGGGTCTGAAATCGGGGCTTGCCGAACGCTTCCGCGCAATTATTAATATTTTCCAGAATGGCGGAGAAATTTCCCGCGAACTGATTGAAACACGCTGCCAGCGTGGCGCTGACATCGCCCGGAAGATGAGGTTTGGCGAGGCCGTTGCCGATGGTATTCGCAGCCTCGATGAGCATTGGGATGGCACTGGCAAGCCACAGGGTTTGAAAGGTGGCGACATTCCACTTTATTCCCGCATTGCGCTGCTGGCACAAATTGCCGATGTGTTTCAGAAATCAACTGACGAAGATGCAGCCCGCAAGGAAATTCAAAACCGTGCAGGCACCTGGTTTGACCCGGATCTTGCCGCGGCTTTCCACCGTGTGTCGTCACGCCCCTCATTTTGGGATGCCCTGAATGGTGATGACATTGGCGATATCATCACAGAGATCGAACCCTTGCAGGGCGCCGTTGTTGTTGATGAGGATTATCTTGACGACATTGCCGCCGGCTTTGCACAGGTGGTCGACTCAAAAAGCCCGTTCACCAAAGGGCATAGCGAACGCGTAACGCTTTTCACCGACCTTATTGCCGAAGAGCTTGGCCTTTCAGGCGAACACCGCCGCTGGCTGAAACGCGCTGCCCTGTTGCATGACATCGGCAAGCTTGGCGTGAGCAATACCATTCTCGACAAGCCGGGAAAGCTGGATGCCGACGAATGGGTTGTGATGAAAAACCACGCAACCCAGACGGAAACAATCCTGTCGCGCATCTCCGCATTCCGGCAATTGGCCCCCATTGCCGGGGCGCATCATGAAAAACTCAATGGCGCGGGATATCCCAAGGGTTTGAAAGGTGATGAGATTGCACTTGAATCGCGCATTCTTGCCGTGGCTGATATTTTTGATGCGCTAACCGCTGACCGCCCGTATCGCGCTGCCATGCCAGTTGCAAAAGCGCTGGATATTTTGGCTGCAGATGTTGGCACAGCTATCGACGGGACATGTTTTGCGGCACTGAAACGGGCATTACGCAAAATCGACGTGAGCTTGGCGGCTTAAGAAATATTTTCGTACTTTTGGCGTTAATTGTATTCCAATGGTATCAAGACAACCTGAATTCCCAGCTGGCACCAAAGGTGAAATCAATTGCTAAACCAACGCTAGGCTTTCTGGAACTCCTTGAACTCCCCTGCCCTGCGTTCAAATGCTTCGCGGTTACGGAGATGTCGTGCCTGACTTTTCGTTATCAGCTCCACGTGGGGGCTGGCGTCGATTTCGAGGGCCATGGGCCAGCAGTTTTCATCGTTCGTCACCCAGTAATCCGGATCATATTTTCCGATGTCGAAGGGTTTTGACACGCGGCGAAGGGTTTTCTTTTCGGCTTTCACGTATTCATGGAAATAGCTCATGGCGAGTTCGCGGGGAGATGCGTAAACCGGATCGCGCCAGCGCAGCCAGATGGAATTGCTTTTGGAGATGGCACCCCAATACTTGCCGTTTTTGAACAGGGTTATGATGTGGTCGTCGTCACCTGAAGCCTGGAAGTCCATCAGCAGTGTGGGCTTGCCATGCAGCAGCAATGCGCTGGCAGAGATGAAGGCGGCTTCGATGCAATGGCAGCAATTGGCTTTGATGGCATGGCGGGCGGAGCGGCAGGTGTCACCTTCCGGCTCGAAGTTGATTGGCATGGCGGTGATGAAATCCTGGATTTTCTCCGGCGTTCCGAGCTTGGCAAACAGCGTTGACTCAGCAGGGGTTAAACCAATGGCTTTGGCAAGCGCCGCGTTGAAGCCCACGCCCTAGAGCCCGCCGCCATCATTGTGGCTTACGGAGTAATCGCGCCTTGCCGAAAGTATGGATACGGAGAAACCCGCCACAACATCAATCAACGCCATGACCATCAGGAAAAAGAATGTCGAGGTTCCGCAGAAGGGTACAAGCAGAAATTCGAGAATGGCCACAATGAACGTGGCGGTGGAGAGCATGTGGTCCACAATGGTGCCTGCCCCCAACCGCGCTGCCTTGATGATTTCAAAGAACAGGGCAATGAGGCCGGCAAGAATGAAAAGGTCACCCACCTTCAGGTAGAACTCCGCCGTTGAAGGCAGGATTTGGTCAAGATAAAGAGATTCTGTATCCATCATCGACCCTGCGTAATTGAGGAGGTTATAGGCCACAATCACAACCGCAAGGGCTGGTATTGACAGGATATAGCGCATGACTGGAACCTCCGGTTTGTTTAGGCATTTAGACCGAGTGTTGCGATTCCCACAAAGCTGCACTGCTGTTCAAATTGTTCTTTATATAGAACGGTAGAAAGCCTATATAGAACATATAACAATTGAGAGAAGCAAACATGACCTTGCAACTTGGCGATATCGCCCCGGATTTTGAAGCCGAAACCACAGAAGGCCATATGAAGTTCTACGATTATATCGAGGGTTCATGGGTGGTCTTTGTATCTCACCCCAAGGACTTCACACCCGTATGCACTACGGAGCTTGGCTCGATGGCGAAGCTCAAACATGAGTTTGACAAGCGTGGCGTGAAGCTGCTTGGCATCTCGGTTGACTCCGTTGAAGACCATGTGCGCTGGAAACAGGACATCAAGGATGTGACAGGCGCATCGGTTACCTACCCCATGATTGGCGACAGCGACCTTACAGTTGCGAAGCTTTACGGCATGATCCATCCCAACGCGTCCGGCAATGCCAAGGGCCGCACGGCTGCCGACAATGCCACTGTGCGCAATGTTCTGATCATTGGGCCGGACAAGAAGATCAAGCTGATCCTCACCTACCCCATGAGCACAGGGCGCAACTTCAGTGAAATCCTGCGTGTCGTAGACTCGCTGCAACTGACCGCAACCAAATCAGTGGCGACACCTGCGGACTGGAAACAAGGCGAGGATGTTATCATTCTGGCTTCGGTATCCGATGAGGCCGCCAAGGAAAAATTCCCGGCGGGCTGGAAAACACTGAAGCCCTATCTGCGGCTCGTGCCACAGCCAGGAAAGTAATCCATTTTACAAATCCGTTCTCCCTGCAAACTTCAACCCCTGGTCTTACCGCCGGGGGTTTTTTATGGAGGAATCAGTTGCCGCTGGCGACGTATCCGCTGCTCTTGGTCTTTTGGTTTTGCAGGGCCATCCATTGCAGCGGGTTGCCGTGGGACTGGCGCTTGAGGAATTTGTAGCCTGTATTGTTCCAGCGCTTGACATCGTTGCGGCGATTATCAAGAACGTAGTCACCGTCTTTTGTGGTCACGGTGAGAACGGCGTGGCCTTCATTTTTTTCATCAAGCACAACAGTGATCAGCAGGGCTTCGGCTGAAAAACCGAGGTTCTCTAGGTAGCGTTTTTTGAGCAACACGTAGTCTTCGCAATCGCCCGCATCGGTTGGGTATGCCCAGTGTTCGACCTCGCCGTAGAGATCCTCATCGCTTACAGGGGCAATCTTGTCGTTTACAAAGTTATTGACTTGGGAAAGCAAATTCCAGCGGTCTGGCGACATTGCGAGTGTATTGTGGCGATCATCCAAGGCCTTGCAGTCAGCGGGGTTTGTGACACAGAATTTTACGAAGCCAACGGGTGGAAGGGTTTTTCCATATTCCTGTGCGGCATCGGACGCATGAGCTGTGATGCTCATGAGCCCCAGTGCCAATCCTGCCATTACTGCTTTGAAACCCATCTTTAGACCCGATACCTAAAATTTTACATATGATTCACCATAAGTGAATCAGGGATCGGCGGGGAATCTAAGTTAATAAATAGTTAACGGGCATCCAAGAGGTTGAATTACCACCATTTCTTTGCAGTATAGCTACCGGCCACCTGCTCGATCACGGCTGCGGTTTGGAACAAGGTTTCCTCGTCAAAGGGCTTTCCAATGAGCTGGAGGCCCAACGGCAGGCCGTCCTTCGAAATGCCTGCAGGCACGGCAATGCCAGGAAGCCCCGCCATGTTCACTGTGACGGTGAAAATGTCGTTTAGATACATCTGCACGGGATCGCTGATTTCGCCGGGAGCGAAGGCGGGACTAGGAGTGGCGGGTGTCAATACCACGTCCACCTTTCTCCATGCCTCGTCAAAGTCGCGCTTGATCAGTGTACGGATTTTCTGGGCGCGGACATAGTAGGCATCATAGTAGCCGGATGAGAGAACATAGGTGCCGATCAGGATGCGACGCTGCACTTCGGGGCCAAAGCCAGCGGCCCTTGAATTTTCGTACATATCCGTGATGTCGGAGCCGGGAACGCGGAGGCCGTAGCGCACGCCGTCATAACGGGCGAGGTTCGACGAGGCTTCGGCGGGGGCAACGATGTAATAGGCGGGAAGCGCATATTTCGTATGGGGCAATGAGATTTCAACGATCTCTGCGCCCTGCTCTTTCAGCCATTGAGCACCCCTGTCCCACAATTCCTGAATCTCAGCGGACATACCATCGGATTTGTATTCCCTGGGAATGCCGATGAGGAGGCCCTTGATGGATTTGCCAATGGCTTTTTCATAGTCAGGCACTGGAATATCAACTGATGTCGTGTCCTTCTCATCCACGCTCGCCATGGATTTGAGCATGATGGCGGCATCGCGCACATCGCGTGTGATTGGACCTGCTTGATCAAGTGATGACGCAAAGGCCACAACGCCCCAACGGGAGCAGCGTCCGTAGGTTGGCTTGATGCCAACGGTACCTGTGAAGGCTGCGGGCTGGCGGATTGAGCCGCCTGTGTCAGTTGCGGTTGCAGCAGCACAGATGTGGGCTGAAACTGCAGAGGCTGACCCGCCCGATGACCCGCCGGGGACGAGAGCCGCATTGGAGTTGGTGCGCCGCCACGGATTGATGACGTTGCCGTAATAGCTGGTTTCGTTCGACGAACCCATCGCAAACTCATCCATGTTCAGCTTGCCAAGCATGACTGCCCCATCGCGCCACAGGTTACTTGTGATGGTGGATTCATATTCTGGTTTGAAGCCATCGAGGATGTGGCTGCAGGCCTGGGTGTGAATGCCTTTTGTTGCGAACAGGTCCTTGATACCAAGCGGAATGCCTTCGAGTGCGCCGCCTTCACCTTTTGCGAGCTTCACGTCTGATGCCTTTGCCATGTCGCGGGCCTTGTCCGGCGTTTCGACGATGTAGGCGTTGAGGACCCGCGCCTTCTCCATATTGGAGAGGTAGGCATTGGTGAGTTCCAGAGCAGAGAACTCTTTTTTGCGCAGGCCTTCGCGTGCGGTCGCAATGGTGAGTGATGTGAGGTCGGTCATTCAATCACCTTGGGAACCATGAAATAATCGTCTTCGGACGCGGGCGCATTGGCGGTTGCGGCTTTTGGATTGTTGCCATCGGTCACCACGTCTTTGCGCATGCGCATTTTTACAGTGACGACCGATGTGAGCGGTTCAATACCCGTCACGTCAACCTCATTGAGCTGCTCAATCCAATGGAGAATTGTGTTCAGTTCACCGGCGAGGCGCCCAACATTTCCCTCTTTCACCTTGATGCGGGCAAGTTTTGCCACCTTGCGCACAGTGGCCTGATCAACTGACATTCAAAACGACCTTGTTAAATTTCAGGCCGCTGATTAGCAGTCCGGGACTTAACCTGCAACTTGGCTTTCTGAATGCCTTTGTCATCGAAGTTATCATCCTTCAGCCACGCCTCGAAGGCTGCGTGGGCTGATGGCCACTCGGTGTCGAGCATGGCAAACCACGCCGTATCACGGTTGCGGCCCTTGATGATGTAGTGTTGACGGAAGGTGCCTTCATAGGTGAACCCGAACCGGTCCGCTGCCTTGCGCGATGGGGCGTTGAGCGAGTCGCATTTCCACTCCAAACGGCGAACCCCCAAATCATCGAAGCAATAACGCATCATCAGGTAAATGGCTTCAGTTGCCTCGCGGGTTTGCTGGAGTTCTGGGGACATCCAGATATTGCCAATTTCAATAACTCCATTGGTGGCATCGTTGCGCATAAACGCACCCATGCCGACCGCCTTGTTGGTGTCGCGGCGAGTAATTGCGTAAAACCAAGGATCGCGGGTGGCTTCACGCTGTTTAACCCAATCGGTAAAAACGTCCTGCGTTTCAAAAGGGCCGTAGGGCATATAGGTCCAGATATCGCCATCAGGGTCCTTACCATAGAATGAGGCGTAGAGATCGCCTGCATGTTTAGCGGCGGAGACATGTTCCATCCGCACCCAACGACCATGTATGGGCCGCAAATCCGGCACATTGCCTACGGGCAATGGATTCACAATTTTGCCGACGGGACGCCCAGTCTTATTTGCCATTTTACTGCTTTCAAAAACAACTCCCCACCTCTCTGCCAAATCGGCTAGTGAGGAGCTATGTCCACCCATCTTGTCGCACTCCAGACCGCTTTGGAACCCCTGCCTGCGTATGCGCGGCTCATGGGACTTGATTTGGGCACGACAACCATTGGCATTGCCACAAGTGACCTTACCCGCCAGATCGCCACGCCGATCATGACGATCAACCGTAAGAAATTCACGCCAGATGCAATGGAGCTCTTGGCTCTCGCGGCGCGAGAAAATGTGGGCGTTATCGTGTTGGGGCTTCCGATCAACATGGACGGAACCGAGGGGCCGCGATGCCAAGCCACGCGGGCCTTTGCAAGGAACCTCGCCAAGCTCACACCGATCCCCATTGTTTATTGGGATGAGCGGCTTTCAACGGCAGCGGTGGAGCGGATGTTGATTGCGGCCGACACATCGCGGGCCAAACGCGATAAGGTGATTGACAAGCTGGCAGCGGCTTACATTTTGCAGGCAGCCCTTGACGCATTGGCGCAGGAATGACGCAATCGTTCATCGCCCTGCTTCCGGTTTTTATCGTCATTCTGGTCGGCTTTGGCCTGCGCCGCAGTGGATTGGTCGGCGAGGATCATTGGGCGGCATTGGACCATCTCTGTTACTATGTGCTGTTTCCGGCCATCATCTTCAAGGAAATCGCAGCAGCGGATTTCTCGCATGTTCCCGTATGGTCCATGGCCTTTGCCATGATGCTGGGGATATCTACAATGTTCGCATTCTTGCTCATGTTTCAGCGGCAGCTCATTGAATCATTGAAATTAAATGGCGCGCAGTTTTCCAGCCTGTTTCAGGGGGCCACCCGCTGGCACACATTTATCGCGTTGGCCATTATCCCGGTCTATTTTGGTCAATCAGCATTGGCGCTGGGTGGATTAAGTGCGGCGGCCATGACCCCATTGCTGAACATTGTGAATGTGGCAGTGATTTCCGTGCATGGATCGGGTGCGAAGATGGCGTTCCGACGTGTCGTCATGCCCATTCTCAAAAACCCGTTTGTCATCTCTTCGCTTGGCGGCGTGGTTTGGAAAATACTGCATTTGCCAATGCCTGTGATGGGTGTTCAGGTTCTGGACATGATTGGCAAGGGGGCGCTTGGCTTGGCATTGTTGGCCGTTGGAGCCGGACTTCGCATCGATCAGGCGCTTTCGACCAAGGGGCCGGTGCTTCTTGCCACGGTTCTAAAACTACTGGTTATGCCGCTGTTTATGGCACTGTGGCTGAAAGTACTGGGTGTTTCCGGGGAAGCTGCTGCTGTTGCCATTCTTTGTGGTGCTGTGCCTACAGGCTCGGGTGCCTATGTTCTGGCCAAACAAATGGGTGGCGACGCGCCCATGGTTGCCAGCATTTTGACGCTGCAGGTTATCTTTGCGGCAATCACCATTCCGCTGATTTTGAGCGTTCTTACCTAGGGCGTGACTAATAAATTGCACGGTGATGTCTGCTTTAGGAAGCGAAGCATACACTCCGGATCGGAGAGTGGACGTCTGTATTGGGCCAGAAGCATACTCCAATATGGATTAGATGCAGTGGGCAAGGTCAGATTCAATTTCAAGTCTCATGCACCGAGGCCGGAAAACTGAACAGGATTTTGAAATTTTTACAGAAGTTTTCATTCTTGTTACTCTGCGGCAAAGGCCAAGGGTTCGGCAGACTGCTTGGCAACTAAAAGGATTGATTGTTCACCTTCCTCTGTTTGGAAGGTGAATTCATCACCTACTTCGACTTCCGCCAAACGTTTGCCTAGAGGAGAAGTGAGACTAAGTTGTCCTGCTTTCGAAGTGGAAGAGTCATTTGTAATCAAGAAAAAAAGCGGTCGCGCGCCTGGTTTTTCCAGATTTTGTAAAACCACCCGGTCGCCAACGGCTAAAACGCTGCCAGCCGTCACTTCAGAAGCTTCAAAATCACTTGCAACGTTATCAGTCGATTTTTCGATTTCCCGGTGCTCCGTCCATTTAGCGACAGAAGCTTTTGCATCACTTGGCAAAATACCCAGTCGCTCAAGATTCTGGATGAGGTCCTCGAAAACGCCTTCCGGATCGAGTGCATAGTTGGAGCCAAACACACGCCAGAACGTCCAACCTACCCGCTCTAGGATACGTTGTCTTCGCATGTCTTCAGCCCAGCGGTCAGGCCCATGGTAGAGATCGCCATCACATTCGATAGCAAGTCGGCTTCCGTTTACACCCTCAACAACAAGATCAATGGAGTAGCCGAGTGACCCGACTTGAGGCTGAACGACATAACCGAGTTCCGTCAAACGTACAAAAAACTCACGTTCGAAACCTGACTGGCATAACTCAACCAAATTTGCGTTTATTGCTGCCTTTGTTGGCATCGGTTCACGAAAGTGCTGTATGACTTTTGCTTTAAGATCGTTGGGATTCAGTCTTTTCTCTTCTACCGAACGAACTAGCACCATCCGATCTTTTGCGCGTGACAGGGCAACGTTGAAACGCCGCCTATACTGTTCTGCAGTTTGTGCGCCAATTCTCCCATGTGCTCCAGTAACCATCGAAAGGAAGACTATGTCGCGTTCATTGCCCTGCATGGTGGCGCTGTCACCGCAAATGATACGGTGCTCGATAAATTTTGGTTCCCCAAGTCGCTCGATTAACATCTTTTGTATTAACCGTGACTGCTCGTTGCCTATGAGGGAGACTACTCCGATAGTTCTGGCGCGCTCCATCGGATTTCGGATGTGACTACTTGTCGGATTTTCAATAATTTTCGCTATTTCATCAACAATCACTTCAGCTTCGCGAGAGTTGATTTTTTGTTTGGGGTGACGCTCGCCATCTTTGACAAGAATATCAATCAAAGGTGGGTCCAATCGTTCGTTTGCGGTCGGCACGCGTAGCGGAATAAGAGGTTCGCTGTAGAACTGCATTGAAAAGCGAATGATCGGTTCGACGCAACGAAAATGTTCTTTTAGCATAACATATTTGTCAGGGAACATAACACGTGCAAGGTCATAAATTGATGAGCCCGGCAGCAAATGACTCGGAAAAGGCATGTCCTGCAAATAGTTCATATGCAGCCGTTCTATATCATCCTGTTTGATAAATGCATCGGATGGGCTCACCTGTCGGTCATCACCTACGATCAAGACCTTCTTACCGCGAAGAAGCGCTGGTAGTTCTTTTGCGTCCGACTGCGATGCCTCATCCAGAATTACCAGATCAAAGGATTCCATTTCTGATGGTAGTTGTTCAGATACTCGCCAAGCTGGCATAATCCAGCATGGGACAGCATCATAGCATTTATGCATTGCTGACCGAAGCTCGCGCCTGTGCATAGCGGCTTTTTTTCCCGTCCCCTTGCCAAGTTTTCGAATTAGATCTGAAAAGGCTTTAAGGGCCGACTTTGCTGGCCTGGCATAGAACCAGCGAGAGCATAGAACGCACGCTCCCGAACTAGGCTGTGTTGACAAAGTGGGTTCCCAAATCAGTTGAAGCGTGATTCAAAGCTGTTCTTTGAGGAGGTCAGCTATGGTTCGCGGATTGATGTCGGACAAGGAATGGGGGTTTTTCAAGCCGTTTGTGACGATGAAGG
>JANOVC010000101.1:0-25534 GCA_031417195.1 Rhodobiaceae bacterium
GAAAAACCCCCATTCCTTGTCCGACATCAATCCGCGAACCATAGCTGACCTCCTCAAAGAACAGCTTTGAATCACGCTTCAACTGATTTGGGAACCCACTTTGTCAACACAGCCTAGTGAATATTTCGAGATCGATGAAAAACTACTTGATGAATATGGAGCATTTAATGTTTCAATTATTAACGACTTACCCCTTTTTATCGATCCGTTTCTTTTATTTCACAGCCAAAAAGAGGAATACCAAATCCTCCACAAATCAATCGTCGACTATGTCATTTTTCTCAAAAACAAGGCCGCGCTAGGATCAACAAACATTGGCCTATTACGCAGTTGGTATTGTTTTTCGGAGATTAAACAGAACTGGTTGGGATTTTCCATTAAAGGAAATAGTGGAACTGGACTTGGTATGAAATTCGCCTACTCGCTCCATAATAATCTTACAAAACAACTTAAGGATTTCGGACGGGAAACCATCTCTGATGGAAGTCATGTAGAAAAAGTATGCTTGATAGAAAAAGGGGTGGGCAGAGACAACATCAGTGACTTCACGACAAACCTCATCTTGGACTACCTGTGCGGCTATACACAGAAATTTGCAGACCTACACTTGAAGCCGGATCAAGTAGGCAAATTTTCAATCAATAGAGCAGTATTTAACTACGCGACTGAGAGCTGGGAACGACGAATTTATAGGCTTCCTCTAGTAAATGGCGACTATGTAATTTTGACCCCGAAGGACATACTAACTAGGGACGAAAATTGGATCAACAGAGGTGACTTGATTGCTGCTTTCGACCAAATTCCAACCGCTATTTCAAATGAGGAGTTGCAAGCGCAGGTTTCCAATTATTTTAGCAATGTAATCGCAAGGCCGATAGACCGCGCTCCCAACGAAGGAGAGCGCGGTGAAGCTGCCGTAAAAACGATGCTGCAATTTCCTGAACTCTTAGACTATTACATTAAAATTAAGGAGGACTCTGGAAACAGGGCTTCAGACATAAGCTCAGAAAAAGTTCTAGCAACACACATAGTATTTGTTAAGCAAATCGCTGAAATTCAACAACACTTAAAGAGCCAGAGCAATTTCTACAAGTCGAATTGGAATACTTACACGGAGACGCATGCAAGGCTTGCTTACCTAAAAGATGTTATCGAAAACAAGGGTGGATATCGAGTATTTTATCACAAAGACGTTCCGATTGGCAGCGAGAAAGACCTTCAAATATTGTTTCGTCTTGTTTGGTTCGGAACGCCTTCGGACGCCGGAACTGAAGCTAATGACGGGCGCGGTCCAGTTGATTTCAAAATATCAAGAGGCGCAGAAGATAAGACGCTTGTCGAAATGAAATTAGCAAAAAATACACAGTTAGAAAGAAACTTGGCAAAACAACTTCCAATTTATCTTGCGGCTAGCGATGCACAGAACGGAATAAAGGCAATTGTATATTTCACAAAGCAAGAACAGGAACGTCTTGAAGGCATACTCGAAAAACTTGGAATTCTCGGACACAAAGATATCGTAGTAATTGATGCAAGAAAGGACAATAAACCGTCTGGTTCAAAAGCATGACGTTTGTCAGCTACCGCTTCACCACATGCCTCGCCCCAAACAACACCAGCCCCGCCACCAGCCCCCAAAACGCTGCCCCAACGCCTTGAAAGGTCACCCCCGAAGCCGTCACCAGAAATGTCACTAGCGCACTTTCAATGTCACGGGGTTCCTTCACCATGGCCACGACGCCGCCCATCAGCGGTGAGAAGAGCGCAAGCCCGGCAATCGTCGTGATCAACTCTTTCGGCAACGCGCCGAGCACGGCAACGAACAGCGCAGCCGCCAATCCAACGGCCACGTAGAGAAACAGATACGGCCACGCCACCAACCAGCGTTTGTTTTTGTCGGGGTGCGCGTCGGGTCCGGTGACCAGTGACGCAGTGATTGCTGCCATATTGATCGCGTGGGCGCCGAAGGGTGCGGCAATGACCGAACCTATGCCTGTGACCAACAGGCAGGACGTCACCGGCGGCTCGTAACCCGCGGCGCGTAACACGGCAAAGCCCGGCAGGTTTTGCGATGCCATGGTCACCAGAAACAGCGGCACACCCAAACTCAGAATGGATGCCGCTTCAAACTGCGGTGTGGTCCACACCAGCGGCGTGATGCCAACATCACAGCACGCCCCCGAAAGCCCGCCACCAAACATTGCCATCGCCACCCCCACCACCACAACAACGGGAACGGCAAACAGCGGAAAGCTCATGCGCAATCCGAAGAACACAATGACCAATGGTATGACGAATTTTGGCATGGCAAGCGCCGCTGCCGGAACGCCGAGCGTGTAATGCAGCAATACGCCAGCGAGCATCGCAGAGGCGATTGGCGCTGGAATCTGCGCAATGGCGCGGGCCAGTGGTTTAATGAGCGCCGCTAGTGCCATAAGTAGTCCTGCCACCACAAATGCCCCTAGCGCGTGGGGATAGGTTACACCTGCCGCACTCGTGGCAATCAGCGCTGCTCCAGGCGTGGACCATGCGGTGATGATTGGCATTTTATGCGACCAACTTAGATAAAACGACGTCACCGCCATGCCGAAACACAACACCGCGGCCCACGACGCCTGCTGTGCCGGTGTTGCCCCCACCGCCTGTGCGGCCTGCATGATGACCAAAATGGTGGAGGCAAACCCCACCACAACGGCGGTCAGCGCCGATGACGTAAGACTGAACCAGCCACCTCGCGTTATGGCAACATCACTCATCGCAAGGGCACTCCCGGCTCATATTTTGAAACGCCCATAATCATGGTGGTTTTCACACTGTCCACATTGGGGGCTGAGGTGAGCGTTTTAATAATGAAATCCTGCAGTTCGGGGAGGTCACTGCCAAGGCACCTCAAGATAAAGTCCACCTCACCAGAGATCGCATAGGCCTCGCGCACCAAGGGCCATGACGCCACCAGTGCCTCAAAACTCCGCAGTTCCGCAACACTCTGGCTTTTGAGGCCAACCATGGCAAAAAGCTGCACGTCAAATCCCAGCTTGGCCGCATCCAGCAAGGCGCGATACCCCGCAATATAACCTCGCTGCTCCAATGCCTGCACCCGCCGAAGACACGGCGGCGGCGACAGGCCAATGCGCGAAGCCAGCTCCACATTGGTCAACCGCCCGTTGTTTTGCAGCTCACGCAAAATTTTCAGGTCAGTCACGTCAAGGGTTGTGGAACGCTTCATAACTCGTTTCTAGCAACATTATTGCGGAGAGGCCAAGCGGTCTGTTCACAACATGTTGTAGCGGTCTTGTAGTCGCGAACAAATGAGCTATGTTGATTTCTCATAGCAAACCGGAGTTCCACAATGTCCCCCCGTCACGCCCGCGTCCTGATCCTTGGCTCAGGTCCAGCGGGTTATACTGCTGCTATCTACGCCGCCCGTGCCATGTTGAAGCCCCTGCTCGTGCAAGGCATCCAGCCCGGCGGCCAGCTCACCATCACCACCGATGTTGAGAATTACCCCGGCTTTGCCAAAACCATCCAGGGTCCGTGGTTGATGGAGGAAATGAAGGCACAAGCAGAGCATGTGGGCACAGATATCGTGTCCGACACCATCGTTGAGGTTGACCTCAAAGCCATGCCCATCCGGTTAAAGGGTGACAGCGGCGTCACCTACACCTGTGACGCGCTGATCATCTGCACCGGTGCGCAAGCCAAATGGCTGGACCTGCCGTCTGAGCACCACTTCAAAGGCTTCGGCGTATCGGCCTGTGCGACATGTGATGGTTTCTTCTATCGCAACAAGAAAGTACTGGTCATCGGCGGTGGCAACACGGCCGTTGAAGAAGCCCTGTTCCTCACGAATTTTGCCAGCGAGGTGACCGTGGTTCATCGGCGCAATGAATTCAAGGCCGAACGCATTTTGCAGAACCGCCTGTTCAACCATCCCAAAATCAAGGTGATGTGGGATTCAGAATTGGCGGATGTGATTGGAACCAGTGAACCACGCGGTGTTACGGGTGCCAAAATTAGGAATGTTAAAACCGGTGCCATCGAAGAAGTAACGGCAGATGGCATCTTTATCGCCATCGGCCACAAGCCCGCAACCGAGTTGTTCGAGGGTCAACTGCCTTTCAAGCAGGGCGGCTATCTTATCGTTGCCGCCAATTCAACAGCCACCTCTCTTCCCGGCGTTTACGCGGCAGGCGACGTGACCGACGACCAGTGGCGTCAAGCAGTAACCGCCGCGGGCATGGGCTGCATTGCCGCTCTCGAAGTCGGAAAATATCTCGAAGCGCAGGAACATGTTTTGAAAGCAGCCGAGTGATGGATTGGGACAAGCTCAGGATTTTCCATGCGGTGGCCGATGCCGGAAGCTTCACCCACGCGGGCCATGAGCTTGCCCTTTCGCAATCTGCCGTCAGCCGCCAGATCAGCGCCCTTGAAACCGATCTCAACGTGCCACTGTTTCACCGGCATGCGCGCGGGCTCATTCTCACCGAGCAAGGCGAAGTGCTTTACCGCACCGCGCACGATGTCTTCACCAAGCTCGCCGCCGCCAAAACGCGCCTCATGGATTCAAAGGAAAAGCCGTCTGGTGAACTCCGCATCACCACGACGGTAGGCCTCGGCTCAGTCTGGCTAACCCCACGCATCAAGGAGTTCACCGAACTCTATCCGCAAATAAGCGTGACGTTGATGCTTGAAGACCGCGAGCTTGATCTCTCCATGCGCGAGGCCGATGTGGCCATCCGCTTGCGCAGGCCAACCCAGCCCGATCTCATCCAGCGCAAACTCTTCACCGTGCATCACCATATCTATGCCTCGCTTGAATATGTGAAGAAATATGGCATTCCAAAATCGGTAGAGGATTTGGACAAGCACAAGATTCTCACCTTCGGCCAGGCCCCCGGCTATCTCACCACAATCAATTGGCTGGAGCTTGCGGGTCGCACCGATGATAATCCGCGTCCCGTCGTCTTGCGCGTCAACAATGCTTACGGCTTGCGCCGCGCCGTACAGGCGGGTGTTGGCATCGCATCCCTCGCGGACTACATCGTGGCGTCAGACAGCAACCTTGTCCAAATCGACCTGCCCCTGGAAGCCCCACAATTCGATACTTATTTCGTCTACCCCGAAGAGTTGAAAGACACCAAACGCATTACGGTGTTCAGGGATTTCATCGTCTCAAAGGCCAGGGAGTGGAGTTTCTGATCAGTGCCACAACATCGGCACGAGTGAAGCTACAAGCAACAAAGCCAGCGAAGCATTGATCATCCTGAAATAGCGCGGGTCATTCAGGACATGGCGCAGGCCAACGCCAAACATCGCCCAAGTCGATGCGCTGGTAATCCCCATCAGCACAAAGGTCAACACCACCACAATCAATCCCGTGTGGTAGTCCGTAGCGATTGTATAAGCTGAAACCGCGGTAACTGCCATCACCCAACCCTTGGGATTGATCCATTGAAACAAGGCGGCCTGCACAAAGGTCATGGGCTTTCCCGCAACCTCGTCGCCAGAACTGCGCAATTCCGCAGTGGCGATTTTCCAGGCCAGCCAAATCATGTAGGCAGCACCCACATATTTCATGGCCTTGTAGATTGCGGGATAGGTCTGGAATATCTGTCCCAGCCCGAGCCCGATGCAACCAATCATCAGCGGAAACCCGATCACAACGCCCATGATCAAAGGCAGCGTGCGTTTGAATCCATAATTGACACCTGAGGCCAGCAGAAGGGTGTTGTTAGGCCCTGGTGTAAAGGCGGCGATACCGGCAAAAAGAAAAAGCGCTGCAAATAGGTCAATAGTCATGACCTTTCGTAACATGAGGAAATGGCAAATGCAAAAGATGTTGTTCATGAAAGGCGCACATGGCACCCATGATACAAGCCCGCTTGTTCAACGTCACAAGTAAGCGCAACCTTCTAAGCATCGGAAGATACTGCCTCCCCCTTTGAATCTTCCGCCCTCGACAAACCAGAGTAGCTCACTAAATAGGCCGGAAATATATCCGGCCTTTTTTTGTCACATCCAGAGTTTTTCCGAGTCCATGCCCTTGTAAAGATCGGCAACAAATGCGCCATAGCCGTTAAACAGCTTCGTGGGAACGCGGTCGCCCGTACCCAACACTTCTTCACTTGCCTGGCTCCAGCGTGGGTGTGAAACTTCAGGGTTCACATTGGCCCAGAAGCCATATTCAGAGGCCTGAATGGCTTCCCACATGCCGATTGGCCGTTCCTTGACCAAGCTGATCTTCACAATGCCCTTGATTGATTTGAAGCCATATTTCCAGGGGAGATGCAGCCTGAGTGGCGAACCCATGCTTTTTGGCAGCGGCTTGCCATAGGCACCCGTCACCATGAAGCCCAGATCATTCATGGCCTCTGCCATGGTCACAGCTTCAACATAAGGCCAGGGGTATGATCCCAGCAATCCGGGCTGCTGGCCGACTGCCACATCGGGCAGGTTGAATGTCTCAAACCGCACAAACTTTGCATCCGCCTTGGGCTTTGCGATTTCAACCAAGGACTTCAGCGTAAAGCCAGTCCAAGGCACTACCATCGACCACGCCTCTACGCAGCGGTGACGATAGATACGCTCTTCGAATTGCACCCTCTTTAAAAGGTCATCAATGGCAATCGTCTGCGGCGCTTCAACTTCACCATCAATCAGAACAGTCCACGGGCGAATGGGGAGCGCTTCGGCTTCTTCGGAAATTTGCTTTGACGTTCCAAACTCGTAGTAATTGTTGTATTTGCTATTGGCGTCTGCTGGCGTCACAGATCTGCCCGCATCGGAGAATGCCACGTTCAGCTTGGCAGGATAAAGCCCCATTGAAGGATCGTCTTCCGCCCGTGCGGCACCTCCGGCAAACAATGCCGCGGCACCAACGCCCGCACCCATGAACTTGCGGCGGTTGAGAAACATGTGTTCCGGAGTCACCAATGATTCCGGCAGTTCCCAACCTTTGAAAGACTTGATCAACATGTGTTTAGCACTCCTTTGCTAGTCTATATACAGAGCAAACCGGTTAATGGACAATTCACGCTGCATCACACTTGGTTCATCCGGGGGTTATCCGGCCAAATGCACCTTCCGTGCCGCAATCACCTGCTCCGCCGCGCGACCTGATATTTCTGCCATATGGTTATGGGCAAATGTAAAGGTCCCCACACCGGAGGTCGCCGACCTGAGTTCGATGATGAGCGAACCTATTTCCGACTCCGGCAAATACGCTTTCACCGTATCCCAGCCTGCCCAGCCATCACGCCCGTCAAAACCCAAGAGCTGGCCCCGGTGTCCGGTCACAATCTGGTTCACCCGGGAGGTTGCATCGTTGGGGCAATGAATGTCCACAGCCACAATGGGCTCCAGTAGAACCGGCGCGCATAGCGGCACACCCTCCACCATCGCAACACGTGCTGCCAGCTTGAATGCCATCTCGGAAGAATCCACATCGTGATATGAGCCCTCAGACAGGTTCACCTGGAAGTCCACCACGGCAAATCCCAGCGGCCCCTGCACCATCCACTCGCGAACACCCATTTCAACAGCAGGAATATATTGCTTCGGCACGACGCCACCGGTGATCGTGTCGCTAAACACAAATCCGGCACCTCGCGGAGCTGGACTGATCTCAACGGTCACATCGCCATATTGCCCATGGCCACCCGATTGTTTTTTATGCCGTCCACGCAGTTGCACGGATTTTTTGATTGTCTCCAAATAACCGATCCGGCGGCCTTGTGTTTTTGCATGCACGCCGAATTTGCCTTGCAGGCGTTCCAGGGCCACGCGCAAATGCACCTCTCCCTGCCCCCACAAAACCATCTCATGGGTATTCGTATTATGCTCAAGCGCCAAGGTGGGGTCTTCCTCAATCAGCTTGATGATGGAAGATGTCAACTTCACTTCATCCTTGCGGTCCGTCACCGAAATCGCCACCCCATAAACGCCCGGCGGCACAGTCTTCGGGGCCAGTTGTTTCGCAGCACCTTTATTGGTTGCAACCGTTTCCCCCGTTGCGATTTTTTCCAGTCTTCCCAATGCCACCGTATCACCAAGCACGGCTTTGGCTTTCTTTGAGGGTGTTGAACCCAGCATTGAAAACACGCCGGCAACACGCGCCTCCTGTCCCTCGGCACCGTACAGCACAGCACCATCAACCAGCTCACCACCCAACACACGAGCAACAGACAACTTGCCACCATGGGCCGTATGAAATGTTTTTAATATTTGCGCGGTGCACCCGGTACTGGGCTTGAGGCCCAGCCGTTCTACCGTATTTTCGACCACAGGCGCTTCATGCCGCAGCGCTTTGAGCAAGCGCCCCACACCGTTGCCATGTTCAGCAGAACCAAACAAAACCGGCGTCACCAAACCTTCAGCGAGTTCGCGCGCCAAATCAGCAAACACCCGGTCGCGTGGTGGCTCCATATCATTGAGCAGTTGCTCCATCAGTTCATCGTCATGGTCGGCGAGTTTTTCCAGCATGGCAAAGCGCTCGGCTTTTTCCTCGGGTCGCATGTCGCTTGGAATTTCGATCACTTCACTTTCCGCATGGTCCCGGTAAACAAAACCGCGCTCCAAAGCCAAATCCACAAAGCCGGACACCACGCCATTTTTCCAAATTGGCATCTGGCGCAAAATCAGGGGCTTGCTGCTGGCAGGCTGCAAAAATTCCAGCACATCGTGGGGAGTGGAGGCGGAGCTATCAATCTTGTTGATGAAAACAATGCGGGGCATGGCAATTTCATCCAGCCGCTTTAAAATAAGTTGCAAGGCTGGCACTTTCTTCTCATCCGCCTCACACACAACCACAGCAACATCACAACCAACAAGCGCCGAACCAATGTCCTGGTTGAATTCAATCGAGCCCGGACAATCCAGGAATGTATAGCGCTCACCGAGGTAATCTGTGGAGGCCACATTGAGCTCCACACTCATGCCATGCCCGCGTGCCTCTGGAGAAGCATCACCAATCGTGGATTTATCTGAAATTTTGCCCTGTCGCTGTGTGGCCCCGGTGCGAAACAGGATGGCTTCGAGAAGAGTTGTCTTGCCGCTGAGGTATGGACCCACCAGTGCAACACACCGCGAGCCCGCTGTTCTTCTGCCGAGATTGGAGTCCATGTTTGATTGCTCCCATGTTGGTCAAGGAAGCGTCCACGGTCGCAGGGGTTGAAACCCCGTCCATGGGCGTTCCGACGTTTGCATGCTTGCGCCAATTCCCGCGCTTGGCAAGAGTGTATTTTTACTGTTTAGAATATCCCATGACCAAAGCCATGGACTTCCAAAACAAAATCCGTGAAATGCTCATGCAAAGCCAGTTCTGGCCGCTTGACGCCATGCAAACTTTCCAGCGCAACCAGCTGACGCAATTATTGCAACACGCCAGGACCACAGTACCTTTTTATCAAACGCGTCTTGACCCTTTGTTCAAGAGCAACGGAGATATAGACTGGAACCGCTGGAGAGAAATCCCCGTTGTCACCCGCGCTGACCTTCGTGAAATGCGCGCCGAAATGCTAACAACTGCTTTGCCTGCAGGCCACGGTCCCACTCTGGATTACAGCACATCGGGCTCTTCAGGCGTTCCCATAACTGTAACAACGACGTCCATTGCCAACGCAGTGCGCCGCGCCGCATTCGCACGAATGGATGTACAACACCAAATTGATGCATCAAAAATCTGGGCCACTTTTGTTTTTCCCCATGAAATTGAAAATGGCATTGATTTCAAAAACAACACAGCCGCATTCTCCGTCAAGAAAATGAAAAACGGTGGCAGGCAAATAAAAATCAATTTGAAAATTTCAGACAACGACAAGCTCGACCTTATATTGCAGGAAAAAATAAACTATTTGAGCCACCTGCCAAACACCGCAGAAATTATGGCCTTTGAGAACAACCTCAGGAAAAATCCGGTCAGGTTCGAAGCCTTTATTTGCTATGGCCAGAGCATCAGCGATGAACAAAGACGCATCGTTAAAAACAGCTTCGGAGCGCGCTGTATCAGTATATACAGTTCCAAAGAAGCAGGCCTCATGGCCCAGCAATGCCACACGGGGGAACACTTTCATGTAAACTCTGAACTGGCCATCATTGAAGTTATCAACGCCCAAGGGCTTGCCTGTAAAACAGGCGAGACTGGCAGCCTGATTGTCACCCCCATTTACAGCACCGCCCAACCCCTGATCCGCTACGAACAAGGCGATCTCGTTACCTTGGGCGAACCCTGCGCATGCGGCAGCATGCTTCCAGTTCTGACATCGATTTCCGGCAGGCAAGATCCGATTTTCCGCTTCCCGGACAGGCTCGGGTCAGAAGTTCTCATCGACAAGGTGCTCCTCGAAAAAACCTTGCAGGCACGGGCGATTCAACTCGCCCAAACAGGGCCGCTGAAATTCACAATCCGCTACGTGGCAGACGTGCAGGTTCCAGTAGCAGGGCGGAACACCATCAATACCCACTTGCGCCTCATCCTGCATCCCGACTTGCAGTTTGAATATCAAAAACTGGCAGAAATCCCCCGCAACGCAGGTGGCAAACAACAAAGATTTGTGTGCGAGTTTTCCTGATGGCCGAACTGCGCCACCAAATTTTTGAAATGTTCCAGCAAAGCCAATATTGGCCCGAAGAACGCATGCTTGAATACCAGCACAGCCAGCTCGCGCAACTCCTCACGCACGCAAAGAAAAATGTACCCTTTTATAAAAACCGCCTTGATGCAGTCCTCAGGCAAGATGGGGCAATCGATTGGTCCGGCTGGCTTGAAATCCCCATTGTACAACGACATCACCTCGTCGAACACCGCGAAAGCATGCTGGCCTTGGAACTTCCTGCTGGACACGGCTCAACCTGGGAAGATTTCAGCTCTGGCTCATCCGGCAGCCCCGTCACCACCCGCCACAATCACCTTGAAGGCTGGGTTGCGGAAGCCGCCGTTTTCCGCGCGCAACTATGGCATGGCATGGACTGGTCAAAACATGTGGTGCATTGGATGGGCGACGATGATGGTTTCGCGCCGTGGCCTGAAGGCAAAGTTCAGGATTCATGGGCGCCATATTGGCTTGCAAAGGAACAACGCGGCCAAAAATATTTCATCAACCGCAATACGCCGGAAGATCGGGTTCTTGAATTTGCGCTCAGAAAAAATACAACTTACCTTGCCAGCCGGCCAAAGAGCCTGCAATCACTGGCACTCGCTTCACAACGGTTGGGCATTCCGGCGAATTTCGAATGCGTAACCGTTTTTGGAACTGGCGTGGACGACGACGTGCGCCAGGATTTCCATGATATTTTCGGTGCGAAAGTCTTGTCGCTTTACAGCTCTGGCGAGGGAAACAAAATGGCTTGCTCGTGTGAAACCGGAAAACATTACCACGTTAATGCCGAGTTGACTTTCCTCGAGGTACTGGACGATGTGGGAAATCCCTGTGCTATTGGCCAGCCGGGCCGCGCCATATTCACGTCAATTTTCAATACGGCACAACCGCTCATCCGGTATGACCAGGGTGATATCGTGATACGGGGACCAGCGTGTTCCTGCGGCAAAACCTTACCGGTTTTGCAGGCAATTTCAGGTCGAATGACGCACCTGTTTCGGTTTCCAGACGGCAGCATAATGGCTCCTTCCCTGCCTGCCCGGAAATTCAACGCGGGCTTTGGTTCAAAAACCTGGCAGCTCGTCCAAACGGGGCCACTCTCGCTGGAACTGCGGTATGTAAGAACAGACCCGCAGGTGAATTTGGATCAGGTTTTTGCTGCCAACATGATCAGGCAATGCATAGGTAAAAACATTCAACTCAGCTTTCTTGAGTTGTCAACAATACCGCTCACGAAATCCGGAAAATTCATTCAGTACAAATCAGAAATGCCAAATAACGACCGGTAATAAAACGACACTCCCGAATAGCCGCATTCGGGAGTGTCATTGGTTATTGGATATGGCTTAAGCTTCTGCGCAGAATGGCAGCGGCGTTTCCGGATCAGAATCACAGGTAGGAGCGGGAGCCGCCGCACCTACTTTT
Source organism: Rhodobiaceae bacterium (assembly GCA_031417195.1). Taxonomy (GTDB): domain Bacteria; phylum Pseudomonadota; class Alphaproteobacteria; order Rhizobiales; family Aestuariivirgaceae; genus Aestuariivirga. The sequence goes on from JANOVC010000101.1 coordinate 12,021, forward strand.
GGCGCGGCAAACGCATCACCGGCCGCACCAAAAATATCCAGTCCGCGAATTGGCGGATCATCTTCACGGTGACGGCGGATCAAGCTTTTGCTACTATCGCCACCGAAATAAATGTTGAAGCCTGCTATAAGTGTTGCAAATCCATGTTCACCAACGCGGCCATCAACAGTCAGGGAAGCAGGAATACCCATATCCGTGAGTAGCCACTCCGCGCCAATATGGCCGGACTCAAATCCTGCAATCGAACTTGCGCCTGCAGTCAGACGCAAATTTTCAGTCGCATAAAATCCCAAGTCGGCAATGACAAACATTTTATCTTTTGATTTTGCACCAAAATCAACATTCATGAGTCCGCCCGTGGCTTCGATCGAAATATTTTCGAGATAGATTTCAACCTCCGGTCCGCCATAGAATACGTTGGTGGAACCAACTTCGCCGTAACCACCGATAATACCCAACAGATAGGAATTCGGGTCACGTGTGAAGGCATGCAAAGTACCGTTTACGGCTGTTTCCTTGAAGACATCGACAACTGTCAAGTCAGCTTGCAGGCCGAACATGTCCCCTACGGGAACACTGATGGCAGCACCGCCTCTGAATTCAATGTCGCTTTTAAAATTTTTGATATCAGCAAAGCCAGCGCTGGCTTGAAGCTTTCCATTAATGCCGGAAACTGCCGGAAGATCAGTCTTCCCATCAACATCGGCCGCATGGCTTAAGCTGCCATACATGCCTGCTGCAATCGTGCTGGAAAGAAGAAAAGTCGCCGTTTTCATCCACGTCGTCATAGAACCACCCTGCCAATTACGCTCACGCGATTTAACCATCCCCGGGTGCGACATTCTTACCTGATAACTCACTGACAGCCCAAACAAAACCGCAGGAAAGTTAATTTTTTGCCATATTGCGGCTCAACTGCAACACTTTATTAACCAATTCAACTTCCCCGAGCATGGAAATAAAAAAGGGGACCAAAGCGGTCCCCTTTCAGCATTCTTTTTAGGCAAGTCGGTTTAACGCTTGGCAGGGGAAAGCCTGAGGCTGCTGATCCCAGCGGCAATGTTCAGGCCTGTTTGGGCCTGAACGCTGATTGGCTGCAAATTAATGCCTTTGTTGAATCCGCCAACCAGAACATTGGCACCAAGTCCTACGACAACTGTCGCCTCGGCTGAAACACCGGTATAGGACCCCTTGAGTGCGCCTGCCTTGGTTTTGCCGGGCGCAAATACGGCCCAGGCAATGACTGACTGTGCTGTAACGCCTATATCGAGGCCAAGCTTGCCGATTGAGCCCGTATAACGCTCTACGCGACCGCCGCCAGCCGGCTGATAGACACAGTCAACAGGCTTTGATGAGCCAATGATATATCCGATACCGCCACCAACGCCACAGGACAGAACGCCAATTTTGACGCCTGACTTGGCTTCAGCAGTTGAAGCCATTGCAACGAGTGCAAGCAGGGTAACCGATAGAATTTTGCGCATTGAGTTTTTTCCTTTTAAATGTCCACTGCTTGCTTTCACAGCCGATTGTGACGCCATTTAGGCGGGCGCTTTACAGTCATAAAACGTTTGCCACGTGAATTGGTTCCCTCAACCTAAAGCTTGCGGAAATCATGCAAAACTCCCATTTTCCCCATAACGATTCGGAGTTTCGATGGATTTTCTCACGCCAACCTATCTTCTGTCCGTTGGACAGATTGTTTGGATTGATCTGCTTTTGTCGGGTGACAATGCCGTGGTCATTGCCATGGCATGTCGTTCCCTGCCGGAAAAACAGCGCCGAATCGGCATTCTGCTTGGTGCGGGCGCCGCCATTGGGCTTCGGATTGCTTTTGCGTTTATCATCACCCAAATTCTTGGCGTACCGTTTCTCAAAGCCTTGGGTGGCGTTCTGCTGCTGTGGATTGCTGTCAAACTCATCATTGGTGAAAACGAAGAAGGCAAGGAAATTGCCTCAACTGATCGGTTGTGGAAAGCAGTCGGAACAATTGCCGTGGCAGATGCGGTCATGAGTCTGGACAATGTTGTTGCAATCGCCGCCATCGCACGGGAAGACTACTCCCTGTTTATTTTTGGCTTGGCACTATCTGTCCCGCTCATTGTCATTGGCGCATCGGTCATCACCAACATCATAACCAGATTTCCGGTTTTCGTCTGGGCAGGTGCGGCACTTCTGGGCTGGATTGCGGGTGAAATGATCATCAGCGACACGGCCGCTTTTGCAAAACTTGGAATGGCTGTTCCCCATGGCCTGCAGTATGCAGCCGCCGCAGCCGGTGCCATCGTCGTATTGGCATTCGGCTTCCTGCTCAAGCGTAGGGTTACGTCCGCCCCATAAAGTCACCCTTGCCAAGCTCCACGCCGTTATGGCGCAAGATGTTGTAGGCAGTCGTGATATGGAAATAGAAATTCGGCAGCACGAAGCCGGAAAGATACTCTTCACCCGTCATCGTGCGGTCTTGTCCGCCAACCTTGATGGTCACAGTGCGGCTTGCAGCGCCTGCAAGCTGCTCTTTGGTAAATCCGCCAATGAACTCAACCGTCTTGGCAATGCGAGCCTGTAAATCCGCAAATGATTTTTCATCATCGGCATAGCTTGGGACCGCGGCGCCAGCCAGTCGCGCGCCACAGCCCTTGGCAAAGTCACAGGCAATCTGGACCTGGCGCATGAACGCCAGCATGTCCGGGAAGAGACGGAAATTTAGCAGCACATTGGGGTCAATCTTTTTGCCTTCGCAATGCGCCTCGGCTTTTTTCAAAATGGTTGAAAGTGCCTTGAGGTAATGCGTGAGATAGGGAATGGAAGTATCGAACATGATTCAGGTTTTTCCTTATTTTAAGTTGCCGCAGAAGCGTTGGATACGCACACATGCATCTTCCAGAACGGAGGTCGCTGTTGCGTATGAAATCCTGAAAAAAGGCGAACTGCCAAAAGCTCCGCCATGCACGGCAGCCACCCCTTCCGCCGCCAATAATTCCGTCACAAAGTCTTCATCGGTTTTAATCACGTTGCCCGAAGGTGCAGTCTTGCCAATGGTGCCGGAGCACGATGGATAAACGTAAAATGCGCCCTCGGGCACAGGGCATGAAATTCCCTTCGTCTGGTTCAACATCGACACCACAAGGTCGCGTCGTTCTTTGAAAACCTTGTTGTTGGCAGCGATGAAATCCTGTGGTCCGTTCAGCGCCTCAACCGCCGCCCACTGGGCGATTGACGATGGATTCGAGGTTGATTGTGACTGCAATTTCGACATGGCCTTGATCAGGGCCTCTGGACCGGCAGCATAACCAATGCGCCAGCCCGTCATGCAATAGGCTTTTGAAACACCGTTCATCGTCAGGGTCCGGTCGTAAAGCCTTGGCTCCACCTGTGCAGGCGTAAAAAATTCAAAATCATCATAGACAAGGTGCTCATACATATCGTCAGTCAGAATCCACACATGCGGATGCCGCAGCATGACATCTGTAATTGCCTTCAACTCGGCATATGAATAGGCAGCCCCACTCGGGTTCGAAGGCGAATTTAAGATCAGCCACTTCGTTTTCGGCGTAATCACCGTCTCCAGATCAGCCGCCTGAAGCTTGAAGCCTTTCCCCAAGGTTGTTTGCACAACAACGGGAACACCACCTGCCAACATGACAATATCGGGATAGCTCACCCAGTAAGGGGCCGGAATGACAACCTCGTCACCGGGGTTCACGGTTGCCATCAGTGCGTTGAACAACACCTGCTTGCCGCCCGTGCCAACCGAAACCTGTGAGGGTTTGTAATCAAGCTTGTTCTCGCGCTTGAACTTGGCGCAAATCGCTGCCTTCAACTCAGGAATGCCGTCAACCGCCGTATACTTGGTCTTGCCACCCTTGATAGCCACAATAGCAGCGTCTTTGATGTTGTCCGGTGTATCAAAATCCGGCTCCCCTGCGGCAAGCCCAATAATATCCTTGCCTTCCGCTTTCAGGGCAAGTGCCTTGTTGGAAATTGCAATGGTGGCAGAAGGTTGAATGCGGTTAAGGGCGTCAGAGATAAAAGCCATAGAGGGGTTCCCGTTAAAACACAGGCGTTCCTCTAAGCCCAACACAGCGCTCTCGCAAGCCACAATCCGCCACATGAAATTATCTCTGCGCCATGCCATGATGAGTCATGGATGATTCACCCTGTTTGATTGTTGGCGGCGGCATTGCCGGTCTGGCAGCATCGCTCGGCCTCGCAAGGTTCGGCCAGTCCTCCCACATTCTGGAAAAAGCGCCCGCAATTGAAACCGTGGGCGCCGGCATTCAGCTTGGCCCCAACGCCGTGCGCGCCTTGCAATACCTGGGTGCGTGGGATGCCGTGGCTCCCCACTGCATATCACCGGAGGAAATCCATATCCGTGATGGCCTGTCCGGGAAAAGCCTCCAGCGGATCGTGTTGGGAAAAAAATTTGAGCAACGCTTTGCTGCGCCATACCGTGTGGCCCACCGCGCCGATTTGCAGAACGGCTTGCTGGACTGTATCCGCGAACTGCCAGTCATTGAACTGCAAACCAACGCGGAAGTCGTTGATGCGGCAATCGAACAAACATCCCTTACACTTAAATCCGGCAAAACACTGAATGGCCGTGCCATTATCGCAGCCGACGGCGTCCATTCTATTCTCAGAAAAAAAATATGCCCGGAAGCACCGCCAAACAAGATCGGCCAAACGCTGTTCCGGACCCTTCTGCCAATCGAGACAATCCCGCCTGCTGTTGAAGCAACAGTGGTCACACTGTGGCTGTATCCCGGAGGCCACGTCGTTCACTATGCCGTAAGTGGTGGAGCGCGTTTCAATATTGTGGCCAGTCTTGAAGACTCGAATGCAAACCCGGACACGGCATTTCCGAACGCCTGCCCGTTATTGGCACAACTCCTCAACATGAAACACCAATGGCAGACCTGGCCAGCCCTTGATTCAACACCCAATCCAAAGTGGTGCCAAAACAAAACCGTCCTCATAGGCGACGCCGCACACGCCAGCCTGCCCTATCTCGCACAGGGTGCAGCCATGGCCCTTGAGGATGCATGTATGCTCACAAAGCGCGTGCATGAAATTAAAAGCATACCCTTAGCATTCAAAAATTTTACAGAAAACCGCTTTCGCAGAACAGCAGCAATTCAATCAAGATCCCGCCAGCTTGGAAAAATCTACCATGCAGATGCCAGCCTCCGCATCGCCCGCAATATTGCATTTAAAATAATTCCGGCAAGTCTCTTCGCTGAAAACCTGTCATGGATTTACGATTGGCATCAGAGTAAAAAATGACCCCTTGCGAGGCCATTTTCAATCCAGAATCAGTTAGTTGATGTTGTTGTTACGGCGGTTATCGTTTCCTTTTGGTTGGGGTGTATCGCGGGATTCACGGTCCAGTCGAACAATGCGCACATAGCAGCGTTTGCTCCGTGAATATTTGCTGTGGCAAACTACAATGTTATGGCAGCTTGATCCAGAATCACGCATCCATAAGGGGCGGTCGCTACGTGTTACTTTCTGGCAGCAATCAATAACCTTGCCTGCCGATGGCCCTGTGCAGTTCAAAACGTTGGTTGAAGCTTGGGCGCTGCTGCCCAGTGACAGGATGCTGAAGGCAGCCACTGCAATGAAAGCACCTGCGGTTAATGTACGAGTGTTAAAAAACTTTGCCATAATTTCGCTCCTTGGGTTTGTGATCATGTTTGATCGGTGTCCCAAATATGGTGAATTGTGTATGAGCGAGGTCTGAACGCCCCATTCATTTTTCATTCACCAGTAATCCAAGCGGAACCCGGTGCCGTAGCAAGCGCAAGTTCAACCAATAAAAAGCCCAACCAACCGGAGAACGAAAATGCAAAAACTCATGTATCTTTCACTCAGTGCCTTTCTCATGACAGCTGGTCTTTCACCGGTGTATGCGGCTGGTGAAAGCACGAAGCCTGCAACGCCCGCGCCAAAAGCCGCCCTTAAGTGCAAGACGGGTGAAGTCGTGAAGAACCTGAAGGTCAAAGGTGTGATGAAAGCCAGCTGTGTAAAGGCCAAGGCCGGAATTCTTCCCGATGAAGAGCTTTATCAACAGGGCCGCCAACTTGCCAAGGACGGCCAGTATGAATGGGCCTTGCAGGTTCTCGCCACCATCCAGAACCAGAATGATCCCCGCGTTCTGAACTACACGGGCTACAGCAACCGCAAGGCCGGTCGCATCGATGTGGGCATCACCTACTACAAGAAGGCGCTCGCCATCGACCCCAACTTCGTTCTCGCCCGTGAATACCTCGGCGAGGGTTACGTTGCAGCAGGCCGCATTGATCTTGCCATGATCGAGCTCAATGAAATCAAAACCCGCGTTGGCGTCCAAAGCGAAGAATACAAGGACTTGCTGGAAGCAATCACCTCGGCAAAGAGCTAATTTTTTAGATCAAAGAGAGCCCCGGTGAAAGTCGGGGCTTAATTTTTTGGCGGCACCAACCATGCCACATCCGTCCGCCCCCAAGTCCCAATTCCCAACCGTTCGGCCAACGCTGGGCCTAAAATCTTCATCTCTGCTTCGAGACCATAGGGCGAATTGACCACAATCAAACCGGAGCCCGCAAGTCCGCCGCCATCGAAGGCCTCGCGCACCCGCAGTTCGATTTTCATCATGGACGGAATGCCAAGGCCCTGTAGAGCTGCACAGAACTGTTCGGCATAATCCGCCCCCTTTACGGGATACCAGATCAGAAACACGCCAGTGGCAAAACGGCGAAGGCCATATTGCAGCGCTTCCATCACCAGTGCGCGCTCGTTTTTCACTTCATAGGAGGGATCAATCAACACCAGCCCGCGCCGCTCCGGTGGTGGCAGATTGGCCTTCATCAGCACCGTGGCGTCAATGCCCGTGATGCTGGCGCGCGCGTCATTGTAATAGCGCTCCTTCATCGTTGCATAATCCGCAGGATGTAGTTCATTCAACGTGAAACGGTCCTGCCTGCGCAACAGCCGCGCAATGATATCCGGCGATCCGGGGCAACGCGTCAAGCCACCGTCGGGATTGAGCTTCGCGATGACGGCGCGATAGGGCTCCAGCAGCGCCTCAACCTCGGCTGAAAACGCAGCAGGCATCTTGCCAATGCCACCTTCCCATTCGCCCGTCTTCTGCGCCTCAACCCCATCCAGCGCATACATGCCCGTGCCCGCATGGGCATCGAACACGCGGAACGGTGTGTCCTTTTGTTTAAGGTAGTTGATGATGCGGGCCATCACGATATGCTTGAGCACATCCGCATGGTTTCCGGCGTGAAAGGCGTGGCGGTAGTTCATGCGCGAAGCTCATGCCAGAACTGCGGGGCTTTGGCTATGCAAGAACATGCGCGCCGCCTAAGAGGTTCCCATGACCACAACTGACGCGTCCGCAGCCATTCCCGCCCGCCCCTCTTTTGCCATTCTCGTTGCCATCTCAGCCATCGGGCCGCTGGCGCTGAACCTCTTCATCCCCTCCATGCCGGGCCTCGAGAAAACCTTCGGCGTGCCCTATGGCACCGTACAGCTCACGCTCACGCTCTATCTCATCGGCATGGCCGTCTGCCAGCTCATCTATGGCCCCGCCTCGGATAAATATGGTCGCAGGCCGCTATTGCTCGCGGGCCTCAGCCTGTTCTTCGTCGCAAGCCTTGCCGCAGCCGCAGCACCCACCATCGAACTGCTCATTGCCGCGCGCCTCGTACAGGCCATCGGCGGCTCGGCGGGAATTGTTCTCGCTCGCGCCATGGTGCGCGATGTGTTCACGCGCGAGAAATCCGCCAGTGTCATTTCATATATCACCATGGCCTTCGTGGTCGCCCCCATGATCGCACCTGTCCTCGGTGGCGTGCTGGAACAATACACCAATTGGCGCGTCGGCTTCTGGCTGCTCGCAGTTATCGGGGCCATCGTGCTCATGGCGTCCTATTTCACCCTCCCCGAAACCCACCATGCCCGCGGCTCCGACCCGCAGAACTTCTTCCGCAACGCAGGCCACCTCTTCGCCCTGCCGCGCTTTCGCAACTACACGCTCACGCTGGCCTTCACATCTTGCATGTTCTTCGCCTTCCTCGGCGGCGCACCCCATATCATGGTGGATGTACTGAAACGCACGCCGCTGGAATATGGTTTGTGGTTCGTCACAATCTCAGCCGCCTATATGGCCGGAAACTTCCTGTCCGGCCGCTACACGCAAAAATTCGGCATTGACCCCATGATGCTGGCGGGCTGCGTCGTCACACTGCTCGGCGGCGTCCTCTGCCTTGCCGCAGCGATCTCCGGCATGCTCTCCCCCGCCACGCTCTTCCTGCCCATGTCATTGGCCGCCTTCGGCAATGGCCTCACCATCCCGAATGGCACAGCGGGTGCGATCAGCGTTGACGCCCGCATGACCGGCAGCGCTGCGGGCTGGGCGGGTTTCACGCAAATGGCCTTTGGTTCCGCCGCATCGCAACTGGTGGGCTCCCTGCAAACCAATTGGCCCTTTGCCGTGTTCTGGTTCATGGCCGTGGCCAGCCTCTGCGCCGTGCTGGTTCACGGGGCCGCCATGCGACGCTCCTGACAGCCCACTGACTGCTGACAGTATGCTGTCACCAGCAACCCTTGGCCTATCCACCCCAAGCCCCTATATCTGAGCCATGGGCCATTCACGACAAGAAGGCGGATTCGCCGAAGCACCCCTCGCACCAATCGAGGGCTACCCCGACATACCTGTGTCCAGCGGCGCCATCCGCCCGGAATTCAATCCCCTGCCCAATTTCGTGCCCTTCAAGCCGGTCAAGCAGGCAAAGTCCGATGGTGGCCGCCCGTTCAAGGTCGTCTCCCCCTTTGAACCCAAGGGCGACCAGCCCACCGCCATCGCCGAACTGGTAAACGGCATCAATGACAAGGAACGCGACCAGGTCCTCCTCGGCGTGACGGGCTCCGGCAAAACCTTCACCGTGGCCAAAATCATCGAGCAAACCCAGCGCCCCGCCCTCATCCTCGCGCCCAACAAGACACTGGCCGCCCAGCTCTATGGCGAGTTCGCCTCGTTCTTTCCCGAAAACGCCGTGGAATATTTCGTCTCCTATTACGATTATTACACGCCGGAGGCCTATGTCGCCCGCACCGACACCTTCATCGAGAAGGAAAGCTCCATCAACGAGCAGATCGACCGCATGCGCCACTCCGCCACCCGCGCGTTGCTGGAGCGTGATGACGTGATCGTGGTGGCGTCGGTGTCCTGCATCTATGGCATCGGCGATGTGGAAACCTATTCCGCCATGTCGTTCCAGGTGAAAAAGAGTGAGCGCATTGCACAGCGCCAGCTGCTGGCCGATTTCGTGAAGCTTCACTACAAACGCAATGACGCAAATTTCGTGCGCGGCTCCTTCCGTGTGCGTGGTGACACAGTCGAACTCTTCCCCTCGCATTTTGAAGACCGCGCCTGGCGCTTCTCCTTCTTCGGTGACGAGATTGAAACCATTTCCGAATTCGATCCGCTCACCGGCCAGAAGCAGGCTGAACTCGAGCATGTCAAAATCTATTCCAACTCACATTACGTGACGCCCAAGCCCACGCTTGAGCAGGCCGTACGCCGCATCAAGATTGACCTCGAAAAGCGCTTGCATGAATTTAACGCCGCGGGCCGTCTCTTGGAAGCCCAGCGCCTTGAACAGCGCTGTAATTTCGATATCGAAATGATGATGGCCACGGGCTCCTGCGCCGGCATCGAAAACTATTCGCGCTATCTCACGGGCAGAAAACCCGGCGAACCACCGCCAACACTTTTCGAATATCTGCCGGACAACGCGCTGGTCTTCGTCGATGAAAGCCACGTTGCCATTCCGCAAATCGGCGGCATGTTCAAGGGCGACTTCAGCCGCAAGGCAACCCTTGCCGAATATGGCTTCCGCCTGCCCTCCTGTATCGACAATCGCCCCTTGCGCTTTGAGGAATGGGAAGCCATGCGCCCGCAAACCGTCTGCGTGTCGGCAACGCCGGGCAGCTGGGAAATGAACCAGACCGGCGGCATCTTTGCAGAGCAGGTCATCCGCCCCACCGGCCTCATCGATCCGCCGGTCATCATCCGTCCTGTCAAAACCCAGGTTGATGATCTCATCGCCGAAGTGAAGGAAGTGGCCCTTGCGGGCTATCGCACATTGGTCACGGTGTTGACGAAACGCATGGCCGAAGACCTCACCGAATACATGCACGAGCAGGGTGTCCGCGTGCGCTACATGCACAGCGATATCGACACGCTGGAGCGCATCGAAATCATCCGCGATTTGCGCCTTGGCGCTTTCGACGTTCTCATCGGCATCAACCTGCTGCGCGAAGGCCTCGACATTCCCGAATGCGCGCTGGTCGCCATTCTGGATGCGGACAAGGAAGGCTTCCTCCGCTCGGAAACCTCACTGGTGCAAACCATCGGCCGCGCCGCCCGCAACGTCGATGGCCGCGTTATTCTGTACGCGGACAAAATCACCGGCAGCATGGAACGCGCCATCAAGGAGACGGATCGCAGGCGCGAAAAGCAGGTCGCCTACAATACCGAAAACAACATCACGCCACAGAGCATAAAGCGCAACATCTCCGACATCATGCACAGCATGTACGAGCGCGACCATGTGACAGTCGAAGCCGGAGACGGCACACCCCTGATCGGCCACAACCTGCAAAAGGTCCTGGCCGACATGGAAAAGAAAATGCGCGAAGCCGCCGCCAATCTGGAGTTCGAAGAAGCCGCAAGACTGCGCGACGAGGTGAAACGCCTCAAAGCCGTAGAGCTCGCCGTGATGGACGACCCGCTGGCCCGACAATCCAAAATCGAAGACGCCACAGCCAGCTGGCCCGCCGGAAAACCAAGACCCCGCGCCAGCTCCAAAGGCGGCAAACCCGGCAGCAAAACCTTCCGAGGCCGCCCCCGCTAACCCCATTCCTTCCACCTGAAACCCTCGCCCCTCGCGGGAGAGGGCGGCGCGAACGCGCCGGGAGCGGAGGCTGCTGGCAATAAGTCAAGACCACGCGTGACTTCTAAGAGGCAACGCGACGCTAAAAGCAAGGCTTACAACGGCTTATAGGCTGAAAATTAATTCAAATAAAAATGGTACCTGATATGGCAGCAAATCTACCAGATATTTAGGCTGAAGTTACACCTACATTACGAGAGAGGCCAACTGCAGCTAACTCAACAAGTGAGTCAAGCTTTTGTTCTGAAACGACTTGCTCAGAATTCGCATTCAAATGTCTATAACTTTCGACAGCTGAACGCATATTTTCAATCAACCAATCTTCAGGTAATGATAAGCGATCCGGCATAGAAATTCCAATCAAAAGGAATGCGATTCAGTGATTCTTAATAACATAGATCAAAAGAGTACCAAAACGGAAAGTTCAATTTCAACAAAAGAATCTCAAATTATTAAAACCCAAAAAGGTGGGGATCTGGGGGCTCTAAAAAATATAGAATTCCCGGAGCTCGTATTTGGTATCGTTGCACCAATTGGAGTAGACACACGCAAGATTGTTGAATTCATTAACAAAAGCTTAACAAAAGTAGGTTACTCATCCAAGCATATTAAGCTGACAGATTTGATGAAATCAATTCGCACCGGTATTACACTTGAAGAAAAGCCAATTGAAAGACGTTACGATTCACATATCCGCTATGCAAATGAAGTGCGCCGACTTTTTGAAGATGAGCATAACGAAAACTCCGGCAATGACGCGTTAGCTACCCTATCCGTGGCTGGTATTAGAGAAGCCCGCAAGTCAATAACTGGTGAGCATGATCGACCTGCGCATAAATATGCCTACATTCTTGATCAATTTAAACGTCCCGAAGAAATTCAATTAATTCCCCGAATATATGGGCGGTTATTTTTGCAGATTTCCATTCACTCAACAAAAAGCAATCGCAAAAATACCCTTCAACGTAAAATTAGAGATTCTCATGCTGACCTCCGACTCGTTGATACCTCCGTCGAAGCCGAAACTTTGATAAATAGAGATGGGCACGAAGAATCGGTTCCCCACGGACAAAGAGTTAGCGATGCGTTTCATCTTGCAGATGCAATTATTAACAGTAACGATAAGGACTCTGCAGAACACGAAGTTGACCGTTTAGTAAAATTATTTTTCGGATATAATTTTGTAACTCCCACTCATGATGAATATGGCATGTACTTGGCAAAGGCAGCTGCACTAAGATCTGCTGATCTTTCTCGTCAAGTGGGTGCAGCTATTTTTTCGTCAGAGGGTGAAGCAATTACACTAGGCTCCAATGAAGTTCCAAAGGCTGGTGGAGGAACTTACTTTGAAGGCGATAAACCGGACCACAGAGATTATGCAGAAGGTTCCGATTTTAACGAATTAGAAAAGCGAAAAATAGCAATTGAAATTCTTGAAAAGCTTCACGATGCAAACTGTCTTACCCTGCCCCCATCCAATCAACGTGGCGACACCATAGAAGAAAAGGTATCATTCTTAATGGACGATCCTCGCGGGCCTAATATCAAAAACTCACGGGTGATGGACCTGCTCGAGTTTGGCAGGCAGATTCATGCTGAAATGTCAGCGTTAGTTGATGCGGCTAGATTGGGGCGTTCGGTTAAAGGCGCAACATTATTTTGCACCACTTTTCCACGCCACATGTGCACAAAACTTATTATAGGAGCGGGAATTAAAAGGGTAGTTTATCTCGAACCTTATCCAAAGAGTTACGCCGAGGAAATGTACACGGATACTGTAGCGTTGGAGACTGCAAACAAAGCACACGAAAACCAAATATTGTTTGAACCATTCACAGGAGTGGCTCCATTTCGTTATCGTGATCTATTTGAGAAGGGGCGAAGAAAGGAAAAAGATGGAACAGCAAAAGAGTGGAAAGAAAATCCAGCTCGACCGAATGTAAATTTTCTATACGAAACTTACATTCATATTGAGGCCATTGTCGTTACGACACTTATCGCAAAAATTGCAAAGCTGGAAAAGATAGAGCAAGCAAAAAAGTAAGTTGAATCATCCAAATCGAAAAAAGCGGAGGTAATGATTTCGCAGACTTGAGTTACGGTGACAGTGCTGGACTGCATTGAATTATACCAAACCTCAAGCCGCCCGTGGTTTAATAAAATCCAGCTTATCACCCAACAACCGCCGCTGCACACGCAAGTCATAGCTCATCTGCAACCGCAGAAAGAACCCTTCCGACAACTTGAAATAGCGCGTCAGGCGCAAGTCGGTGTCGGCGGTCACGGCCCGCTTGCCCAGCACGATTTCATTGATGCGGCGCGGCGGCACGCCAAGGGCGCGGGCCGGCGCATTCTGCGAAAGCGCCATCGGCTTCAAAAACTCCTCCAGTAGAATTTCACCCACCGTCGGGATTGGCAGCAAGTCTTGCTTCCTAGGCTGTGTTGACAAAGTGGGTTCCCAAATCAGTTGAAGCGTGATTCAAAGCTGTTCTTTGAGGAGGTCAGCTATGGTTCGCGGATTGATGTCGGACAAGGAATGGGGGTTTTTCAAGCCGTTTGTGACGATGAAGG
>JANOVC010000102.1:0-31790 GCA_031417195.1 Rhodobiaceae bacterium
GACACATGTTGAGCTACGACCTCGTCGGAAGCACTGACAAGTTCTTCAATATTTTCGTTGAAAACGCGACCAATTTTCGAGTTTCGTAAGTCGAAACCCAAAAACAAAAGTGAAGCCTCCAGAGCTGAATAGTTTTGGGCCTTGTTATGAATGTGCAACGCTGTGATCGCTGCATGAGTATTTAGATCATCAGACAACTCATTTATAACATCGTATTGAAGATCTAGTTTTGGCTCCGTACTCGGCCCAACGGATTCAATTTTGGCTTTCCATTCACCCATAATTTTAACGCTGTCTTCCAACGAGGCTTTTGTCCAATCAATTGGCTGACGATAGTGTGTTCGTAGCATGTTAAACCGGAGCAGTTCACCCCCCCACTTCTGGAGTTCTTGATCTATAGTTTTAAAATTCCCCAAGCTCTTAGACATCTTTTGTCCTTCAACCTGCAGGAACCCGTTATGCATCCACACGTTCGCCATCACGCTTGTGCCGTGCGCGCACCGTGACTGGGCGATTTCGTTTTCGTGGTGGGGGAAGATGAGATCGAGGCCGCCGCCGTGGATGTCGAAGGTTTCGCCCAAATATTGCTTGCTCATGGCGGAGCATTCGATGTGCCAGCCTGGCCGCCCACGCCCCCACGGACTTTCCCAGCCGGGTTCCTCTGCGCTTGATAACTTCCACAGAACGAAGTCACCGGGGTTTTTCTTGTGGGCTTCGACGGCCACCCGTGCTCCCGCTTTCTGATCTTCCATCTTGCGGTTGGAGAGTTGGCCGTAGTCCTTCATTGACGTCACGTCGAATAGCACCTCGCCGCCCGCCACATAGGCGTGGCGCTTGGTGATCAGTGTGCTGATCATATCGATCATTTGGGAAATGAAGTCAGTTGCACGGGGTTGATGTGTGGGTTCGAGGTTGCCCAGTGCTTTTACGTCGGCATCAAATTGGTTCGCGGTCTTCTCCGTCACTTTGCGGATGGCTTCGTTCAGCGGCAGATTTGGAAAATCCCTTAAAGCCCGCGCGTTGATCTTGTCGTCAACGTCGGTGATGTTGCGCACGTAGGTGACATGTTCTGGCCCATAGATATGGCGCAGCAAACGAAACAGCACGTCGAACACAATCACGGGCCGCGCGTTGCCGATGTGGGCGAAATCATAGACCGTGGGGCCGCAGACATACATGCGCACATTCTTGGGATCGAGGGGTCTGAACTCCTCTTTCTGGCGGGTGAGTGTGTTGTAAAGGCGCAAGGTCATCGTGTTTCCCAATAGGTTTTACCTGTCAGGGATAACGCTTGAATGTGTAGTTTTTGGTTAAGCGGCGCCCTGCCAGTCGTTTTGCAACTAGCGAATAATCATTCCGCAAATACAGGCGGCTATGGTGCGGGCGGTTGTCATTGCCATTCACCATGATGGAATGAGCCGATTTCGTCAAGTCTGTAGCCGACGGGAAGGTTTCCGTGGGGTTAGCGCGCGGTTTGCCCGAAGAGGACTTTGCGCTCGTCGTCAGACATTGGTTTGGAGTAGCTTGGATCTACTGCGGCATAGGCCTTGATGACCGCTGGTCTCGCCGCGATCTCATCGAACCAGCGTTTGAGGTGCGGGAAATCGGTTATCGCTTGCATGTGGCGCTCATGCGGAACGACCCAAGGATAACAGGCCATATCGGCGATACTGTAGTCGCCTGCAAGAAACTGCCGGTCCGCCAGCCGTGTGTTCATCACGCCGTAGAGACGTGTGGTTTCCTTGATGTAACGTTCCATAGCGTAGGGAATTTTCTCGGGCGCATAAATGTTGAAATGGCCGTTTTGCCCGGCCATGGGGCCAAGGCCACCCATTTGCCAGAACAGCCATTGCAGAACTTCGGTTCTGCCCCGAATATTTGAATGGATGAACTTACCCGTCTTTTCAGCGAGGTAGAGAAGAATGGCGCCGGATTCAAAAACCGAAATGGGTGCGCCACCACCTTTTGGATCGTTGTCCACAATGGCAGGAATGCGGTTGTTGGGAGAAATGGCGAGGAATTCCGGCTTGAACTGGTCGCCCTTGCCAATGTCCACGGGGTGGATTTTGTAGGCAAGGCCTGCCTCTTCCAAAAACACTGTAATTTTGTGGCCATTGGGGGTTGCCCAATAATAGAGATCGATCATGCGTGCCTCTTCCTATTTTGTAACATGTTGCATTACAGAAATAGGCTGAGGCAACACAAAATCAAGCAAAACTATTCCGCAGCTTCCATGGATTCATCATCAGCGGATGGCGGGCGCGAGGCCATTTCCTTTTTCAGCTCTTCAGCCACCAGGAATGACAGTTCCAGCGCCTGTGCTGCATTGAGGCGGGGATCGCAGAAGGTGTGGTAACGGTCGTTCAGGTCTTCATCACGCAGTGCACGAAGGCCGCCGGTGCATTCCGTCACATCCTTGCCCGTCATTTCCACATGAACGCCGCCAGCGTGGGTGCCTTCGGCCTGGTGAATGGCCATGAAGCGGCGCACTTCCGTCATGATTGCTTCAAAAGGGCGTGTCTTATAGCCGGATGTTGCCTTGATGGTGTTGCCGTGCATGGGGTCGCATGACCACACCACAACCCTGCCCTCACGCTTCACGGCGCGGATGAGTTCCGGCAGATGCTTGTCCACCTTATCGGCACCGAAGCGGGCAATCAGTGTCAAACGACCGGGTTCATTGTCAGGGTTCAGCGTATCAATCAGCTTGATGAGATCATCTGATTTCAATGAAGGCCCGCATTTGAGGCCTATCGGGTTTTTAATGCCACGGCAGAACTCAATATGGGCATGGTCGGCCTGACGGGTACGGTCACCAATCCACAACATGTGGCCGGACGTGGCATACCAATCGCCGCTGGTTGAATCGGTTCGGGTCATGGCCTGCTCATAGCCAAGAAGCAAAGCTTCATGACTGGTAAAGAAATCGGTTTGGCGCAGTTGCGGTGCCGTGTCGGCATTGATGCCACAAGCTTTCATGAACCCAAGCGCCTCGGTAATCCGGTCCGACAATTCCTGATAGCGTTCAAATGCCGGAGAATCCTTAAGGTAACCCAGCGTCCATTTGTGAACATGATCCAGGTTGGCATATCCGCCTTGGGCGAAGGCGCGGAGCAAATTCAGCGTGGCAGCAGACTGGCGGTAAGCCATGATCTGGCGTTCAGGGTCGGCTTGGCGGCCCTCAATCGTCAATTCACTGTCGTTGATGATGTCGCCACGGTAAATCGGATATTCCACACCATCAACCACCTCGGTTGGCGACGAGCGCGGCTTAGCAAATTGGCCCGCAATACGACCGACTTTAACTACAGGTTGGCCACCGGCAAAGGTCATCACCACGGACATTTGCAGGAATACACGGAAGAAATCGCGAATATTGTCAGCCGAATGCTCCGCAAAGCTTTCGGCACAATCACCGCCCTGCAAGAGGAAAGCCTTGCCTTCGGCTACTCGGGCAAGCTTGCGCTTGAGCTTTCTTGCCTCACCAGCAAATACCAGAGGCGGAAAGCCTGCAAGGCGCGCTTCCACAGTCTTGAGCTTACCAGCGTCGGCGTAGTCCGGCACCTGCACGATGGGGAATTTTCTCCAGCTGTCAGGCGTCCAATTGGTTAACATCTTACTAACTCCAACCAAAAATAATTAGCATACACTTAGTCTTAAAGCGTTTCCAGCGATAGTGAGTTTGGCAATCGAAAGTTAACCTCCATGCGCTAACTTACAACCGCTTGAGGGGAGCGCTTTATTGGTGTTTGGTGATTAGGCATGCTGGATTTAATAAGACGGACAAACTGGGATCAGCTCTATTTCTATTTTGCCAAGGGCGAACCACCCTTAATTTTTCAATTGCTGCTGCTGAACACGATTTTTTTTATTTTCTTCTCTCTCAGACGTATGCGGGGTGCACGGTCGATGAGATCGACCACGGCTTCGACAATCCAATCCCTGCTGCTTGCCGCGAATTTTTTTATCGTCTTACGTGACAATATCAATCATTCCGTGAACTGGATGTTCTGAGGTTGTCTCAGAAAGTCGCAGAATGACTCCTCGGCAGACCTAAACGCGAGTTGCCTGTCCACATGCCAATAGCGCAGGTTTTCAAGTTTAATCGGATCGCCGGAAACCGCACAGCGAACAAAATCTCCTTCACGCAAGACCTGATAATCCGCATCCAGATATTTCAACTTCGCTTCGCGCTGCAAGGGCAACGCTTTATCAATAAAATTCATCACCTGATCCAGTTTAAAATAACTCACCCTGCGTCGTTTTCCTGCGGGCTGTGACATCTAATGTGTCATCTGCGAAGCGGATTTTCAAGTTTTGTCCGGGAGTGACGGATGATGCCAATTTCACGGGCTGACCTTTGGCATCGAGCACAACTGCAAAACCGCGGGCCAGAACCGAGGTATAGTTCAAGGCAGCGAAGAGTTTGGCCTCCGATGAAAGCCTATCTTTGAAACTTTGTAACCTCAGGGAAATTGCGCGTGACTGTCGCAGGCCCACTTCGGAAAGGCGGCGTGCCTGCTCGCGCTGGCTTTGCAGAATGGGCTTGAAAGTAAGCCTGCCTGATGTTTTCACCAGCTCCAGCCGATGGCGCTGCACATTGGCTCTCAGCGATGGCGGCAGCCGTGTGGCAATACTGTCAAAGCGTTGGCGCACAAGGGCCAGAATTTCATCGGGTTTTGGAAGGGCGCGGGTGGCAGCGCGCAATCTGGTTTGTCGCTCATCGAAATAACGCGATATGCCGCGTGTTTGGCGCGCGTTCAGGGACGCCAGTTCCAACAGCAAATCCGCCCGAACAGGGACGGCGCGTTCGGCCGCGGCTGTAGGTGTGGGTGCCCGGTGGTCTGCGACAAGGTCAATGAGTGTTGTATCGGTTTCATGGCCTACCGCGGAAATGATGGGGATTTTGCTTTCGGCAACGGCGCGAACCACACTCTCCTCGCTGAAGCCCAAGAGGTCTTCCAGTGAGCCACCGCCCCGTGCCACGATCAACAGGTCAGGCGGATTTTCCATGGCGTTAAACCCGCGAATGGCGGCTGCCACTTCTGCGGCAGATGTTTCGCCCTGTACGCGCACAGGCCACACCAGCACGTTGCGCGGGAAACGATCCGTGAGACGGTGCAAAATATCGCGGATGACAGCGCCGGTTGGCGATGTCACCACGCCGATCAGTTTTGGCAAATAGGGCAATGGCTTTTTGCGATCGGCATCGAACAGCCCCTCCGCCGCGAGCTTGCGCTTGCGTTCTTCGAGCAGGGCCATGAGTGCACCGACACCCGCGGGCTCGATGTTTTCAATCACAATCTGGTAATTGGATTTGCCGGGGTAGGACGTGATTTTGCCGGTGGCGATGACCTCCAGCCCCTCCTGCATCTTGGCCCGTAGCTTGGAGAAATTACCGCGCCAGATCACGGCATCGAGCTTTGCACCTTCGTCCTTGATGGAAAAATAGCAATGTCCGGAGGAATGCGCCCCGCGATAGCCCGATAATTCTCCGCGCACCCGCACATGGCCGAAGGTTTCTTCGAGGGTTTTTTTCAGCTTGTGGGAAATCTCCGTGACCGAATATTCGCCAATATTGGGCGTCGGCGTTTCAACAATTTCACCCGTTTCGGGGTCATAGGGCCAATCGGTGGACATCTCGTCAGTTTCTCTTTGATTCCGCCCCATCAAATGCGAGAAGGGTGCGAAAGGCAAGGAAAACTGGTATGAATGTATTGTTGATTGGTTCTGGTGGCCGCGAGCACGCCTTGGCATGGGCGCTGTCGGCCAGCCCACTACTAACCAAGCTTTTTTGTGCCCCCGGCAATCCCGGTATTGCCGAGGTGGCCGAACTCGTTGCTATTGATGTTACCGACCACGCTGCCGTGATTGCCCTTTGCCAGCTTCAAAACATTAAATTCGTTATCGTTGGACCTGAAGCGCCACTGGTCGCTGGTTTGGTGGACGATCTCAAGGCCTCCGGCATCAAGGCGTTTGGCCCTTCAAAATTTACCGCTCAACTTGAAGGCTCCAAAGGTTTTACCAAAGACATTTGTGCGAAATACAATATCCCTACCGCCGCCTATGGCCGTTTTACGGATTTGGGAAAGGCCCTTGCCTATCTTACAAAACATGGTGCTCCCATCGTTATCAAAGCCGACGGTTTGGCTGCTGGCAAAGGTGTCACCGTCGCGATGACTTTATCGGAAGCCCATGCCGCTCTTGATGATATTTTCTCCGGCCGCTTTGGCGGTGCGGAATGCGTGATTGAGGAGTTTCTTGAAGGCGAAGAGGCGAGTTTCTTTGTGCTGTCTGACGGCATTCATACTTTGCCGCTGGCAACGGCGCAGGATCACAAACGCGTGGGCGAAGGTGATGTTGGTCCGAACACTGGCGGCATGGGTGCCTACTCCCCTGCTCCCTGCATGACGGATGTGCTCTGTGCGGAGGCGTTGGAGAAAATCGTTAAGCCCACGGTTCGCGCACTCGCAGACATGGGGCACCCATATGTGGGCGTTTTGTATGCAGGTCTTATTCTCACCAAACAAGGTCTTAAACTTATTGAATACAATGCCCGCTTTGGTGACCCGGAAACACAGGTGTTGATGATGCGCTTGCGAGATGACGTGCTCACACTGCTGTTGGCCACGGTTGATGGCACGTTGGATAAAATCTCGGTGCGATGGCGCAATGAGTTCGCATTGACCGTCGTTCTCGCCGCCAAGGGTTATCCCGGAGACTATGTGAAGGGGACCGAAATCAAAGGCTTGTCCCAGGATTTTGGGCCTGACTTGCAAATTTTCCATGCGGGTACTACTTCGAAAGGTGGAAAACTGGTAAGTTCAAGTGGGCGTGTTTTG
The DNA here is from genome assembly GCA_031417195.1 of Rhodobiaceae bacterium. Classification (GTDB taxonomy): domain Bacteria; phylum Pseudomonadota; class Alphaproteobacteria; order Rhizobiales; family Aestuariivirgaceae; genus Aestuariivirga. The sequence goes on from JANOVC010000102.1 coordinate 6,843, forward strand.
AACGTGACGGCAATAGGGGAAACCGCATTTGATGCCCAAAAGCAGGCATATGCCGCCGTCGATAAAATTGACTGGCCCGAAGGTTTCTGCCGCCGCGACATTGGTTGGCGGGCAGTAACGTCATGAAAATAGGTCTTGCCCTTGGCGGTGGCGGTGCGCGCGGGCTCGCACACATTCCCATGCTTGAAGCGTTTGATGAACTTGGATTGAAGCCCGCCAAAATTGCCGGCTGTAGCATGGGTGCACTTGTGGGTGCCGGTTATGCGGCGGGCATGACAGCGAAGGATATTCGATTGCAGGCCGAGAAAATTCTCAGCAAGCGCATGGATGCGATGCGCTACGTGTTTGGCACACGGAAATCGAAATTGGGCGAGATTCTCTCGCTTAAGGGTTTACTTTCCATGCACCTTCATGGTGAAAAACTGGTTGATCTTGCCCTACCGGACTCCCTTGTTCAGAACATCGAAGACACGCTCATTCCTTTTCTCGTAGTCACAACCGATTTTGAACGGATGGAGGAACATGTGATCACTACGGGCAACATGGTGCAGGCGGTCGCTGCTTCCATCGCGATACCGGGTGTGATCGTTGCGCCAAGAATAGATGGCCGCCTGCATGTGGATGGTGGGGTTACAAACCCTGTCCCGTTTGATCATGTGCGAGAAGGGATGGACCTCGTGGTGGCCGTTGATGTAACCGGCAAGCCACAGCTTTCAGAACGTCTGCATCCCTCAAACATGGAGCTTGGCATCGGCTCCATGCTCATCATGTTCAACCAATTGGCAGAACTTCGCCGCGCTGCGTCTCCACCCGATATTTATATCAAGCCGGATGTTGACCGCTTTGGCTCAGGTGATTTTTTCAAGGTGCGCGAAATATTTGAAGTGTCTGATCTGAGCAAAGACAAGCTCAAGCGGGCGCTAGAATTGCGAAACAATAGAATCGCTTAGCGGCGTGACTTGAAGAAATTAGTGAGCATGGTTTTGGCTTGATGTTCGCCAATGCCACCGTAAACTTCGGGTTTGTGATGGCAGGTGGATTGGCTGAAAAAGACTGGCCCATTTTCCACGGCTCCCATTTTCTCATCGCTGGCTGCAAAATACAGTCGCCGTATTCGTGCATGGGAAATGGCACCGGCGCACATAGCGCAGGGTTCGAGGGTGACGTAGAGATCGCAGTCAATCAGACGCTCAGAACCGATTTTTGCGGCTGCCTCACGTATAGCAAGCATCTCGGCATGTGCCGTGGGATCGCGGTCAGTCAGCGTTCGGTTGCTTGCGATGGACAAAATATTTCCTGCCGCGTCCACGATTACTGCACCCACTGGCACTTCGCCCGCCTCGCTCGCCTGTTCGGCGGCGGCGAAGGCTTTTAACATCGGGTCTGGTAGTTTGTGGCTCATCGTGCGACATGAGCCCTAAAGAAGGATGCACGTCAAGATGAGTGAATTTGAAGGCGAACGGATTGCCAAAGTGATTGCGCGGGCTGGCGTGTGTTCGCGGCGCGAGGCGGAGCAACTCATTCTTGATGGCCATGTGACACTCAACCACAAGACATTGAAAACCGCCGCCCAGAACGTAACCACCAACGACGAAATCCGTATCAATGGCAGGCTGCTGCCACAGAAGGAGGCCTCGCGGCTGTGGCGCTATCACAAGCCTGATGGACTGGTAGTAAGTCACAAGGATCCCGAGGGTCGCGCTTCGGTGTTTGACAAGCTGCGCCAGCAGCTGCCACGCGTGGTGTCCATCGGTCGGCTTGATATTAATACAGAAGGCTTGTTGTTGCTCACCAATGACGGAGAAATTGCCCGCTCATTGGAACTCCCCTCCTCCGGCTGGATCAGGCGCTACAAGGTGCGCGCCTATGGCAAGATTGATGATGCTGGACTCTCCAAGCTTGCGAAAGGTGTTGAGATCGAGGGGGTTCGCTATGGTCCTGTTGAGGCCACGATTGAGAAATCGCAAGGCGATAATGTGTGGATGAATGTGGCGATCCGCGAGGGCAAGAACCGCGAGGTGAAGAAGCTGTGCGAGTTTTTGGGGTTGCAGGTGAACCGATTGATCCGCGTGAGTTTCGGGCCGTTCCAGCTTGGTGAATTGAAACGCGGCGGCATTGAGGAAATTCCAGCAAAATTCTGGAAGGAACAATTGGGCGGCAAGGCGAAGGTTGAGAATGCGGATCGTCGGCGGAAAGTTTAGGGGCCTGCATTTGGCTACACCTGCCGATCAGGCAACACGGCCCACGTCGGACCGGGTACGCGAAGCCATTTTCAATATTCTAGCCCATGGCATCGCAGGGCTGGAACTTGAGGGTGCCCGCGTGCTGGACCTTTTCGCGGGCACAGGTGCACTTGGTTTTGAAGCTTTATCTCGCGGCGGTCGGCATTGCCAGTTTGTGGATGAAAGTGCGGAAGCCCGCGGGATGGTGCGCACCAATGCGGATAAGCTTGGCGTGATTGGACAATGCAAGATTTGGCGGCGCGACGCCACGGACTTGGGACTGTGCGCGCCTGTAGCGAAGTTTGACTTGGTGTTCTGTGACCCGCCATATGGCAAGGGGCTGGGCTTAAAAGCATTGAATTCACTGGTGCAAGGCATGTGGTTGAATGTCGGGGCCATTGTCGTGCTGGAAGAGATCGGCAAGGCTGATATGCCGGAGATTGCAGAGCTCACGCTAATCGATGCGCGTGACTACGGAGAGACGAGGCTCAGATTCTATCGCTTTGGCTCAGCGCCTGCCGAATAGCCGTTCGATATCTGCCAATTTCAATTCTACAAAGGTCGGCCTGCCGTGGTTGCATTGGCCGGAATTGGGTGTGGCTTCCATTTCGCGGAGTAAAGCGTTCATTTCATCGGGCTTGAGCTTGCGGCCTGAGCGCACAGAGTTATGGCAGGCCATGGTGGCCAGCACATGGTTGATGCGGTCTTCAATGGCAGTGGTGCTGCCAAGCTCTGCCAGTTCATCGGCGATATCTTTGACAATACCCGCCACATCAGCTGAACCCAACGCGGATGGAACTTCACGCAAAAGAACTGCACCGTCACCAAAAGCTTCCAGTACAAGGCCGGATTTGGCGAGCACATCTTCCGCGCCCGTCAAACGTTCAACATCAACGGGATCAAGCTCAATGACTTGCGGCACAAGAAGCGGTTGCGTCGAAATGCCCTTGTCTGCCCTCTCGCGCTTGAGACGCTCATAGACAAGGCGTTCATGGGCGGCGTGTTGGTCCACCAGCACAATGCCGGACTTTGTTTGCGCAACAATGTAATTGTCGTGATACTGCGCGCGGGCAACGCCCAGCGGGTAGTCCTCAGTATACTGTGCATCTTCGACAGGTGCCGACATGGGCATGTTCATATCGAAGACCGCCTGACGCTCTGCGAAGCCACCATAATTTGAGGTGGGTGGTGACATCGGGCGGAAGCTGGATATAGTGGCACGGCCAATATCGGTGTTTGAAACCAAGCCCTTGCCCGCTAACGCATTGCGAATGATGGAGACAATAAAACTGCGCACCCCGCCGCTATCCCGAAAGCGCACTTCGGATTTTGCAGGGTGCACATTGACATCGACGCGTTCGGTCGGGCAGGTGAGGAACACGACAACGGCTGGAAAACGCGCGCGCGACATGAGATCGGCATAGGCACCGCGAATGGCACCCGTAATGAGCTTGTCGCGCACTGGCCTACCATTCACGAAAGCAAACTGCATGTTGCCATGAGCGCGGCTGTACGTTGGAAGGCCTGCGTAACCTTCAACTTGCAAGCCATCACGCTCGCCTGCAAATGCTACGGCATTCTCCATGAATTCTGCGCCCATGATACGAGCTACACGGGCGTTGCGCGTTTCACCTGCCACCACATCAACTATGCGGCGCTCTTCGGTCACAAAGCTGAAGCCCGTGTTGTTATGGGCGAGCGCCAAACGTTTAACCACATCGGCTGCTTCGGCTGTTTCAGTGCGATCCGTTTTCAGGAACTTGAGGCGCGCTGGTGTTGCATAGAACAGATCGCGCACTTCAATTTCAGTGCCAGACGCGAGGGCCGCAGGCTTCAAAACCTGCCGATGGCCATTCTCAACGTGCAAAGCGAAGGCTTCGCCTGAACCTTTCAGCCGTGATGACAGTGCCATGCGGCTAACCGAACCAATAGAAGGCAACGCTTCCCCGCGAAACCCCAGCGTGTTGATATCAACGAGATTGTCATCTCTGAGTTTTGAGGTGGCGTGGCGCTCAATGCAAAGTGTGAGATCATCAGCCCCCATGCCGGAGCCGTTGTCGGTCACACGAATGAAGGTTTTGCCGCCGCCGCGAAACGCCACATCAACTTGGGTGGCACCTGCATCGAGCGCATTTTCGACAAGCTCCTTAACCACACTGGCGGGGCGCTCGATAACTTCGCCCGCCGCGATACGGTTTATGGTGCCTTCGGAAAGCCTGTGGATTCGCATTCAAGCAGTTTAGCTGATCGGGCGGAAGTTTACACCTGGCGGATGATCACCGACACGACATCAGTATCCAGCCACCCGCGCCAGCATCATCAGCAATCCCACGAGCGAAATGACCCAGGCTGCTGTTCTTAGATATACAATGCCTGCGAGATAAATTGGAAGATAGGCAATGCGCCCGATTATCCAAATCGTTGCGCCAAGACCGCCAGTGTGTCCCGTGGCAATGAGCGCCAGATCAAGAGCAACAAAGGGTGCAAGATTCTCGACGTAATTTGCGAGCGCACGCTCAGCGCGGCCAGAGGTAAGACCTTTAGCCGTTCTCAGCTCATCACGGGGACTAAACAGATAGGCGTCACCGAATTCCATCCTCGCCGTGATTGCCTGGCACAGCACGTGGGCGAGCCACAACAAGACACTCAACTGAAGGCAAACCAATTCACTCATCGCTTGTTCCTCCGTGGCCACATCCCACGAATAACGTCACGGGATGAGTGCCGCTATTGGGATTGGCGAATAAACATACTCCTCATTACACCGTGAGACAATTGGCCAGCGCGGATAAAATTGTCATGACCGCGCAGGCTCGGTATTTATCCGCCCGTGGCTGTAGATTTCAGGCCTTCAGGCTTGCCGACAACAGTGACAATCAGTTTGTCACTGTCAATCAGGCGCTTGGCTTGGGCTTTTACCTGATCAAGGGTTACGGCTTCAACTTTTGCGTTGCGGGTGTTGATGTAGTCAATTCCAAGTCCCTGTTGCTGAATGCCCAGGAGCTGATTGGCGATTTTGTCATTGGAGTCAAAACGCAACGCGTAAGAACCTGTAAGAAATGTCTTGGCATCATCAAGCTCAGCCTGGGTCGGCCCCTGTGTTGACATTTTTTGCAACACATCCTTGACCACGCCAAGCGCCTCACCGGCCTTTTCATTGCGGGTGCTGACGGAGCCCAAATACAATCCAGCGTGGTCAAGCGGTGCCAGGCTGTAATCAACGCCGTAGGTCAGACCGCGCTTTTCTCGCACTTCATTGGTAAGCTGCGAGGCAAAGCCACCGCCGCCCAAAATGTGGCTCATGATAAAGGCCGGGATGAAATCCGGATCGGCGCGGAGAATGCCTTCCTGCCCAAAAACAATCACGCTTTGGGGAATATCGCGGTCAATAATCTTGACAACGGGACCCGTGGCAACAGCTTCCTTTTCAAGTGGTTTGGGTGGCTCGGTATTTGGCAAGCCGCCAAATACATCATCCAACGCCTTGCCCAGTGTTACCACATCAATATCGCCAACCACTGCCACTTTCAAACCCTTGCGACTGAACAGCAATTTGTGCATCGCCTTTAAATCTTCTGGCGTGATGTTTGGAATGGACGCTGGCGTGCCGTTGGTTTCGCGGGCATAGGCCTGCTTGCCGAAGGCCAGTTTCATCCAGGCGGCAGATGCGATCCGATCCGGCTCTTGCTCGTTATCGCGGGCGGATGCCAGGAATTGCTGGCGCACACGCTCCATGGCATCGCTCTCAAAATGCGGCGAAGTGATTGCTATATTCAACAGGGCAAAGGCTTGATCCTTGTTTTTAGAAAGGGTTTGGAATGTGCCTTCAAACTCGTCCTTGCCCGTGTCGAAACCCATCTTCACCGCCAGCTCGTCGCGCTTGGCCTGAAACAGGGAGCCACTCATGTCTCCGGCACCCTCGTCCATCATCCCTGTGATAAAATTTGCGGTACCTTCCTTGCCGGGGGCGTCCGACGTGGAACCGCCTTCAAAAGAAAATCCCATGGCTATAAGCGGAATGGTTTTGCTTTCAACAAGCCATGCTTTTATGCCACCGGGACTGGTTACCTCCTTGATGTCAATGGCGTAAGCCGGGGCAAAAAACAGCGCACAGGCAAAACAGGCAACAACGGGTTTAAGGAATGAAATGCGCATGAATATTGCCTTCACATCAATTGAGAACAGGGGTTTCAGGCAACAGCACGCCGGTTACCGAGCGCTTGATCTGAATGATTTTTGCAGCGGCCTGCTTGATATCTTCCGGCGTTACCTTGGCCGTTTCCAAATCGCTGTCCAAAATGTCTTTGACAGTCAGTCCCGTCATAAGGCCAACACCAAATATACGCGCCAGGCTGGATTGGTCGTCAAGCAGGTAAACTTGTTCAGCGAGTGCTTTGTTGCGCACACGGTCAAGTTCGGTTTGTGTCACGCCATTTTTCAGAATGTCAGCCAAAACCACATCAACAGCCGCTTCAACCTTGCCAACATCAACACCGGAATTTGGCATGCCGTAGACACCGAACGAGCCACTGTTCAACCCATCTCCGGTAAACCACGCTCCTGTGTTTGATGCCAGTTTTTGCTCGACCACAAGGCTTTTGTACAATCTGCTCTGGCTGCCACCGCCAAGAATTTCGCCCAACAGATCGAGCGCATTGGCCTCGCGACCTTCAGCGGTAGAATAGGATGGTGCCAGATAACTGCGCTGAAACACCGGGGACGAAGCGCGCGCATCGCTCATAATAACACGGCGCGCCGCAATCGGGTCTGGCTCTGCCGTGCGAATGCGTGGTGTTGGAGTGAATGTATTTTTCAATACGCCATAATATTTCTCAGCAAGGGTCTTCACCTGCTCTGGGGTTACGTCACCGGCCACAACGAGAATAGCATTTGCCGGCGTATAGTGCGCTTTGTAAAAATCAAGGGCATCGTCTTTGGTCAGCTTGGCAACCTCTGACATCCAGCCTATGACAGGCTTGCCGTAAGGGTGTGCCGTAAACATGGCCGCATCGATCTGTTCACCAAGCAGGGCTGAAGGATCACTGTCAGTGCGCGTGCGGCGTTCTTCGCGCACAACCAGAAGTTCTGGCAAAACATTCTCGTCGATGAGGACAAGATTCTGCATCCGGTCCGACTCAAGCTCCATCATGAGGGGCAAGCGATCAGCAGCTATGCGCTGGAAATAGGCGGTGTAATCGCGCGTGGTGAAAGCATTTCCCTCACCACCGTTCACGGAAATGAGATGGTCCAGCTCACCAAAGGGATGTTTTGTCGTACCCTTGAACATCAGGTGCTCAAGGAAATGCGCAAGGCCTGACTTGCCGGAAACCTCGTCAGCCGATCCCACACGGTACCACACCATATGCGTTACAACAGGCGCGCGATGATCGGGGATGACGACGACTTCCATGCCATTGGCTAGCTTGAAATTGGCTACGTCCAATTTCATGGCCTGAGCTGGCAGAATTAAAAACAAAAGAGCGAGAAGTTGCAGAACGTAAAACTTCGCAGGGCGCATGGCAGTCTTTCTTGGGCTAGGATTCGCAACCCTTTGAACATGCACGGGATCGCCTTTGCCGTCCAATGAGTTTTTTGTAATGTCCGCAATCAACCGTCGCTGAAAATATTTCCGATATTCGAGATCGTGCCATAGCCGGGCTGCTTCCTCCGTTTTTCGTTCAGTACAGCCAGTTTGAGTTCAGCCTTGAGTTCCTGATCTGTTTTTGCGGTTCCATCCGGCTTCACTTTGGAAATGCCGTATTTCGCATAAACATCCTGGGCGGGTGCACGCACAACAGGGGCCTGAGCGATTGGTTGGTCAAGTGCGGCTGACTGGACGGGAGCCGCAGTATTTGGCTGATAGGCAGCGGATGTGTTTGTGCCCGGTGCGCGCAGCTGCAGGTCAGGCGGCATGGCGAGCGTATTGCCAACTTGGATATTGCTGGCGGTCGGCGTCGGCGATGGTGATCCCATGCCCAATGATCCAAGCACGCCGGACGACGAACATCCGCCCAAAGCCAGGCTCAGACCAAGCAATGAATAAACCAGTTTCATGCCTTAAATTCCCTTGCAATAAACATAAAGCGCGGTTTGCAACCCAAATCCGGCTATTCAAAGACGTTAACGGGTGCTGCGTTCCATGAAAGATTCATACAGCAAAAGGCCCACGCCCGCAACAATCGCCACATCGGCCAGGTTAAAGACATACCAGCTCAAGCTGCCCCAGTGCAGATGGAAGAAATCCGCCACTGCCCCATAGAGATAGCGGTCCAGCGCATTGCCAAGCGCGCCGCCGATCACCAGCCCAAGGGCTGCCACGGCCACGGGGCGGTTGGAACGGCACGACCATATCCACAATACGCTTGTGATCATAAGGCTTATGCCGATCAAGAGACCCTGCGTATGGGTTTTGAGCAAGCCGTAAGACACCCCTTGGTTCCATACGAGGATGAGGTCCAGAAACGGAGTGAGTGTCACCGGTTGCCAGGTTTCGATGTCAAAGATTTGCAGCATCCACCACTTGTGGAGCTGGTCAATGGCAAACACCAAGGTGGCCAATACAAGTGTCAGCCGCGACAATGGCCCCCACAGCTTTGGCTTCATGCCAGTGTTTTCCCGAACCGCTTTTGCCATTCACGCACCGCTTCGGCATCGCGCGGGGTGACATCCGGGAAGTCCTTATCCCGCCCGATGTCCTTCGAAATTTTCCATGAGCGGGCGCATTTCTGGCCCTCGGCTTTGGCAGAGACGACGGCGACGTTTTTCAAGTCGTCGAGGTGGAAGGCATCGGCTGGCCCTTCGCCTTCGACGATGGTGATGTCGGACGTGATGCAGACCTCAGCGAAGTCGCAGGCTTTCAGAACGGCGATGCTGTCCGCATCCATTTGCACATAGACGGTTGGTGCGGCTTCAAGCGAAGAACCAATACGTTTTTGCGCGCGTTCCAATTCCAAAGCGCCGGTCACAGCGCCCCGCACATTGCGGATCATGTCCCATTTCCTGGCGATGTCCGGCTGGTGCCATTCATCCGGCGTTTTCGCAAACTGCATGAGATGCACGGAGCTACCCTCGCCGTCAAAGCGCGTGAGCCACACCTCTTCCATGGTGAAGGTGAGGATCGGCGCCCACCATGTGGTGAGGCAATGGAAGAGCTGGTCCATCACCGTGCGGCAGGATTTGCGTTTGTTGCTGGACCACGGGTCGCAATAGAGCGCGTCCTTGCGGATGTCGAAATAGAAGGCGCTCAAATCCTGCGTCATGAAATTGGTGAGTGTTGCAAAGATCAGCTTGTAGTCGAACACCTTGTAGGCGGCCTGAACAATCGAGTCGATTTCATGCAGGCGGTGCAGAATGTATTGCTCGAGCTCGGGCATGTCGGTGGGGTAAACATTTTCCCAATCCTTCAAGCCATCAAGGGCACCGAGGATATAGCGCATGGTGTTGCGCAGCTTGCGGTAGGCATCCACATTGGTTTTGAGGATTTCCTTGCCGAGCCGCAGGTCTTCCGCGTAATCGGCAGAGGCGACCCAGAGGCGCAGGATATCTGCGCCCGATTGCTTGATCACGTCTTGCGGGGTGACGATGTTGCCAAGTGACTTTGACATCTTGCGTCCGTCTTCACCCACAACAAAACCGTGGGTGAGAACCGCATCATAGGGTGCACGGCCACGCGTGCCACAGGATTCAAGCAGAGACGAGTGGAACCAGCCGCGATGCTGGTCGGAGCCTTCGAGGTAGAGGTCCGCTGGCCACTTTAAATCGGGACGTTGCTCCAAACAGAAGGCATGGGTGCATCCACTATCGAACCACACATCAAGAATATCACGAACTTGTTCCCATTCCTGCGAATTGTAGCCATCACCGAGGTAGCGAATGGCAGCACCATCGGCAAACCACGCGTCGGCACCCTCTTTAGAAAATGAGTCCGCAATGCGCTTGTTCACATTGATATCATTCAGAATTTTACCCGTTTCCTTGTTCACGAAAACCGCAATCGGCACGCCCCACGCGCGCTGGCGCGAAATCACCCAATCGGGCCTGTCCGCGATCATGCCGCGCAAGCGGTTTTGCCCGGCGGGCGGGAAAAATTTGGTGTCTTCAATGGCTTTCAAGGCCTTCTCGCGCAGGCCATGGCTCTCCATCGAGATGAACCACTGCGGCGTGTTGCGAAAAATGATGGGCTTCTTCGAGCGCCAGGAATGTGGATAGCTGATGGTCTTGCGCTTGGCGGACAGCAACATGCCTGCTTCCTTCAAAGCATCCATCACCAGCTTGTTCGCATTGCCCCATTTGCCATATTGATCAATGACACGACCACCTTCGAAACTGGGCGCGTCCTTGGTGTAGAAACCATCTGCGTTGACAGGTGTGGGGATGAACCCCCCATCTTTCTCTATCCAGATGTTGTAGTCATCTGCACCATGACTTGGCGCGGTGTGGACAAAGCCGGTGCCTGCGTCGTCGGTGACGTGATCACCATCGAGGAGAGGAACGGGGAAGTCGTAACCAAGTGCACTTAACGGATGATTGCAAATCAAGTCGTCAAGCCCCACTATACGCTCTTCAATTTCAGTATAATTTCCCACTCCTGCCGCCTTCATAACTTCCGCAGCGAGTTCTTTAGCAATGATTAGTCGCTCACCAACCTTGACCCCATTGCCAGTTGGAACAGAGGCGACTTCGTAAAGACGATACGTGATGTCCTTAGAATAGCTAATTGCTCTATTGCCAGGGATTGTCCAAGGTGTTGTTGTCCAGATTACAATTGACACATTGTCCCAGGGCTTCATCTGTCGCATAAGTTCGCTATGAGCGAGTCTTCCGCTTTTTCCTGTAAAAACCTTCTGCACAGGAAACTTCACATAAATCGTATCGACCTCAACATCCGCATATTCAACTTCAGCCTCAGCCAGAGCTGTTTTTTCAACCACGCTCCACATCACGGGTTTTGAGCCGCGATAGAGCTGGCCGGACTCGGCGAATTTTAACAGCTCGCTTGCGATGATCGACTCGGCGCCAAAGTTCATTGTGAGATACGGGTTCTGCCAATCTCCCGTCACGCCCAAGCGCTGGAACTCATCGCGCTGGATGCCCACCCACTTTGCGGCAAAGGTCCGGCATTCGGCGCGGAATTCGTTGATGGGGACGGCGTCCTTGTTCTTGCCCGCCGCGCGGTATTCCTCTTCGATTTTCCATTCGATGGGCAGGCCGTGACAATCCCAGCCGGGAACGTAATTCGAGTCATAACCATCCATCTGGTGCGAGCGGGTGACGATGTCTTTGAGGATCTTGTTCAGAGCGTGGCCGATGTGGAGGTTGCCGTTGGCATAGGGCGGGCCATCATGCAGCACGTATTTCGGCTTGCCCTTGCTCTGCGCGCGGAGTTTTTCATACAGCCCCATGTCGGCCCAGCGCTTCAGCAGCGCAGGCTCACGTTCCGGCAGGCCTGCCTTCATGGCGAAGTCGGTTTTCGGCAGGAAAACGGTCTCGCGATAGTCTAAAGCGGGCTTTGCAGGCGTATCATTCATGTCAGCGATTCAATCTCGGTGTTTCGTGTGGGCGGCTTGTAGCTGTTAAAACATGCCATTTCCATGGGCAATTTTATCGGGAACGGTTTGCAGCACGTCCCAATGCTCCACCACCTTGCCATCCGCATCCAGCCGGAAAATATCCATTCCGGCATAATCCGGCAGGCCCGGCCAAATCTGGCGACAATGCAACACGACCATGTCGCCCTCAGCAATTACGCGCTTGAATTCCACGCGCTTTCCCGGATAGTCCTTCGCCATCTGGGTGAAGTAAGCGATGAAAGCGTCCTTGCCGTCAGCCACTTCGGCGTTGTGCTGGATGTAGGTGTCGCCCACGTATTTCGAAATGGCTTCGGCGGGCTTGCAGCCGTTGAACATCAAGTCATAAAACGCCATGACATTGGCCTTGTTGATGTCGAGTTGTTCCTGCTTGCTGTTCATTGCTTGGCCTGTGATAGTTGGGTGTTTCGGGAGAAGATAGGCTGATGGGTGACATTCACACAATACCAGCGCGGCGGGGAAAGGCTGCACGGCTTAACAAGGGCCAAGCCATCAAGATCATGAACCCGCACGGCAAACAGGTTGTTGATACCTGGGCTTTTGCATCGGGCTCCACGCTGGAATACATGGGCATGGAGCAATGCCGCGCCTATTGGGAACGGCTTTATCCCATCGTTGGCGACAAGCTGATCACCAACCGTCGTCGCCCCATTCTCACATTGGAAGCGGACACCTCACCAGGTCGCCACGACACGCTCATCGCACCATGCGACAATGAGAGATACGGGCTTTTGGGCTGCACCAGCTACCACGACAACTGCAAGGACAACATGCATGCGGGGCTGGCCGAACTCGGCATCTATCTGCCCTACACACCAGCGTCATTGAACACCTTCATGAACATCCCGTGGCGGCAGGATGGCGCGTTGGAATGGGGCGTGTCGATGGCGAAACCGAATGACTATGTGATTTTCCGTGCCGAGCTGGATTGCATTGTGGCGATGTCCAGTTGCCCGCAAGATCTTCTCCCTATCAACAACGGCAAGACCGTTGACGCTGCCTTTGAGATTTTGGATTAAACTATGAACCATTACGACATGTTGGTTATCGGCAGTGGACCTTCGGGCCGCCGCGCCGCCGTGCAATCTGCCAAGCTGGGCAAATCTGTGATGGTCGTGGACAAGGGCCGCAGGCTTGGTGGTGTTTCTGTGCACACCGGTACCATCCCCTCGAAGACATTGCGTGAAACAGTGCTGAACCTTTCGGGTTGGCGCGAGCGCGGGTTTTACGGGCGGGGTTACCGCGTGAAGCAGGATATCTCAGCCCACGACCTGATTTCCCGCCTGCACAAAACCCTTGATCACGAGGTTGAAGTTCTGCAGCACCAATTCATGCGGAACTCAGTGAAGAACATCCATGCCCTTGCCAAATTCATCGGCCCCAACCGCGCGTCACTGACGGCTGAAACCGGCGAAGTGAGCGAGATTGAATTCAGCAATGCGCTCATTTCCGTGGGTACGCGCCCGCACCGGCCTGACAACATTCCCTTCGACAGCGACCGTATTTTTGACAGCGATGAAATTCTCGACATGAAAGTCCTGCCCCGCACGCTCACCGTGATCGGCGGCGGTGTGATCGGTGTGGAATATGCCACGATCTTTTCAGCGCTTGATGTTCCTGTTACTTTGATTGAGCCACGCGAAACGATACTTGATTTTGTGGACCGCGAACTCGTCGATGATTTCATCCACCAGATGCGTGATCGCGGCATGACCATTCGCCTCGGCTCTGCCGTGAAAGACATTGTTGTAACGCCAAATGGTGTCGAGGTGAGCCTGTCCGATGGCCGTGTGGTAAAATCCGATGTGCTGCTCTATGCGGCGGGGCGCACTGGTAATGTAGGAAGCCTTGGACTTGAAACCGTCGGCATTGAAACCGATAGCCGCGGTCGCATCAGGGTTGACCACGTTACATTCCAAACGAATGCGCCGCACATCTATGCCGCAGGCGATGTCATCGGTTTTCCAAGTCTCGCGTCCACCTCGATGGAACAGGGCCGCGTTGCCGCCTGTCACGCTTTCGGCATTGCGCTGCCGCCGCCACCAGAAACCTTCCCCTATGGCATCTATGCGGTGCCGGAAATTTCCACGGTTGGCCAATCGGAAGAGGATGTGCGCAAGTCAGGCGTAGCCTATGAATGCGGCATCGCACGCTTTCGCGAAACGTCACGCGGGCACATCATGGGGGTGAATTCAGGATTTTTGAAGTTGATCTTTTCAAGAGATACGCGACGCCTGTTGGGCGCGCATATCGTGGGCGAAGGGGCAACGGAACTCATCCATATCGGTCAGGCGGTGATCAATCTCAAAGGCACGGTCGATTTCTTCGTGAACAACACCTTCAACTATCCAACGCTCGCAGAGGCCTACAAGATTGCCGGTCTGGATGCATGGAACAGGATGGGTGCCGGTTAAAGGCATATCCCCCGAATCATCGTTCGGATCCATGTCAGCGTGGAATTGACCGTGGCGTGAGAGACATCCATTGCTATCAGCGATCCCGGTAAAAGCATTTCAAACGCATCGGCAAAATCAGCATTTGTAATGATCCTTCGCGCAGAAAGTGCCACCTCCGTTTTGCGAACCATCATGGCACGATTGCCGTCTGCAAATACAAATCACCAGCAATGAGCATGCTTAGAACTGCAAATATTGTCCACTGTGGCAAAACCCAAAACGTTTTAAGCCTTGTTCTGCCATAAAACATGAACAGAAAAGCGAAAGCCAGAAATTGCAGCAATACCAGCCAAATCAAGCCCTGCCCGAAACCAGGATTGCGAACCGTCGCAAGTAACGCAATGCCATTAAAAACCAGCATTGCAGTCACCTCGTGCCAGATGACGGAAAATCCCGCCTTCAATTTATCGGATGAGGCACCGGTCAGCATGGGCCTATGAAACTCAATACCACCGCCCCACACATGCAGGATGGCAGTTGCCAATGAAAGTATTCCCGCAACGCCGATCAACAAATGATGGTCGAGATATTGCAACATGATTTCATACCTTTCCATACGGTTCCGTACGTTTCATCCCTGGCTTGAAAAAGTCAATACGCCAGTGTATGGTGAGGCATCATGCCACGCGCAACGCAAACGAAACTCAATTCACGGGACTGGATCAAGGCGGGCTTCCGGGCACTTGTTGCCAATGGTGACGCAGCCCTTAAGGCAGAAGTTCTGGCAAGGACCCTTAAAACCACAAAAGGCTCATTCTACTGGCACTTTAAAGACGTGCCCACATTCAAGCGCGAAATGCTTCGTTTGTGGCAGGAGAACGCGACCAACGCGATCATCCATCTTGTCAGGCTAGAAGGTGGAACGGGCGCTGCCCGGCTGTTTATGCTTGCAGGCATCGTTTCGTCGCTAAATGCCGACAATGAATATGGCGGCTTAAAAGCTGAACCTGCCATTCGCAGTTGGGCCCAGAATGACAGATTGGTGACCCGTTCCCTGCGCTTGGTGGACGCGGCTCGGATTAAATTTGTATCCAACCTTTTCCAACTGCAAGGCTTCAATGAAGTTACATCCAGGCAGCGTGCCGAGATTTTCTATACTGGCTTTGTTGGCATGCAGACCTTGGCTTCAACCCAGGACTACGATGTTGCAGACGGATTGAAGCGTCTGCTATTTATTTTGCTTGAAGATTGAAGGAGCTGGCCAAACTACAAAAATTCCGGGTCTTCCAATCGACGATCAAAGGCCGTGAACCCGGCCTTTTCATATATTGGTTGTGCCGCTGGGCTATCGCACTCGTCGGTGTGAAGCCAAACTCGTTTCGTTTTGCTTTGCCATTCGATCTCAAGTGATTGTGTAAGAAGAGCAAGCCCCAGTCCTCGCCCCTGAGCCTCAGGCACAAGGCCAAAGTGCTTCAGTTCAACGTTGCCGCTGGCTTGCCGCTCATACTCACACATGCCGATGGCTTCAAAATTCTCGCGCAGAACATGCACTGCGGAAATCTCACTTTGCAGCAAGTCTGTCAAAGCCTCCGTGGTCATCATAAGGCGCGTGTCCCACCCTAGCGGTCCACCGACGCGACGATAAAGATTTATGTAATCGTGGTAGCCCAAGCGCTCCTTGGTAAGTGATACAGTGGGTGGAAATGGTTTTATCGGGGTTGGAGGCGATTTTGCCTCCATGTATGTAACCCAGATTTTTTCCGTCACACCTTCGCCACCCACTTCTCTCGCATCGTTACAAGCTCTTCCGAAGCTGTGGGGTGAACAGCCATGGTTGCATCGAAATCTGACTTCTTGGCACCGAGCCTGATGGAGATTCCCAAGAGCTGTGCCATTTCACCCGCATCTGGTCCGCAGATGTGGCAACCAAGTACGCGATCACTTTCGCCATCGACTACTAGCTTCATCAGTGTGCGCTCATCGCGGCCTGACAGCGTGTGCTTCATCGGACGGAATGAGGTTTTGTAGATATTGATCTTGGGATAGACCTCGCGCGCCTGTTCTTCCGTCATGCCCACGGTGCCTATTTCCGGCTGTGAGAACACTGCCGTTGGAATCAGCGCGTGGTCAACCTTGATGTCTTTGCCGCCAAACATATTGTCAGCAAAGGCGTGGCCCTCACGGATGGCGACGGGGGTCAGGTTCACACGGTTGGTGACGTCGCCCACGGCATAGATATTCTCGATATTGCTGCGCGAATATTCGTCGACCTTCACGGCATAGTGCGGCGTGATGTGAACACCGGCATTTTCAAGTCCCAGTCCTGCAACATGGGGAATGCGGCCCGTGGCGAACATAATGTGGCCTGCACCAAACACGGCACCATCTTCCAGGGTGACCCGCACACCTTCGCCACTCTTTTCAATTTTGGATACTTCGGCTCCGCAGCGGATTTCAATGCCCTTCTTAAGCATTTCCGCCGTGAGATGATCGCGCACGTCTTCGTCAAAGCCGCGCAGGATTTTTTCACCGCGATAGATGAGAATGGTTTCAACGCCGAGGCCCTGGAAGATGCCTGCGAATTCAACGGCGATGTATCCTCCGCCCACAATGCAAATGCGGCGGGGAAGTTTTTCGAGGTGAAACGCTTCGTTTGATGTGATCGCCAGTTCATGGCCCGGCAAATTGCGCGGCACGAATGGCGTGGCACCTGTTGCCACCAGAATGTACTTGGCTGTCACTGTACGGCCCGATGCGAGGCGGATGGTGTTGCGGTCCTGCACTTCCGCCCGCTCACTGATGAGCTCGGCACCCGCCGCTTCAAGGTTGCGGATATAGGCCTTGTTCAGGCGGTCAATTTCCCTGTCCTTGTTTTCAATCAGTATGGACCAGTCAAAGGATACTTTCTCGGATGTCCAGCCAAAGCCAATTGCATCTTCGAATTCTTCGGCAAACTTTGACGCATAGACCAGCAACTTTTTGGGCACGCAGCCACGGATAACACAGGTACCGCCCACGCGAAATTCCTCGGCGATAGCAACTTTGGCGCCATGCTTGGCAGAAATACGCGCGGCGCGAACGCCGCCGGAACCCGCCCCAATCACAAAGAGGTCATAGTCGAAACCCGTCATGCTTTTCTAACGCTCTTAAATTCTTTCACGCCCTTTTGTGTCGCCATTAAAACGATCCCGCAAATGCCGCAAAACAAGCCCGTATCGACCACGCCAGGCACATTGTTCAGCAACCCATCAAGACGTTCAGGTTCCGGAATCCCGCCAATCGTGCAATCGATAATCATGTTTTGACTGTCGGTTGCGAAAGGTCTTGCGCCGTAAACACGCAGTGTCATTTTTACGTCAAGCTTGAGAAAGTCGAATACCTTCTCCATTTTCCAAGACGTTGCCCGCACGCCAAAAGGTACCACCTCTACCGGCAATGGAAACTTACCCAATTTCTTGACCTGCTTTGACTCATCGGCGATGACCACCATCAGTCGCGAGGAAGATGCGACAATTTTCTCAACCAGCAATGCGCCACCACCGCCTTTGATCAGCCGAAACTGATCATCAAATTCATCTGTGCCGTCCACCGTCAACTCAAGGAACGGTTTTTCTTCAAGTGTTGTCATCGGGATGCCAAGTTTCTTGGCCAACTCCGCTGTTGCACGCGATGTAGGCACGCCCTTTACATCCAGACCCATGTTCACACGTGCGGCCAAAGCTTCGATAAAGTATTTTGCTGTTGAACCTGTTCCCAATCCAATCGTCATACCAGGCTTCACAAACCTGAGGGCTTCAACGGCTGCCGCTTTCTTCATCTCATCGGCGGTCACTTGCCCAGCCCTCCCATCAGCATGTATTTCATTTCCAGGTATTCCTCCACGCCATGGTGTGAGCCTTCGCGGCCAATGCCGGATTGCTTCATGCCACCGAACGGTGCTTCTGCCGTCGAGATGATGCCTTCGTTGATACCCACCATGCCATATTCCAGCGCTTCGCCGACACGCCACACGCGGCCAATATCGCGGGTGTAGAAATAACAGGCCAGACCAAACTCCGTGTTGTTGGCCATGGCGATGGCTTCCTCCTCGGTTTTGAATTTGAATAGAGGAGCAACGGGGCCAAAGGTCTCTTCACGGGCCACGGCCATGTCGGTGGTGACGTTGAGGAGAAGTGTTGGTTCAAAGAAGTTGCCGCCCATGGATTTTCCACCAATGATGATTTTGGCACCCTTGGACACCGCATCAGCGATATGTTCTTGCACTTTATCGACGGCGGCCTTGTTGATCAATGGACCGGTGGTCACACCCGCATCAACGCCATTGCCGACTTTCAGGTTTTTTACCGCAGCGGCCAACTTCTCGGCAAAAGCATCATAAACACCCTCCTGAACCAGCAGGCGATTGGCACATACGCAGGTCTGGCCAGCATTGCGGTATTTGGAAATCATCGCACCTGCCACAGCGGCATCAAGATCGGCATCATCAAACACGATGAAGGGCGCATTGCCGCCAAGTTCAAGGCCAAGCTTCTTGATGGTTGGTGCACACTGCGCCATCAACATGCTGCCAATTTCGGTTGATCCGGTAAAAGTCAGTGCACGGACTATTGGGTTCGATGTCATTTCAGCGCCAATCTCCTTGGCGCTACCCGTGATCACGGAGAACACACCGGGTGGAATGCCGGCACGGTCCGCCAGTTCAGCAATGGCCAGGGCAGAGAGTGGCGTTTCTGCGGCTGGCTTGCACACGAAGGCACAACCTGCGGCAAGGGCTGGTCCTGCCTTGCGGGTGATCATGGCATTCGGAAAATTCCATGGCGTGATGGCTGCTACAACGCCCACAGGCTGCTTGATCACAACAATGCGGCCATTGGGGAACGTCGATGGAATGGTTTCGCCGTAAATGCGCTTTCCCTCTTCGGCAAAGAACTCAATGAAGCTTGCGCCGTAGGCCACTTCACCACGGGACTCGGCCAAGGGCTTGCCCTGCTCCGCCGTCATGATCTGTGCCAGGTCTTCCTGATTTTCCATCATCAGCGTGAACCATTTCCGCAAAATGATGGCGCGTTCCTTGGCAGTTTTCTTGGCCCAGTCCTTCTGCGCTCGCTGGGCAGCTTCGATGGCTTGGTGGGTTTCAACGGATCCAAATTTTGGGATCGTACCAATCACACTTTCATTCACCGGGTTGGTCACGTTGATTGTTGTCGCAGAGCCCAGCCATTTTCCGTCGATATAGCATTTGTCCTTGAGCAGGGACTTGTCTTTCAGTATGTCGGTCAACGCGACGGTGGTTCTGATATTCATAACGATCTCCAAGAATAGGTTGGCGGCGTGATAGCACACGGATTGCAGCGAAACAAACATGCCAGATGGGCGGGAAACACATGACGACGCGGGCCGTAATTTTTGATTTGGATGGAACGCTGGTGGACACAGCGCCGGACTTGATGGGGGCTACCAACCATGTTTTGTCTTTGCTTGACCGGCGCTGCATCACTATGGAGGAGGTTCGCAGCTTTGTGGGCCATGGAGCCAAGGCACTCATTGCCCGCGGCACCGCCGCCACCGGCGATGAGCTTGATGGCAAGTCACTGGATTACTATCATGCGGAATTTCTGCGTTATTACGGCAAGAACATTGCGGTTCACAGTGCAATATTTCCCGGTGTCATTAACCTGCTTGAGCGTTGCGTGGCTGCAGGCTTCAAAATGGGTGTGTGTACGAACAAAACTGAGGGTCTGTCAGTCCGCCTTTTGAACGCGCTTGACCTTGCTAAATATTTCGGTGCCATCGTCGGACCGGATACGATCAGCATCGCTAAGCCGGATCCCGCTCCCTATTTTGAAACCTTGAAACGCCTCAAGGTTGACGTTTCACGTTCCATCATGATTGGCGACAGTGAAACGGATATATTGACTGCCCGCGCTGCAAAAGTTCCGGTTATTGCCGTTACGTTTGGCTACACACAAAAGCCGGTCTCAGAATATTCACCCGACTATTTGGTATCCCACTTCGATGAGATTTGGAGTATTTTGGATTTCAGCCACAACACCTGAACTTCAGTAAGAGTCCATCAAGGTTAACTAAAAATATCCCTGTAAACCAATGCTCAATAGCTCCCTTCGTTTACATAATTTTTAATGGTGTTATGCCAAAATTACACTCAAGGGTAGCGCAGACCGCCTGGGATGGAGTTTCGGCGATGCAGTCGGGTGGTGTAAAAACGATCTCGAAATATGTTGATGAGGAAGTGGTGCAACGCTTGCTGAAAGCGCTTGATGCCAGCTTTTTCTTTGTCACAGCACTTGTTCTCTCGACAGACTTGGCGTTAAGCCAAAACACACCGAACGAAGGTGCCATTATCGGCTTGTCTGCCGTTGAGCTTGCCCTTCTCAGCGTTTTCATTCTTCGTGGCTTGCAACTTTATGAACCCCAATCCCTGATAGGAGGAGCTTGGGTCATTGCGAAAACATCCGCCGCAGTCGTGATTTGCGGTTTCGCTTCATTTTCATTTGTTGATCACTTTCTTTTACCCATGAGCCCTGTGTGGTTGCCCGTTTGGGCCGTTACTACTGCTTCCTATTTGGGTATCAGCCGTTTTTGTGCACAGTTTTGGGCGCGGCCCATTGCCAAACTTGGCCGCTTTCGCAAGCGCATTGCCATTGTGGGCGGCGGCAAGGCTGCCGAGGACGCTTTGCAGGCGCTTGAGGCCTCACGCAATTTGAATTTTGAAATCGTCGGACTTTTCGACGACCGCTATGATATGCGCAGTCCAAGCGCCATTCGCAGATATGAAAAGATCGGTAAAATTGCTGAGCTTGCAGAATATGCGCGAGGCAACCGTGTTGATCTCATCATTGTGGCCATTCCCCTGTCAGCCGAAGCCAGGCTTCTGCATATCCTGAAACGGCTGTGGGAATTGCCTGTCGATATCCGAATCAGTGGTCAGGCTTCAAGCCTCAAACTCAGTCCCCGGGCCTATACCTACATTGGCCTCCTGCCCCTGCTCTCGGTGTTCGACCGTCCCCTTTTTGGCTGGAGCCTGTTTTTGAAGAATGCCATTGAACGTGCCTTGTCTTGCCTGGCAATTGTCATGTTTGCGCCTGTCATGCTGGCGGTAGCGGCTGCCATCCGGCTTGAAAGCGAAGGTCCTGTGATCTTTAAACAAAAGCGCTATGGCTTTAACAATGAGCTGATTGAGGTTTTTAAATTCCGCTCGATGTTTAGCAATTTGACCGATGCAAATGCCACCAGACTGGTGACAAAAGGTGACCCGCGCGTCACCCGTGTGGGACGTTTTATACGCAAAACGTCGCTAGACGAATTGCCGCAGTTATTCAATGTTTTAACAGGTCAACTGTCACTCGTGGGGCCCCGTCCCCATGCGACGCAAGCCAAGGCTGCCGACACGCTTTACGACAAAGTGGTTGATGGTTACTTTGCGCGTCACAAGGTTCGCCCTGGCATTACGGGCTGGGCGCAAATCAATGGCTGGCGCGGTGAAACGGATACGCGCGAGAAGATCGAACAGCGCGTGAAACATGATCTGGAATATATCGACCGCTGGTCGTTGATGTTTGACCTCATGATTATTTTCAAGACGCCATTTTCACTTCTGAAAAGTGAAAACGCCTACTGAAATCAACCGCTACGGCGCATGCTTCTACGGCTGCTTGACGATTATTTTCGCACTTTGAGAACAGGCCGCCAGTCTGCTAGACTGTTTGTGCATTGGCCTAGAGCTAGTGAACTTATAAAGGGGTCCAGTATGGAAAGTTTATTACCGATTATCATTCAACTCGTTACCGGCGCTATCGGCGGCAATGCTGCAGGTAAGGTTATGCCAGACAAGAGCCTCGGCACAGTGGGCAACACCATTGCCGGTCTTGTTGGCGGTGTTGGTGGCGGACAGATTCTGACAGCCCTGCTTGGCGGTGCAATGGCCCCAGCTGCCGGTGCTGTTTCAAGTGGCATGGACATCGGTGCGATTGTTCAACAAGTTGCCGGTGGCGGCATCGGTGGTGCCGTTGTTATGGTTATCGTCGGCATCATCAAGAGTGCCATGAACAAGAGCTGATTACTGGCTCCGCAAATTACAACGGGCGCTTAACGGCGCCCGTTTTTATTGCCTTACTTGGCCATCACTGCTGCTGCGGCCTTGTTTAGGTGCATGGCGCACTCGGTGGCATTTGGTGCCTTGCTGGCCATTTTCATTTCTTCCCTGGCCGCATCAGATTTTGCCTTGTCTTTTCCCGCATCAATCATCTGGTTCACCTTCGTCATGCTTGCGGCATCACATGGCATCATCTCATCGGCAAAAGCAGGCACTACAAAAAACATGCCCGCAACAGCGGCGGCAATTGTGAATTTCAACATCTTGTTTTCCTTTTGTCAATAATTTGCCGGTTTAAATTTCATGTTGATCTATCGGATGTGATTGGGGCCAGATTGTGATTCATGGGGAAAACAACAATTTGCCGTGGCGTTCGTAAAAAACAAAAACGGGCGCACATGGCGCCCGTTCGCAACAGTAGAATTGTGTCAATTAGCCCTTAGCCATCAGGTCTTCCTGGCCCATATTCAGATGCATGGCACAACCCTTGAGGTCACCCTTCTTCTTGAGCTTGCCTGCCATCTCCGATTCAGCCATTGCCATTTTAGCCTGCTTTTCCATCTTGGGGTCAGCCATCATTTCACTGATCATGCCATCCAGCTTCTTCATGGAAGCACCGTTGCACTTCAATTTGCCGGCGGCAAACGCTGGCGACACTACAAACATGGCAGCTACTGATGCAGCGATTGCGAATTTCAACATCTTGTTTTCCTCACTTAAAAGAGACCTCATCGTCTCGCAATAAGAATGCAAGATGTTGTAATCACTAGCAAAACACAAGAACGACATTCACGGGTTTGTGACAATGCGTCATGTTTTCGCTCACGAACCACTGAACCAGTTATAGCCTTGGTCTTCCCAATAGCCGCCGGGAAAATCGTTTGTGACGAACATCGCCATGATATGCTTGGGGTTTTTAAATCCCAATTTCGTCGGTACACGGAGCTTCATGGGGAAGCCGTATTTCACGGGCAGCACCTTGTCACGGAACGTCAGGGCCAGAATGGTTTGCGGGTGCAGAGCTGTTGCCATGTCGATGCTGGAGAAATAGTCATCGGCGCATTTGAAACCCACATATTTTGCGGTTGTGTCAGCGCCCACCATACGCAGGAAGTCGCCGAAGGGAACACCGCCCCACTTGCCGATGGCACTCCATCCCTCGACGCAGATGTGCCGCGTTATTTGCGAGACCTGCGGCAGTGCGCGAAGTCGATCAAGGGTCCAGCTCTCTTTCTTGTCAATCAAGCCGCTCAGCTCGAGGGTGTAACCTACTTCTTCTACGGTCGTGACCTCGTCTTCACTATAAAAGGCGTTGAACGGAAACGGGTCGGTGATATCGGCCTCTGTATAGACGGGTGCCGGCTTGTTGGAGTTGAAAATCGCCAACTGCACCTCGTCGTTCCATTTTGACATGGCCCCGAGAATGCGATCTGTTATGGATGGGTCTGTGGCATCGCAGCCTGTGAGCATGGCGAGCGCGCCAAGGCTCAGGATTTTCTTCATGAACAAACGCCGCTGGATATTTTGCAGCTCCTTGGTTTGCGGTAACAACAATTTTGATGTGACTTTGGTAATCATGGCTTGTTGCCCTCCAGATCATGTTTGGTTTTCCGGCCCCAGCCGACAACCATGGGGATGAATGTGCTTGGAACCACTAACACCAGTGCAAGATGCATAATTATAAAGGCACAGATCGCCGTCATACCAAAGAAGTGCACAACACGGGCACCTTCATAACCGCCCATCAAAAGACCCAGCTCCTGCAATTGAACAGGCTTCCATACCACAGAGCCGGACATGATCGTCAGGACGATGGCCAGTAGCACGCCGATGTATGAGATTTTTTGCACCGCATTGTAGCTGGTAGCACTGTGCGGCAGCTTGCCTTTCAAGGCCTTGCCAAGGTCAGTCACCACTGATTTTGGCGTCACCGGCGTCATCCTGCGGCGAAAATGCCCCGTCGCAAAACCGATGACCAGATAGATGAGAAAATTGACGACCAGAAGCCACATGGCCGCAAAGTGCCATTGCAATGCGCCCCCTAGCCAACCACCAATGGTCAGGGATTTTGGGAATTTGAAATCAAGGGACTGAAAAACCGGAGATGCGTTGTAGATGCGCCAACCACTCATGATCATCATTGTCATGCCCACGACATTCAGCCAGTGGAAAACGCGCACAAACAATTTGTGGATGTAAATTCGGGGTGGGGTTTCGACTGTCTCGATTGTTTCTACCGTGGTCATGGGAATCACCTCCGCATTCAAATCTTGCATTAACGATGCCTAGGTTTAACCATATCTACAACACAACTTGTTTCACATTTAAGTGTGAAAACCGCATGAAACTCTCGGTTGTTCTCCCGCGTAACCTCAGAGATTATCGGTTCCGAACGTGTCACATTGGTTTATGTCCGAAGCCGTGAATCCGGTCTTGAACCATTTCACCCGCTGTGCGGACGCGCCATGCGTAAAGGAATCCGGCACCACATAGCCCTGGCTGCGCTTTTGCAAGCGGTCATCGCCAATTGAATTCGCAGCGTTGAGGGCTTCCTCAATGTCGCCCTGCTCAAACACCTTGGATTCCTGGGCCCAAATACCTGCAAGGCAGTCAGCCTGCAATTCCATGCG
>JANOVC010000103.1:0-22580 GCA_031417195.1 Rhodobiaceae bacterium
CGAAAACTGGTTGGGCCTTCTCCCGCCCTTCTTGCGGGAGAAGGTGGCCGAAGGCCGGATGAGGGGCAACAGCTCGAGTCCCTCACTGCGCCGTAAAGCCACCGTCAATCAACAAATCCTGCCCCGTAATCAAATCCGACGCCGATGACGACAGGAACAAAATCAAATCCGCCACCTCCGTGGTCCTGCCAAAACGCCCAAGCGGAATTTTCGCTTTCATAGGATCGCCCTTTTCAGGCTTGCCCCAGACCATTTCGCCCATGGGTGTGAGAATGACCGTGGGGCACACGGTGTTGGACTGGATATTATGCTTGGCCCATTCAATCGTCATCACCCGGGTCAGCATATTGAGCCCACCTTTCGACGCGCCATAGGAGCCATGGTCAGCCAAAGCCATGATGCCGGATTGCGAGGAAACGTTGATGATTTTGCCCATCTTCTGCCTGATCATGTTGGGCACCAGCGCTTGCGCCAGCAACATGGGCGCACGCAGGTTGACGTTGATGGTGGTGTCCCAATTCTTCAGCGTGATTTCGAGTATGGGTTCATTCAGCGCCACACCGGCATTGTTTACCAACACATCGATGGTGCCAAAGGCTTTCAGTGCTTCTGCTGCCGCATGCTGTGGACCGTCCACCGTGCTCATGTCTGCTTCCACGGCAACACAGCGTCGTCCGGCTTTGGTGATAACCGCACTCACTTCAGCAAGGCCTGCCTTGTCGCGCCCGACGGCCACGATATCGGCACCCGCATCGGCCAGCACCGCGCAGGCTTCAAAGCCAATGCCTTTGGTCGCTCCTGTCACCAGAATGCGTTTGCCCTTCAAGCCGTGCCGATCAGTCCATGCACTCATGATGTTTTCCTCTTTCGCAACAGGGCTTCAACGCCCGCAAAGGCCTTCTGATAAACATTCTGTTCTGTACGCGGGATCAGCACAAGATCATCTTGCGGGCTGGCATCCCAATCCCCGGTCCACACACCAAATGTTGTGTTGTTCGCCGTGACAGGCCACAGGCGTGGACCTGACACGTAGTTCAGCCAGGGTATTTCACATTTGGTGATGCGATAACTGAAGCAATGTTCAAGGTCCGAGAGCTGCAACAGCTCTTCATTCAGATGACCATCGCCAAAATAAAAGTCACGAATGCCAGACACCTTGTCGGAGCGCTGCTTCCTCAGCATGTGCATTTTGGTGATTTCGTCATGCCATCCACCCATGCCGGCAAAGTCCCGCATCACACCCCAAACATGGGCAAGGGGGGCCTTGATCACCCGCGATGTCCACACCTTGTTGGGCTGACTACCCTTCCAACGTACAGCGCCTTCGGGCCTTGACGGTTTTGTCTTCGCGATGATCTTTGCGAGGTTTGTGAAGTTTGCGGCAAACACATCTTTCGAAACAATTCGCTCATACTTGCCCTCGTCGCCGGGTGCTTCGTCGAACGTTGCCGTCCATTCGGCAAAGGTCTGGTCAGTTTGCGTGACGGGGTAAAGCCGCAAAGTGGCGATGTAATTTTTGACGGGGAATGCGGGCTTTTCGAAATTATAGGTGAAGCTGTAATTCGCATCATCCAGCGCCAAAAGACGTTCCCGGATATGGCTGCCATCACGCATATGAAATGAACGGATACAGCCCACTACATCTGCATCCCATCCCTTTTCGATAATTGATTTCGCAACAGGTGCAGCCCAATCGGGCAGACCGTTGAAATCCCGCACCAGACTCCACACTGTTTCAACAGGGGCCTTCAGAATGATCGACGCGTAAGCACGGGCCATTACTTCATCATCCCGCTGCGCATGTTCTTGATCCCCAGTTTGTAGACCTCTTCCTTGTTCGGAAAGAAATCGCGCCATACACGCGTGGCAGCGGCCAAGGCAGGTATGGCACGGCCAAAGGCTTCAATGGTCATCCAGCCATCATACTTGGCGGCCTTCAGTGCCTTGTAGGTGGCATCCCATGGCACGTGGCCTTTGCCCGGCGTGCCGCGATCATTTTCTGAAATATGCACATGGATCATATGGCGCTTGATGGTCCTGATTGCCGCCACCGGGTCCTTCTCCTCGATATTGGAATGGAAGGTATCATACATGGCCTTCACATGCGGGTGGTCCACCTCGTCAAGATACTCCGCGAGTTGTGCCATGGTGTTGAGGAAATAACATTCGAAACGGTTGAGGGCCTCCACAGCAAAACGCACATTCCTCTTCGCAGCATGGTCGCCTGCAGCGCGGTGGAACGAAAGACCATGTTTGCGCTCCTGTGCTGTTGCCCCAGTGCCGGAGAAATAACCAATCTCTGAATGCATAGGTCCTGCCAGAATATTGGCGTTGAGGGCCGCCGTGCAGTCCAGCGCCCACTTGGCCCGCTCCAATGCTGCCTTTCGTTCGGCCTTGTCTTTCGAAAGGGAATTATGCCCGGCCCCCAAAACGCTCACTGTCGTAACACCAAGCCCCAGTTTGTCGAGATGCTCGCCCAGCCTTGCATAGTGACCAGGCGTGCCCTCAAACAAAGGCAGTTCCACACCGTCATATCCTGCCTTTTTCAGCGCCTTGAATATCGGCATATGCTCATCCGTCACATGCCCCGTCCACAACAGCAGGTTAAATCCGTACTTCATTTGTCATCCTCCAACTGTTATAACAGTCTTGCAAAATTCAAATGAAGTCAATCGCTCAGCGACCCGGAGAACACCGCAATGAACAAACCCGTGCAGGCCGCCGCCTTCCACCGCATGCAACAATTGATGACGCCATCACCAGTGCCGTCGATTTCGACTGAATTGCTGACCACGGCGGATGGTGAACTCAACCGCGAACTGAATGCCTTCCTGTTTGATCCACCGTCCAATCCAGAATTGTTGAAAGGCAAGCGCATCGCCATTTGCTGCGCCAATGGCGTGGAGGAAGTAGAGATTCTTGGCGCCCACCACTGGCTCACAGAACACGGGGCAACTGTGCATGTGGTGTCACCACGCGTTGGCGAATTCCACCCCACTTTGGGCCTGCGCTTTCCACCGCAATGTGCCACCCATGTGCTGGCCATCCGCCTGATGGAGAATGCGGGCTGGATCAAGATCAACAAATACACTGATGAAGTGAAAGTGGCAGACTACGACGCCCTGATATTGCCCGGTGGTTGCTGGAATCCTGACGCGCTACGTGCAGACAAACCTGCGGTAAATTTTGTGCGGGAACTCTACGAAGCAGGAAAACCGACCTGTGCCATTTGTCACGGCCAGTGGGTGATGGTGAATGCGGGCATACTGAAGGGCAAGCGCGCCACATCAGTCTGGAACATCATGCAGGATGTCGAGAATGCAGGGGCCACCGTGCTGGATGAACCCTGCGTGGTTGACGGCAATCTGATCACCGCGCGCTTTCCCTATGACTTGCCACGCATGACGGCAGCGCTGGTGAAGCAGTTGCTGGCTTAGTGCAGATGAGGGGACGAGGGCGAGATCTCGGAGTTTATTTCTCCCACCACGCCGCCATGTCATAGGCGTTCAACGTAGGCCCACCGAGAACATAATTTTTCTTTCCCTCAAGCTCGTAACTCTCCGGCCCGTAGTTGAACGCAAATGTCATATCTCCTCGCTTGCGCAGCCGAATATGCGCTGGCAATTCTGTGCGCTGCAATCCGGCTTCCAAACAAACCCGCGCAATCACAGACATAAGCAACGTTTCATCTGGCCAGCAGGCGAGATAATGTCGCTTGTTGTTTGCAACAAAAGCAGGTTTGCCGTTTTCGAAATGCGCCAGCACTTTTGCTGATGTCTCCAGATGTTCTACCCATGTCCTGGCCTTGCCTGAAACGTCGCCTGTGACCGCCACGGACAGCGAAGGCCGCATGGACGAAACTTCCACTACGCGCACACCGAGCAAATCAGCCAGTGGCCCGGGTGGCAGGTTTTGGGGAATCGCAAAATGTCGCGTCTTGGAGCCTGTGCGTGGGCCCAACAGTGTTACCGCGTCGCAGTCGGAAAAAGCCTTCTCCGCCGCTGCATTCACATGCGGCAAGGTAGGCACCAGCACCAGCTTATAGCCCTGCAACGAAGCCCCCGGCCGCACGAAATCCACATCGAGCCCACCGCGACGGATCGCTTCATACCAGCGGAAGACGAGCTCGTAATAGTGGAAGTCCTTGGCCTGCGGTTGGATATGGGTGATCCAATGAGCTTCGTAATCATATACTATAGCCACGGGGGCCTGGTTCGCAGCGGGTAAAGCGCCAATACGGGCAATTTCTTCACCGCACTGTTTCGCCTCAAGCCCGCCGGGTGACCACTCATGTTGCCCCGGCAGGTTCAGCCCTGCATGCATCTGCTCCTGTGCCGAAAGTGCCTGCCGCCAGCGGAAGTAACTCACAACTTCGGCCCCATGGGCCAAGGCTTCCCACGTCCACAGCCTGACCATGCCGGGTTTGGGAATCGGGTTCCACGGTGCCCAGTTCACTGGCCCCGGCTGTTGCTCCATTACCCACCAGCGTCCCTTGCCCACAGCGCGGTAGAGATCATGGTGATAGGGCGCTATGTCCGGGTGAGACGTTTCACACCAGCGCGCCTTTTCCGTTTCAGTGGGCAAAAACTGTTCGGCAAAACCGATAGGGTAAGAATCCCATGTTGCCAAATCCAGATTGTCGCCTACGTCCCAATGATCAAACTCATTGAAGAAGCCCATGAAGTTATGGGTGACGAAACGATCCGGCGAATGCTTGCGGATGATGTCGCACTGCATCTTGTCATAGGATGTGACCTGCGAGGACTGAAACCGCCAGAAATCCAGCCGCATCGCGGGGCTGGCTTCTGTCACCGTGAGATTGGGAAGTGACACTTCCTCAAAATTCTGAAATTCCATGGACCAGAAGACGGCACCCCACGCCTCGTTCAATTGATCCGTGGTCTGATATCTTTGTCGCAGCCACTTTCGGAATGCTTTCAGGTCTTCGGCACCCCAAGACAGGATGGTGTCGTGGCAGCCATATTCATTGTCAGTCTGCCAGCCATCAATGTAGGTATTTGCACCATAACGCTTGGCCAGCATTTCAACAATCCGCGCACTTTCAATGCGGTAGATGTCAGAAGAAAATGTATAATGCCGACGTGAGCCAAAACCCCGCGGCTGCCCAAAAATGTCGACTGGGGCGATCTCCGGATGTTCATCCATCAGCCATTTGGGAGGCGTGGCCGTGGGTGTTCCCAGAACAATCTTCAAGCCAGCTTTGCCAAGATTATCAATGGCACGGTCCAGCCAGCCCCAGTCGAAGTGATCTCGCTTGGGCTCATACCGTGACCAGGCGAACTCACCTATACGCACATATGAAATTCCCATATCGCGCATGCGCAGCGCGTCTCTGGCCCACCATTCCTCCGGCCAGTGTTCAGGATAATAACAAACACCGAGCATTATCTGGTCAAGTCACCGTTGATGATTGTCACACCATTCGCATCGAACAAGTGACAGGCTTTTGATGGAATGCCGAACAGGATGGCTGAACCCGTTTTCGCTGTTGCCAATCCGTCTGCCTTCACGGAAATATCGCTGCCATCCGGCAGGCTGGCATAAAACATCGTTTCGGAGCCAAGATATTCTGCCAACCGTAAAGTGCCTTTCAGCAGCCCGTCGCTTTTACCCCCGACAATCATGTGCTCAGGCCGGATACCAAGTGTTACGGGTTGCTTGGCCTGAATTTTTGAACCTTTTCCATCGAGGATGATTTTGGTCCCGCCAGGAAGGGTCACATCAAGCTTGCCAGCCTTGCCCGGAGACACTGTTGCTTTGATGAAGTTCATTTTTGGCGATCCGATGAAGCCCGCCACAAACGTGTTGCGCGGACGGTGATAGAGCTCAAGCGGCGTCCCCACCTGTTCGATGATGCCAGCATGCAGCACCACAATCTTGTCGGCCATGGTCATGGCTTCAACCTGATCATGGGTTACATAAATCATCGTGCTTTTGAGGTCTTGGTGAAGTTTGCCAATTTCGATACGCATCTGGACGCGCAGATTTGCATCAAGGTTGGACAGCGGCTCATCAAACAGGAATACCTCCGGCTCACGCACAATGGCACGGCCAATGGCAACACGCTGGCGCTGGCCGCCGGAGAGCTGTGATGGCTTGCGTTGCATCAGGGGCCCAAGCTGGAGCATGTCAGCGGCAAGCTTGGTACGTTTGGCAATATCTTCCGCCGAATGTCCTGTCATCCGCAATCCAAAGCCAATATTATTCTCAACCGTCATGTGGGGATAGAGCGCGTAGGATTGGAACACCATGGCCACGCCGCGATCGGCAGGACCAACCTCGGTCATGTCTTTGCCACCAATCTTGAGTTCGCCCGCGCTGATATCCTCAAGGCCCGCAACCATCCGCAGAAGTGTGGATTTGCCACAGCCTGAGGGGCCAACAAAAACACAAAACTCGCCGTCGGCAATATCAAGGTCAACGCCTTTGATAACCGATACATCGCCAAACTGCTTCTTCACATTGCGCAGGGTCACATTTGCCATGGCTTTATTCCTTCACCGTTTTGATTTCGAGGAGAATGGCTGACTCAGGGTAGATTTGTGGAATGTTGAGACCAAAATTTTGCAGCAAACCCCCGGCAATGGCTGTGTCGCCGGAAAGCACCGCCAGCTGTTGCGGATGATGCCGCACGAATGGTGGCGGCGTTGGCCCCAGAAGTTTCACCGTGTAGTGCGACTCTGGCCAATAGACCGGGAGGGTCAGGGGCAGAGGCTGCTCCTGCAGGGTCTGCGTGGATTGTGCAACGGCAACAATGAGGTGCTCTTCTTGTGTGTCGTCATTGCCAACCATAACGCCAAAAACATGCCGACCGTCAACAACCGGATAATCAATGATTGTTGCGTCCGGACTGTGGAGAATGTGCCGCAAGGACTTGTGCAGGCCAATCCACGATGACAGCTCCAGTCGCTCTGCATCCGAAAGCTCCAGCGGATTAAGCTCAACACCCAGATGGCCAAAAAATGCGACAATCGCTCTGAAGGCAAGCGTGTGTTTGCGGTGGGTTTGATGATTGGGAGAGGCTGCAATATGACAGCCCATGATTTCCGGCGGCAGGAAGCGGCGCGCACCCTGCTGGATCGACAGGCGTTCCAGCGCATCCGTGCAGTCTGAAATCCAAACCCGGTGGGTGTGTTGCAAGGCACCATAATCCGCCCGACCACCGCCCGAAGCACAGGTTTCGATTTCAACATCGGGATGGGCTTTGCGAATACGGTCCATCAACGCATAAACAACGCGTGTCTGTCTTGAAGTGGCGGCGCGCCCCTCAGCATCGCCAGCGTGGGTGAGATCGCGGTTCATGTCCCACTTGATGTACGAAATCTTGTAGGCACTCAGCACATCATCCATGCACTTGAATAGATAATCGCTTACATCTTTGCGGGTGAGATCGAGCACCATCTGATGACGCGACTCGAGCAAGGGATAGCCTGCCAACTGCAAAATCCAATCCGGATGCTTCCGGTAGAGATCGGAATTTCGGTTGACCATTTCCGGTTCAAACCAGATGCCGAACTCCATACCCAGCGAAGTGACATGATCAACAAGCGGACCTAGGCCATCCGGATATTTGCGCTTGTCGATGAACCAATCACCCAATGATGACGTGTCATCATCCCGCTTACCAAACCAGCCATCATCGAGAACGAAACGCTCGATACCAAGCTTTGCGGCAGCCGTTGCCTGGGCTTTCAAGGCGTCAATCTGGTGGTTAAAATAATTACCTTCCCATGTGTTCAAAGTCACAGGACGGGGACGCATTTTGCCACCGGGCCACGTCACCACATCAGCGCGAACAGCGGCATGGAACTTGGGCCAAAGATCATAGGCATCACCATAGGCCTCATCGGCAACATAAACTGTTGGTGAGCTGTAAGTCTCCCCAGGCTGCAGCATCATTTCACCGGGCTCAAAAAGCTCTCCGCCGTGGATCAAGACACGGCCGTCATCAGTGGGGTCAATGGCAATCACATGGTTTCCGCTCCAGCCCACATGCATGGCATGGACCCTTTGTGATCCACTTGCACTTTGGCTTTCAACGGCGACGGCAGGAAAGCGGTCATGGGAGGTGCGGCCACGCCTGCTTTCCTGAACCCACAATTTGCGGCTGGCGGGTTCACGACACTCATGGAACTCACGGCCCCAGCTGCCCATGAATCCCACATAGTCTTTTGGTGTTCCCGGAACCAGAATGGTTCCCGCCATGCAGCGGTCAAGGCAATAGGACGTTTCACCCAGATTTTTGAGTTCTGTGCGCATTGAAGACAGTTTGAAATGCAACGTAACTGCCAGCTCTGCAGCACGGTCAGTGGCGGCAATCACAAGGCTTGCCTCAGTGGATACAACAATCTTCCAGTCCGTGGGATGGAAGGTGAAGTTTTTTCCACTTCGATGCCCTGTAATTGTCGGCCATCCAAATGCGCCATGGCCGCCCGTGGGCAAATATACGGCACTTGCTACAGCAACATCCATACCGTTGACGCGACCCGCACGGTGCAATAGGTCGTTGAGACCCGCATCACTGAACCCCGCCGCCGAGAACGCCGATACAATGATCGGCATTCCCTGTGTCGGCAGCGCTAGAACCAGCCGCTCGCCAAGTCGCGCAATCTGGTAGCTCATCCCTTCGTAGCCCCAAGGGTAAGGCCCGCAATGAAGTGCTTCTGCATGAGAAAGAACATGGCCACGGGTGGCAGGGCTGCCACAATGGAGGCGGCCGAGATCAATTCCCATGCCACTTTCCACTGGCCTTTGAGCTCATTCATACCAGCCGTGACAGGCCGCACCTCTGCTGAATTGGCCATGATGGTAGCCCAGAAATAATCATTCCAGATGAAAGTGAAAATCAACACCGAAAGGGCGGCAATGGCGGGCCGCATCAACGGCATGACAACATGAACAAATATTTTCCATTCACTCACACCTTCAACACGTGCTGATTCAATGAGCGCAAAAGGAAGACCCTTGATGAAATTGCGCATGAACAATGTGCAGAAGCCTGTTTGAAAGGCGATGTGAAACAACACGAGGCCCGTTGTCGTGTTGTAAAGATCCATGCTGCGCGTGAGATCACGCACCGGGATTGCCAAAATTTGGAATGGCACAAAGTTGCCAGCCACAAACATGAAAAACACCAGCAAATTACCCTTGAACTTGTAGACAGCAAGGGCAAAGCCCGTGAGACATGACAACCCAACAGCGCCGATCACTGTGGGAATGGTGACCCAGAAGGAATTCAGGATATATGAGCCGATATTGCTGTTCTTGAAGACGGCTGTGTAGTTCTCAACGCCTGCAAAGCCCGACGGCCAGCCAAAATAGTTGCCAGCGGCCAAGTCTGTCGATGGGCGGATCGACGTGATGGCAATGCCGATGAGCGGCAACAGCCACACGAGCAAAGCTAGCGGCAACAGAAACTTGTAACTGGTCTGTATCCACGGCTTGGTGCGCGCAATTGGAGTCGGAAACATTTAGCTGTTCCTTTCCTGCGAGAGCATACGCACGATGAAGACGGAAATGAACACCAGCATGATAGCAAAGAGAACGACTGCAATGGCGGCACCATAGCCCATGGCATAGCCATATTCCGAGAGAGCCTGTTCATACATGAAGTAGGACAGGACACGCGTGGAGCCGTAGGGGCCGCCAACCGTCATGACCGAAATCAAATCGAAAGAGCGCAACGCGCCGATGACCGTGACCACCATGGCAATGAAGGTGGCGGGCCTGAGTTGCGGGATGATGATGTTCCACAGCATGGACCAGCCCTTGGCATTGTCCATGCGGGCGGCCTCGACCTGTTCCGAGCTGATGTTGTTAAGGCCAGTAAGATAAAGGATCATGCAATAGGCGATCTGCGGCCAAAGACCGGCGGCAATAACGCCATATGTGGCAAAGCGATCATCGGCGAGAACCGCAATTTCTGTTCCGGTGACAGCACCAATGATTTTGGGTAGAAGACCAAAGCCCGGCGCATAGAACCAGCTGAAGATAAGCCCGACGACAACTTGGCTGATAACAAATGGAAAGAAGAACAGAGATTTGTAAATGCGAATGCCTGTCACAGTTTGATTGAGGAACAATGCAACCGCAAGGCCCGCTGGAATGGCCAGAAGATAGAGGATCATCCAAATGAGGTTGTTCTTCAGCGATGTGTAAAATGAATCGTCATCAAACAGGTCGCGATAATTTTGAACGCCCACCCAGGTCTTTTCACCCAAACCATCCCACTCATAAAAACTGATTTGAATCGACTGAAAAATCGGAAAAATGACATAGAGCAGGAACATGGCCATACCTGGTGCCAGAAACAGCCACGGTGCAAGGGCACGCTGATTTTTCTTCCAGAAACTTGCTTGCGCTGTCTGTTCCATGTGTCACCCTTTTTTCAAAGGAACCGTTTCAAGTTCCATGGCCCATACACGCCTGCACTTGCGGGCCCCCGAAGCATAACCCCAAGGTCAAGTTTAAAGCCAATAAAAGCCGGGCCCTCTCGCTTCAGAGAGAACCCGGCCTCCTTGGAGGATTACTTGTAGACTTTGTCGGCGACCTTCTGAAGACGTTCCAGAATGGCGTCAATGTTTTCAGGCTTTGCCATGAATTCCTGGAAGCCTTCCATGCCAGCCTTGGCCATGTCAGCTGGAGCATCGCGATCAAAGAACTGGGCGAGAGCATAAGCGCTTGACAGTTCAGCAAAGCCTGCCTTGATAAACGGATCATCACCGACCGTCGCCTTGTTGTTCACAGGCAATTGGCCGAGTGTGGCGTTCATCTTGGTCTGTGCATCAGCGGAAGCGACATAGGCCAAGAACTTCTTGGCATCTTATTGTTCTTGGCACCTGACGGAATGTGGAAGGTATCCGTTGGCGCTTCTTCAGCACGTGGAATGCCAGCCGTGATTTCCGGGAAAATCAGGAAGCCCACGGTGTCGTTGGTCATGCCGCCTTCTTTGAAGGTGGCAACAGCGAAGTTGCCCATGACATAGTTTGCAGCCTTGCCTTGCGAAAGCAACGCAGCAGCGTCCTGCCAGTCAATGGCCGCGGCGTTGGCTGACATGTATGGCACAACCTTGGCCCACTCCTTGAACGTGTTTTTCACACGGTCATCAGTCCACTTCACCTTGCCGGCAGTGAGGTCCATGTGGAATTCATAGCCGTTGGTGCGCATGTTAATGTAGTCGAAAATGCCAGCGCCAGGCCAAAGAGCCTTGGTGCCTGTGGTCAGGCAATCAACGCCCATGGCCTTGAACTTTTCACAATTTGCAACGAATTCAGCCCAGGTTTTTGGCTCAGTTACACCGGCTTTCTTATAAACGTCCTTGTTGTAGTAAATGCCCCACTGATAGTAGGTGTAGGGAACGCCCCACTTCTTGCCATCCATGGTCATCGAAGCGGCAGCAGATTTCAACTGCTCATCAAGACCATTTGCCGCCCAGACGTCAGACACATCTTCGAAGAGACCGGCTTTTACGAATGGCGCCATGCGGTTGCCTGCATACCATGCTGCAACATCTGGAGCATCGGCTGTCAGGAAGTTGCGGATCGCAGACTTGTAACCTTCATGGTCAAAGTTGTTCCATTTTACTGTGATGCCGGGGTTGGCTTTTTGGAAATCCGCAATCAGCTCTTCCATGGCCTTCTTTGGCGCTGGGTCTGATTGATCCGAGTTCAGTACGATTTCACCGGCAAGTACCGTTGAAGCCGACAGGGCAAGGCCAAGCGCCAAGCCCGAAAGGGTCTTGAAAAATCTCATATTATCCTCCCAATAACCACCGCCTTTGTGGCAGCAGTAAAATTTACCGCGTGTCTGTTTTGTAGAATAAACCTCGCGAAGTCTTGACCATGGACTGGAAACCCGTAAGGTTCAACCGGAAACCAAGCCTAGACTTCCGGTTTTCTAAGTTGTGAGACGTACATGCGTATTGCACCGCCCTATGACTGGACTGACGAAAGTACGCCGGCGCACCCCGATGGATTGCCGGGTCGTCCTCTGGTGGTGTTTGGCGATCACCGGTTTTGTGCCGGACGATCACTGGATGTGATCTGCATGCCGGGTCCGCATATGCACAGCCAAATCGAATTGAACCTCGTGTTGGAAGGACATCTCACCTACTGGTTTGATGGCCGTGAAGTGACAATTTCACAAGGTCAGCTCGCGCTTTTTTGGGGAATGATTCCCCATCAGGCCATCGATATTGCACCGCACACACAATTTGTATGTCTCTACGTTCCAATGTCTGTTTTTTTGGCATTGCCAACCTTGAGCCGTCTTCGCGAGGCAATGTTCCGCGGTGCGATGATTGAGGCGATGGATACGCGCCCCTATGACCGGGATATTTTTATGCGCTGGCGCGAGGAGCTGCTGTCGGGAGATGCCCAAATCGAACAGATCGTGCGCGATGAACTCACTGCTCGCGTGCGCCGCATTGACCGCGAGGGCTGGCGCGACCTGCGCCATTTAGCCGAAGCTTCGCCCCATGCGGCAACCCATGATGTGGACCATGCAACGCATGTTGAACGCATGGCACGTTTTGTGGGTGAAAGGGCAACTGAAGATATCTCGGTCGAAGATGTGGCGGAAGCTGCAGGCCTTCATCCCAATTACGCCATGACAATTTTCAAACGCAATGTGGGCATGACCATCAACCAATCCATCGTGCGACACAGACTTGACACAGCGCAATCCATGCTTATCGCCACTGATCTTCCCATCGCCGCCATCGCCTTTGATTGCGGCTTTGGTTCACTCTCCCGGTTTTACGAGGCATTCAACAAACGCTTCCGCACCAGCCCCTCCAACTTTCGAAACAAGTTGGTCGGTGCCATCGGTTTAAACAATAGTGTTTTATGAGTAGTTTTTTGATGCGCATTGAAGGCGGGAATTAAAAGCGCTGTCCATCTGCATCAAAAAAATGCAGGTGATTGATGTCAAAGCTGATACTGCAGCGGTTGCCAGACTTGGTTCCGGGGTCGCCACGTACCTCGACGATGATCGTATGGCCGGAAGCCAGACGGACATGCGCAAAACCTGTTTCACCAAGGCGCTCAATCAAGTCTATGATACCTTGAAGCTGAGGCGTTTTCTTACCACTAAGTGACATGTGTTCCGGTCGGCAACCCAGCGTGATTTCATCACCTGTGTTGCATGATGCTGGAAGTTCCAGTTTGAGCCGTTGCCCATCGCTTAATTCCAGGACCCCGCCCTTTTTTACGGCAACTTTCAACAGGTTCATTGCAGGAGAGCCAATGAAGCCAGCAACAAAAAGATTGGCTGGCTTGTAGTAAAGCTCAAGTGGCTTTCCCGTCTGTTCGATGCGCCCCTTGTTCATGACCACAATCTTGTCAGCCAGTGTCATGGCTTCCACCTGATCATGGGTAACATAGACGATTGTGGCTTTCAGCATCTTGTGCAGCTTGGCGATTTCAACCCGCGTGTTGATGCGCAAGGCGGCATCAAGGTTTGAAAGCGGTTCATCGAACAGAAAGACTTGCGGTTTCCTTACAATGGCCCGGCCGATTGCAACGCGCTGGCGTTGCCCGCCAGAAAGTTCACGCGGACGGCGTTTGAGCAACGCTTCAAGCTGCAGAATGCGTGCCGCCTCATTGACGCGTACATCGATTTCGGCTTTTGGCGTTTTTGCAAATTTCAGCCCGAAGGCCATGTTGTTGTAAACATTCATATGCGGATAAAGCGCGTAGGATTGGAACACCATAGCGATTTCGCGTTGCGCGGGCGGTAGATTATTCACGCTTTTTCCGCCAATCGTCATTTGACCAGATGAGACAGGTTCAAGACCTGCGATTGAGCGTAGCAACGTCGACTTGCCACAGCCCGAGGGGCCAACAAGAACAACGAAAGAACCATCCTCAACTCTGAGATCAATATCTTTAAGCACTTCGACAGGGCCAAAGGACTTACAGAGTTTTTCAATTTTCACGTCTGACATGAAAGGCTCACTTGACGGCGCCCGAGGTCAAACCCCGGATCAATTGGCGGGAAAAAATGACGTAGAAAATGAGCACGGGAATAATGGCCGTGGACAAGGCAGAGAGAACCGAGTTCCAGTCCGTGATGTATTGCCCAAGATATTGCTGAATGCCAAGCGTGATGGTCTGCTTGCCACCCGTGGGGGCAAGAAGTAGAGGAAACCAAAGGTCATTCCACACCGGGATCATGGTGAATACGGCAACGGTCGCCATCGCGGGCCTGATCAACGGCATGACAATGAAAAAGAAAATATTATATTCGCTCAAGCCGTCGCAACGGGCGGCTTCGCGCAGGTCTTTTGGAATCTGTGCCATGAACTCTGAAAGAATGAAAATCGCCAGAGGCAGGTTTTGCGCCGTGTAAACGAGGATCAGGGCCGTGAGTGTGTTGATCAGGTTCATGTGGACAATGAGCTGGATAATCGACACAGAACCCAACCGGATAGGCACCATGATGCCAATAGAAAGAAAAAGAACCAGCAGGGTGTTCCAACGAAATTTATATTCTGAAAGTGCCCATGCTGCCATGGCACCAAACAGCAGCGTAAAAAAAATGGTGCCGCCTGTTACCATGATTGAGTTGACATAATAGCTGATGACTGAACTATCACTAAAAACCTTGTTGTAACCAATCAGCGAAAATGTCGACGGAGTTGGAAATGCAAGGGGCGCCCCAAAAATGGCCTTACGGGCCTTGAATGAATTCATGATCACGAGAAGGATCGGCGCAAGTGCAATCACCGTGTAAATCCCGAGAATGCCGTGGACCAAGAAAGCGCTGACGGGTTTTTTCATGGGCGCTCTCTCAAAATGAATAGCGCTGCATGCGGCGCTGGATGAGAAAGAGATAGATCATGACGCCGATAAGAATGATGGCAAACATCATGGTCGCAATTGTCGATCCCATGGAGAGATCGCCTGTTTGCAATTGATTGCCGAAGAAGGTGCGGTAAAACAGCGTGCCCATGATATCGGCAGAAAAATTCGGCCCGGCAAGTGCCCCCTTCATTGCATAGACCAGATCAAAGGCGTTGAAGTTGTTGACAAAGGTAAGGACCGACACGAGCCCGATGGTTGGCCAGATGAGGGGCAGCTTCACCCAGACGAAGGCCTGAAACTGGTTCAGTCCATCAACAGTTGCTGCATCAATGAGTTCTTCTGGGATTGCCAGCAGGGCCGTATAAATCAAGATCATCGGAATGCCAACGAACTGCCACACCGAAATGAGTGAGATGGTAAGAAGGGCAGACGATTCCTGCCCAAGCCATGGCGCAAACAGGAAACCAAGGCCCAAGGCTTGCAGAAACGTTTTGGAAATCCCCCAAAGCGGCGAGAGAATGAGCTGCCAGCTAAAACCAATAACCACGACCGACAGCATGGTGGGCATGAAAATCAATGTGCGATAGGTTGATCGCAGGCGCAACTGCGACAAGCTCAGCAAAGCGGCGAGTGCCAGCCCAATGGGATTCTGCACACACATATGAATGAAGAAGAAGTAGCAGTTATTTCGGAAGGCATTCCAGAACGGCACTGACCATGTGGTATCAGTGAGCAACGTGTAAAAATTACCAAGGCTATTGAAAATATAACTGCCGTCGGGCTGGCGGAGGTAAAGCGAATTGAAGATTGTGGCAAACAGGGGATAGATTGAAAAAACGGTGTAAATGAGAACAGCCGGCGCCAGGAAAAAGGTCAGCAATGTGAGGTAGGGTCCGCGTCCCATACCGACGATACCGGTGTTAACGGATGTTGTTGGCTCTGCCATGCTCCCCATCTCGCGTAAAAAGGCCGCTGATTGATCGTCAGCGGCCCCTGTTTCTGTGTCTTATTTTTTGTGTGGATCGTACCACTTCTTCAGCCCATCTTCGAGCTGGGCGGCAGCCGCCTCTGGTGTCATTGCACCATTGAGAACCTGTGCGGAAACGTTCCACATTTCGTTCTCAAGGTTTGGCGTTCCGCGCGATAGGATTTGATAGGAATCGCGGATGGTGGATTTGCATTCACCGCGCCAGCCCACAAAGGTTTGGGCCACGTCATCGGAAATCGTCACCTTGGCGCTCGACAGGGGGAAGAAGCCTGGCAAGGCGTTTGCAAAAATGTTGGCAAATTCGTCCGAACCGATCCAATCAAGGAATACCTTGGCATCAGCTGCATTTGCAGTCTTTGCATTCATGCCAATGCCAATATCCGTATGGTCTGAAATATAGCAATCTGTAGCACCTGCTGGCAGCGGCGGCTTGAACGCACCCATCGGTACATTCTGGCCACGGAACGTTGAAATATCCCACGAACCAGCCGCATAGATCGCTCCCTTGCCGAGGCCAAAAAGATTTTGGCTGTCAGGATAGGTTTGGGCCTTGTAGCCATCACCCATGTAAGGAGCCCATTTTGCAAGGGCTTTGAAGGTGTTCACGTATTCTGCATCGGTGAGTTTGCCCGAACCGTCGATCAGTTTCTTGCGGCCTTCTTCGCCCTTCCAATAATTGGGTCCAATATTCTGGAACCCCATGGTGGCAGCTTCCCATTGGTCGTTGGTGCCCAAAACCAACGGCGTGTATTTTCCATCTTTCTTGACGGCTTCCAGAACGGCGAGGAATTCTTCCTCGGTCTTGGGTTCCGTAAGCTTCAACTCGGCAAAAATGTCCTTGTTGTAAATGAAACCATGGATAACAGAACCCATGGGCATACAGAATGTCGTCTTGGAATCATCCGTGCTCCACGCGCTCTTGGCAACATCGGAGAAGCCAGCCATGCTGGGAACGTCATTGAGACCCGCAAGATAGCCCTTGTTAAAGAGTTCGAGCGAAGCGTCGAAAGGACGACAGGTGATGATGTCGCCAGCGGTGCCACCCTCAAGGCGGGCATTGAGCGCTGCGTTATATTCCTTCGGAGCCGTTGGCGTGAACTCAACAGTAATGTCTGGATGTTTGGCCTGGAATGCCGGAATGATTTTTTCCTTCCAGATTGCTGCATCATCGTTGCGCCAGCTCTCAATTGTAAGCTTGCCCGCTGAGGCAGCGCCTGCAAACGCCGTTGTGGCGACTGCAGCGAGCAATAGTGTTTTTAGTCCGGTCTTAAACATTGTCGTCTCCCTTTTTTTCTGTTGAACGTCTTTTAAGTTTCAGTTTTGCGTCTCAGCTTTTCCAAGGCTACCCGCAAATTTCCATCTGTGTCCACCAATTGCTGCTGAGCGGCTTGAACTGATGTGGCACCCGTGCAGATCAGAATTGCCGATTTCACATTGCCATTGGTGGCTTCCAACGCAAGGGTTGCCTGCTCGCCCCCAGCGCCACTGATGGCTGCCACAATACCACGCGCACGGTTTTTAAGCTTGAGATTGTCAGCGCGCACATTCACCATCATGCCGTCATGTACAGCACCAAGCTTGATGTGGGCCAGTGTCGAAAGAAGATTGAGTGCTGCCTTCTGTGCAGTACCGGCACCCATGCGGGTGGAACCGGCAAGGACTTCCGCACCGGAGTTGAGAAAAATTTCAAAATCTGCGGTTGCCGCCAGCGGTGAATCGGTATTGTTGACAACGGCAATGACTGTGGCACCTTTTTGCTTGGCACTTTTGGCGGCTGCAACTGAATAGGGCGTTGTGCCGGAAGCAGCGATGGCCACCAAAGTATCGGTGGGGGAAAGAACTGAAGCTACGCGTGCACCTTCTTCCGCATCATCTTCAGCATCAGCCAGGGTTTCAAACATTGCTGCACGACCCCCAGCAATGAGATAGCCTATTTTTTCCTCTGCCATTCCAAAAGTCGCAGGCAGTTCTGAGCCATCCTGCACGCCAATCCGAATGGAAGTACCAGCACCTGCATAATAAAGCTTCCCACCGCTTTTTAGGTTGGCGGCCAGCGCATTGGCGGCCCTGGAAATTTGGGGTATGGCGGAGCGGACCGCAGCAATGGCGCGCTCTTGCCCGCCTACAAACGCATCCAGAATATCGGCATCAGGCCATGTATCGATGGCTTTGTAAGCTGCTGATCTTTGTTCTGTGCTTCCCATGTTTATATAATACCAAACCAATACCAAATAGGAAGGGATTTCTTTCAATGTAACAAAATCCTTCCTATTTGGTATTGGTTTGGTATTGTGCAGCAATGACCGAAGCTTTAAAAATTTTTCTCGGAATTGATGGTGGTGGAAGCCGTTGCCGGGCGCGTATACGCGATTCTAACGGCAAGTTGCTGGGTGAAGCCATCGGCGGTTCCTCCAATATCTACCAAAGTTTCGATGGCGCATTGGCCAACATCATTGCCACCGCACGTGACGCTGCAGAATCTGCCAAGTTAAAAACAACCATGCTCCACGCAGGTCTAGGTATAGCGGGTCTGGTCACATCAATGGGGGCTGAAAAGATTGTCGCAAGCAATTTGCCCTTTGCTTCTGTCTCCGTTGACAATGATGCCTATGCCGCGTGTGTAGGTGCATTCGCGGGTGGCGATGGCGGCATCGTCATTGCGGGAACGGGGTCAATCGGTTTTGCCACCATCAATCACGCCCGTCACATGGTTGGCGGTTGGGGGTTTGCGCTCGGTGATCACGGGTCGGGCGCATGGCTTGGTCACCACGCAGTGCGCCGCGCAGCCCTTGCCATTGATGGGCTGTTGCAGCCAACGTCACTTATCGAAGAGGTTTTGTCGCGCGTCGGACGTACGCGATTTGATGTGTCGCGCTGGTCTGAAAAAGCGACACCGAAAGATTATGCGCAAATGGCACCGCTGGTTTTTGAGTGTGCATCCAAAGGCGATGTGAATGGCATGACGATTGTTATCGAAGGTGCGGCTGCCATTTCCAATCTGGGCCGTTCTTTGCTCGCGCGTGGCGCGGGGGCCATTTGTTTGCTGGGCGGCCTATCACAAGTTTATCCGCCCTACCTTGATGCCGATGTTAAAAAGTCCCTCGCCGCTCCCACCGCTGACGCTATGGATGGCGCGATCATGATGGCGCGCAAAGCTCAAGGTCTGCCGGAGACATGGGCATGAGCAGGCATGGGCAGATATTTGCGGCAAGTCGCTTCGAGACGGGAAGCAGCGCTCCACTTTATGCACGGGTTAAAAAACTGGTGC
This sequence comes from Rhodobiaceae bacterium, assembly GCA_031417195.1. GTDB lineage: Bacteria > Pseudomonadota > Alphaproteobacteria > Rhizobiales > Aestuariivirgaceae > Aestuariivirga. The sequence goes on from JANOVC010000103.1 coordinate 19,082, forward strand.
AGAATGCGATAGCCGCAGGTGATTTGAAAGTGGGTGATTCAATTCCCAGCGAACGCGACGTCGCCATTATGCTCGACGTTTCGAGAGTGACGGTGCGTTCGGCTTTTACTGAACTTGTCGCTGAAGGTGTTCTCCTGCAAAGGCGGGGCTCCGGTACCTATGTCAACGGCCCGGCGCGACGTATTGAACAACCGCTTTCGCGCCTTACAAGCTTTACGCAGGACATGGAACTTCGCGGGCTTAAAACAGATGCGGATTGGCTTGACCGTTCAACCGGGTTGCCGACGCCCGAGGAAGCATTGAAACTTTCCATTTCGCCAAGCGAATATGTGTCTCGCTTTCATCGGCTGAGGCGCGCCGATGGCGAACCTATGGCAATCGAACTTGCGGTCATTCCCTGCAAATTTTTGGATGACCCCAAAAGTGTAACGGGGTCTCTTTATGCGGCCCTTGATGTGCGCGGTGTGCGGCCCGTACGTGCCCTGCAAAGGCTGCACGCAAAGGCGCTTTCCGCGAATGAGGCAAAGCTGCTCGATTTGCCTAACGGCAGTCCGGCACTTTTCATTGAACGCATTTCCTATCTGCCAGATGGCCGCATTGTTGAGTTCACGAGATGCCACTACCGTGGCGATAGTTATGATTTCGTGGCCGAACTCACCATTGCGCCTGAAAATAAATCATGAGTCACATGGCAAGGGAAGCGGCTGAGTCTCCAGAAGCGGTGGCACGGTTTCTTGATCGCAACTCAAAAACCTTGGTGGAAATTGGTGCAAAGTTTCGGTTAAAGCCGCCGCCTGTGATTATCACATCAGGGCGGGGCAGTTCCGACAACGCGGCGGGTTATTTCAAATATCTGACAGAAATTTTAACGGGTGTTCCCTGTTGCTCAATGGGTGCGTCGGTGGTGTCTGTTTATGGCGCAAAGCTGCAGGCGCGCAATGGTTTCTGTTTGACTATTTCTCAGTCGGGAAAAAGCCCCGATATTGTGTCCCTTCAGGATGCTGCAAGACGGGCGGGAGCGCTCACCGTTGCTGTCGTCAATGTCGAGGACTCGCCCGCAGCCCATGCAGCAGATATCTGTTTGCCTCTCCATGCCGGTCCTGAATTGAGTGTTGCCGCGACCAAGTCCTTCATCGTTTCACTGGTCGCGGGTGCTGCCATTGTTGCCCACTGGCTGAACGACAGTGACTTGATTGCAGCAATTTCTGCCCTCCCTGATCACCTGGCAAAAGCCATGGTGATTGATTGGCCAGAAGTTGTGGCCTTCGCGCAGAATGCCGATTCGCTTTATGTCGTGGGCCGAGGGCCCACACTGCCTGTTGCTGCCGAAACTGCTCTTAAACTCAAGGAAACCTGTGCCATTCATGCTGAGGCCTATTCGATTGCTGAAGTGATGCATGGCCCTTTGGAACTTTTGGGTGACGGCTATCCTGTTCTGGCTTACTCACCGGAAGATAAGTCGCGGGCATCCTCAAGAGATGCGCTGATCAAGATGCGCAGGACTGGCGCGCATGTCTTGGTGGCCGAAGAGGGTGGGCTACCGTTTCAGCGTACTGGAAACTCCCTGCTTGATCCAATTTCAATCATTCAAACAGCTTACCGCTTTATTGAAGCGACAGCGATTGCACGGGGCCGCGATCCTGATAAGCCGAGGCTGCTCAAAAAAGTGACGGAGACTGTTTGATGGCTTTTGCTCTCACAGGTGCCCGCGTATTTGATGGCGATACCATTCATGACGGGCTCGCTGTTATCATCGAAGACAAGCTTATTGCCGATGTTGTTTCGGATAAAACGCTTTCCAGAACAGTTAAAAAACACAATTTGAATGGTGGAATCCTGGCTCCTGGTTTTATTGACGTACAAGTGAATGGCGGCGGTGGAGCGCTGCTCAATGACAATCCCTCAATTGAAACTGTAAAACGCATAGCCGAGTCCCATCGAAAATTTGGCACAACGGGAATGTTGCCAACTGTCATCACCGACGCTCCCAATGTTCTGGTGCAAGCCATTGATGCAGTGAAGGCTGCGCGCGCTGCAAAAATACCAGGTGTTCTCGGCATTCATATTGAGGGTCCGTTCCTCGATATCGACCGCAAGGGGGCACACGTAGCACGTCATATCCGTGTAATGAATGAGTTGGATATTGTACAAATTGCAAATGCAGATTGCGGCGTCGTGATGCTGACGCTCGCCCCCAACCGTGTGAAACATGAATTTATCAAAAAACTTGCAATGCAGGGCGTGCTGGTTAGCCTCGGTCATTCCAATGCAACAATTGAAGATGCCCAACTTGCCCTTGATGCCGGCGCACGCGCCTTCACGCATATTTTCAATGCCATGAGCCAGATGAATGGTCGTGATCCCGGCATGGTTGGGGCCGCACTTACGCATAAAGAAAGTTTCTGCGGCCTGATTGCGGATGGCCTTCATGTTCACGATGCCGCCATGATGGTGGCTCTTGCCACAAAGCCCAAAGACCGCGTGATGCTCATCACCGATGCGATGCCAACCGCTGCCGGTGGTCCCGAAAGCTTTGAGCTGCAAGGAAGGTCCGTAAGGCGCAAAAATGGCCGCTTGCAATTGGATGACGGCACGTTGGCGGGATCAAATTTGACGATGGATGAAGCGGTCCGTTACTGTGTTGCAAAGCTTGGCGTTGCAGTTGAAGATGCGCTGCGTATGGCCTCGCTCAATCCTGCCACGTTCATCAGATCAGAACATGAATTTGGCAGCATCAAAGCAGGTTATCTCGCGAACCTTGTACATTTAAGTGATGACTTGGGTGTTCTAGAAACATGGATTGAAGGCAAATGAAAAAAATCAAGGTTCTCGTTGTTGGTTTGGGGAATATGGGACTGAGCCATGCCCGGGCGTATCAGTCCATTAAAGGGTTTGAAATCGTGGGACTGTGTACACGCGGTATCGAGACCCGCGGCGACATAAAAAAAGAGTTCCCCGGTGTTCGCCTTTTCGCGGATTATGCCGAAGCACTTTCGACTTTGAAACCAGACGCCGTGTCGATTAACACGTGGCCAGACACGCACGCAGCCTATGCCAAGTTGGCACTGAAAGCAGGCTGCCATATCTTCATTGAAAAGCCGCTGGCAAGCACTGTGACAGAAGCGGAAGAAATCGTGGCGCTCGCCAAGGCTTCCGATAAAAAGCTGGTCATCGGTTACATACTCCGCGTGCATCCTTCATGGGTGAAATTTGTGGAAGTTGGCAAGACCCTCGGCAAGCCGCTGGTCATGCGCATGAATCTCAACCAGCAGTCGTCCGGCGCCCAATGGGCGGTCCACAAGGCGCTGATGGGCGCGACCTCGCCCATTGTCGACTGCGGCGTGCATTACGTCGACATCATGTGCCAGGTCACTGGCGCAAAACCCGTCAGCGTGCATGCGGTCGGCGCGCGCCTCACCGGCGAGGTCGCCGCCAGCATGTATAATTACGGCCACATGCATGTCAGCTTCGATGACGGCTCGGTCGGCTGGTATGAGGC
>JANOVC010000104.1:0-6788 GCA_031417195.1 Rhodobiaceae bacterium
GTGGTGAACCTCAAAACCCGAATTCGAAAATGTCATTTGGCGCATCGCGATCATCCTTCTGACAAACAAGAATCACACTTCAACAATCGCAGCAACAAGTTTATTCAGAGGTTCCCTAGGTTCATTTTGTAAAATCCTTTCATGGGATTGTTGAGATAAGTTGAGTTGGGAGTTGCCCCGAATTCGATTTATTTGTTGACTTGAAGTTTCCCATGCATGCCCGCCTCATAGTGGCCTGGGATTAAGCATGCGAAAGAGTACTTCCCGTCTTTTGCAAAGGTCCAAATGATCTGGCCCTTGGCGCCCGGCACCAGACGCAAAGAATTGTCGTCGGCGTGCTCCATGTCTGGGTTCTTCTCCATCACCAGCTTGTGTTCTTGGACGTTTTCCTCCGTGTCCATCACAAACTCGTGGTCAACTTCACCCTTGTTAGTAAAGTTACCGTTGTCGGGATTCGCCTCATGGATGAAATACGCGAAGGATTCTCGCTGCAACTGCTCAAGTTCCGCATTCATGTCGGTCATGGCTGTGATCGTCTGACGCAATGCCTCATCATTGCGAATCCAATCGCAGGCACGATGATCCATTGTAGCAGCGGCGACAGCCCGGTCCCGAATGGCGGTAGTGTTGGCATCAAGTCTGAATAGGTCCAAACCTTGCGGACGGCGGTGTTCAGATATTCACTGTAAACGGTGTAACCGATGCCATTGACGAGTGTGGCCACCATCACTTGTGTAAACCGCTCGCGTGGCCATGCCGGGCCGCTGAAACAAATGAGCGCCAAGACCAACGACAGCATGGCGATAATCAGATCACCAATAGTGCAATGAATTACCGCGAAGGCGATCTCGCGCGGGGTTCCCGTGCGCCAGATTGTGTAGAGCGGCAGTTGTGCTGCTTCCCAAATCAAATGCAAAACGATAGTGAATCCGAAATAGGTCCTCAGCCCACCCAGCCAATGCCGCTCCGTGTTCAACTGATGCGCACTTCCGTCATCATGCCGCTCGCCATGTGATAAAGGTGGTGGCAATGCAGGAACCACGCACCTTTTTGAGTGGCATCGAAGGCGACCGTGACTGGGTTGCGGGCGGGAACGATCACCGTATCGCGCAAGGCACCTGAAAACCGTTGTCCGCCAATGGCCACGACTTGAAAATGATGGCCGTGTAAATGCATGGGATGCATCATTGTGGTCGGATTCATGAACGTCATTTCGATCCGTTCGCCTAGGCTGACATCAAAAGGCTGATGCTCGCCATGGGCCCTGCCGTTGATCGTCCAGCGATAACCCGGTTCCTCGCCCAGCATGACCATGAAAGACTGGTCCGCCGACTTTTCTGCCAAAGGGTTTGCTGCGCGTAGTCGTGTTTCAAAAGAGAGGTCAGTCGATTCCTGTGGACCAGCAGCCATGCTTTCGAATTTGCCAATAGACGCACCAGCTGTCGCCAGCACTATGCCTGTGACAAACCGGTCGGCTTCGACCTTCGCCAGGATTGGAAAAGCGCCGCCTTCCGGCGGAACATCAACGATGAGATCAATGCGTTGTCCCTGTGCCAGTGGATAAGACGCCTGTGCAGCGGGCTGACAAGGATTGCCGTCAACAGCGATGCAGCGTGACTGCAGTCCCGGCGTCGAAATGAAGAAGGCCGTTGCGGTGCCACCATTGATAATACGGAGGCGAACGCGAACGCCTTTATCAACCATGACGACGTCGGGGTCATCGAGTGTGCGATCATTGGCGAGAAAGGCATCGTACTTGACATCATTGGCGTGGGTCATGCCCATCATCATGTTACCCTTCATCATTTTGCCCATCATGCCGCCACCGCTGCCTGCATGGGCAGCACCACCGACAAGTTCAGTCAAAATCTCCTGCGGCGTCCTGAAGGCGAAATCATGCAACATGACAACAACGTCTTGAATATCGCCTGCATCCTTTTCAATGGCCACCATTGGTGCCGCCAGAAGCTGCTGCTCGCTCAGGCTATGGGAATGCATCCACTGGGTGCCGGACGTCAGCGCAAAGTCACGGGTGTCTGCTTGGCCAACAGCCAATGCTCCGCCATCGGGCCGGGCGCGATCCTGAATGGCGGGCGCTTTAACCTGTCCATGCCAGTGCATTTGAAGGGGGTCGTTTGAGTTGTTGAAAAGATCGCCAGAAAAGCGGTCGCCTTCTCGCGCCACTATCCCGGGCTTGCCACCTGCACCAAGTACACTGAAAACCCTGGCCGCCTTCTTGTTTACCTCAAGGGTACGGGATGCCACCGAGAGAACAGGCGTTGCCGCCAAGGTTGGCATCCAACGAGCTCCGGCAAAAAGCGCACCGACCGCTCCAGCAGATGATGTGAGGAAGGACCGGCGATTTGGGTTCGTGAAGGTTTGGTTCTGGCGCATGGCGAACTCCGTTGGGCGAATGTTTTTCCGTTGTTAATAGCCGTCACAATCCAGCGATGACTTTTTCGAGCTTTGCACGAACCTGCGAGGCGGCTTGTTTCAGCGCGGGATTGTCAATCGCCTGCATTGAGGCAACAGGATCAACAGCCGCGACTTCGATCTGACCATTGCCCGCGTCGCGGACAACAACATTACACGGCAGCATCGTCCCAACTTTGTTTTCAAGCTGGAGTGCTTCGTGGGCCAATGCCGGATTGCAGGCCCCAAGAATTCTGTAGGCGGGGTAATCGACACCAATTTTTTTCTTCAAGGTCGCACTGACATCGATTTCAGTGAGGATGCCGAAGCCCTCTGTTTTCAAGACCTCTGTCACGCGCGTTACCGCCTCGTCGAAAGTCGCTGAAAGCGTCTTTGAAATATAATAGGACATGGGTTTCATCCTCAATTTCTATTGCCGCTTGTCGAAGAAAAGATATTTCGCAAGTGCGGCCACGCCTAAGACCAAGAGCAGCATAAAGAACGCACCGCCCCATCCCATGCCCCACATCATGTTTCCATCCATCCAATTGTTCATTTTTTGTTCCAATACGGTTACTGGTTACTTTTTCCGGAGTGACGCGATGTTATGAAAGTGCTTTGCGAAAGGCGAGGCTTCTGCAGTCGTAAACGCAGCTGCAAAGTCAAAGTTCCAATTGCTCACAGCCAAAAATTCTGGAATCTTTGACCAATTCGACTTCTAGCGATGAGGATTTCGCAAGTATATTTGAGGGGCAGATTTCTCCGCCCCGTTCGCTTGCGAAAGACTACATAACCATTACATTTTCTTGTTCATGGCATCGATTGCTTCGCCCATATGCATCATGCATTCATCGGGCTTGCTGTCTTTCATGGAAGTCTTCGCCAGTCCCATGTGTTTCATGGCCATGTCTTTGTTGGCCTTCATGGCCGGACCAACCATAGCATCCATTTCGGTCTGCATCTTCATCATTGACGCATCGTCACACTTCATGGTCATGCTCATATCGGCCATGCCCATGTGCATCGAGCAATCGTCCATTTTTTTGTCCTTCATCGCGGTTTTGGCCATATCCATTTGTTTCATGGCCATAGTTTTGTTCGTTGTCATGGCTGGATCGTTCATGGCTTCCATATCGGTTTGCATCTTCATCATGGAAGCGTCATCACATTTCATGTTCATCGCGGCATTGGCTGGCGCGGACAGAAAAAGTGCAGCCAGCGCTGCGCCAAGGAACAGTTTTGTCATCGTAGTGTCCTCAAATAGGGGATAAAATCATCCATTAGAGAGTAACGCGTTGTCTGCTTTTGGGTTCCATAAAAAATGTCTAAAAGCCATCCATGAAATGTTTTGAAAATTGTGCGCAGCAATATTGAGGATTTCCGCTCAAGCGGCGTCAGTTTTCAGCCCAACCTTGCAGGGCGAAGGGATTAAGAAACTGGCGACCCCAGAGGAAGGCCCGGTCCACCTCGTTCATTCCGGCTTCATCGCAAACTTGGTTCCAGTGGGAACTAATGGTTGCAAGCTGTGAAGTGATGATTGTGCGTGCGCGATCCGCGCCCAACAGGAATTGTGGGGTAGCTTCCAAGCAGAGCGTGAGCAGACTCAGCCTTTTGTTGCCAGAAATGAGCATGGCTTGCGTGGCTTCGCCACCTGTCCGGCCTTGTGGGCAAATGTCATAGGCTGGCGTGAGCGTGAGGGCGTGACCATCCCAGAAGGCTGCATGATTGCGGGCATGATCGTCGGTGTTGCCGACCAAAATGTTAAACATCATGCGCCCAAAGAGTTCTTCGAGTGTTTGCTTGGGATCAGTGAAGCGATGACGGATCAACGTCGATAAATCCTCGTAGCTCGCGTACCGGGCTTCGAGTTCATCCAGTTCAAGCATCGTCAATGCCGATACGAGCGCACGTCGCTCCCAACCATTTTTGACTGGTGTGCGATCAAAGCGTTCGATCAAGAGAACATCTTTGCCTAAGCCTTTGGTCAATTTCACGGGTGCAACATTGAGGCCGACAATATGCGCAAGCCGCATGGCAACAAACTCGGCTTTGACGACATTGTAGAGATCATTGCTGGACGAGAACTTTGCAATAAATTTTTGTTTGCCAGTTTCGATCAAGGCCTTTGGACGCGCTCCACCAAGTGATGTTCCGTGTTGCAGCGCTTGATCAAGATCAGGAGAAAGCAGCACGCCTTTTTCGACGCGTTCTGCTGATTGCATCAGTTCTTCAAGCGTGGCATTTGACTGTTGGCGCGGAACATAGTTCGTTGCCGAGCTTTGAAAATCGAGCGCACCAATACGATCAGAACCAGAGTCTAACAAATAAGTGAGTTCGTCCAGTTCAGTGATTTCTGCATCGCGTCCCTTCAAGCCAAGTGTCCGATTGACGATAACGCGCCTGCCCCAAGCATCGGGGGACGCGTCACGAATGCAGCTTGGCAGCTGCAACTTGTCATGCAGCGGAATTTCACCTGCCCTCAGTGGCAGCTCTGGGTCATAGATCGCAATAGCATTTTCGCGGGCTAAGTAGCTTTGACCATAGTTGAAGATCAGTCTGCCATCACTTTGCCGGGCAACGCGACCAGCAACGACAGGCTGCGTCTCATGCGGCAACCAAATCCAGACATAGGCCTCTTCGTAGCGGTGGTCAGAAATCATCCTTAACCACCGTTGTTTTTTTGCGAATGGATTTTGGCAAGAGCCGCAGTTTCTCTTCTTGCTCAGACATGCGCATCGTCAATCGACTGCGATCTTCTTCAAACAGGGGAACGCCCACGATGGCCGCAGCTTCGAATACAAGACCAATGCCGCAGCGAGGATCACCCTGTTCAATCCGTTGCATCAAATCACGCGACGCGCCGACGCGTTCAGCAAGTTGTGCAACGCTAAGCTTGCGCTCAATGCGGTTGATGCGGATCAGTTGGCCAAGCACGATAACGGCTTCCCGACTATAGCGAGAATAGGTTCGTGTGGGGGCTGTTCGTTGAACAGTCGGCATGACCATGGTTCCTCGTATTATCCAATTTCACTATCAAAAAACCAAGACAATGTCAAGTGATTGACTTTTTTGTAAGTCTTAAATATCTATGAGACGTTTATATAAGTCATTTAAAAGATTCGCTTTCAACAACGTTTCTATTCCATTCGCCCTAATCAAAGCGCATCCGCTAGACTCTTAGAGACTTGATCAGCAGCAGCAGCAAGCGAGTGATCAGCAGCTAAATGTGCATATCGGGCAGTAGTTTGGGTCTGGGTGTGGCAAAGAAGTTTGCCGATTGTCAGCAATCCCTGTCCAAGTGCAACGGCTCAGGATGCAAACATATGCCGCAGATCATGAATGCGAACATCCTCAATTCCAGCCGCCTTGCGCACCCGCTGCCAAGGTGCCTGTATATCGGCAAGAAACTGTCCTTCGATATTGCCGCAAATGACGTGGGGATTGCCAATCACCTTTGGAATGCGTTTGAGTTCATCTGCAGCCGCTGCACCCAGATAGACCGTCTTCTTGCCGGTTTTTAAATCAGGAAGTCGAAGGATCGAACTTTCAAAATCAACATAACCCCATTTCAACATTTGAATCTCTCCCAGTCGACAGCCAGTGAGTATGAGTAACCGAAAGAAATGCGTGACGTATGGATTTTTGTGTTGTTCAATCTCAAGTGTTTCTCCGAGTTTCTTCAGCTCCTGTAGTGACAAGAAGCGTTCGCGCTTTTCTTCCTTGAATTTTTTGATCCCGCGACATGGGTTGTAACCTTCGGGTCTCAACCCCCACAGTTCAGCTTGGGCAAGCATCACTGAGAGGACACCAACCACGCGATTGGCTTGATAGAAGATATTACGCATCGCATGGTGGAACGTCGCAACATCGCTTCTGAGCACTTCAACGATCTTCAATCTTCCCATCTGCGGCGTAATGAACAACTTGATTGCTCTTGTGTATTCTCCTTGGGTCGAGCTCTTCAAATGGTTTGAAATGTACTGATCGATGAAGCGCTCGCCAAGTTCAGCAATTGTCGCCAGCGCCTTCTCTTTAGCCTTTTCAGCAGCCGGATCATGTCCAACCGCAAACTCGCCCAAAAGGCGTTGCGCCTCAAGTCGTGCCGCCTCAGCTGTCCATGGATCATAAAGCCCAATAGTAACGCGACGTTGGGCAAGCCGCGTGCGATGGCGAACGAATTCTGAGGGCATTCTGCGGACAAGGCACTTTCTGCAATGCAAAAACGGCATCTGACCCATTGAAATCATTGGCGCACCCGACAGGATTCGAACCTGCGACCTCTGCCATCGGAGCAACGCTCTTAACCCCCTAAATCATTGAAAAATAATGATTGAATGGGTCAAAATGATGCCAAATCATCCCATTTGCGCCCGAAT
>JANOVC010000105.1:0-1670 GCA_031417195.1 Rhodobiaceae bacterium
TGTTCCGCAACACCACCCGGCAGCGTGACATATTGGTTTGGAATTGCAGCGACGGCTAATTCCTTGCCATCAGTTGTGAAGGCCACGGCCTTAATAACCGATGTGCCCGCATCAATACCGATGAGAATACCGTCACCCATATTACCCTACCTCCGCAAACAAATCTAAAATCAACAAAATATTAGTTAGACTAAATGACGAGAAAATCTAACTTTTTAGCAATAGGCCTGCAAGTTCTGCAAAACTTTGTCCCCCAGATTTTGTCGTGATCCACGTCGGTGCCGCTGGCGGCTGTTTTTGAAGTGCATCACATTGGCAACACCGACCGAATTTGGAAAATACTCAAACATGGGGGCATCGTTGGGACTGTCACCTGCAAAAACGATCGCTTCACGGTTGGCAGTTGCATTAATCCCAAATTCATCGAACAACATACGAAGGCTGGTTGTCAACTTGTCATATCCACCAAACCAGCCATTCACATGAATGGAAGACACTTTGGCTGTAGCGCCCTGCTGCTCAAATATTTCAGCGATGCGATTTACTGCGTTCGGGGGGAGCAGAGGAACATCCTCGGCAAAATCAATAGCGAGATCGGCTTCCCGGTAGGCTTGGTCACTGGAATCGCCGCACCTGGAACCTGGCTGGTTATTTGTGATTGCAAGTTGTTCAACTTTTTACGTTCATTGGCGCGCTCGGTGCTGGATTTCATGTATTTGCAGATCATGCGGCTGGCCGATTGCTCATAGCGAAAATAAAACGCGCCATTTTCTCCCACCACACCATCCACAGGCCATTGTCGCGCAATCATATCACACCATCCATCTGGGCGGCCCGTATCTGGAATGACAATCAATCCAGCTCTTTGAAGGTCTTCAAGGGCCTGATAGGCAACTGCAGGCAGTCGGCCTGATTCAGTCAAGGTGTCGTCAGTGTCAGTCAATACGGCCCGCACTTTACGCCTGTTGGTGACAGGAAATCCACCGATGGGTTAAAATTATGGCCGCGCGCCAATCGAAGGCTTCATAAATAGTTCTCCAACCGAGTTATTGAGTGATAATTCTAAGAACCTATCCGTAAATAATATTTCTGCGGTTTTTGGCTTTGCATCGGCGCAGGGCGATGGTAGCAGCGGCGAGATGATGCAGTGTGAGGCAGTTTGCGGTTGTCTTTTCATAACGAACCTTGAGCTTGCGGAAGTTGTTGAACCAGCTGTGTGATACTTCGACAATCCAGCGGCGTGGCTTGAAACGCTTGTTTCTCTTGGCCTTGATCTCTTCACCGCGTGGCAGCACATGTGGGATGTAGCCATGCGCACGGATAATGGCGTCAGCCGTCTCGCCGACATAGCCCGCATCAGCGCACAGGTTCTCCGCCACGGTTTTGGCGGTGTCGGATTGGCGTGCGATCTTGGCTGCAAGCACCGCGCCCAACTGGCTGACATCGTGGCGGTTGGCACGCACCAGCGTGATGCCAAGTGGAACGCCTTTCTCATCCACCAGCAAATGCCGTCCTGTGCCGTTTTTTTTCCCGGTCTGTCGGGTTCCTGCCCACACCATCTTCACCCATCGGAGCCTTGATCTTGGCACCATCAGTGGCCTGCCAACGCCAGCCGGTGCCTTTTTGCTCGTCGTACAATGCCACGCCCTGCGCCCAGAGCATCTTGAAGC
>JANOVC010000106.1:0-12830 GCA_031417195.1 Rhodobiaceae bacterium
ATTCGGGCGCAAATGGGATGATTTGGCATCATTTTGACCCATTCAATCATTATTTTTCAATGATTTAGGGGGTTAAGAGCGTTGCTCCGATGGCAGAGGTCGCAGGTTCGAATCCTGTCGGGTGCGCCAATGATTTCAATGAGTTACACGACAGTTCTCAGGGCAGTGGTCTGGCTTATGTCCGGATAACTCTGGTTGTGGTGGCTCCTTTTTTTGGTGCCCACAGAATCGAATATGTCATCAAAATCGACAATTGGAAATCAAGGGCAATCCCGGGCAAAATCCAGAAACAGTTTGGCGATTACTGGGAAGTGTCGCTGGGGGTCGCGGACAGTGACTCGCAATCTGCTTGTTATTGTGCTTTCCCATGAAACGCAGTTGGGGATGCTGCGGAGAAAGACGCAATTCATCTCCTTGGACCCTAGGCTGCTGGATGCTGCCGTTTTGCTCCAATCCGCAAGCTCAGAAAAAGCACCAGCACCGCTGCCAGCACCATCAATGTGCTGGCAGCGTTGATCTCCGGCGTTACACCGAGGCGCATCTGGCTGTAGAGCCGCATTGGCAATGTGGTGGCCCCAGGTCCGGTGACAAGGCTTGAAATGATCAGGTCATCGTAGGATAGCACAAATGCCAGTGCCCAGCCGGATAGAACGCCTGGCAGGATGAGCGGGAAGGTGATCTTCCAGAATGTTTGCAAGCCGCTGGCACCCAGATCAGCCGAGGCCTCCTCAAGGGTTGTGTCGAACCCGCTCAGGCGGGCCTGAACTGTTGTGGCGACGAAACATAGTCCAAATGTGCTATGGGCAAGAAATAGCGTGAAGAAACCGCGTGGCAGGTCAATGGCGACGAACAGCAAGAGGAATGCGAGGCCGATGACCATTTCCGGAATGATGATGGGTGCCAGCACCAGAAAGCTGAACACGTTCTTGCCGCGAAACTTTCTTACACGCACGATTGTAAGTGCTGCCATTACACCCAGCACAGTCGCCGCTGTGGCAGCGAGCAAAGCCAGTTTGAATGAGAGCAATGCACTTTGCAGAAGCTGCGTGTTCTGGAAAAGTATGCTGTACCATTTGAGCGAGAACCTGGCCCACACAGTCACGAGGCGGCTGTCATTGAAACTAAAGATCATCACCAAAAGAATGGGCAGGTAGATGAAGCTCAGGCCTACGGTCACGGACACGAAGTTGATTGCCGTAAATTTACGCCCTTCCGAAGATCCAACACTCACCTGCCTCACATCGGCTTTGGCTTGTGCTTTCTGCAACGCTGCGATTGGCAACAGCAGGAGTAACAACATGCCAATTGCGATAGCAGAAGCAAGTGGCCAATCCTGATTGTTGAAGAACTCTGTCCACAACGTCTTGCCGATGAGCGCCGTGTCATTGCCTCCCAACAAATCAGGGATAACAAATTCTCCGACCATGGGAATGAAGGCGAGAAGGCAACCAGCGTAGATGCCCGGCATTGAAAGTGGCAAGGTGATGGAAACAAATGTCCGCCAAGTGGAAGCACCAAGGTCGTGCGAGGCTTCAAGCAAAGTATCATCGAGCTTGTCCAACACGGTGAATAGCGGAAGAATCATAAATGGCAGATAGGAATAGACTATGCCGATGATAACAGCGTTCTTGGTGTTGAGGAGTGCAATTGCACCGGCGTCGAGTCCAACGCCCTGACCCAGCATATCCAGAAATCCGTTTGGTTTGAGGATGGCCATCCACGCATAGACGCGAATGAGGAAGCTGATCCAGAATGGCAGGACAACGAGAGCCAACAAAATGTTTCGCCACTTCTGCGGCGCGCGGGTCAGGCCATAGGCCATGGGGTAGGCAATCAGGAGTGTAACCGCCGTTGCAATCAGCGCTGTTTCCAATGACAGGAGATAAGAACGGAAGTAGAAGCTGTCAGTCAGCAGCGTTTTGTAATTCTCAAGATCAAGGCCTGCGAGGAACGTCCAAATCCCGCTAATGCCATGAGTCAGATCAAGCTGTGGCGAATAGGGAGGCCGCGCCCGCACCTGATCAGAAAGGCTGATCTTCAAGATGAGAAGAAACGGAACAAAAAAAAAACTGATCAGCCAGAGATAGGGGACGACGGCTACGCGCCTGCTTGTGCCGCCGTCCTGTGACATGATTTCAGGTAATCCTATTCAATGCCCTTGGCCCGGTTCCACGCCCTCTGCCACATCTTGTTGGATTTTTCGTCCTTCACTTTTGGTAAATGAAATTTTTTCTGTGCTTCAGGTGAAGGATAGTAGTTAGGATTGCTTCTGATTTTCTCGTCCACAAGAGCAAGCGCTGCCTTGTTTGCCGTGGCAAAACCAAGTTCATTGGCAGCCGCAGCTGCAATCTCAGGCTTCATTACGAAGTTGATGAAGGCATGGGCACCCGCACGGTTTGGCACATCAGCTGGAATAGCCAGCGTATCAAACCACACGAGGTTGCCTTCTTTCGGCAAGCGGTAGGCAATCACAAAACTGTTGCCAGCCTCCTTGGCGCGGTTGGTAGCAACTTGCATATCACCGGAATATCCCATGGCGACACAGAGGTCACCGGCGGCCAGGCCTGCGATGTAGTTTGAGCCATGGAACTGCCGAATGAAGGGGCGAGCCTTGCTGACGAGTTCAACGGCTTTTTCCAGAACAGCAGGATCATCCGTATCCGGGTCAAGGCCGAGATAAATGAGCGCACTTCCCAATACTTGTTCCGCGTCATCGAGAACAGAAATGCCACAATCCTTGAACTTGGCGGCCGTTTCAGGGTCAAACACCATCTTCCACGAGTCAACTGGCGCATTAGACATGATGGCTTTGATTTTGTACTCGTTATGGCCAACTCCTGTCGTACCCCACATCCAGGGAACGGCATGAAAGCCACCGGCATCAGCCTCCGCAACTTTTGCCATCAATTCTGGATCAAGGTTTCTGATATTTGGGAGCAGCGACTTGTCAAGCTCGCCCCAGGCTTTCAATAGAATCTGACGGGCCAGATGGGGAGAGAGATTTGGCGTCACGACATCGTAGCCAGAATTGCCAGCGAGAATCTTGGTTTCAACGGTGTCGTTCGAGTCAAAGACATCATAGGTGACCGTGTTCTTCGTTTCGGCCTCAAATGCCTTGATCGATGCGGCCCCAAAATAGGCCTCCCAGGAATAGAGCCTGACTTCGCCAGCCATGGCCGCGGCGGTCATGGCTGCAAGTATTGCCATGCCGGAAACAAGTGATTTGAACTTCATGCTGCGTCTCCTTGTTGTTTCTTATGTTGTTGGCAAAAGCCGTGGCGGTGAAGGCTTGGCGATTTCGCCATAGAGATCACTACGACGATCACGGAATACGCCCCATGCCCGCCTTTGTTGCGCGATGGCTTCCATGTTCAGGCTTGCAGTGATGACGCCTTCTGTCACACGGTCTGCTTCTGCGAGTTTTGCACCTGTATGATCGGAGATGAAAGATGAACCATAGAACACCATGGAACCACTCTTGCCTGTTTCGATTCCGACACGGTTTGAGGCAATCAGCGGCGTGATGTTCGCACCTGCATGACCTTGCATGACGCGCTGCCAGTGATCCCGCGAATCCCAAGCAGGGTCGGAAGGCTCTGAACCAATTGCGGTGGGATAAATCAGGATTTCAGCACCCATCAGCACCATGCAGCGAGCGGCCTCAGGGAACCATTGATCCCAGCAAATGCCAGCACCAACTTTGCCAACAGCAGTGTCATGAACTCTAAATCCGGTATCGCCGTTAGCGAAGTAGAACTTTTCGCTGTAGCCCGGCGCATCGGGAATGTGGCTCTTGCGGTAGAGTCCCAGTACCTTGCCGTCTGCGTCTATCATTGTGAGCGAATTGAACCGCTGGCTCCCATCTTCCTCGAAAAATGAGACCGGAAGAACCACCTCAAGTTCCTTGGCCAAGTTGGAAAATCTAGCAATGGTGCTATTTCCCTTGAACGGTTTCGCCTTCTTGTTGTGAATGGCATCGACGTCGATACAAAAGTACGGACACTCAAAAAGCTCCTGAAGTACAATCAGTTTGGCGCCGCGCCGCGCTGCTTCGCGCACGTGCATCTCCAGCTTGTCGAGATTGGCTTTCACATCATCGCTGCAAGCTATTTGTACAGATGCAACAACTAACTGACTCATGATGTTCTTCAGCCTTTCGAACGGGGTTGTTGTTGGGTTGCGCAATGGATACCTCCGCCGGTCTCGCCAATCGCGTCCGTATTGATACTGATGATCTCACGGCCCGGATAAAGCTGACCCAAAATGCGAACCGCTTCTTCATCCACCTTGTCGTCGCCAAAATTGGCGCAGATGACCGCACCATTACAGACATAATAGTTGGCATAACTGTTGACGAATTCTGTCGCACGGGACCGGATGTTCACTGGTTCAGGCATCACGACGATGTCGAGTTTCCGGCCTTCAGCATCGATGGCCTTCTTCAAAATCTCATAGGTTTCGTATGCTGATGCAGACCATGGATCACCAGATATGATTTTCTTCGGTAACTGGATCATCACTTGTCCTGGCTTCACATAGCGAGCCAACGCATCGATGTGGTAATCAGTGATATCGGCCCCCACGACGCCAGGTGCCCAGATCACCTTTTCAGCTCCCAACGCGTCCAGCAATAACCTTTCAACTTCCTCCTTTGATCCCCTGTTACGATTTGGATTTACCCATGAACTCGCATGGACGAGCAATGTGCCCGCGCCATCAGTTTCAACACCGCCACCTTCACCTTTGATGCCGTTGTCAAAAATCTTGAGCCCCAACTTTTTTGCCACGCGGCCCGCAACCTGAGAGTCATCCTCATGTTCCTGTTTTCCGCCCCAGCCATTGAAGCCCAGCTCGCTCAAGGCTAGCTCACCTTCGCTATTCACAACGAGTGTAGGGCCTGAGTCGCGACACCAAAGGTCTTGCACAGGAAGCGGCCATACCTCGACGCCATTTTTCACCCAGGCTTTCGCATCTTCCGCTTGGTCCGGCTTCACTAACAGTACAACCGGTTCGAACTTCGCAATGGTGCTGGCGATCAGTGCAATCTTTTCACGCACTGCATCAAGATCATTTTGGCTGCCATAGATCGATTGCATGGCTGGCCATTGCATGAAGGTGCGCTCATGCGGATCGGATTCGAGAGGTAAGCGAAAACCAGCTGCTTTTGCTGAAACCGCTTCTTCGGCTTGGGCCTGGGACGATCCCACCAACGCACCCGCTATGGTGCTGAGGGTCGAACCCAAGAATGTGCGCTTCGTCATCATGCTGTTTGCCTGGCTTCAGAAACAGGCTGCTCTTGCGTAATGCAGTGTATGGCACCGCCCCCGGCTGCAATTGCATTCACCTGCACCATCACCACTTTGCGGTTGGGATAAGCCGACTGAATCGTTGCCAATGCCTTTGCATCACCGGGAATCTCATAGCCCGGAACAATCACACCACCATTGGCAATATAGAAATTGATATAGGAGCGGCAGAAAACGTTGCTGGTCACTTCAGCTTCAATAGCCTCTTCGAGCGCGATAACTTCAAATGATCTGCCCTTGGCATCGGTCTGGCTCCGCAAGCTGGCCAGATTTTCTTTAAGAATGCGAGAATGGGGATCGCGCGGATCGGGATTTGATTCGAACAGAACAACGCCAGGGCGTACATAGGCGCACATGCCATCGATATGGCCGTCGGTTTCCTTGTCCATGGGGTCACCTGGCAACCACACCACCTTTTCCACACCCAGCATGGCCTTGAGTTCAGACTCGGCGAGCGCCTTGTTGACGCCCGGATTGCGATTGGGATTGAGCACGCTGGTCTCCGTGATAATGAGTGTGCCTTCGCCATCAAGAGCGAAAGAACCGCCTTCTGTTGTCAGCCAAGATTTATGTACTTCAGCGCCTTCACGCTTTAGAATCCGCGAGGCCAACAAGTCATCATCTTCCCACGGCGCGTGTTTGCCGCCCCAGGCATTGAAGCGCCAATCAACACCTGCAAGCTTGCCTTCAGCATTGCGCAAAAATGACGGTCCGCAATCGCGTGCCCAGAAATCATCGACTGGCATGACAACAACATCTGCCATATTGCCGATGCGTTTTCTGGCCGTTTCTGCATGATCCGGATGCGCCACAACGGTTACCGGTTCAAATTGCGAGATGGCTTCGACAATCTTCACATACTCGGCCTGCATTGGAGCTAGCCGGTGTTCATACTGATCCTCCCGATGTGGCCAGATCATCCAGGTGCGCTCATGCCTGTCGAACTCTGCGGGCTTACTGAAGGTTGGTTCACCTTGAAATTCATTCATGTTTTTGCTGGTCTCCGGAGTTTCTTTGATCGTGTTCAGCATGCTCATTCCACATCAATCGGCTGCAAGAATATCGATGATCGACAAGCGATTGCAAATGAGAAGCGCAACCGCTATACATGAATGCTATTCATATGAAACGCTTTCGCAATATCCCGCCATTGCAATACCTGATGGGCTTTGAAGCTGCTGCGCGGCTTGAGAGCTTCAGCAAGGCAGCCGAAGAACTTGGGATTTCGCAATCGGCCGTCAGCCATGAAATGCGGCTGCTTGAGGACCGGGTCGGGCAACCGTTGTTCCTTCGGCAGGGCCGGTCTATTCGTCTGACTGACGCTGGACGCGATTATCAACGCAGTGTGGCGCGTTCACTTGAACAACTCGAAGCAGGATTTCGGCGGTTGGAGCCCTTCCGCAAGCCAGGCAGTGTCGTGATCTATGCTCCTCATGATTTTGCGGCGCGTTGGCTGCTGCCGAAACTTGGTCAATTGAAAACAGCAGTTCCGCTCTGCGATCCTTGGATTGATACATCGGGAGCGCAAGTGGATTTCGAAGAGATGGAAGTGAGCATCGCCATTGTGCGGGCGCGCGACATCAACCCTGATCTGGTTGGTCAAACCTTGTTTGCTGATGCACTGGTTCCTGTTGCTGCTCCTACGTTCATCAAGCGCAAATTCAAAAATCCCGGTGATATGTCAAAGTTTCCTCTCATCCATGACGAACGACCAGAAGGATGGAACGAGTGGTTCGAGAGCGCTGGCGCGGAAGTTGCTGAGGTTTCGGCAGGTCTCGATTTCAGCGACAGCGATCTGGCACTCCAAGCCGCACTGCAAGGGCATGGAATTGCGCTCGCAAGCCTGCCGCTCGTACAAGAGCTTTTGGATGGAGCCAAATTGGTTCAGGTGTCACCTCATGCGTTTCAGACTGGCCATAGCTGGTACGTTGTCTCAACAATTAAAGAGCTATCCGAGCCTATCACCAAGAATACGTGGGAATGGCTCGCTGAAGTTTCCGCCCAACGATGAAACTGGACATGGTATTTGGTGTCCGTAGATTGTCCGCAGAATGCGGGACAGTATCGGGCGCAATTGGGATGATTTGGCTTCATTTGGGCGCATTCAGCCGATATTTTTCAATGATTTAAGCGGTAAGCACCTTGCTCCGAAGGCAAAGGTCACAGGTTCGAATCCTGTCGGGTGCGCCAATGATTTCAATGGGTTACACGACAATTATCAGGGCAGTTGTCTGGGTTATATCCGGATAATTATGGTTCTGGTTGTTCCCTTAATTAAATTTTGGCCAAGATGAGTGTGTTGACCAGCTAGAAAGTAAATCTGCTGGCCGCAAACATCAGTTGGAGAAGGCATAAAATTGCGGGCATTGGGAATAAACAAGCCTGTCAGGCTGAAGTGCAATCAATTTCTGTTAATGCACGGTTATCATTCATCTATTGCAGTGGAGCACTTTCGCCATGTCCTTGGCGAAATCGCAGCCGCGATATTCGAAATAGGAGTGCAGCGGCTCTCGGGTTCACGCAGAAAGATTGAATAGTTGCGGATGTTGCAGTTCATGATGATCTCCAACACCTCTGGCTAAACCGTAACATGCAGTCGCTTGTATTCCTCAATCATTTTTGGATGGACACCGACCACGTTGCCGTAGCGTTTCATCAGGCGTCTCCTATTTGATGGCGAAGGTGCTACCAGGCACGGTTTGGGCTTTGATTGCATCGAAGTCCCAGGCAATGCCAAGGCCTGGTGCAGAAGAAGGGATCGCATGGCCTTTCTCAATCCGCATGGGTTCGGTGGTCAAGGTGTCGAGTTGTGGAATGTATTCGACCCAACGCGCATTGGGAACGGCGGCACACAGCGAGACATGCAGTTCCATGAGAAAATGTGGGCACACCGGCACGTTGAAGCTTTCAGCCAGATGCGCCACCTTCAGCCATGGTGTAATGCCGCCAATCCGCGCCACATCTACCTGAACGATGGTGCACGCACCCTGCTGCAGGTATTCCCGAAATTGCAGAGGACTGTAGATACTTTCACCGATGGCGATCGGCAATGTTGTGCTTTGCGACAGCCTGACATGGCCCATGAGGTCATCTGCAGGCAGCGGCTCTTCCAGCCATGCAATGTCGAGTGGCGTGAGACAGCGCGCACGTCGTATCGCTTCGTCCACTGTGAAGCGTTGGTTGGCATCCACCATGATTTCAAAAGCCGGGCCTACGGCTTTGCGAACCGCTTCAAGCCGGGCCACATCTTCCGACACATGTGGCCGTCCGATCTTTATTTTTGATCCGCCAAACCCAAGGTCCTTGGCGTGCAATGCGTCATCCACAAGGGCTGCCGTTTCGATATGCAGCCAACCGCCTTCTGTTGTATAAAGCGGAATGCGTTCCTGTGCGCCACCTGCCATGCGATGTAAGGGTTCGTTGGCCTTGCAGCATTTGAGATCCCAGAGAGCGGTGTCGACGGCTGCGAGTGCGAGCGACGTGATGGCCCCAACCGATGTGGCATGGGTGAGAAATAAAAGATCACGCCAGATGCGTTCGATCTCGGCGGCTTCACGGCCAATCAGGGCGGGGGCCAATGTCAGTTCAATCAACTTCATGATCGAAGGACCACCCGTTCCAATCGTGTAAGAGTAACCCGTGCCAACAGCACCATCAGCATCGTAAATACGGATAATGGGTGTTTCCTGACTGACGAAGGATTGAATGGCGTCGGTGCGTTTTACCTTTGGTACGAGATCGACCATCAGGGCTTCGACGCGTGTTATTTTTGCCATGGTTTCTGCCCCCTAAATCAAGCCGCTTTGCGCTCATGGATAAGACCCATGATGGTACGCGAAACGCGCTCGTAATTGCGGTCGTTTTCAACTTCACCTTTGACTTCAAAACCTGCCATGACCACAATCCGATCTGCCACATCCACCATCTCTGGCATGTCCGACGTAATGAGCAGCACCGCCGTGCCATTGGTCGCGAGTTCGTAGATGAGGTCGTGCAGATAAGCTTTGGTCTTGATGTCGATCCCGACTGATGGCTCATCGATGATGAGCAGTTTCACCCCAGCTGCAATCCATTTGGCCACAGAAACTTTTTGTTGGTTGCCGCCTGATAGATTTCCCATGATCTGATGGATGGAAGGGGTTTTCACTTCCAGTTTGCGTAAGATCGGGGACGTATGATCGATCACCGTCTGGTCACGCAAAAATCCAAACCTTGCAGCAATTTTTCGCCACACAGTAATGCCGACATTGCCAAGCACCGAATGCAGCAGAATAAGTCCCTCCTGCTTTCGATCCTCACTGACATAGCCAATGCCATGCTGATGTAAGGCTTCGGCGGCTGAGCCGATGTTGGTCTGTCGTCCCGCCACAAGTACTTCACCTGCAGTACGCCGCGTCATACCCAATATTCCTTTGGCAAGTTCGCTGCGGCCAGCGCCGACCAGGCCGTAGAGCCCGAGAATTTCACCCGGACGTACAATCAAAGAAATAGTGCTGTGCCCCGCCGCAGAAGCATAACCCTTTAGCTCGAGATAAGGGGCTGTGTCAGGTTTGGCTCGTGGCGCGCGCTGAGAAATGCGCTCCGTCCGGCCAATCATCATCTTCACGACATCGGCACGAACCAGCCCTCTCAATGGCTGACTTTCACACGCATTGCGACCATCGCGCAGCACCGTCACAGTGTCACAAATCCCGAAGACCTCCTCAAGTTTATGACTGACAAAACATATGGCCACGCCGTCATCAGCCAGCTTGCGCAGCACCCGGAACAGCACCTTTGACTCGTTCTGAGTTAGCGATGCAGTCGGCTCATCAAGCAACAGCACCCGTGACTGCAAAGACAGCGCCTTGCCGATCTCGACCAACTGCATTTGCGCCACGCTGAGACGAGACACGGGCATACGGCAGTCAACATCAAGGTCCAACAGCTTGAGCCATTTGGTCGCTTCGGCATGGATATAATCATAGTTGATGGGGGACAGGTCGTGGCGTCCCAACCTCTCCAACATGATGTTTTCAGCAATTGAAAAACGACTGACGAGGTTACGCTCTTGGTGCACGACGCCAATGCCCGCCGCACCGGCCTGACGCGGATCTGCAAATTGCACGACCTTACCATTGACGCAGATGTCACCCTTGTCTGGCCGGTGTAGTCCTGTGATGATTTTGATCAAGGTGGATTTGCCAGCACCATTTTCGCCCAACAAGGCATGTATCGATCCCGCCGAAAGCGTCAGCGATACATCGTCCAAGGCACGAACCCCGGGGAAGGATTTTGAGACGTGGGAAACGAGCAGGGCGTCTGTCATGATCATGCCTGTTAACCAAGTAATTTGGCCACGCGCACTTCACGCAAGCGGTTGATTCCCACAGCCCATAATATGAGACCACCCAGAACGATTTGCACAACAAAGGGATCGATTGCGAAAACCACCAATGCCTGCGTGATAATGGCGATGATGACGACGCCAAAAAATGTGCCCGGCACGCTGACATGGCCGCCTGCCAAAATGGCTCCACCGATGACTGGAGCTGCGAAAGATGAGATCAGCCAGTCGTCACCAATTGTGGGATGGCCCAATTGCAAACGCGCCACCAGCATCATCCCAGCCGCTGCCGCAAGCAAGCCCGAAATGGCATGCGCCCAAATGACTGTTGCGTTGACGTTGATGCCGGATAGCTCAGCCGCGTTGCGATTGCCACCGACGGCCAAGATGTAGCGACCGATGCGCAACCGCGAAAAAAGGAACCAAACAGCAATTGAGGCAATGACTGTCGGCACAATCAACCATGGGACAGGACCGACCACTGAGAGATTGCCAAAATCCTTGACGCCCTGTGGTATGCCATAGAACGGCTGGGCTTCAGTAATTCCCAAGTTGATGCCTTTGAAAATCTGCAATCCTGCAAGCGTGATGATGAAGGCTGATATACCGGTGCGGGCAATGATAAAGCCGCTTGCCATGCCTGCCGCAGCCCCGATCAGCAATCCGCAGAAAATTGCAGCCGTTGGCGGAACCCCCCATACTTCCATCATTGCGCCAAAACTGATCGCCACCAATCCGCCGATGGAACCGAGCGCCAGATTCATTTGACCAATGCCAATAATGACAAGCTGCCCCAGTGCCACCAGCATGTTGACGGCGATGGCTGACAGCAGAACAAAAATATTAAATGGCGTCAGAAAACTCGGTTGAAAAAACGAGATCACTGCAATAGCGATGACACTGACCAATGCCGGTCCAATCCAGTCATTGTCGAAGGCGCGGGTGAGAGTGTTATTCGCCATCAGATCATACCTCGCCTTTGCAGCAGTTTGTGCCTTGCCCGATCAGTCAAGACTGCGGCCAGTAGCATGAGACCAAGAAAGGCCTGAATCCAGAATTCACCGACGCGCATCAGCAGAAGTCCGCTTGTGATAATATTGACGAGTGCAGCACCGAGAAATGTACCAAACACCGCCACACGACCGCCCGAAAGAAGTGTGCCGCCCAGCACGGGTGCGAGGAACGCGGGCAATAACCAGTCTTGCCCAAGGTGCCCTGCCATGGAAGGGACTGCGGCACCCGTGCGCGCCGTAATCATCAGGCCTGCGATAGCGGCCAATGCGCCCGTCAGCATGTGACAGGCAATGAATATGCGCCCAGTCCGCACGCCGGAGATTTCAGCTGCACGCGGGTTGGCCCCTGCAACCAACATCTGACGGCCAAGACTTGTAAATCGATAGAGCGCCGACAATACCGCGCACACTACAAGGGAAAACACTAGAAGTGCCGACACAAGACCACCAAAGCGCATCTTGCCGAAGCCCAGAACCTCAGGGGGCATGGTGCGAAACGCCTGTGCCTGACTGAGAAAAATCATGATGCCAAAGAAGATACTCATGCTTGCAAGGGTGATAATGAAGCTGTGCACGCCTGAGCGCACAACGACGGCTCCGTTTAGGAAGCCAAGTCCAGCACCAAACAGCACGGCCAAGGGTACGCCGAGGTACAGCGGTACACCTGCCCGCTCTATCAGCCAACCGAAAGCCATTGCTGAACAAACCCCAATGGCACCCACCGATAAATCAAGCCCGCCTGAAACAATCACGGCCATCATGGCAAGACCGATCACGGTGTCGATGCCGATTTGACGACCAATGGTGAACAGGCTGAAGGGTGATGTGAAGCCGGGCAGCGTGCTGGCAAAAATGACAACGGCAAGTGCAATCAACAAGACCAAGCCGAACTCGCTGCTAAAGGCGAGGCGCTGTATGAGAGATTGGCGGCCTGCAGCAACCGGCATCGCGTCGCTGGTGTTGGTTGTATCGGATGGGGTCATGACAGGGGTCCGCAACGATAAGTCAACAGCAATCCGGTTGCCACAGGAGTGCAACAACCGGATTGGTGAGGGATCATTGCCAGAGAACGCTTATTTGCAGGCGAGGAAATCCTTGTCCATGCTGGCAAGGAGTGTTTTTGAAATGCCACGCATGGCGTCAACATAGGTATCAGCTTGCGTCGCATCCACATAGACCGTGCCT
>JANOVC010000107.1:0-10467 GCA_031417195.1 Rhodobiaceae bacterium
GATCGAACCCACAGCGGGCGATATCCGCGTTCTGGGGCAGGATGTGCGTGCGCTAACACCGAAAGCGCTTCGTCAGCTCAGGGCCGAGCGGATCGGCATGGTGTTTCAGCACATGGCGCTGATGCCGCACCGGTCGGTTGAAGACAATGTCGCCTATCCGCTGGAGCTGCGCGGCACGCCGAAAGCCACGCGCTGGCGTGTCGCCGCCGAGAAACTGGCGATGGTTGGCCTGCAAGGATACGGCGACCGGCTGCCAAAGGAATTGTCAGGCGGCATGCAGCAACGGGTCGGACTGGCGCGTGCCCTTGCCGCCGATCCGGCGATCCTGCTGATGGACGAACCATTTTCGGCGCTTGACCCTTTGATCCGCCGCCAGTTGCAGGATCAGTTTCTGGCACTTTCGCAGAAACTGGGCAAGACCACCCTGTTCATCACCCATGACCTGGATGAGGCGATCCGCGTGGGCAGCCGCATTGCGATCATGAAGGACGGGCGCATCGTGCAAATCGGAACGCCGGAAGACATCGTGACCCGCCCCGCTGATGACTATGTGCGGGCCTTCGTGCAAAATATCTCGAAGCTTGGCCTGATCACAGCCCGCAGCATCATGGAACCGCTGGCCAAGGTTCAAGCCGCGCAACCTTTCGATGCCGCATCTGCACCGCGTGGCTTTGCAGCATCAAACCTTGATGAACTGATTGGACTTGTGGCAGGCACCGATGTGCCGGTGGTAATTGAAGATGGCGGCACACTTGTGGGGGCCGTCACCAAAGACCAGCTGTTGCTGGCAATCCGCGAGGGGCGATGATGACCGATGCTGATCTGATCGCACGCTTCAGCGGCCCCAATGCGTACTATTACGCGAAAACTTTTACCGTCATTCAGGCGCGCAGCGGACTGACACTGACGTTCAACCTAGCCGCCGCCGTGTTTGGCCCGCTTTGGGCCGGAATGCGCGGGCTTTCGTTTCTGTTCCTCCTGCTATGTTTTCTGGACCTCGGGGCGCTGTCGCAAATCACTTCGGGTTTGTGGGGCAACACCGACGGAGCGGGCCTTGCAAGGATTGCGCAATTGGAGACGACGATTGCCAGCCGCCGGGATGAAGCGACAGAAGCTTTGGCCAACGGCAATGCCGCCGCCGCCGCAACTGCAACCAAGCTGGCTAACAATCTGCAAAAAGCCGTTGAAGCTGCGCGGGCAAAGGCGGCTCTCAGCGCCGACGGTGCTGGATTGCGCGTAATCGGCGGAATAATCCTGTTGCTGGTAGCGAGGCTTGCCACAGGGCTTTTCGCCAACATCCTCTATGAGCGCCGCTTTGCCGCCTGGCGCGGCAACCACAGTCTTTCCCATGGTGCACCTGCCGGGCGTTTGATGGTGACTGTGGCGCTGATAGCGGCAATCTATGGCATTACGCTTTATGCGCTGTTAGCCACAGCACCTCCTGCTTGGCTGACCACCTTTCCGGCAGACAAGGCGCTGTTCTCGATCGTCGAAGGCTGGTTTGATGCGGGGTTTGTGGCCATCTACGAAACCGGGCGCGGGGTGTTCGATGGTATTCGCAACGCCATCCGGATTTTGGTCGAAGCCTTTGAGGTGGTGCTGGTCGGTACACCCTGGCCCGTGGTGATGCTGGTGATTTGTACGCTGGCCTGGCAATTGGCGGGCAGGCGCGTGGCCATCTTCACCGCAGTGGCACTGGCCTATCTCGGACTATTCGGCTTTTGGGAACTTTCGATGCTGACGGTGGCCCTGCTCGGCGCGGCGTCGATCCTGTGCATTGCCTTCGGCATTCCCTTGGGGATATGGTTTGCAAGGTCAAAGACGGCCTTTGCCGCCGCCCAACCGTTGCTGGATTTCATGCAGACCATGCCAGCCTTTGTCTACCTTATTCCGGTCATCGCGTTCTTTGGCACTGGCAAACCGCCGGGCATCATTGCCACGCTGATCTTTGGCATGCCGCCGGTGATCCGGCTGACCACACTCGGCCTGAACGGCGTGCCCGAGGATATCAAAGAAGCAGCACGGGCCTTTGGCGCGACAGAATGGCAAGTGCTGCGCGGGGTTGAATTGCCGCTGGCCCGTCCGTCGATCCTCGCGGGGATCAATCAGACCATCCTGATGTGTCTGTCGATGGTCGTCATCGCCAGCCTGATCGGGGCGCAAGGGTTGGGCTCAGTGGTGCTGCAATCCCTGCAATACGCCGCCAAAGGCCAAGGCCTACTCGCCGGCCTCGCCATCCTCCTCTGCGCCATGGTGATCGACCGCATCGTGCAAGGCAGTTTTCGGGAGCGGAGGTGAGACGAGTGAGCGAAATGAAGGAGTCCAATTGCGTCAACCAAAGGGAAGCGTCCCCAATACTTTGTAAACCCTCGCCCCTTGCGGGAGAGGGTGTCGCGCAGCGACGGGAGAGGGAAGTTAGAAGGGAAGTGTTTCGGCTGATTCTCACTTTACCTTCCAAAATAAAGTGGAGTGTCACCGAAATACCACCGAAATACCACAATCGGTTCGCTGCTCGTTTCATAGCGGATCGTACCACAGCCACATCCGCCGACATATTCTTTGGTCATTGTAATTTTCCTGCTGGCATTTTGATCGGTTTCGCAAAAGCTCAGGCGATCTTTGGGCTGGCGAATACATCGATGCTTTCGCCAGTTTCGAGAAAGGATTTCAGACTGGAGAGGGCCATCGGCCAGCCTTTGCTGATGCCGTTGGCTATAGCGCAAGCGAGCGCCGTCCACCACATCACCGTAATCTGTCGTATTCTGCACCGTAGTCTGTGCGTTCACAAATCCCCGCCGTTTTTAGGCAATATTATAAAACGGCGGGGTTGCTGCCTACGTAACTTTCGTCCTTCTCCGTATCGGAGCATATGTTTGCACCGGATCGTTTCGGAAAAAGTCGAGCATAATTGCATTGCAAAGTTCAGGTTTTTCGATCAAGAGTCCGTGTGAGGTGCCAGGGACAACCGCGAGTTCACCATTTGGCAGGTTTTGATAAAAAGTAAGTGTATGTTCAAAAATTGGTTCGTCATCGTCACCGACCATAACAAGTGTGCGTGTGGTAATTGATTTCAAATCATTTACAGTGAGTGTTGGGCTCGATATGTGCATATCATGCAGTTTCTGTTCAAGTAGGTTTTCAAATCTTGTTTCCGCTTTACTTAAAACGCCATCAGACCAGCCTGAGTAATGAAATACCCCGCCTGCACAAATAAGACACTCAACGAGATCAGGGCGCTTTTGAGCGACCAGTAATCCAATGATGGCCCCATCACTCATGCCGAAGATTCGTGTTTTCATGCCGATGACTTGCTCGATGAAAGCGATGGTATCATCAGTCATCATATCAAAGGTGTACCCTCCCTCCGCGTCTGGCGTATTGCCATGACCTCGTCTATCGGGCAGGTAAAGGTGAAAATGTTTACTCAACTCGTCTTGATTTACTTCAAAAATGACTGAACCATATCCACCCGGATGGAGCATAAGCAGTGGCTCGCGGGATCCGAGTTCTTGATACCAAATATCAATATTGTTGATGAATTTTCTCATAGATTTAATTACTACCTCCATAGAAATGCCTAACGACTTGGCGATTTATTGAATTGTTTGAGCGCTTGGTTTAGTTGCTACACCGCCCTCAACCATGCCAGCCGCAGCTACCACAGAGCGGACATACCTGATTCAGGAAGGATTGCCGCCTTTGTTCATGGGCTTGGAAATATGCTGGTGCGCCACTTTCCAATGTCCTGAAACTTTGCGCAGACAGAAAGTAGCACGGACCAGATCCTCAAATTTATTGCCATCGGGCAACACGCCGCCGCATTGAATAAAGCAGTGCGCAAAGGCGACATCGGCACCCGCTGTGATTTTCAAGTCTTCCAGATCGAATTGCCCTTCACCTTGGGTATCAGGCTGCCATTCTCCCCAACTGGCTCGATATGCGGCTGCACCCTCGTATTTCATCGGCGCCAGAACATCGTATATCAAGACATCAGGAAAGTGATTTGTCAAAACTTCATTCTGCTGACTTGTACGTGTCGCCTTTGCCCACTGCTGCAGAACAATATTGACTTCCTTTTCGTCGGTCGTGGTCATTGATAAATCCTTGAGACAAAAGTCGAACCGCCAAGTCCAACTTGTGAACGGCCCGACTCGTAATTTGCTGGTGGAATGAAACGCCCGCCGGTGCGAAAGGTTCCACACGCTGCCGCAACGCAAACACCGGTATAGGAGACGCTTCCCTTTAGACGGTTTGCAAATTTGAGAGAGATTGGCGGCGCTTCAAAATTGTCATGCCCGAGGATGTCAAAGAGGCGGCGCGGGCTTTTGGGGCGACGGAATGGCAAGTGCTGCGCGGGGTTGAAGTGCCGCTGGCCCGTCCGTCGATTCTTGCCGGCATCAACCAGACCATTTTGATGTGCCTGTCGAGGGTCGTCATCGCCAGCCTGATCGGTGCCCAAGGGCTGGGTTCGGTGGTGCTGCAATCACTGCAATATGCCGCCAAGGGCCAAGGCCTGCTGGCAGGCCTTGCCATCCTGCTCTGCGCCATGGTGATCGACCGCATCGTGCAAGGCAGTTTTCGCGGGCGGAGATGAAGGGATGCGACAAGGGTCTACGGGTCGGATTGCTTGAGGCCGGCAGCAAAGGCCTGTAGCTCGGCTGGCGGCATCCTAACCACATGGCTTTCTTGCGGGTAAGTACCTGACTTAACGTCGGCAATGTATTCCGAGAAGGCGTTGATCCGCTCTCTTTGCAACCTGTCAAATTCGACTGCAAAATTGCGATAGACCTTTGAATGCCTGGGCATGTGACCGCGATTGGTGCCAAGAATATCCTCAGCAAAAAGATATTGAGCGTCGCACCCGGCACCCGACCCCATGGACCACAGGAGAAGTTTGGTGCGTTTGCTGATTTCAGTTGCGACTTCGACGGGCACAACTTCAATCTCCACCGCGAATGCACCGGCTAACTCATAAGCCCTGCACTCGTCAAACAGAGCAAGTGCGCTTTGAGCCGTTTTGCCGACAGCTCGCAAGCCACCCGTCCATGTCGCACGCGACGGCACAAGACCTACATGACCCACAACCGGAATATGGTCTTCTGCCAGAAAGCGCACGGTGTCGAGGCCGCCACTGCAATAGACGGCGTCGCCACCCGCTTCTAGCATGCGGGCGGCAAAGCGCCGATAGTCATCGCGTGTGCCATATTCAAGATGCGTCATGCCCGTCATTGAGAACAGCGAGGGTGCAACCTCACGGTAGCGGGGATGCGTCAACAACTCTGGCGGCAATGACACGATATCAATGCCAGCCTGTTCTGCTGCTTCGGCTTCTTCAAGCGTAAATATCCGCAGCATGGTGAGTTGGGATTTCCCCTTCAGGGCGCGGAGATCGGCAATGGTGGGTTTTTTGCGGGCCATTTTTTTCGCTTCTCATTCATTCAGCGGGTGCAGGCGAAACAGCGTGAAACTCTTCGCGATATGGTTTCGCTGTCGAGGGCAACTCGCGCTTGAGGAAGAACTCTTCAGAACGCAATTGCCGCAGCAGAACAGGCAACATTTCGCGGTAGGCATGCCAGATCGACGGGTTTGGTTTAGGCAAGTCATGCTTGATCAGTTCATGCAATCGCGGCAGCGCATGAAAGGGAACCATCGGGAACATGTGATGTTCAACATGATAATTCATGTTCATGTATAGGAAACGGCTGACAGGATTCATATAAACGGTACGTGAGTTCAGGCGGTGATCAAGTACATTATCAGCCAATCCACCATGTTGCAGCAGACCCACCAGCACATTGTACCAAGCGCCATAGAGACGCGGCAAGCCGATAATCATCAACGGCAACCATGACCCAAAGTATAGTGCCATTGAAATTGTGATTGCATAAATCAGAATATGAATGCGTGCGACAAAAACGGCTTTGGGTTGTTCGTCTTTTGGAATGTAACTCTGTTCATCAGGTGAGATAAGCCCAAGTGCCTGACGCAACAAAACCACAAGCGAGAAATAGCCATCAACAATGCCGAAGTAATTCAGCAGCCACTTCAAAAGGGCAGGTGGGCGCATAAGTGCGATCTCTACATCGCGTCCGACAATGATGGTGTCGGTGTGATGCCGTGCATGGCTCCAGCGCCACGCCGTTGGGTTGCGCATAATCATGAAGCTGGCGATCTGATAGACTACGGTGTTTTTCCACTGGGTTTTGAAAGCGGTGCCATGTCCCATTTCATGCCAGCGTGCATCGCTTGATGATCCATAGAGCGTGCCATAGACAAAGAAAAACGGCACACACCACCAGCTGCTCCAAAAGTAGATGCCGCCAGCAAGCGAGCATCCAAGCACACCAAACCAGAGCAGTGTATTGCGTTGTGCTCCTGCATCCGAACGTTGCATAAGTTCCTTCATTGCGGCGCGCGGCACTTCAGTGTGGTACCATTGGGCTGAAGCGAGTCCTGTCTCGATGGCGATCCGGTTGCTTTCTCCAACCAAACTGTAGTCCCTCTTCATTGCAGTTTTCCTTTGATCAATTTTTCTATCTCCCTGAACTGCACCATCACCAACCACCGTCAATATTGAAAATCTGCCCCGTGATCATGTCGGATGCGGGCGACACCAGAAACATGACGAGCTCCGCCACATGTTCCGGCTCAATGCGGTATTTCAGGCATTGGTTTTCAATAATCCAGTCGTGGTATTCTTGCGCTTGATTGCCAAACACGCGCGCTTCAGCGTCTGACACCACGGCACCGGGTGAAACTGCATTGACGCGAATTCCGGCTTTACCAAGTTCCCTTGCCAGCGTTTTGGTAAGCCCCCACACGGCACCCTTGGTGGCGGTGTAGGGTACAAATCCACTCCATCTGCCGTTTAATGTCAGGGAGCAAAAATTGACAATTTTGCCATAGTTTTTGGTCTTCATCCCCGGAACAACTGCTTTGACCATGGCAAAGGCAGCGGCCGCGTTAACCCGCATCTGGTCTTCAAATTCCGACATCGAGAAATCATCAAAAGGTTTGTTGACGATCATTGCCGCATTGTTGATCAGGATATCAATGGGGCCATATTCCGCGACCAGCACTTCAATGCGACGAAGAGACGCTTCTAAGTCATTTAGATCTTGTCCGATATAGTCAACGCTAGTTCCAGATTGTTTCGCAAGTCCTGCTGCAAACACTCGGCCTTGAACAGCGTCAGGCCGATCAAGCAAAACCAGTGCCGCTCCGGACAAAGCCAAGGACGTCGCTTGGGCGCGACCGAGTGAACCGAGTGCTCCTGTGAGCAATACCGTTTTACCTGTGAGGGGCTGCGTTGACATCGGCAATTCCGCTAAAGATACCCATGCACTTCGTCGATAGATGTTTTCTCTACCGGACTATCAAACACGATTTCCCCTCGTGCCATGGCAACAATGCGATCGCAGGATTGAAAGACATGATGCATGTTGTGGCTGATGAATATTCCCGTGAGACCTTGCTGATTGAGACTCTTTACAAATCCAATGACCTTGTCAGTTTCTTTCACTGACAAATGGTTGGTGGGCTCATCCAGAATAAGCAACTTTGATTTGAAATGCATGGCACGGGCGATGGCAACACCTTGCCGTTGGCCCCCTGAAAGTTCGCCGACCAATGCATCGGGTGAGCGCAGGTGCAGATCGACGTTGGCAATGGCCTCCACACTTTCGCGGGCCATGCGCTTTTGATCCATCAGGCCGATACCGCAAAATGAATATGAAAGTGGTTCCCGACCAATGAACAGGTTGCGGGCAATCGACATGGTGGGAACCATCGAGTTGTATTGATAAATCGTCTCGATCCCCAGCCGCATGGCGGCTTTAGGAGTGTTGATCTTTACAGACTGACCATCAATCAGAATGTCTCCCTTGTCTGGTGTATGAACACCCGAAAGCAATTTAATGAGTGTCGACTTTCCGGCACCAT
This sequence comes from Rhodobiaceae bacterium, assembly GCA_031417195.1. Lineage (GTDB taxonomy): Bacteria > Pseudomonadota > Alphaproteobacteria > Rhizobiales > Aestuariivirgaceae > Aestuariivirga. The sequence goes on from JANOVC010000107.1 coordinate 7,942, forward strand.
TGTCGCCAACAAGACCTACGACTTCGCCCGGCATGACACTCAAGCTCACGTTCTTGAGCGCGTGCACACCTGAATACCATTTGTCGAGCTCTCGACACTCCACGATTGGTTTTGACATTCTACACCTCCAGCTTGATGCGGCGTGCCGTACGGCTGAGCCACGAGTTCGACACCACTGCGAAGATGAGAAGGAAGCCAATTGCAAACTTGAACCAGTTGGCATCCACCCGCGACAACACAAGGCCATTGTCAATAACCCGGATCAACATGGCACCAATGATCGCCCCCAAAACGGTGCCAATGCCACCCGTCAGTGCCGTGCCACCAATCACCGCTGCTGCCACGGCTTGCAGCTCCATTCCCTCACCCAGCGAAGGTAGAGGTGAACCAAGCCTGAGCACCTGAATGAGACCGGCAAAACCCGCAAGCACTGAGCACAACATGAAGCAGGCAATCTTGGTGGCGTTAACGGGTATACCCATGCTGGATGCTGCGTCAAGCTGGCCTCCGGTTGCCTTGATCCAGTTTCCAAAATTCGTGAGCGAAAGCAGCGCTGCCAAGCCAATTGCGATCAATGCGAACCATACAAACGACATGCGGAACAGGTTCCCCGGTCCAACAAAACTGGTGAACAACCAGGTTGGAACATCAGTGGGCAACAGGGGCGGAAATCCGCCGGAAATTACAACCGTCAATGAGCGGGCAATGAACAACATGCCCAAGGTGGTGATAAAACTCGGAATCGAAAACCGCAGCGTGATGAAGCCATTGACGAAGCCTATGGCAGCGCACAGCAGCAAACCAAGGAATGTCGCTACAAAAAATGGTACGCCATAATTCAGCATGATGACGGTGGCCATCGGCATGAGGGCAAATACCGATCCGACCGACAAGTCAAACTCACCGCAAATCATTAATATGGTGACGCCAAGCGCTACCAACGTCATTTCGGGTAAAATCCCGAGCACGCCTTGCATATTTGCGTGATTGAGGAACACACCTCCCGATTTGTATTGGAAGAAAATCGTCAACGCAATGAGAAGTGCCAACCCCGCAAGCTCTGGGCGCTCCATGTAGATTTTCATCATTCGCTTCATTATTGTATTCCCCACCCAAGAGTGTCGGCCGGGCACGTTCGCCCGACCGATGATGCGCATCTGTTTTAGCGAAGACCTTGCTTGGCCATGTCCATGATCTTGTCGACCTGATCAGGCGTGACAACACCTTGTCCGGTATCAATGTCAGACGGTGAAAGTCCAACAGTCTGTGACAGGTAGGCTTGCATCACTGGCATGAAGCCTTGCATGTAGGGTTGTTGATCAATTTGCACTTGCACATAGCCGGTTTTCATTTCATTGAGAACTTCGGGCACAAGATCGAACCCGCCAAGCAAAACCTTGCCCGCTGGAACGCCACGATCACGCAACACGCGAGCGACCGCTGCATGCCAGAAGCCGGTGTCGAAATAAGCATTGATCGTTGGGTCAGCTGCCAATTTTGCACCGATGCGGTCCGCAACAATTGCTAGATCAGTACCAGAGTCAATGCGTTCAAAGCTGATGTCACGACCAGGATTTGCGGCTTTGAATTCTTCAAGGAATTTCAAAACACCGCCGCCACGTTGCTCAGACCAATTCTGGCCAGGCGCTGAAATACCAACAAGCACTTTGATTGGTCCGTCTTTTGGAAAATTGGCCGATTGGGCTTTGCCAAGCGAATAACCAGCTGCCAAGAAGCCTTGGCCGATAAAGGCTTGCCGTGCATTTCCGGCGGCACCTTCGGTGTCATCGACGTTGGTGGCAATAACGACAATGCCTGCGGCGCGTGCATCGGCTATCACCTGGTCAAATGCCTTGTTGTCAACGATGGATGTAATCAAGGCATAGGGTTTGGCTGCAATCGCCGCCTGCATGTTGGCGACTTGCTGCTCAACTGAGCCTTCGGTCTGCGTGAAGATCATTTGGCAAGTGGCACCAACTTTGCCGCAGGCATCATCATAGCCTTTTTTCACAGCCTGCCAAAACGTGTTGGAAGGTGAGGAGTGAATTGTGAAAGCGATGTTGAGACCTTCAGCCGATGCTGCGGACGCACCCGCAAACAATCCCATGGCGACCACTGCGCTTTTTAAAAGTTTATGCTTCATTTTCGTTTCTCCCTTTTTAAGCTGCAACCAGAATGGCTGCAGCGTTGCTAATTCTATTTTGAAAGTTTTCTTGTGACCTTGAACCTCCGATCAATATCCGGATGAAGATCAAGGCCAAGGCCTGGTCCCGCAGGAACGGTAATCATGCCGTTTTTAACCGGCGGAACTTCGGTGACCACATCGCGATACCAAGTCTTGTAAAAAGCTCGGACAGACTCTTGGATCAAGGCGTTGGGTGCATTGAGTGAAAGGTGTGTTGACGCGGCCAGAACAACCGGTCCGGTGCAGTCATGCGGTGCAATGGGAAGTTTCCATGCTTCGGCCATGGCGGCGATTTTTCGCGCTTCAGACAGGCCGCCACACCAGGCAAGATCAAGCATGAT
>JANOVC010000108.1:0-70547 GCA_031417195.1 Rhodobiaceae bacterium
TCCAGCTTCGCTCTTACATTGCCCCAGATCGCACGGTGTCTGATGTTTCCCGCTGAGGTTGCTTTGCCTTGGTGAGCGCGAGGGCCGTAGTACCCCCGGGTCTAGGCTGAAGTTCCCGGGAGCCAAGGGTACGTTACTCCCTAGCCCGCAGGCGCCACATTCACCCCATCAAAGTCACCGTCATGACTGGACCCCTTCCGGAGTGAACTCATCCAAGCTAGGACTATACCTAACTCCTTGTCAAGGACTATTTTCATCATACTGTAAACTATCCCTCGAGGCCGGGATCGTCGGGTGGGCGGGGAAGTTCGGCCATTTTGGGTTTTTCGATTTTGGGGGATACTTCAATTGTCGGCACGCTTGCCGGGATGGCCACGGGATTCCCGACGGCCTGCATTTCAAAAGGCGCTTTCCATTGGCATGGCACGATTTCGCCCGAGACGGGCGACACCGGAACCCAACGGTGGGAGGCGACACCATCTGACACCCACATCGGGTCACGGGGTGCGCGGATGGCACGGGCCAACCATTCGCGGGCGCTGCCTTTGTCGCCCACAGCGTCTTCGATATCGGCCATGAGCGCACATACCCGGGCTTGTGGCTGGTCGCCCAAGAAGGGTTCCAGGGTTTTCCGCGCAACGTCCCAGCGCTGGGCGGCAACGGCGGCGCGCGCAAGGGCATAGGCGCCTTCAAGCGTATCCGTTGACCCCTTGACGAGATCGCGCACATGTTCAAAGCGTGGCTCCGGTCCGTCACCGGGTTTGCTGTGGGCCATCACCTCGGCCAAATCCGGATGGGGGTTGAGCCCCCATGTTACGCGCAGGATTCTTGCAGATTTCTTCGGGTTGTTCTGGCTAGCATAAATTCGCGCGGCAACAAGTGCTGCTGGCACGAGGCTCGCGTCTAGCTTATGGGCCTTGAGGGCCAGTGCAAGCGCTGTGGCGCTGTCTGAATCTTCGAGTGCCAGCGCGTGGGCAGCCAGCATGGCGGCTTGCTTGCGGTTGCCTTCATCGCCGGGCATGAGGCCGGATTTGACCTGTTGCTGCAAGGTGATCGCGGCGTTGGACCAATCCTTGCGCAGGGACTGCAATTGCAACACGGCCGATGACGCCCAGGCAAGACGCGGGTTCAACCGCAGGGCCCGTTCAGCATGGGCCATCGCCCCGGTCACATCGCCGGTTTGGCGGGCTTCAGAAAAAAGCCCGCGCAAGCCGAGCGCTTCGGTTTCCGGCGATTTTGTCATCTCTTCAAAAATACGCTTCACGGCCGGACGGTCGCCTTTTAACTGGGCGGCCTGGGCCGCAAGCACATTGACGAGAGGCTCATCGGCCAGCGCGTTGCCGGCAATGCTTGCGTGTCTGGCAGCCGCTATACCGTCGCCAGCGCCGGCTGCAATGATCCCACGGGAGAGGGACTCGTAGCCTTTGCGGTTTTTGCGACCGCGCCAATAGCTGCGCGCAGAGTCGGGGCTGCGCCAGATTTTGCGGGTGAGGTTCCAAGTGAACCAGAGGAGTGACGCTGCAACAAGGGCCACTGCAACTGCCACAACGAAGGCCATTTGAATTTCGCGGCCCATCCATTGAATGGTCACAGTGCCGGGACGGTCTGCCAGCCAAGTGAAAAACAGGGCTGCGACAACCAGCAGGCCAAAGCGCCACAGCAGCTTGATCATGGTGCGGCACCCAGGCTGCCAACCTGCCGCGCCACGGCCAGCGATGTTTCTTCAAGCTTGCCTTCAAGTGTGATGCGGGCGGCAGCACGATCACGCCAGTTGGAAAGGGCTACAGGTTTTGTGCCTTCTGCCTTGTCAATTTTTTCGACGGCCTGTGCCAGGTCACCGCTTTCGGCAAGGGCTGCACATTGGGTGGCCACATTCGGCCAGTCAGCCTCGCCGATTTTGCGAATGGTGATGAGGCCGTTCATCATGTTCCAGAAACCATCCATATAGGAGCCATCGGGCGCGGCCACATCGGCTTCCGGCTTAGGCAAAAGCGGAATGAGGCCGGTGAGTTCCTTCGCGAGGCCAGATGCTGTTGGCAATCCTTCATCGGCGTGGGCGGCCAGCGTGTCCAATCCTGCGGCGGCTGGCACCATGCGGGAGACACGGTCAAACTCACTGCGGTAAGACGCACCGTTGGCGATTTTTGCCTTGAGATCTGACATGGATAGGGAAAGGCTGTTGGCGAGAGCGGATTGGTCTGATGGCTTGCTTACTGTTTTAAGACTGGCCACATCTTTTTCAACGGCATCAAGCCGTTGGGCAAGGGACGCAAGCGCTGCATTGTCAGTGCCTGAAACGGATGTTCCGCCTGTTGGCATGAGCTTGAGTTTTTCAATATCAGCCCTTGTAGACGCGGCTGCTTTTTCCGCTGCCCCGATGCGGGCATCGAGACCGCTTGCGGCTGTTGCCGATTTCCCCGCCACAGATTGGATTTCGGACGACATGGATGCCAATTGGGTTTTCAATTGATCAGAAGCGGCAGAAATTGCAGCCACCTGTTCCGACAGGGTTTTGTTTTGGGCCTGCAGGGTTTCGATGCTGCCTTTGGCGACCGTCAGTTCATTGCCTGGCAGATATGATGACAGAACCTCCTTATAGAACCAGCCACCCGCAACTGTGCCTGTGAGCACGGCAGCAATGAACCATGGCGCGGAGGATTTTGATTTTTTTGGAGGTGGCGGCGGCGATGGCGCACTTGGCCCGTCCAATACAATATCCTCCGCCTCCAAATCAATGATTGGCGGTTTGACGGGACTGTCCGGTTTTTTACTTGTCATGGATATGGCCTAACTGGTTCGCGGGTTTCAGGCAAGAAGGGCTATCATTGCAATCTCATCGGGCGAATTTGCGACACGGGTTTGCCAGCTGTGCGGCAGAACCTTGGCCACATTTTCTGACAGGCAATAATAAACGGGCATTGCCGCCAGGGACTCCAGGTTTCCCTCGGTTACAAGGTCCATCCAGATGCGGGCGCTGCGGGGAGAGTAGAGCAACACACCATCTGTGGCGGCGAGCTCCGTCTTCACGTTCGCAGGTTTCTGCGCAACGGCATCATAAACAACAAGTTTTTCGACCTTGAAATGTGCGGCCTGCAACAGCGCCTGCAAATCCGCTGATATTTCTTTTCCCGAGAGATAAAGAACAGGTCCGCCATCCGGATTAAAAGTTTTGATGATATGTGCTGCAAGCCCATGCACATCGCCGCCTTTTGCAGCGCATGATTTGAAACCGGCTGTCCTCGCCGCTGCAAGGGATTGCAGACCCACTGTCAGGATCGGGACATTTCTGAGTTGGTCTGACGTGCCCAGATATTTGAGCGCATTGGCACTCGTTGAGCAGACGAGTTGATAATCCAAGGGCGGGATTTGTGTCACGGGTCTTGGGACGATCTTGAGAAGCGGCATCAGCACAGCGGCATGCCCCATGCTTTCCAATTTGGTTTTCAGCGCCGTTGCATCTTCTTCGGGGCGTGTAACAATGAGGCGCATCAAAATGCGATCAGTGCGCCGCCGCGGGCTTTCACTTCCATGCCCGCGTCTTCACCCATGCGCGCTGCATCGGCCGCCGCGCCCACCCTCGTGGTTTCAAAACAGTGGATGCCATCAAGGGTCAAGGCATGGCCGCGAAAGCTTAGCATGTTCCCGTCAAGGGTTGCGTGGCCCGCAAGCGGGGTGCGGCAGGAGCCATCAAGGGCTTTCAAAAAGGCGCGTTCGCAAGCAACGGCAATTTCGCTTGGCGGGTGATTGATGGCAGTCAAAAGTTCCCGCGTTATGTCATCACCCCTGCGGATTTCGATGCCGATGGCGCCTTGGGCGACCGCCGGAAGCATGATGTCGGTTGGCATGGCAAACGTGATCTTGTCCGACAGGCCCAAACGGTTCAGTCCGGCACAGGCGAGGAATGTGGCATCGGCCACACCTTCGGAAAGTTTGCGCAGCCGCGTTTCCACATTGCCGCGGAACTGAACGGATTTGAGATCGGGCCGGAGGCGCAGCACCTGGGCTGTGCGGCGCACCGATGATGAGCCAAGCGTTGCCCCCGATTTCAGCTCTTCCAGCGATGCGGCGTTGAGACTTATGAAAGCATCCCGCGCGTCTTCGCGGGGGAGGACGGCGGCAATAACAAGACCCTCAGGCAGGTTTGCGGGCAAGTCTTTCATGGAATGGACGGCCAAGTGAATTTCACCGGCGATGAGCGCTTCTTCTATTTCCTTGGTGAAAAGGCCTTTGCCACCGATATCGGCGAGGGGGCGGTCCTTGATGCGGTCACCCGTTGTGGTGATCGCAATGATTTCAATATCAGCGGGGTTCATGTCATGCGCATTTATCAGCCGTTCGCGGGTTTCGCGGGCTTGGGCGAGGGCCAAGGGAGATCCCCTTGTTCCAATTTTAATACGTGGCATTTGCAAGTCATATCCAGTGGATGCTAGAGCGTGGCCACGTATTAGCTGTTAATTTATGAGACGTCACCCACCCCATGATCCATATCCTCGGCATCGAAACATCCTGCGATGAAACGGCTGCTGCTGTGGTGCGCAGGCATGATGATGGGCGGGGTGAAATCATGAGCAATGTGGTGCTGTCGCAAATCGCCGACCATGCGCCCTATGGCGGCGTGGTGCCGGAAATTGCCGCGCGGGTTCACATCAAACATCTGGACCGCTTGGTGGTGCAGGCGATGAAAGAGGCGGGGCTCACCTATCCGATGCTTGATGGGGTGGCGGCCACGGCGGGGCCTGGGCTGCTGGGTGGTGTCATCATTGGGTTGACCACGGCCAAGGCCATTGCCATGGCGCACGACAAGCCCTTGCTCGCCATCAATCATCTCGAAGGTCATGCGCTCACACCGCGTCTTCTGGAGACGTGTCCGTTTCCCTATCTGCTGTTGCTGATTTCGGGTGGGCATACGCAGTTTCAACTTGTGGAAGGTGTGGGCCGCTACCGGCGCATTGGCACAACCATTGATGATGCCTTGGGCGAAGCGTTTGACAAGGTGGCCAAGCTTTTGGGGCTGGGTTATCCCGGCGGGCCACAGGTTGAGCTCCGCGCCAAGCAGGGCAACGGCAAGCGCTTTGATTTTCCGCGTCCACTCAAGGGGCGCAAGGATTGCAATTTTTCATTCTCCGGCTTGAAAACGGCGGTGCGTGAAGCGGTGCATAAAATTGGAGCCTTGACGGATCAGGAGGTGGCCGACGTTTGTGCCAGTTTCGAGACTGCCGTTGCCGAAACCCTACAAGACCGCTTGAAGATGGCTTTCAGTATATTTTGGGAAGCCTATCCGGATGTTGCTGGGCCATCCCTCATTGTGGCTGGCGGTGTTGCCGCCAACGCGACATTGAAAAATGTGCTGACAGTTTCGGCAACAGAATCAGGTTTCAAGATGATTGTTCCGCCAGCTCATCTGTGTACGGACAATGCGGCGATGATCGCGTGGGCAGGGGCTGAACGGCTGGTACTCGGTTTGGTGGATGGGCTGGATGTGGCGGCACGTGCGCGGTGGCCGCTGGATGAAGCATCGGCTCCGGTTTATGGCTCCGGAAAACTGGGTGCCAAGGTATGAGGCGGCGCATTGCGGTTGTGGGAAACGGCGCGTGGGGTCAGGCGCTGGCGCATGTAGCGCGCAGTGCCGGTCACGGGGTTTCCATGTGGTCGCGCAAAAATCCGGAACGCATTGATTTCGTGCAATGTGACGCCATAGTCGTGGCTGTGCCTGCGCAATCGGTGCGTGATGTGCTGATGATAATTATGCCGCCGCCGCATGTTTCCATAATCATCAGTGCCAAGGGAATTGAACAGCACTCCGCCAAGTTCATGAATGGGGTTGTGAAAGATATTTTGCCGGAAGCGCCGGTCATGGTGCTTTCAGGGCCAAGCTTTGCTGCGGACGTGTTAAATGGATTGCCCACGGCCGTAACCCTTGCCGGCCCTACACTTGCCGAAGCCGGCGAATGGGCGCGCGCGCTCACGTTGCCTGCTTTCCGTGTCTATGCTTCCGATGATGTTCTTGGTGTTGAAATTGGCGGGGCACTCAAGAATGTTCTCGCCATTGCCTGTGGCATTTCCGACGGGCGTGGATTGGGTGACAGTGCGCGCGCGGCCCTTACGACACGGGGGTTTGCGGAGTTGATGCGCTTTGGTAAAAAACTTGGCGCGCGGCCTGAAACATTGACCGGGCTTGCAGGGCTTGGCGATCTTTTGCTCACGTGCTCCAGCAAACAATCGCGCAATTATTCCTTCGGGCTTGCGGTGGGGCAGGGTGTTGCGGTGGCCGATGCGTTGGCGATTGCGCGGGGCGTGGTGGAAGGTGCTTCAACGGCGCGCGTTGCCTATGAGCTTGCACTGTTGAATAAAGTTGACATGCCGATTGTCCATGCCGTTTCCGCCATTGTTGATCTTGGCGCTGACCCGGAAGAAGAAATAACAAGGCTGCTGGCACGGCCCGTGAGAGAAGAAATCAGATAAGGAGAAACCATGTTATTTGCATTGCTATGTACGGACAAGGCCGACAGCCTTGACTTGCGGATGAGTTCGCGCCCGGCGCATGTGGCGTTTTTGAATGGGCTTGGCGATCATCTGAAACTGGCTGGCCCCTTTACGGATGATGCGGGCTCGCCAACCGGTAGCCTGGTGGTGATCGAAGCGGAAAACCGTGCCGCTGCACAAGCCATTGCCGCACAAGACCCCTATGCGATTGCGGGATTGTTTTCGTCGGTAGAGATCAAGCCATGGAAATGGGCGCTCAAGAATCCGGAGGCCGTGTAATGGCCTACTGGCTTTTCAAATCGGAACCTGGCGTTTGGTCATGGGACATGCAGAAAGCCAAGGGCAAGGAGGGCGAGGAGTGGACCGGCGTTCGCAATTACCAGGCACGCAACAATATGCGGCTGATGAAGATCAGCGACAAGGGGTTCTACTATCACTCCAATGAGGACAAGGCGATTGTCGGTATTGTCGAGGTGTGCAAGCCCGCCCACAAGGATTCAACCGCCGATGTGGATACGTGGGAATGTGTTGATATTCGCGCACTCATGGATGTGCCAAAAAAGGTGACATTGGATTACATCAAGACGGACGAGCGCCTGAAAGACATGGTTCTGGTGAAGAATTCGCGGCTTTCCGTTCAGCCTGTTTTGCCGGAGGAATGGAAAATCATCTGCGATCTTGGGGGTGTGAAAACACCGCCGCGCCTGACGTGAACCGCGAAGAGTTTATCAGGTTAAACACATCTGTTCTTTCCCCACCACTGGTGCCGGAGGTGAAACTGCATTTGGCGCATGAGGCTGTTCCGCTGTGGCAGAAAACCGAGGATGAATTGGGTGAGATGGGTCTTCCACCACCGTTTTGGGCGTTTGCCTGGGCGGGTGGTCAGGCTTTGGCGCGCTATATGATTGATACGCCAGACATTGCCCGCGGACGTAGCGTTTTGGATTTGGCAACGGGCTCGGGTCTTGTTGGCATTGCTGCCGCGCAATCGGGCGCAGATGTTATGGCCGCAGATATTGATTTGTTCGCAACCACTGCCGCAGGGATGAACGCAGAGCTGAACGAAGTGACGCTTGATATCCACAGCAATGACTTGCTTCTCATTTCACCGCCGCAACGCGATGTTATTCTGGTCGGTGATCTCTTCTATGAAAAGGGTTTGGCAAAACGCGTGTTGGCATGGTTGCGTGTTGCACAGGGGCAGGGCTCCAGTATTCTGATTGGTGATCCCGGTCGCAGCTATTTGCCGAAGGAGCAGCTAGAGAAGCTCGCCGAATACAATGTACCCGTGACACGTGAGCTTGAAGACGCGGACATCAAACGGACGGCTGTGTGGCAATTGCGGGCGTGACCGGCGCGCCTGAATTGTTGAGCCACAGGGCAAACATTAAAATCGCCAGAGAGACCCAAAGCCAGAGATCGGCGCCGCCGCCATAAAACAGGATGGCGAAGATCACTGCGGCAGGTGTCGAAATGTAAACGGCCTGAATCGTGTAAACCGCACCCTTGTCGCGGATCAACGTGAAGAAGGCGATGCGCTCCATGATCCACATCAGGCCCGCCAACACGACCGTCCAATAGGCAAAGAGCGACGGCGTTACGCTGGTCCATGGGGCTTCATAATAAAGCATGAAGGGAATGACCACGATGGCCGACCAGAAGCTTTCCAAGGCGCCGATGGAAAAAACATCTGCCTCCTTCGGCCAGTACTGGGCGGCGAACCAGTTATAGGCGGTGTAGAGCAGGGGCACGGTGAAGGCCAAAATCGTCCACCATGAAATATAACCCGACAACATGCCCTCACGCGACAGGATGAGGATGGCACTTGAGAGAAAGCCCGCAACAACGGCCAACAACCTGCGCGGCACCGCATTTTCGCGGCCCGTAAGCAGGGCAATCGCATAATTGAAAAGCGGTGCGGTTGAAACGATAATGGCCATTTCGGTGGCTGGCACATGGCGGATGAGATAAAGGCCTGCGCCAAACGGTACATTCATAAGGATGGAACAACCAAGGCCAAACAGAATAGTTGTTCTGCTGAATGTCATGGCTGTGCTTGAGCCCCAAGCAGCCAGCATCAAACCAATCCCTACGCCAATTCCCGTATAGACGATGACATGGCTGGGTGGCACGCCGAGCAGCGCCATTTCCTTGTAGAGTGATTGGGAGAGGCCCCAGAATACACCTAGAAAAATAAAATAGAGGAAATGGCGTGAAATATTCATGAGACCAGATATGGCAGTTGCGTGAACTTTAGGCTACTTGATCTCCACGCGTGACAGGCCCTACATTGCGTCATATCTCGAGAGGAAACCGTTCATGCCCCCCCATACCTATCCCGTTCCCGCCGCCTGGAAAAAGCGCGCTCTTGTGGACAAGGCCGGTTATGAGAAAATGTATGCGGAATCAGTGAGGTCGCCAGAGAAGTTCTGGGCGAAGCACGCCAAGCGTTTGGACTGGTTCAAGGCACCAACGAAAATCAAGAACACCTCGTTTGCCTATGACAACGTTTCCATCAAGTGGTTCGAGGATGGTGTTCTCAACGTGTCTCACAACTGCATTGACCGGCATTTGAAAAAGCGCGCTAACCAGACCGCCATCATCTGGGAAGGTGACAATCCCTATGATGACAAGAAAATTACCTACGCTGAACTCCACGCTCACGTCTGCCGTTTTGCCAATGTGATGAAGGCTCATGGCGTGAAAAAAGGCGACCGAGTCACGCTCTATATGCCAATGATCCCGGAAGCGGCTTACGCCATGCTGGCCTGTACGCGTATTGGTGCCGTGCATTCCATCGTGTTCGGTGGGTTCTCGCCAGATTCTCTTGCTGGCCGCATCAATGACTGTGCCTCGAAATTCATCATCACGGCCGACGAAGGCATTCGTGCGGGCAAGAAAATTCCGTTGAAGGTGAATACGGATGAGGCGCTGAAGAAGTGTTCCGGCAACGAAAAGGTTCTTGTCGTTCGTCGCACGGGTGCTGCTGTTCCCTTCGATGCCACGCGCGATATCTGGTATCACGAAGCGGCAGCGAAGGTTTCTGCCGATTGCAAGCCGGAAAAAATGAAGGCGGAAGACCCGCTGTTCATTCTCTATACATCGGGTTCAACGGGCAAGCCCAAGGGCGTGTTGCACACGACGGGTGGCTATCTCGTTTATGCTTCCATGACGCATCAATATGTTTTCGATTATCATGACGGCGACATCTATTGGTGCACGGCGGATGTGGGCTGGGTAACGGGCCACAGCTATATTGTTTATGGTCCGCTTGCCAATGGTGCCACCACGCTGATGTTTGAAGGGGTTCCAAACTATCCCACAGTGTCGCGTTTCTGGGAGGTGATCGACAAGCATCAGGTGAATATTTTCTACACGGCTCCAACGGCGCTTCGCGCGCTGATGGGCGCTGGCGAGGCCGCTGTCAAAAAAACCTCGCGCAAATCACTACGGCTTTTGGGGTCTGTGGGTGAACCCATAAATCCTGAAGCGTGGGAATGGTATCACCGCGTGGTGGGTGATCATCGCTGTCCGATCGTTGATACATGGTGGCAAACGGAAACGGGTGGCATTCTCATCTCGCCATTGCCCGGTGCCACCAAGCTTAAACCCGGTTCAGCGACGTTGCCTTTCTTTGGTTGCCAGCCCGCATTGGTGGATGAGAAGGGTGAATTTCTGGAGGGCGCTGCGTCCGGCAATCTGGTGATCAAGGATTCCTGGCCTGGCATGATGCGCACGGTTTACGGTGATCATGACCGCTTTGTTCAAACCTATTTCTCAGCCTACAAAGGCACGTATTTCACAGGTGATGGCTGCCGTCGGGATGAGGACGGATACTACTGGATCACGGGTCGCGTTGACGATGTGATAAATGTGTCCGGCCACCGGCTTGGCACGGCAGAGGTGGAATCCGCGCTTGTCAGCCATACACATGTTTCAGAAGCGGCGGTCGTGGGCTATCCGCACGACATCAAGGGGCAGGGCATCTATTGCTATGTGACATTGATGGTTGGCCAATCGGGCGATGATGATTTGCGCAAGGAACTGGTTGCACATGTCCGGAAGGAAATTGGACCGTTGGCCACGCCGGACAAAATCCAGTTCTCACCCGGTTTGCCTAAAACAAGATCAGGCAAAATCATGCGGCGCATTTTGCGCAAGATTGCAGAGGATGATTTTGGATCGCTGGGGGATACGTCAACCCTCGCTGATCCGGCTGTGGTGGATGATTTGGTAGCGAACCGGCAGAACAGAAAGGCATAACACTTTCTTCTCTCCCACGCATGTACGCTGTCACAAGCACATATCTTTTCTTTCGGTTTGGAGATTGTGGTGATTCCCTGACTTTGATTTGAGTAGGGAGGACGTCGTGGCTTCATCAATGGTTGCGGATTGTCATACGGGTTTGGGACGTTTGGAGACGAGCAGCTCAAAAAAGAGGGTCTTGCTGCATCGCGCACTGTCAATAAACCGGGCACTTGTATTCGCAGACTGGGTGGCGGCAAGCGTTCGCGGGAGATGCGCTTCACGAGGTTTTGCGGCATCCTGCGGTGATGCCTGAAGCAGTATTCGCCACGGCTGGTGAACGTACCAAGCAAGGTTGACATCCGCGAGGTGGGTGCACCCGAAACCGCAAAACCCATTCATTGGCGCTTGCTCTCCACACGCTTTGTTGTGGATCGCAACGCCGCCCTTGCCATGCTTCGACTTTATCGCATGCGATGGATTATCTAAGAGACAGACATCCGGGAACCTGGTGCCATGATGACACTCACCACAGTGGCAGCGGTTGCGCTGTCACGGTCATGCAGATGATCAAAGCCCGCGACAATCCAAAAGGCCAGACCATTTCATTGTGCTGGGGTAAAATCAGCTTTGCCACAATCCTGCCCAAGGTCTGCCGCTAAAGATCCTCTCAAACGAGGATTTCTATGGACAGACGAACATTTATCATTGGTGCCGCAGCCAGTTTGCTGCCCGGCGAGGCGCAGGCGAAGAAGAAGCGGCAAGTTTTCTATGATGGCGCTGAATTTGTGGAGTTTGTAACACCCGAGCAGCCCGGTACAATGATCATCAACACAAGTGAGCGTGCGCTTTATTATGTGAACGGTGACGATAGCGCCATTCGTTACGGGGTGGCCGTTGGCCGTGCGGGTTTCGACTGGTCAGGCATTGCCAAGGTCGGTCGCAAGGTGGAGTGGCCGAAATGGACACCGCCCTCTGCCATGATCAGGCGCAAGCCGGAGCTTGCCAAATGGCGAAACGGCATGCCGGGCGGGCCGGAGAATCCGCTGGGCTCGCGCGCCTTGTATCTTTTCACAAAAAAGGGCGACACGGGCTTTCGCATTCATGGCACCAATGAACCGGAGTCCATCGGATCCGCTGCGTCCTCGGGATGTATCCGCATGTTGAATGAAGAAGTGGAAGAACTTTATGATGCGGTGCGGATCGGCACCAAGGTCATTGTGATTTAGCTTTGCCGCCCCAATGCTCCATGGCTTCGAGAATAGGGCCAAGCGAACGGCCATGCGCTGTGAAACTATATTCGACAATGTAGGGAGCCTGTTGCCCATAAACGGTGCGGTTGATGATTCCGTCTGCTTCAAGCGCTCTTAACTGCAAGGTCAACATGCGCTGCGTGACATGGGGCAGCCTTCTTCGCAATTCATTGAAGCGGCACGGACCATCTTTCAGTTGCAGCAGGATCATCGGTTTCCATTTGCCACCGATCACATCGATGGTTGCGGCTACGGGGCAAAATGGAACTGTTTGCATCTCTGAAATCCTTGGCCATCTCTGGGATGGTATAAAATTTGTGCGTTCTTTTTGCAATGAACGCATGCTGCTATGCCGTTTTGAGTAGCTGAAACCCTTGAGGTCAAAATGGGTGGTAAAATGTTTTATGCAGTGAACTTTCTCGCCGTGCTTGGAACGGGTTTGGTGGCGGGTGTTTTTCTGGCCTTCTCGTCGTTTGTGATGGCCGCTCTTGCAAGGCTGCCGAGTGGACATGGAATTTCCGCCATGCAAGCCATCAACATCACCGTGATCAATCCGCTGTTTATGGCGGTGCTGTTTGGAACAGCGATAATGTGCGCCGCCCTCGTTTATTCTGCTTTTCGTGGCGGCTTGAACGCACAGGGCATCATCATGATTGCTGGTGCTACTTTATATCTGGTTGGGTGCATTGTTGTTACCATGGTTTTCAACGTGCCGCTCAATGATGCGTTGGCAACACTTGATCCGAACAGTGCTGAAGCTTCAACGCAGTGGTCTGGCTATCTCAAGAACTGGACGTTCTGGAACCACGTGCGTTGCCTTGCCTCACTTGCGGCATGCGCGGTATTCGTCAGGGCGATGACGCTTGTTTCCTGACTTCAATGGCAGCCGCGCCACCAGCCCATGTCCACGTGAAAATGGTCGGCGTGGGCGGCATTGTAATCCGGGCTTAACACCAGATTGAAGTAATCGCAGGCACCCCTGCGCAGGTCATGCAAGAAAATGGCATCTTGGGATGATCCCTGCCAGTGCTGTTTGACGGAGATCAGTTTTCCACTTTTCAGGCGAAAGCCGGATATATCGAAGGCATTGGCTGTTGCGTGTTCGCTCATTGAAGATGAGCCCCGCATGGTGCGGCAGGAATAGGAGCCGAAGTGCAGGATTTCGGCCACCGGTTCACGGAAATATTTCTGGGCGGTGGGCTGCACCACATTGTGCTCCCACATATAGAGACGGGCGGCGATGGCGCAGCGGGTTTCCTCGGTGCGCAGTTTAGCCACGGAGAGATTGGTTAGTTTGATGGTGTCCTGTTTGACGCAACCCGTTCTCTCTGACCGAATGGGTTCGATGGTGACGGGGTGTCCCGCGCGGGCAAAGGCAATCCGGCAGTTCTGAACATCGGCATCCAGCAGCTTCATTTTGAAGGGGAACAGGATATTTGGCTCTGCAGTCAGGTCCGGAACAGCAAAGGGATCGTATTCATTGGGTATTTCAAAAACGCCATAACGCGACAATCCATATGCGAAAACCAATCCGAACAGGCAAAGCAGGAGCAAAAGCATCAATCGCCCGCGGATTTGCCGCATTCAGTCCATCCCCCCAGACGTTTTGTCCATTTGCCATGTTGCGGCGCACAAGCTAAAAGAACAACAGGACTTAGAGGCAAATGAATGGCAAATAACAAACCTGTGGCCCGCCCGCTATCGCCGCATTTACAAATCTATACGCCGATGCTCACCATGATGATGTCCATCATGCACCGGATCACAGGTATTGCGTTGTATTTTGGCATTGTTCTGCTCGTCTGGTGGCTCACGGCAGCGGCTTCGTCCGACAGTTATTTTGATATGGTGCAGGGGTTTTTCTTCCACTGGTTTGGACGGCTGGTGCTTTTTGGATTTACGTGGGCACTTCTGCACCATGCCCTTGGCGGCTTGCGCCATTTCATGTGGGACACGGGGCGTGGCTTTGACCTGAAAGTCGTGGAATGGCTGGCGCGCGCCAATCTTGTTGGCGGGCTGGTTTTAACAGTTTTGCTCTGGGTCATTGGTTATGGAGCGATGTCATGAACATGCGCACGCCTTATAAAAATGTTGAGGGTTTGGGGTCTGCCAAATCCGGGACAGAGCATTTCTGGCAGCAGCGCGTGACGGCAATCTCAAATTTGCCGCTCATCGTTTTTCTGGTCTGGTTCGTGATCTCGCATCTTGGCGCGACCCGCAGCGGCGTTGTGGCCAGCGTTCAGAATCCCATCATTGGAATTCTTTTGGCGCTCTCATTTGTTTCCATTCTGTGGCACATGCGGCTTGGCATGCAGGTCGTGATTGAGGATTACGTCCACGGCCATGGGGCAAAGCTTGCGATGCTTTTGCTCAACAGTTTTTTCACGGCGGCTCTTGGTGTAGCGGCACTTTATGCAATTCTTAAAATGAGTTTTGGTGCTTGATGGCTGCGAATACATCCTATCCAATTACGGATCATTCCTTTGATGTTGTTGTTGTGGGGGCAGGCGGCGCCGGCCTTCGCGCAACGCTTGGTGCTTCCCAAGCCGGATTGAAAACGGCTTGCATCTCGAAAGTGTTTCCAACACGCTCACACACCGTTGCAGCGCAAGGCGGCATTGCGGCATCGCTCGCCAATATGGGTGCCGATGACTGGCGCTGGCATATGTATGACACGGTGAAGGGTGCGGATTGGCTGGGCGACCAGGACGCGATTGAGTATCTCTGCCGCAACGCGCCAACCGCCGTCTACGAGCTTGAACATTTCGGCATGCCGTTTTCGCGTACTGAAGAGGGCAAGATTTACCAGCGTCCATTTGGCGGCCATATGATGAATATGGGTGATGGTCCACCGGTTCAGCGCACCTGTGCCGCAGCGGATCGTACCGGACATGCCATGCTGCATACGCTCTATGGCCAGTCACTGCGCTATGAAACAGAATTCTTCATCGAATATTTTGCGCTCGATCTCATCATGGAGAATGGTGAGTGTCGCGGTGTGATGGCGATGTGCATGGAAGATGGGTCGATCCATCGCTTCCGTTCCCACAAAACTGTTTTGGCGACGGGCGGCTATGGCCGCGCTTACTTTTCGGCAACCTCTGCCCACACTTGCACGGGTGATGGCAACGCCATGGTGTTGCGCGCTGGCCTTCCATTACAGGACATGGAATTTGTGCAGTTCCACCCCACGGGCATCTATGGCGCGGGCTGCCTGATTACCGAGGGCGCGCGGGGCGAGGGCGGTTACCTTACCAATTCGGAAGGCGAGCGTTTCATGGAACGCTATGCGCCATCAGCCAAGGATTTGGCGTCGCGTGATGTGGTGTCGCGCTCGATGACCATTGAAATCCGCGAGGGGCGGGGCGTTGGTCCACAAAAGGATCATATCCATCTGCATCTCGAACATATTGATCCCGCTGTTCTGCATGAGCGGCTTCCCGGAATTTCGGAATCCGCCATGATTTTTGCGGGTGTTGATCTGACAAAAGAGCCGATCCCCATCCTGCCAACCGTGCATTACAATATGGGTGGCATTCCGACGAATTATCACGGTGAGGCGTTGTTGGGCGATCCGAAAAATCCGGAGAAGGTGGTTCCCGGGTTGATGGCTGTGGGCGAAGCCGCTTGCGTATCCGTACACGGAGCAAATCGATTGGGCTCCAACTCTCTGATCGATCTCGTGGTGTTTGGCCGTGCGGCAGGGCTGCGCTGCATTGAAACGGTGCAGCCAAATTCATCACACAAGGAACTGGCAGCCGATGCAGGCGATGCGGCCATTGCGCGTCTAGATCATTTCCGCCATGCCAATGGAGGCACGCCCACCGCACAACTCCGCGCCCGCATGCAGCGCGTGATGCAAGATGATGCCGCCGTATTCCGCACCGGTGAAACGCTGCAGCAGGGTGCCTCCAAGATCAACCAGATTTGGGAAGATGGCGATGACATCCGTGTGACCGATCGTTCGCTGGTATGGAACAGCGATCTCATCGAAACACTGGAGTATGACAATCTCATCGTTCAATCGGTTGCAACTGTTGAAAGTGCGCTTGCCCGCAAGGAAAGCCGCGGCGCCCACGCCCGCGAGGACTTCCCCAAGCGCGATGACAAGACCTGGATGAAGCACACACTGGCGTGGACGGATGATGCCAAGCGCAAGACCAAGCTGGGGTATCGGCCGGTGCATGATTACACGATGTCGAAAGACATTGAGTATATCAAGCCGAAGGCGCGGGTGTATTAGAGAAAAATCATGGTTGAATTTGCACTTCCGAAAAATTCCAAAATGCAGCCCGGCAAGACGTGGCCGAAGCCTGCAGGCAAAAACTTGCGTGAATTCAGGGTTTATCGCTGGAACCCGGATGACGGAAAGAATCCGCAAGTCGATAGTTACCATATTGACATGGACAGTTGTGGCCCGATGGTTCTGGATGCCATTGTAAAGATCAAGAACGAACAGGACCCCACATTGACGTTCCGCCGCTCGTGCCGTGAGGGTATTTGCGGGTCTTGCGCCATGAATATTGATGGCACGAATACGCTGGCGTGTCTGAAATCCTGCGGTGATGTGAAGGGTGCGGTGAAGATTTATCCGCTGCCGCATATGCCTGTGGTGAAAGACCTGGTGCCTGACCTCACGCGGTTCTATGCGCAGCATCGCTCAATCGAGCCTTGGTTGAAAACGACATCGCCCGTTCCGCAAAAGGAATGGAAGCAGAGCCACGAGGACCGGGCTCTGCTGGACGGGCTTTATGAGTGCATTTTGTGCGCTTGTTGTTCCACGTCTTGCCCCTCGTATTGGTGGAATGGCGACCGCTATCTCGGCCCCGCTGTTTTGCTGCAGGCCTATCGCTGGCTCATCGATTCGCGCGATGAGGCGACGGGTGCACGGCTGGATAATCTGGAAGATCCGTTCCGGCTTTACCGCTGCCACACCATCATGAACTGCGCCAAGGCCTGCCCCAAGGGCCTGAGCCCCGCAAAGGCCATTGCAGAGATCAAGAAAATGATGGTGGAGCGGCGGGTTTAACCGACTTCTCCACCGTTGGAATTGTTTTGCAGTGCAAGAGACGCTATAGGCACGGCAGAGTTTACAGCACAGGAAACGCCCCATGACCGCCATTTCCCTCGACAGCTTCAAATCCCGCAAAACGCTTAAGGTTGGGTCCAAGACCTACACTTATTTCAGCCTCAAGGCGGCGGAGAAGAACGGGTTGAAGGGGATTTCCAAGCTGCCCTATTCGCTCAAGGTGCTTCTTGAAAACCTGCTGCGCTTTGAGGATGGGCGCTCGGTGACCAAGGCTGACATTCAAGGGATTGCTGACTGGTTGAAAAACCGGGGCAAGGACGAGAAGGAAATTGCGTTTCGTCCGGCGCGGGTTTTGATGCAGGATTTTACGGGTGTTCCCGCCGTTGTTGATTTGGCGGCCATGCGCGATGCGATGAAGGCTTTGGGACGCGACCCCACCAAGATCAATCCGCTGGCTCCCGTTGACCTCGTGATCGACCACTCAGTGATGGTGGATTACTTTGCGTCATCGGGCGCATTCAAGAAAAACGTGGCGGCAGAATATGGCCGCAATGGAGAGCGCTATACCTTCCTGAAATGGGGGCAGGGCGCTTTTGACAATTTCCGCGTGGTGCCTCCCGGCACAGGTATTTGCCACCAGGTGAATCTGGAATATCTCGCCAAGACGGTTTGGACGCGCACGGACATTGAGAAGAAAAAATCTGTCACCTATGCCTATCCTGATACGCTTGTCGGCACCGATAGCCACACGACGATGGTGAATGGTCTTGCGGTTCTTGGATGGGGTGTTGGTGGCATTGAGGCGGAGGCTGCCATGTTGGGTCAGCCCATTTCCATGCTTATTCCAGAAGTGATTGGTTTCAAGCTGAACGGCAAATTGCCGGAAGGCACCACGGCCACGGACCTTGTTCTGACCGTGACGCAGATGCTGCGCAAGAAGGGCGTGGTTGGCAAGTTTGTGGAATTCTTTGGCCCCGGCCTTGGCGAGCTTTCGCTAGAAGACATGGCAACCATCGCCAACATGGCTCCGGAATATGGGGCGACTTGCGGCTTCTTCCCGGTGAACGCCGAAACAATTGGCTATCTCAAGGGAACGGCGCGACCTGCAGCGCAAGTTGCACTCGTTGAAAAATATGCCAAGGCGCAGGACATGTTCTGGACGCCGAAGGCGGCTGACCCACATTTCACCGATACGCTTTCGCTTGATCTTGGAGCTGTTGTGCCGTCGATGGCGGGGCCAAAGCGTCCGCAGGACAAGGTGACACTCACAGATTCCGCTTCCGGCTTTGCAACCGTGATGGCGGATGAATTCAAGAAGGCCGATCAGCTTGGCCAGCGCTTCAAGGTTGAGAATGCCAATTTTGATGTGGGCCATGGTGATGTGGTGATTGCTGCAATCACATCCTGCACCAATACGTCCAACCCATCCGTGATGATGGCGGCGGGCCTTCTGGCGCGCAATGCCGTGAAGAAAGGTTTGAGTGTCAAGCCTTGGGTTAAGACGTCACTGGCGCCAGGCAGCCAAGTTGTAACGGAGTATTTGAAATCATCGGGTTTGCAGAAGGATTTGGACAAGCTGGGCTTTGATCTTGTGGGCTATGGCTGCACGACATGCATCGGCAACTCCGGTCCGCTGCCGGAAAATATTTCGGATGCAATCCGTGTGAATGATCTGGTGGCTGCTGCTGTTCTTTCTGGCAACCGCAATTTTGAAGGCCGTGTGAATCCTGATGTGCGTGCCAATTATCTGGCGTCACCGCCGCTGGTCGTTGCGTATGCTTTGGCGGGCTCGCTCAACGTGGATCTCACTACGCAGCCGCTGGGCCACGATAAAAAAGGCAATCCGGTTTACCTCAAGGATATCTGGCCCACGGCCAAGGATGTGGCCGCAACCGTGCGCAAGCATGTGACCCGCAAGGCCTATGCCAAACGTTACAAGGATGTGTTCAAGGGCGATGTGTCGTGGCGCAAGATCAAGGTGACCAAGGGCCTGACCTATGCCTGGGACAAGGTGAGCACCTATGTGGCCAGCCCGCCCTACTTCGATGGCATGAGCATGACGCCAGCGCTTGTGAAAAATGTTTCGGGCGCACGCGTGCTCGGCCTGTTCCTTGACTCCATCACCACGGACCATATTTCGCCCGCCGGTGACATCAAGGCATCATCGCCTGCAGGCAAATATCTGGCGGACCATGGCGTTCCGAAACTGGAGTTCAACTCCTATGGCGCGCGGCGCGGCCATCATGAGGTGATGATGCGCGGCACCTTTGCTAATATCCGCATCAAGAACCAGATGGTGCCCGGTGTGGAGGGTGGTGTTACCACCTATTATCCCGGCGGTGTGCAAATGCCGATCTATGATGCGGCCATGCGCTATCAGGACGTGGGAACGCCACTGGTGATTTTTGCAGGTAAGGAATATGGCACAGGCTCTTCGCGCGATTGGGCGGCCAAGGGTACGAAGCTTCTTGGTGTTCGCGCCGTCGTGGCGCAAAGCTTTGAGCGCATCCATCGCTCGAATTTGATTGGCATGGGTGTTGTGCCGTTGCAGTTCCGGGATGGGGAGAGCTGGCAATCGCTGGGGTTGAAGGGCGATGAGACCATCAATATCGATGGGTTGGCGGAAGGCTTGAAGCCGCGTTCGACCATGACGGTTGACGTGACGCGGGCCGATGGTTCCAAAGTTGCGGTTCAGGTGCAGTGCCGTATTGATACACTGGACGAGCTGGATTACTATATGAACGGCGGCATCATGCCTTATGTGTTAAGAAATCTCGCGCGCGCGGCGTAAACAAACTTGTGATTGTGTCTCACTGGCATGTGAGTGGCCAATTTCAATCTATTCCATTACCTTGATGGTATGGAAAACAATTTCACACGTCGAAATATTCTGGCCCTTGGTGCCGCTTCGATCTTCGTAAACCCCTCATTTGCCGCCGCAAAGCGTCCGGTGATTGTTGAGTTGTTCACCAGCCAAGGCTGTTCGTCGTGCCCGCCAGCGGATGCTTATATTCAAACATTGATCGGTAAACCGGATGTTATTCCGCTCACCTATCATGTTGATTATTGGGATTATCTGGGCTGGCGCGATACGCTTGGCAGCGCTGAATACTCGCAGCGACAATATGATTATGCGGAGTCGCGCGGCGATAAAAACGTTTATACGCCGCAGACCATTATTAATGGACGCGAGCATTTTGTTGGTAGCCAGCGGTCTTCGGTCGCTGGTGGCATATCAAATGCGGGGGATGGCAACTGGGTTGATATTGCCATGTCGGAAAACAAGACCGATGTGATGATCGACATTGCGGCAGGAGCTTCCGGCAAGGAAGCAACCTTGTGGCTCATGGCCTATGCCCCCTCGGTTTCAGTCGAAATCAAGAAGGGTGAGAATGCCGGTAGCACTGTCACCTATAAAAACGTGGTGCGCAAAATGGTGCCTGCGGGGATGTGGCATGGCGAGGCGGCCAAGCTGGTTTTGCCGCGCAGCAGTGTTATCCCTGCAGATTGCAAGGGTTGGGTCGCTCTTTTGCAAGAGGGCAAGGTTGGGCCAATCATTGGTGCAGCAACGGGTGGTGTTGCCAGATCGCAGGGCTGATCACAACTTTCTACCGGCTGATCACGAAATCGTTTTTAATTCTTTTGCAACTATGTTTTCTAAGCTGCCGTTTCTCCAAATGTTAGCCGTCTTACAAACATCAATCAGGAGAACTCCAATGATCAAGAAATCCCTCATCGCCCTTTCATTTACAATCGCTCTCGGCGCATCCTCGGCATTTGCCGGCATGATGGTCGGTGGTGCAGAAATGTTCCCGGCCAAGAACATCATTGAAAACGCAGTCAATTCCAAGGATCACACAACACTGGTTGCCGCGGTCAAGGCTGCTGGTCTGGTTGAAACCCTTTCGGGCGCTGGCCCCTTCACCGTATTCGCACCCACCAACGAAGCCTTCGCGGCCCTGCCTGCCGGCACCGTTGAAGGCCTTTTGAAGCCAGAATCCAAGGATATGCTGGTGAAGATTTTGACCTGCCATGTTGTGTCTGCCAAAGCCATGGCAGCAGATGTCATGGCAATGACAAAGGCTGACGGTGGCATGCACAAGGTAAAAACCGTTGGCGGTTGCGAATTGACCCTCAAGGTTGATGGCGACAAGGTTACTGTAACCGACGAAGCCGGTGGTGTTGCCACTGTGACGATCGCCGATGTTGAGCAATCAAACGGTGTCATTCATGTGATCGACAAGGTTCTCCTGCCAAAAATGTAAGACGGCGACTGGAGCTTAAACAGGACCGGGCTTTGTCAACCGCCCGGTCCATCGCTTAAACAATCATCAATCAAGCAAACCGGAGACTCCCATGATCAAGACATCAGTTCTCGCACTTACATTCGTATTTGGACTCGGCACAATTTCAGCTTTCGCAAACCCAATGGTTGGCGGCGCGGAAATGTTTCCGGCCAAGAACATCATCGAAAACGCCGTAAACTCAAAGGACCACACAACGCTGGTTGCCGCCGTTAAGGCTGCTGGCCTTGTTGAAACCCTTTCGGGCGCTGGTCCGTTCACAGTCTTCGCACCAACCAACGCAGCTTTTGCAGCATTGCCAGCAGGCACTGTTGACGGCCTGTTGAAGCCAGAAGCCAAAGACACTTTGGTCAAGGTTCTCACCTGCCATGTTGTTGCTGGCAAGGTGATGGCAAAGGCCGTTATGGCCATGGTGAAGGCAGATGGCGGCAAGCACAAGGTGAAAACCGTTGGCGGCTGCACATTGACCATGTCGCTCAAGGGCAAGAAGGTTCTCGTAACGGATGAAACAGGCGGCACGGCCACAGTGACCATCGCCGACGTGCGTCAGTCAAATGGCGTGATCCACGTCATCAACAAGGTTCTCTTGCCGAAGTAACCCTCGGAAAAATACAAAAGCAGGACCGGGCTCATCACCGGTCCTGTTTTTTATGGTCAGGCAGCTTGTTTGAGAAGGCCGCGGTTTATGAGGCACTCAGCAATCTGCACGGTGTTCAGTGCCGCACCTTTGCGAAGGTTGTCTGACACGACCCAGAGATTGATACCGTTTTCTATCGTTGAGTCTTCGCGGATACGGCTGATATAGGTGGCAAAATCGCCGACGCATTCGACTGGCGTGATATATCCACCGTCTTCGCGCTTATCGACCACCATGCAACCCGGTGCTTCACGCAGGATATCGCGGGCTTCATCGGCAGTCATGGGTTGTTCAAACTCAATGTTCACCGACTCCGAGTGGCCAACGAACACCGGCACGCGCACACAGGTTGCGGTGAGCTTGATTTTGGGATCGAGTATTTTTTTGGTTTCAACCACCATCTTCCATTCTTCCTTGGTCTCGCCTGAGTCGAGGAACACGTCGATGTGAGGGATGACGTTGAACGCGATCTGCTTCGTGAATTTCTTCGGCGTTGGGCTGTCGGTGACAAAAATGCCCTTGGTTTGGTTCCAGAGCTCATCAAGGCCTTCCTTGCCTGCACCGGACACCGATTGATAGGTAGAGACAACCACGCGCTTGATCTTGGCCACATCATGCAAAGGCTTCAGCGCCACAACGAGCTGAGCCGTTGAGCAGTTTGGATTGGCAATGATGTTGCGGCGCTTGTTGCGCGCCATATATTCCACCAGCGCGTGGGCGTTCACTTCGGGAACGATCAGCGGCACTTCAGAATCATAACGCCAGCAAGATGAGTTATCGATCACGATGGGGCCGAGGGCACCGATCTTTGGTGACCATACTTTGGACACCTCGGAGCCCGCTGACATAAGCACAAAGTCCATTTGGCTGAAGTCAAACTGCTCAAGGTCCTTGCACTTCAAAATCCTGTCACCGAAAGACACTTCAACGCCCATGGATTTGCGCGAGGCGATGGCGTGGCACTCGTCAATCGGGAATTCACGCTCTGCCAGGATGTTCAACATTTCGCGACCCACATTTCCTGTGGCACCAACGACTGCTACCTTGTAACCCATAAAAATCTCCTTGAGCTTGGTGTGGTCCGCCTGCTCTGGAACCCTGGAGGCTCCGCTTGGGCGTGAAGGCTTCGGACACCATCCCCCGAGAGCGATTAAAGCCGAGGGATGATGCTAAAGTGTTTTGATAGTTGATTTTTTTAAGGGTTTCAGCGAACAACCATCTGTGTCGGTTACTGTAGTAACCCAACTGGTCAACATTCCTGAAACGGCGAACGTCATAACGGTTTTGCCCTTGGTTTGTGCGGATTTCTAGCAGGTCTTTGCCTCCTGTCAACGGCTGCCGATAATTGGGGGTTGGCAGGGCTTGCGGTCTTGGCTATTGAAACCCTCATGATCACAAAACTTCTGCGGAGAGGTGGCAGAGTGGTCGATCGCGTCGCACTCGAAATGCGAAGTACGCGCAAGCGTACCGGGGGTTCGAATCCCTCCCTCTCCGCCAGTTTATTTATGTTCCTATTCTGTTAAAGGACCCGGACCAAAGCTGTAACAAGTCCAATTTCAAGGTAGACAGTTTCGAGCTGTGTGCTACTTTCCCGAGGCTATGAAAATGCAAAACCAGGCTCAAATTCGGGTTGCGGTGATTGAGGACGACCCAGCGTCGCTTGAACGCATTACAATTGCGCTTTCCGAAACGTCAGACATTTCAATCGTGGCTATCGCCCGCAATGTTGCGAACGGAAAAGAGTTGGTTGAAGCGGGGGGATTCGATGTCTTGCTCTGTGACTTGGGCTTGCCCGACGGCTCAGGCATTACACTTATTCGCCAGGCCGCTCTTAAACACAAGAACATCGATATTATCGTGATTACGATTTTTGCCGAACAAAACAAGGTGATGGACAGCATTAAAGCGGGGGCCCGAGGGTATCTTTTGAAAGGCGAAAATTTTGACCAGTGCGCCGAAAGCATCCGTGAAATCCAGCGAGGAGGCTCTCCGATCAGCCCCGCCATTGCACGGCAGCTTTTAAAGGAGTTTCAGCCAAAGGAGCCGTCAAAACAAAACGAAACCCACCAAGCTCTTTCAAAACGTGAACTTGAAGTCCTAAATCTGTTGGCGCGGGGATTTTCATTCATTGAGATTGGCGACTTGCTCGGAATAACACGCAGCACCGTTGCTACCTATGTCAAGAACATCTACCAGAAACTTGAGGTAAACTCGCGTTCGGAGGCTGTTTTTGAAGCGTCCAGCCTTGGCATAATCGAAATGCCGCATTGAATGCGCCCGTGGCCAAATGGTTTCATCATATGTTTCGAAGCCGGGCGTTCGGTATAATAATTATATTGGCGATTACCATATTGCTGCCGGGCCAATCCGCTTCTGCCAAAGATCAAGTCATCATTTTCCAAGATGTGGCGTATTCGTTTGAACCGACTCTGGCACCTCCATCGCTGGGCTGGAGGCAGACAACGTTGCCGCTCAACGGAAATGTCCTGGGTGTTGAAAAACCGGGCCTTGAGCCTAGGATAGTCTGGTTGCGGTTTAGTTTTGACCGTGGTGAGTTGGGCGCGGGACCGTTTGCAATCTCTATTGATGCGACAAGCCAAGTGTTTGAGACATTTGTTGGAAACCAGCTTGTTTCCAGCAATTTATCAATCTACGGCAACGAGTATCTTAGATCCTATCAACCTTATCTCATTTATTTTTCGGGCTCTGCCCTGAGCCCGAACTCAAATACCATCTCGCTCCGAATACACACCAGCACAGGCATGATCCAGACCTTGGACGGTATCAGGATCGGGCAGGACATTGCTGTCAAGCAGCATTTTGACCGGCAGTATTTTTCTCAATACCTCGGGCCGCAACTGGTCAGTGCAGCCTTGATGGCATTGACTTTACTTGTATCAATCTTGTGGTTTACGCGACGACGCGAAAAGGCGCTGGCGGGTCTGGCGGTTTTGGGAATATTATGGATTGCCAACAATCTCCAGCATCAGCTGCTAAGCAGTTTTGGCGCTCCGGTTTTTTTTCAGTATGTGATGATCGCTTTTCCATTTTTCATAATGTTTTCTTTCGTTGGTTTTGCCACATCATTTTTTCAGAATTCAATCGAGAAGTCACTGAAGTTAACTGCGGTTTTCACAATTCTCATGGCCGCTCTGGCGAGATATCTGTGGTTCGTGGTTCCATTTTCGAATGTTGTCGTCATTTGTTTTGCAGTTCCTGCTGCGGTGGCGATCTCATGTCTCTTTCTAAAAGAGGCCATGCGCACGGAGCGAAGTGAAAGTATAGCGGTGTTGGCTGCAGTGATATGCGCCTTTTTGTTCATTCTGCATGATTTGGGCCGGGAGATTGCTTTGTGGCATGGAGCTGGATTTGAACTTATGCCATACGCAAGCATCCTGGTATTTTGTACGTTTGGCTTTGCAATTGGTAAACGCGTTCTCGCGAGCCTTGCAGCCAAGGAAGACCTCACGGCGCAGTTGGGCCAGCGCATTGAAACTACGAAAGCAAATCTCCTGATTAGCGAAAAAGCCAGGAGGGAGCTGGAAGTTTCCAGTGCCATCACGCAAGAGCGCGAACGTATGATGCGTGAGATCCACGACGGGATTGGTTCAAGTTTGGTGGCAGCACTGGCCTCGGCGGAACGACAGGGCAGGCAAAGCTCAACGGCAGTGGTCGCACTGAAAAGCGCGTTGACTGATCTTAGAATTGCTGTTGACTCATTGGAACCTGTCGAAGGTAATGTCACCACGCTGCTCGCAAGCCTTCGCTACCGCATTGAGCCGGAATTGAAGAAAGCTAATATGGCATTCGAATGGAAAGTCGATGAAGTCCCCGAACTTGACTGGATCGACGCACCAAACGCACTCCATGTCCTGCGCATTTTTCAAGAGGCGTTCGGCAATATTTTAGGCCACGCAAAGGCCAACCGAATTCGGGTGGCATGCAAGATGCAATTGTCCGAGGGTCGCCCGGGCATCATCATTGAGGTTGCCGACAATGGCCGAGGTTTTGATCCGACTGTGCGACCTGGGGGACGGGGACGGCAAAACATGCGTGACCGCGCAGAAGCGTTGGGTGGCAAGCTTTCAATTGAAGGCGCTCCAAACGCTGGTTGTAGCGTTACACTTTGGCTTCCACTTATCCGCCCAAAATTGGTCTAGAGTATCGCGTGTTCAGTTAGAATCAGAATTGGGTTCCCAAATCAATTGAGGCGTGATTCAAGGTTTGTGGAGGTGATTTGCAATGCCGCATCCTTTTTCGAACGATTTGCGTGAACGTGTTGTTGCGTTTGTCAGGCTGGAAACTCTTGCAATGAGGTTGCCCGGCATTTTGACACTTCAGTTTCTTTTGCCGTGAATCTGATGATGCTGTACCGGGAAACGGGTGCTGTGCAGCCTTGCTTGATAGGCGGCAAGCGACACGGCAAGCTTGATGCGGTTGAGGCGTTTTTGCCGACGTCGGTGAAACGATCACCTGACATGACGATGCCTGAACTTGCCGCCCTATTGTTTCCTGAAAAGGTCATTGAGGTTAGCCCACAATCGCTGTCGCGCTGGCCGATCAACAAGGGCTTCAGCTTTATAGAAAACACTTCGGGCAAGCGAATAAGACAGGCCTGAACTGGCCAAGGCGCGGGCTGAAGCCAACCCATCATGCTGAGCAGCGCAGGCGTTTGATTTTCCTTGATGAGACGAGCACCAACACCAAGATGACCCGCTTGCGGGGGCGTTCATTGAAGGGCGACCGATTGAACAGCCCAGCTCCCTTTGGCCGCTGGGGACCACAAACCTTTATCACGGGCCTCAAATGCGATGGCCTCGTCGCCCCTTGGATCATCAATGCACCGATGAACCGTTTGATTTTCGATACTTATGTTGAAACCCAACTCGCACCAGCACTCAGGCCCGGCGATGTGGTCATCCTCGACAACCTCTCCAGTCACAAAAGTGTCCGCGCAGAAAGCATCATCCGCGCCGAGGGTGCCTGGCTGCTCTCTCTGCCGCCTTACAGTCCCGACCTCAACCCGATTGAAATGGCTTTTTCAAAACTCAAGGCCCACCTTCGCGCAACAGCTGCCAGAACCATTGACGATCTCTTGAGGGCCATCGGCAGTATCTGCGCGCTGTTCTCGACAGAAGAGTGTTCCAACTATTTCCAAGCTGCTGGATACGGATGAAATTGAATGCATTATGCTCTAGATCCAATATAAGGTGGATTTACAAAAGTTTCAGCCCCAGCTACCGCCTCCACCGCCACCGCCACCGCCACCGCCACCGCCTCCACCGGAAGCGGGTGGCTTTCTTTTGGCGGGGCTTTTGGCCTTCTTGATCGCTTTGGGTGAGGCAGTGATAGCAACACAGGTATTGTTCCTATAGACAGAATGAAGTCCGCAACGAAAAGAAGCCTTCCTGCGCTTTAATGGAGCAGCGAATCTCACCTTTTTCGCCACGTTAGTGACCCGCCTATTTTTACGAATCTTCGAGGTGGCCTTTACAGCAGCACGCTTAACTATTTTATCTGGCTTGACGACCTTAGCGCCAGCTTTTTTGCTTTCATCAGTCATCTGCGCAGGAAGAGGTTGTGCCGCCTCCGTCGCTTCTTTGCCAACAGACGCATTCAATTCAGATTTGTTGCCACCTGCCAGTTCAAATTTTTGCATTGCAGGATCAAAAAACATGCCGTTTGGAAAGTTTTCGAGATATGTTTTGAAGTCCGAGGCGTTGTTTGAGTCCTTGATTGAATTCCAAAGCGCCAACTCTGCTGTGATGGACTTGTCAGTCAACACCGGCGTTTCAGCAGCGGTCTGCGCATGGCTTGGAAGTGTTGCACAAAACATCAGCGACATAACAAATGCTGCCGGGAGGGCTGCGGTACATAATTTCAACTTGATCATTTGCCTGTCCTTACAACTAGAATAAATCGAGACGGGGATTGCGCATTTGCCATGCTTTTCGGGACAACTCGACCAAAGTCGAATCGACATCCGGAGCAGATACAACATTCTCGTTGCCGACAGTCTCGATCAGTTTCTTGATGGCGGTCCTTTTTTCCGCAGCTGGTAGTTTTTTCAAGTTTTCCTTCTCCTTCGGATTTTTATTCGAAAGATCCAATGCGACAGCCAAGCTTGAAAACCAGACGGCTTTTAGCGGGTCGAGCCTGTCCTTCGGTCCTTTCGCGTAAATCCATGCCAAGTTTGAGGCGGCCCAGAAATCTCCACGCTCCGCACCCAGCTCGTACCAAGTTATGGCTTTGGCCATATTCTTCTTGAGGCCATTGCCCTTGAAATACATCGCTCCAATATCTGTGGGTGCATTGGGGTGCCCGCCATCGCTCGCCCGCGTAAACAGTCCGAGTGCTGTCGTTGCATCTTTGGCAACCCCCTTGCCTTCGAGATAGGCAATGCCAATATTGCGCATGGCATAAATGTCGCCCCGCTGCAAAGACGCCTGGTAAAAACGCAAACCGCGTTTGGGGTTTTGTTTGAGAACATTGCCGTAATAATACATAGAACCCAGCTCGTTCATGGCATAGGTGTGGCCGAGCTCAACGGAACGGTTGAGCAGCCGAATACCTTCTTCAATGTTCTTGTCCACGTCTTGGCCCTGCACGAGAAGCTGGCCATAGGTCTTCATTGCAAACGGGTCACCGAGGTCAGACCCCGTCTTGAACAACCGAACTGCTTCCGGAACGTTTCGTTTGACGCCAAAGCCACGTTGGAGCAGATATCCCAATTCAAAATATGCCCGCGTATGATTTTCCGTGGCTGCCTGATTGAAGAGCTCCAAAGCGCCATTCACATCTTTTGCCGCCAACTTGGCGCGGCCAAGCTCATATTTATATCGGGCGATCGACGGGTAATCCTCTACTGCCTTTGTGCAAGCGGCAATCGCAGTATCCGGGTTAATCTCATTTGGCAATTTGCCCGGTCCCACGCCCTGCAAATCCAGAGGCTCACCTGCTTCCGCATCACAACTCAAGAGAAACGGCTCAATTGTCCCAGTTACCGGCGTGCCTGCCTCAATTCCCGCTTGTGTTACCTTGAATTCGACATTCTGAACGTTACCTTCAGACCCAATTGAAGGCTCAAACTTGACCTTGCGCAATGAATCCTGATCAATCACGTCGCCTTCACTGAGTGCACTGCCGTCAAGATACATAACGCCCGATTTTGGTGCGGTGGTAATTTCAATCTGAGCCCCACTCGCCGCCCTGATCGTTGGAAAATCATCAAGCATTGCAATCTGACCCACGCCGATTGGCACACGATGGGGTTTGGAAAACGTCGTCTCCAGAAGTGCTGCCACTTGGGCTGCGGTATCCTTGTTTTCAGTCTCGGCAACACTATCCTGGGAAGGTGCCGAACCTATTTTCACAGCCGGAGCTTTTGCCACCGCAACGTTGGCGGCTGGTGCCGTTATCCTGATCACGGGCTTCGCCAAAAACACGGGCTGGGCCAGCGTGATGCTGGTCCACGGCTTCTGCTTGTCGTTGGTCGCCTCCTGAACCTCTTGCGTGACTTTCTTCAGTGCTGTTTGAACGTCCACACCAAGCTTAAAGGACTGCTTGACCATCGATTGCGTAAACGGCGAGTTATCACTGCTGCCGTCAACGGCTACAGCACCCGGCTGCGTTGAAAATGCAACCAAATTGCCCAAAGTGCTGTTCTGCGCCGCCAGTCCAACACCCGCCACCGCGACCTGCTTGTCTGGTCCAACCAAAAACGAGGACGACGGGAACGGATTGTTGCGGCAGGAGTCGAGGTAAACAAGCTGAACCTTTGAGTTCGACTGCATGTAGGAAATAATCGTTTTGACACTGACTGTTTCGACTTCAAGATCAGCCGGTGATTTCAGGCCGGCGTCAATTGGAATAATACGATTGTCCCCGCCAACCTGAATGCCGTGGCCCGAGTAATAGAATACGCTCAGATCGGCACCGGACAGCGACCTGATGAATTTTTCAAATGCCTTGTCAAAACCGATGCGATCAAGGTCAACGGCAGTCACAACTTCAAATCCAGAGCGCTTCAGGGCAGCTGCCACGGCTTGCGCGTCATGCGCGGGATTGGGCAGTTTGGGAACAGCCTGATAGCCGCTGTTGCCAATGACAAACGCCACCCGCCGCTCAGCGGCCTGTGTCTGCGGTGCTACTAAAACAGTCATTGCAAGCAATGCAACGGAACAAAGAAGTTTTGAGCCCAGATTCAAAGGAAGTCGGTTTAGTTTTCGTAATCCGAAAATTGCACGCATTTTTGAGCGCTCTTTGTCGTCGAAAAATCCCTTCAATATTATAGCAAATTTATGTTTTTTCGTCAATCGGGACGTATCACTGTGAATTGTCATCTTTTTTCGCCATTTCCTTAAGGAGTGATGTGAAATCCTTGGCAACAAAATTCCGGGCACGCTCGACCAGCAGCGGTATAGGGCTCGATGGCTCTGTCAATTTGTAAAACTGTTCAACTTTACGCATCAACGCGGTGGCTTCTGCGCGCGTTGCTGCCGAATAGCTCTTTGCTTCAGAATCCCCTTCGCCAAGCTGGGATTCTTCTGGGAACAAACTGGAGAGTTGTCCAAAATCAAGCGAGAAGGGGGCGTCGCCTCCAATCTTGATTTTCGTTTCTTCGGCCATCCCAGGAGCAAGCATCCGCATCGCTTCAACAAAAGACTTCCCGACTAGGAGATGGGCCTGTTTGACCAGCAGACGCGATGGACTGGAAGGCTCGCTCGAAGCATAATAAGCCAATATCGCCTCCAGGGCGTTTGATGCTTCCTTGACGGATCCGACATCGAACGGAATAGCGCCAATTCTATCGGAATTCATGTCGGTATCAGTTTGGTCAGGTGCGGCAGCTCCCTCGGAAACCGCCGATGGCTGCTCCTGAACTGCCCGTTCACTGATAACAGCCTGCAAATAGTCGCTGATAGATTTGACAAGTTCAGGGAGCTGCTCAAACTGGGGTGCAACATCATAGCCAGCCCTGTCAATGAACAATTGCCTTATGTCTTGCAGGCCAATCGCGATCTCACTCATTTGGGATTGTAAATCCAAGAGTTCCGCAATCGGTTCAATCCGGAGGAATGCATCCTTAATCGAATCAGAGTCCAGCGCGACTTCTTCTGCACGCGCAGGTAGTTTTTTGACTGCAATAAGAATGGACCTGATCGAAACGGCGCCAATCCGTCGATCATTGATCAAGAGTGCGTTTTGCAAAGGCAATACCGACGTCGGCAGATCATCAAGGGATTTAAGGTAAGCTGACCGAAGCTCATTGCCACCACTGGCTTCAGTCGGGTGACAGTGTTGCCATTGTGCTTTCAGCAAGGCGCTAGCGGCCTGTATGCTTTCCGCAAACCCTTTTAAATTATCTGATAAAATATAATATTTGGCGGCAAGAACGACAAAGCGGATATCACGTGATTTTTGCAAAAGCTCTTCAAGCTTTTGAAGCGTAGTCCGGGCGTCAAAGGTCTTTTTATCAAAATTGCGATAACTTGCCGGCAACTGGCCTTCGGCCACCGCCAGAAAATTCTGGACGTGCGGATCAAGTTCAGGATCAACCCCACATGGGTTTTCTGCGGAAATCGCGTCCTGGATGTTAGCAAACATCACCATCAATGACCTATCTTCTTCATTTATTTTTGCCCAAAAGCACTCTATTTGGCATTCTTCGAGCGTAATCATGCGTCTATCGTATCGCTTAACGCAATCCCCAATTTGCGGGATATGCGGGAATGCAAAACTAGTAGACGCTATACTGGTTCAACGATATCGTAACAGCATTCTGGGAAATGTGAGGAATGTCACAGTGTCTAAATTGACCCAAGAGAGTCGGATAGGATCCTTCCAAAGCGCACTCGGTGAGGACAAGCTTGTCATTGGAAAGTTTAGAGGCACTGAAGGGCTCAGCGAATTGTTTGAGTACCGCATGGTAGTCTACGGCGAAGATCAGGATGTTGATTTTGACAAGATACTTGGCACCAAATGCAATTTGAGCATCAGGTCAAACCACGAAGGGATAAAACGAGATTTCAATGGCGTCCTGGTAAAGGCCCAATGGCATGGACGCGAAGACGAGCTGTCGTCTTTCCAACTGGTGTTGCGGCCATGGTTGTGGCTGTTGTCGCGAACAACCAATTGTCGAATATTCACGGAAAAGACCTTGCCTGAAATATTGCAAGAGGTGTTTTCTGCACATTCTTTCGCCACCTTCGAACCGCGTTTAAAAGGGGATTATGCGACCCTGGAATACTGTGTGCAGTACCGGGAAAGTGACTTCGACTTTGTATCCCGCCTCATGGAAGAATACGGGATATACTATTTTTTTGAGCATACTGAAAATGACCACACCTTGATCCTGGCAGATTCTCCTTCGGTCCATAAGCCAAAATTGGCAGGTGCCAAACTTGCCTATTACGGTACCGATCTAAGGTCGATCCGCAAGGAGGATTCCCTCAACGGATGGAGTGTAGGACGTTCATTCCGTTCCGGTAAAGTGATGCTCAACGACTATGATTATAAGAAGCCGACGGCTGACTTGCTTTCAGAGAATGAAGCGCATGCCAAATACGCAAACTCCGATCTCCAGATTTACGATTATCCGGGACGGTTTGTCGAAAAATCAGACGGCAAGTTTCTTGCAAAAGTGATGCTCGAGGCTGAGCAGTCAAAAGACTGGCGTGTCCGCGCGGAAGGAGACGCCGTCACATGTACTCCGGGTACCCTTATCAAACTCGACAAGCACTCTGAAACGGGCGAGAATAAAGAATATCTGACACTGCGGGCCAGCCATGTGTTTCAGTCAAATGGCTATCTCTCGCGGGCTGAAATGCACCAAGAGAGTTATTCTGGAAAGTATGAATTTCAGCCCTCTGAAACGCAGTATCGCAGCGCAAGTGTTACGCCCAAACCGATTATCAACGGTCCTCAAACTGCGGTTGTTGCAAGCGAAGTCGATGATCAGTGCCGTATCAAGGTTACTTTCTACTGGGACCGCGACAAGCAACAGTCAAGGTATGTTCGTATTGCCCATGGCTGGTCGGGCAAACGCTGGGGTGACATCAAGATTCCGCGTATTGGAATGGAAGTGATCGTTGAATTTTTGGAAGGTGACCCTGACAAACCACTCATTACCGGGACAGTTTACAATGCCGACAACGAAACACCGTACCTGCTTCCAGAAGACAAATCAATTTCTGGTGTCAAGTCCCAGACGATTGATGGCTCTGGTTACAATGAGCTGATTTTGGATGACCGCAATGGCAGCGAACTCATTCGGATGCATGCCCAGAAAGACATGGAAGCGCTGATTGAAAACAACGAAAAGCGCGAAATCAAAAACAATGTCGACGTTGAAATTGGACGAAATCGCAAAGAAGACATCGGTGCAACCTGGACAGTTTCAGCAAAACAAAAAATTGAATTCACCGTGGGTGCAAGCACCTTCACAATGACGCCTGAGGCAATTACTCTGAGGTCCCCCCTAATAACAGTTGATGCTTTCACAACACTTAAACTCAATTCGACTGGCGTCGCTGATTTGACGGCTGCTGCCCTTCTGACAATAAAAGGCGCATTGGTACTGATCAACTGAGGTTCGAGGAATTCCCAGGATGCATGTTCCCACCCGTCTTCAAGCTTTGGCATTGGTTTCCCGCGAGACTAGATCGTGATACGCTTGCGGTTTTCAAGTGCGCAGCAAGTTATCGATGCGTATCCAAATTTGAACGGAGACCTTACGTTGCCAACGAATGGCGACGAACCCTTTGCTTACATCGACCGCCTGCTTGCGAGCCAGCAGAAACAACAAGTTTTGGCTTTTTGTGCGTTTTTGTTGCCGCGCAAAGAAGCAGTCCAGTGGCTTTGTAAGACAATCCGGAGTGCTTCAAGACCATTGGGTATTAAAGAAGAGCAACTCTTAAAACTGGCCGAAGTTTGGGCCCTGTCACCGACTGAAAATGCACGCAGAGCTGCGTTTCAAGCGGGAACCGACGACGCCAAGGACAGCGCTGCCGCGTGGGCGGCCCTGGCTGCCGGATGGTCGGGTGGAAATTTGTCATCAGACGCAGACCATCCCATACCGCCACCAGCACACCTCACGGGCCTGGCTGTGAAGCTTGGGATGCAGCTGCTCCTGGCTTATTTTCCAAAATCACAACACGCAGAGATGATTGTCGAATTTTCCCGAAATGCGACTTTAATGCTGAAGCAAGATAAGGCTTAATTGTCCGGTTGGGTTGTTGTATGTTACGCTGGGGACAAGAGGGCTTCAGAATACTGTGTTAACTCTCAGAATTGATAATTTTGACAAACTACCCAATGGTAGTCCGCTCGAATACACAGTGGATCGGCGCGGTTTTGACTTTGGCCGCGACCAACATTTGGACTGGACCCTGCCGGACAAAAGCCGGGTGATTTCCGGGAAGCACTGTGAAATCCGGTTTTATGAGAATGCCTACTGGCTCATTGACACTTCTACCAATGGAACTTTTCTGAACGATAGCGCCAAGCGCATACAAAGCCCATATTGCCTGAATGATGGTGATAAGCTTGCTGTTGGTGATTATGTATTGTTTGTCCGCGTAAATCTCGGCGGCGCCAAATTGAAAGAACAATCTTCGCCGTTGTTCATTGATTCCATGCCAATTGAGAGCGCTTTGCCATTGTCGCTGGAAAAAAGATCAATCGACCGTATTTGGGAAACGCAAGACAAGACTCCGCCGCCCATAGATGCGCGGGACCTGATGCGGAAGCAGTTTCAATCAGACGGTGCGCCGGACTTTCTAAGCCGGGCAGCAGTCATTCCCCCGGTGTTTGAAAGAGAGCCAGTACGCAAACCCAATCCATCGCCACCGATTAATTCCGCAGCACAAAATGATCATGATGTCTGGTTTGGCAAGCAAGCAGGAAATATCGTACACTCTTTCCTTGAACGAGATGAGCAAATACAAAATATCGCGAATACACAGGCGCTGGACACTGCTGTTGCCGTATCAAACGAGGTTAACCAGACGCCCGCTTCATCAAGCGAATTGCAAGTCAACGCTGCTGCAAGACAGTTTGTCACGCGGTTTGCAAACGGCGCAGGAATTCCTGTTGACGCGCTCAGTCAACAAGACGCTGGTGATTTGGCTGAACAGGCAGGGCAGCTGCTGAACACGATTTGCCTGCAGCTTATGAACATGCTGCACGCAAGAGCAGAAGCAAAGGCACTGTCTCGCAGTGGCAACCGCACATTGATCCAATCGGCCGACAACAATCCATTGAAGTTTATGCCCACACCCGAAGAGGCATTGAAGACAATGCTCAACCCGCCGTCAAAGGGTTATCTTGACGCCAAAAAGGCGATTGAAAGCACATTTGCCGATCTCAAATTACACCAAATAGCTTCACTTGCTGCAATGCAGGCTGCAGCAGTCCAGCTCTTTGACGATCTCTCACCTGAAGCGATTGTAAAATCACTGGAAGGCAAGAAATCTCTTCTGGGCGGCGGGAAAGGCAAGCACTGGGAAGTCTACACTGAACGGTGGGCTGGCAAGGTTGGACGCCGCGAGCATGGTATGTTGGGGGTTTTTCTCGAGCTCTTTGCGGAACAATACGATAAGTTGAGCAGGCATAAATAATTGGCCTACAGCAAACATGCCGGGCGTCAATTTACCTTTCATTGAAGAAACGAAATGACAGCGGATTTAAGTTTTGCAAAAGCCGGGTCATCGGCATATTTTGCAAGTGGCACCACACTATCGGCTGATGCCACTGCAGTTTCTTTCGTTGTCCCATTTGCAGTTTCTTTCGCGATTACATCCACAGTCGAAGTTGGAGGGGAAACTTGGGCTTTTGCTGGCGTTTTACCGGTCATTTTCTTTGCAGCCCAGGATATGAGGTAGCCAATTGACTTGCCTCTTTCAAACGGGTTGGCGCGAACATGCGCAGACCCGAACACATCGGCAATTTGTCTGTCCGATTGACTACCAAGTACTTTTGAAGCGCCGCCTACTCCGAGAAAATGGGCCAGATAAAGATTGCCGGGTGTTACCGTGTGTCCTGCATGACGCAGCACGGCCGCATTGTCCCGCGTGAAAGCTGTCGTCATGGCGCGCGCGAGATCACAGTCGGTTCGCATGTTAAGTATCTGTTGCCGGGACCTTCCTTGCAACAAATCAGGACGGTGAATACGAACCGTTGTCATCCACGTGCTTTCGATGAATTGACCAAGCCCAACTGCAGTTGAAAGCGGATTACTCGCATTGCAGCGATTTCCACTCTCAATGTAGATGATGCGGTGGACAAATTGGTCAACTGCACCACCGCCCCCAGCGCTAGCAGCAACACCGCCGTCTGAACTCGCTTGCATCTCACCAACGGGATCGACAGGAACGCCATTGCGCATCAACTCAAAGTGCAACCGCGGTTCACGGCTTGAAGGACCCGTGCCGACATACCCTATCACTTGCCCTGCACTGATTTTTGCACCAACACTCGCGCCCATATTTATGCGCTGAAGATAACCATACATCGTTGTCTTGCCATCAGGGTGGTTCAATCTAACCACATTACCCAACCCAATTTCCGACCCAGCAGCAGTCACCTCACCTGCGAATGCAGCGACCACCGGCGATCCTTTGGGCGCTGTCCAGTCGACACCAAAATTCATCCGCCCGGGAGTTGATTCGGAGGCCCCCTGTGGCCCGAATTTGGCCACGATAATTCCATTGACGGGCATGACCATGCCACTCTCGTTCACGCTACTTTCGCCTGCGAGAGACACACAGTCAAATTGCGCACCTGCGCTAGGTTGAACGACGTAGCACTCAAGGTTGCCTGTGGTACGTCCAATGCTTAAATAGATGATCCTGCCAAATCCAGTCTTTACATCACGGGCTGCATCAGAATAGACGAGCGTGATTGTATCGCCAGCTTGAACTTTTTGCTCCAAGTCCTGTGATCGCGAAGCCAACATAATCGCTTCGCCAGTGACGGCAGCAGGCAGACGATTTCGAAGCGCTGCCGCATAAATAGCATCCAGCAATCTCGGTTGGTCTTCGGATTTAATTTCTGAAGGAAACAACGCTGTTTCAAAGATGTCGCGGTTGTACCAAGGGTCTTCAGCTTTTGTGAATGCATCAATGTCATTCAATGCAATCGATCCAACAAGAGTGTTCTGACTATAAACAGACATCTGCACCGGCAGAAGCTGATTTTCATCTTCAACACCGGTAACCGCACGGATTGCAAATCGATCACCTTTTTTCAGATTTCCGACGGCGTAATACGTAGAAAATGCGTTTTCAACTGCAATTACACGTGCAGGATCCAGTCCAAAGCCTTTGAGAATGTTGGAAATTTTTGCTGACGCCTTCACTTCTTGGGCAAATTCTACTGTTCGGCTTATGCCCTGATTGCCAGTGACGGCAACAACGGAGGTGCCTTCAAGGCCAGAATTACCTGACGTTTCAAGCACGCCATCTTGAGCCGAGGCAAACTGAAGCGATGCAATATCCTCTTGCGACCCAACAATCCCGGCTTGAAAGCCAGGCGTTGGAACATCAAGCACATCCTTGAACCGAAAAACATCATTGCCAATGCCAAGACCAAGCGCAGCTTTCTTCTGTGTATCCCTGTCTAACCTGATCATTTGCCGCATCGCGTTGCCCAACTGACGGACAACAACAGGATCACCACTGAGTTCAATAATATGTGGTTCAATCGCAGCTTTGATCAAAGCCTCATCTTCTGCGGCGCTTTCGTCACTTTGAATGGCAACGAGGTCAGAGTTTAGTTCCTTATCAGTGATCTCAATCGATTTTGGGCCAACTGAGGTAAGTACATAAATCATGGTAATGGCCGAACCAACACCTATGAAAAACAATGCGAGAGCTGCAAATACAAAAGTGGGAAAATTTGAGGCCGTTGCTTCGCGCTTGGGAGGAACTTGCAGTTTGTTTTCCGTGGCAGGGGCCGTATTTTTTTTTGCCTTATTATCCCTTTTGTTTTTCCCTTCCAGCTTTGACAGCTCGGAATTCGGCATCTTTGGTCGCACTATTATTGTTTTGTCGTCCATGGTTTGCCTACGGATATTGATAAGCCATCATTTGGAGGCCACATCGCGGATAAATAAAGTCCATGATTTTGCGTTCCCAGTGTCAATCTCTTTGAATTTCGCGAATTGTAATCCTCTAACCCAGCAATTCCAAGGTTGACTGGGAATTTTATCAATTTTAAATCGTTTTGAGTCGACGCACATTTCAGAATTGCCAGCGAATACTGTATCCCCGGCAATTGTGGTTGCGTAAACATAAATATAGCGCAGTCGCAAAACATCAAGATCCTCTTTTAAGGGGGAGATGCAGTTATTTGCAGGTAAAATCCACCAACCTTCGGTGCTAAATTTCCGATCCTTCTCCGCACCGATTGCAACATTGTAAACTGCCAC
Source organism: Rhodobiaceae bacterium (assembly GCA_031417195.1). GTDB lineage: Bacteria > Pseudomonadota > Alphaproteobacteria > Rhizobiales > Aestuariivirgaceae > Aestuariivirga. Next base: position 38,381 of record JANOVC010000108.1, read on the forward strand.
TGTCTGATTACAGATCTTAAACTCGGCTTTGGCTGGACCGGAAAATAAAACTAGTAAAAAGACGGGGAGAGCAAACCGGCACAGATTAAAAAACCATGTCTTTTTACAGGTCGCGCAGCCGGCAAGTTTTAACATTGCTATACCCGCATCAGCTTCTATCTTGGCGCGTTAGTTTCGTCTTCATCCAAATGGAGGAGGTGAAAAAACAGTAACAACTTTAGCATATCGCAAATAAGAAGTCCTGCAATACAAATACCTTGATTTCAGTTCCTCTTATGGCAATGTTATCGTCCAATAGATGTAAAAATTGGTGTTCCTTCTAACGTATCCGACTGTTCGATTACTGCTTTACGATTGTACCCGGTTGTGAGTTGAATTCCTAACCCAAGGGACGGCCCTAGAATGTCATGGTATAGCAAAGTTGTTTGGTCTGAGGGGCTGTTTTTGCGGCCGCACCACCTACAACAAAGCGACCGTTATATTGAGCATCTCGTCGAAAGCCGCACGAGCCAGATTACTCCTTATCCTTGGGGCTTCAGTGAGTTTGAAATTGACCGGGACCTGGCACAACAAAACAAGATAGGGCTGCGACGTGCAGCGGGTATAATGCCTGACGGCATGCCCTTCCGCATTCCGGGCGATAGTCCATTGCCGGCGGCGATTAATACGCCAGATGCGGCAGCAGGAATGTATGTCTGGCTGGTTATGCCTATGGCACAGCCGAATACACGGGAAGTCGATGATAATGAATCTGAAAGCGGAAGCCGGTTCGCAATAAATACTGAACAGCTCGTTGATTCCGTATCCAAGCTGCAGATTGAAGAAGAAATCGACATTGCTGTTCCACGCCTGAGCTATGAAATTCGAAAAACGCCGAAGCCAGGTTTTGTCAATTTGCTTTGTGCGCGCATCATAGAAGTGACAGACAAGGCAATCGTTTTCGACGAACGTTTTGCGCCTCCCATGCTGACTGTTTCTGGCCACGCGACGCTCACTGGTTGGCTCGACCGAGTAACGGGCTGGATCGAAACCAAGCTTGAGGAGCTTGCGCGTTATGCTTCCGATCCGCGTTCCGGCAGCGGTATGCAGAGCGTGGACTATTTCATTTTGCAAATGCTCAATCGGCAGATTCCAGCCTTGAAGCACATGCGTGGATCAAAATATGTTCATCCCGAACGTCTTTACGTAGAGCTCTTGCGATTGGCCGGAGAGCTCTCAACCTATTCGACAAAAGAACGTCGTGCACGCGATTATCCCGCCTATGATCACGACAGCCTGGATACAACTTTTGCACCGGTGCTCGCCGATATTCAACGATTTCTAAGTGTCGATATCAGCCGGGCAATTCGCCTCGAAATTGTAGAAAAGGCGGCGAACGCATTCTTGGCAACAGTTACTGACCGCAACCTTTTCCGTGCCTCGACCTTTGTGCTTGAGGTGGCGGCGCGCCGGTCATTGACCGAAATTCAAAATCAATTCCCCGCGTTGTTCAAGGTTGGCCCAAACACCAGGATGAGCGAGATCGTCCAGGCCCATTTGCCAGGCATAGCGCTTATCCATGTTCCTACGCCGCCAGCGCAAATGCGGGCAATTTCAAGTCATGTTTACTTCGTGCTGGATCGAACTTCGCCGCTGTGGCCGGAGTTCAGTACAGCGAGCGGTATTGGCATGCATTTTTCGGGAGACTGGCCAGGGCTGGAGCTTACTCTCTGGGCCATCAACGAGGATAGCAAATAGGATTTTGAAATTATGACGAACGGCAAACCTCCGTTTGAAAATGATGGAGACTCCGAAAAAACGGTGATCAAGCCTAATCCAGGTGGTCGTCGTGGCGTGGTTGGCGAGCCGCAGCGGGTCAATACGGTGATGCCTCAGTCTTCCGATAATCCAGCACAGGACATGTGGGGTGGTGAGCGCAAGCCACCTGGAAGTGCATCTCCGCTCCCAGTGCCGGAGCCGAATAGATCTCATCCAGAAATTGACACTCCCTCATCGCGATCCAGGGCCAGTGTTGATTTGTCGATGATGAACACGTCAGCAACAACTGGAGGGACGAACCCAATTCTTGAAGCCGCCATGCCTCTGCTCATCCTTTTGGCCAATGTCCGTATAGCAAAATCGGTTCCCCAAGTTGCCCCAATGATGAGCACCGTTTCACAGGGAATTGAAACTTTTGAAACAACATTGCGAGTTCAAAACCTTTCTGATGCCGAGGTCCGGACCGCCAAGTACACGCTCTGTGCCACAGCCGATGACATTGTGCAAAATCTTCCGAGTTCTGACCGATTACTATGGACCCAATATAGCATGTTGAGCCGCTATTTTCAGGTTCGAGACAGCGGCATCGGTTTTTTTGATGAACTGAATAAATTGCTGCAAAGCCCGCAGCTCAATCAAAATCTTTTGGGATTGATGCATGCCTGTTTGTCTCTAGGTTTTGAGGGCAGGTATCGTGTATCCGGGGGTGACGTTGCGCATCAGCAGACCAGGCGGGATGTCTATCAGACTTTGCGTGCAAGAACGTCAAGGGTGACGGAAGAGTTGTCACCCCACTGGCGTGGACAGAATATAGCGGCTGAATATGTGCGCCGTTCCATTCCACTCTGGGCAATCGCCTCGAGTGCCGCGGGCATGCTCCTGCTGGCATTCATGAGCTTCCGCTGGTTGCTCGGCGGCATGACGACTGAAGCGGAAGCCCAGCTCGCAGCACTACATCCACTCGCTCCAGTCAATATCCAGCGCGTTGCGTTCAAACCATTTGTGCCACCGGTCGTGCCACAAAGCACCCAGCTTGAACGGATACGCGAACAGCTATCTGCCGACATCACAACTAAAAAACTGTCAGCGGACTATGCGGGCAAAGATATCGTCATCCGTCTCCTGAACGACGCTGTATTTGACAAGGGCAGCGCCACTGTCAGACAGGGTTTTCTAAATTCGATCAACAGAATAGCCGGTACCTTGAATAAGGAAAACGGCAAGATCCGAATTGTTGGTCACACCGACAACACGCCTATCCGGGGATCGGTGAAGTTCAAAGACAACCAAGATTTGTCAGAACAACGCGCACAGGCTGTTGCGTTGATTTTGGTCACCGGTATTGCTGATCCCCGTCGCTTGGTAACGCAGGGGCTGGCTGATACCGTGCCTGTCGACACAGGCAACACGCCGGAAGCCAAGGCCAAAAACCGCCGGGTTGATGTGTTCATTCCACGTGAGGACCCACAATGAAGCGTTGGATTGTCCTTATTTTCAGTATCGTTGCCGTTCTCATCCTCTGCGCGCTGATATGGTTCGTGCTGCCGGTTATTGCGATTGCGGGCGTGGAACCGTTCCTCAATGGCTGGCTTCGCTTGGCCATGATTGTGCTTTTGCTTGCGATCTATTTCGGAATCCTCACCCTTAAAATTCACAAGTATCGCAAGTCTTCACAAGAAATTGCTGAAAGCCTGACAAGCCAGGAAAACGAAGACGATAATTCTGACGCAACTGTGCTTTCCGAGAAAATGCAAGATGCGCTGCTCATGCTCAAAGGTTCCAACAAGTCCCGGGGTGATTATCTCTACGAGCTGCCGTGGTATTTGATCATCGGACCACCGGGTGCGGGAAAAACAACGGCTCTCATGAATTGCGGCCTGAAATTCCCCCTCGCAACACACGGCTCTGGACCTATCGCCGGTATCGGCGGCACACGATATTGCGATTGGTGGTTTACTGAGGAGGCCGTATTCATCGATACAGCCGGCCGCTATACAACCCAGGATTCGGACACCGAGTCTGATCGCAAAAGCTGGCTTTCATTTCTTGAGCTTCTCAAAAAGAACCGTCCTCGGCAGCCCATCAATGGAGCTCTTATCGCTATAAGCATAGGTGATATTCTTTCCCTCAAACAGGTTGAGATCGCATCCCATGCCGTTGCCATCCGCAAACGCCTGTCTGAACTCAACAACCGCCTTCAGGTTGATTTCCCGGTCTATGTGGTTTTCACCAAATCCGACTTGATTTCAGGTTTCATGGAATTTTTTGGCCACCTTGATGATCAGAAACGGAAGGTCGTCTGGGGAGCAACGTTTCAAACAAACAATAAAAAGGAAAATCATGTTGGAGAGGTTGGTTCGGAAATTGATCTTCTGATTTCGCGGTTGACAGCGGAGCTCTCGGATCGCCTACAAGAAGAACCCGATCCGGTCGCGCGCGTAAAGCTCGTCGGACTGCCATCACAAATCGTGGCACTCAAACCGGCAATAACCCAATTCCTGAACCAGATATTTGAACCAACGCGTTACCAGACAAGCGCTGCACTGCGCGGGTTCTATTTTACCTCAGGCACCCAGGAAGGCACACCCATTGACGGGGTTCTCGGCAACATGTCGCGGAGCCTTGGTCTTCAGTCGGGGGCAACTGCGGCCTACTCTGGCCGTACACGCAGCTATTTTCTTGAGCATTTACTCACAAAGGTCGTGTTTGGGGAGGCAGGTTGGGTCTCGACAAACACCCGCGCCGTTCGACGTAATTTATTGTTACGCACTGCTAGCTATGGTTTGATTGGGCTTGTCTCTTTGGCATTGCTGGCTGGCTGGTTCACAAGTTACACGGCGAATAGTTCTCTCATCAAGACAACCCAATCCTCTTCCAGGACATATGCGTCAGATTATAGTTCAATCATAAACCAAGATCCGGTTGCGGATATTGATTTCGCCAAGATCACCGACCCGCTTAACAGGCTCCGCACCTATCCAGTCGGCTACGAAAATGGTGCGGGCAACCTTCCAATGTCTTCAACTTTAGGTCTCGGACAGCAAAAGCGCGTTCAAGTGAGCACGACATCCACCTACCGAACCGGCCTTGATCGCCTGCTATTGCCACGCATGATTCTGCATCTAGAAAAGCGCTTGACCGAGTTGCAAGACACACCCGAGCAGCTTTATGAACCTTTGAAGGTATACCTGATGCTTGGCGGAGACCCCAATATTCCAGTCGATACGGCTCTTATTTCGGGATGGATGCAAGGCGATTGGGAAAAACTCTATCCCGGTGAACCAAACAAAATCACACGCGACAATCTGAAATTACATCTTGATGCGATGCTGGATCTGAATTCAGATGTAGCGCCACGAATGGAGTTGAATGGCGATCTCGTCAAGGCAACACAAGCGTCTCTCTCGCGCTTGTCACTTGCCGAGCGCGCATTTGCTCTCATCAAATCGACAGCACACAATGCCGAAATCAAGGACTGGACTGTTGTCGAGCACGCAGGACCCGATGCACAAGCAGTCTTTACTACAAATAACGGCACACCGCTGGAGAGCGTCGGTGTCTCCGCGCTTTATACCTATGACGGATTTTATGATCTGTTTTTGAACAAGCTAAAAGCGGTGATGACGTTATTGAAAAACGAGAGATGGGTTCTTGGTAAAGCCGGTGGTACCGAGGTACTTGATAAGCAATTCACCACTCTTGGCCCTGATCTTTTCCGGATTTATGATCAAGAGTTCATCAAAACCTGGTCGGCAGCACTCGCAAAACTTAAACTCAAAAACTTTTCTGCAGATCGGCCGGAGTATTCCGCACTTCGCGCGGCCACAGGCACTACCTCACCCCTGAAACTGCTGCTTGAATCAATAGCATCTGAAACCAAGCTCACCGAGGCCAGGCAAAAACCCGAAAGCACTATCGGCAAGAAACTCGAGGACGTTGCAGACAAACTGAAGTCCGGACTCGAAAATCAAATTGGCAGCATGAAGGAAATTGGCCTTGATGCTGCAAAAAAATCAGATGGTCGTCAGGGTGAAGTGGGAGCTGTATTTGTGCCGGGAGCGGTGATACAAGAGAGGTTTCGGCGTTACCACGAATTGACGGCCGCCAGTGGCAGCGAAAAGAAGCAAATTGACCTGTTGGTTGAACAGCTGAAAGGGCTTTACCAAAGCTTGCTTGATGAGCAAAACTTTGAACGGGCAGCTGAGGCACGGCAGAACCAACAGAAATTCCTCAGTGCACTGTCAACGGGTTCGTCTCGCCTAGAACCTCCATTTTCGACGATGTTTAAATCCATAATGGCGGAGTTTGAACAAAAAATTGTGGGTGAGCGAGTGGCCGACCTCAAAGGTGAACTTAATGGCAGCGTCACCCGAAAATGTCTCGACGTTATTTCCGGCAAATATCCATTTTCGCCCAAGAGCAAGCGAGATGTGCCACTGACAGATTTTGCGCGACTATTCGGCCCAAACGGCGTATTTGATTCATTTTACAAGGAAAAACTTGCAGGCCTTGTTGATACATCCGGCATCCAATGGGACTGGAAAAAGAATTCCAAATTTAGCCAGGAATTGTCCCAAGCCTCTTTGCACCAATTTCAAATTGCAGCCCGCATTAAAGATGCCTTTTTTACCGGACAAGGCGCGTCGCCGAATGTGAAGTTTGCGCTTGTCATGCAATCGCTCAGTCAACAGTCACCCTCGGTTACATTCGAAGTCAACGGAACCAAGCTGGAAAGTCCGTTTGGGGTCGAATCACGCGGGGATTTTGAATGGCCCGGAAGTTCGCCGGATGGCACAGCCTCTGTCGCAATGCCGGCAGGAAATGGAACAATGACTGCGGTTAAGTTTACAGGGCCATGGGCTCTTCACAGACTGTTCAAAGAAGGCGCAGTGCGGCAGTCTGGCAACAAAGCAGTTGTAAGATTTGTCATTGGAGGCCGTGAAGTGACATACCAGCTTACATTTGACACACTCGATAATCCGCTCACAATCATTTCGCAATCGGGTTTCAACTGCCCTTCTGACCTGTGAGAAATTATAATGAAATGTGGAATGTTCGGAAAACTGCCTTCAAAAAGAGACTTCGTATCGTACAATATGGCCCGGCCATTTCTCGATCATTGGGAAGGATGGTTGCAAAAAACGATAGCTGCAAGCAAATACATGCTTGGCAGTCAATGGCAGGGCATGTTTTTGAAAATGCCGATCTGGCGTTTCTGGTTTGGGTCCGACGTGTACGGCCAGGCGACGACCGGAGCTTTGATGCCATCAGTTGATGGAATCGGTCGCTATTTCCCGCTCAGTGTTTGCGCTTCTGCTCCCAAAGATATGTATTTGTTCCCGCCCCCGGGAAAAGAATTGGATTCGTGGCATGAAAGCTGTGAGCACTTCCTGCTTGAAATGCTCGAAGACAGGCTTTCTTCTGAACCTGCAGCACTTTTGGAAAAACTCGCTTTTGCGCCAGCCGAATTCCAAGAGGACTTGTTGCCGAGCTTAGGTCGTCAACTGCGTTGGACTTCGGAAAATGGTTCGCTTGATGCGCCTTTTCGTTCACTCAAATTTCTGAACCAGGAAAATACACACGGATCAAGAAGCTATTGGTGGACTGCTGGCGGCACTGGCCACAAAGCGCAACTCGTGGCCCTGAATGGCCGCGCCAATGATCAATTTCTTGGTGCCATGATGACTGGAAACTTCGATTGATGACAACTGACGCTCAAACCGCTTTTTTCGAATTTGAAATTGCATCGCGCACAGATCACGGACGGGTTCGCAAGTTCAATGAAGATAGCATATTTACAAGTGCTACGCTTGGAGTATGGCTTGTCGCTGACGGTATGGGTGGTCACAATGATGGCAATGTGGCAAGCACGATGATTGCCGATGCGATGCACGCGATTGGTGAGAAATGTAGCCAAGGTGATTTGGATGAAAGTTTTCGACAGCAGGTGCAAGCCGTAAACGCCCGACTTTTGAATATTTCCAATGGTGATGCTGCTTTGCTTGTCGGTTCAACAGTCGTTGCATTGTTGATAAAGGGCCAGACGTTTTCGTGCATATGGGCAGGTGACTCGCGCTGTTATCTGGTGCGTGGAGGAACGATCGCGCAGGTTTCGCACGACCATACCGAAGTACAGGAATTGGTTGATCGGGGTGCAATAACCTTGAGTGAGGCAAAGACCTGGCCCCGTCGTAACGTCATTACACGTGCTGTCGGCGCTGATTATGATTTGCAGCTTGATTCTGTTTCAGGTTCCGTTGGACACGATGACTGTTTTGTTCTCTGTAGTGACGGTTTGACCGGCCACGTGAGTGACCAGGAAATTCTCGCGAACGTGGGGTGGTCAAAATCGCAGGATGCCTGTGATAGGCTCATCAATCTGGCTTTGGAACGCGGCGGCAGGGACAATGTTTCAGTCATCGTGATCCAGGTTTCAAGACGCGATAAAACAACGATCGTGCAACGATGACCTGTTTTAACGGAGCGCACTTGGCATGAATGAAGACAAGACGCAAATAGCGGTTCGTACGTCTGCAGTGGGTATCGGTACAGAACTTAACCAGACATACCGGATTGATTCCCTCATCGGAGTTGGAGGGATGGGGGAAGTATTCAAGGGCTTTAACATACAGACCGGTGACCCTGTTGCGATCAAGATTGTATTGCCCGAATTTGCACGTGACGATATGATTCTTGATCTCTTCCGCAAGGAAGCACGAATCCTCAATCACCTCGCCCATGATGCGATTGTCCGTTATTATGTCTTTTCAATCGACGGAGTGATTGGCAGACCTTACCTTGCAATGGAGTTTGTTGACGGACAATCTCTCGCTGAGAGAACAAAAACCTTGCCCCTCGCCGCCGATGATTTTACCTATCTTCTGAAGCGTCTCGCTGATGGTCTCGACAGGGCGCATGAAGCAGGTGTTATCCATCGGGACATGTCGCCAGACAATGTCATTCTTCCCGGGGGTCTCGTAAAAAACGCAAAGATCATCGATTTTGGCATCGCCCGTTCTGCAAATGTTGGCGGGGCAACGTTGCTCGGTGGCAGTTTTGCCGGAAAATACAACTATGTATCACCCGAGCAACTTGGGCTCTTTGGTGGCGAAGTAACACCCAAGTCGGACATTTACAGTCTCGCCCTTGTCATGGCGGCGGCATTGCGCGGCAAGCCACTAGACATGAATGGCTCACAGGTTGAGGTGATCGATAAGCGCCGGAGCGTGCCGGAGCTTGCGGAAATCCCGAAACAATTTCACGATGTCCTGACAGCAATGCTTCAGCCCGACCCAGCGGCAAGGCCAGCAAACATGGCTGCGGTGCGCGACTGGATAGACAATGCCGCTGTTCATTCCAAATCATCTGGTAAACCTGCCGAGACCAAGCGTGACAAGAAAGGTCTGGCAATCAAAGCAAAAACCGAAGCTGGGAAGGCGGGAACGCCGGTAAGCCCGGTCTCGAATTCAAGCGGCATGCGAAATTTTGCAATCCTTATAGGTGTCTTTGCCACGGTCGGTATTGGTGCCCTTGCGGGTTGGCTCTATGTCAAGGATCAGACTGCGCCCGATAAACCCACAATTGTTGTGGCTGAAACGCCCGAGATAAAGCAACCATCTCTCGAGCCAACCCAGGCCCAGTCATTGCCAACGGATAGAAAATCGCTGGAACCCACACTTGCTGATCCTCAAGCTCTCCCGGAAAGCGTGCAAGTCCCGCCGACCAATCCCGAGCCAGAAACATCTGTGAAGGTCGAACCTGATCAACCCATCGATGTTGCAATAACCCCGCAAGCCAATGACACTTCAAAACCGGGCGACAAGGTCGAACCGCTGCCAACGGCTCAGAATACGCCAAAGCAAGTCACTCCAACAGCAACGGTTGAACCTGAACAAAAAACTGCTGTACTGATGGCTGTTCCGCCGCCAGCAGCTCAGCCACCCACATTGGCGCAACTTCAGAGTTTTTTGGAAAATTTTGGCGTTGGCGCATGCCTCAACATCAGCACGGCGTTACTCTCCACCACCTCCGCAGATTTCAATGTTATGGGAACTGCGGATGCAGAAACCGCGTTTCGCAATGCATTTGCTGAAAAGGCTGGTTTTGCCCCGAAAACAACACTGCAATCCGTTTCAGACAAACAATGCAGCTTCATCTCGTCTCTTGGAAAAATGTCCAACAAAGACGCCAAACCCTTGGAATTGAATCTTGCCACAACGGAGATTATGGGCAGCAACCCCGACACCGGGGCTGTTGGCGATGCCCTTAAACTTACAATCAAAGACAACGACAACAAAAATATCTATCTTTTCGTGATGGATCATGAGGGGGGCATTCAAAATATAAACCGCCTCTGTCCTACTTGCATAACCATGAAAGTTGGCGAGATGAGTGCGGAACTCAGCATGTCAATTCCTCCCGCTGTCGATGGCAAGGTTCCGCCAAAATTCTATCCGACACTGGTTTTTGCCGTTGCTTCCAGCAAGCCACTGATCAGTATTAACTCACAGGATGCATTTGATGCGGATGCTTTCATCGAGCCATTTCTGAAGGAAGTAGACTCGAACAAAAACAGTGTTTCAACCACGGCTGCGTTCGTGAAACTCAAAAGCCAGTAAGCTTGGTTCAACCGCCAATTAAAACCGTGGGCATTCCCATTACAATGGTACCTCCATGAACAGTAAGGTCTCCCAGTCTGGCGGCTGGCATTCCATTCACCATCACGGTCATTGATCCCATGATGATTGCGTCTGGCGGGCCAACACAAATGCACATATCGCCAACACGGGCTTGCGGCATTCCACCTGTGATGACATTGGGAGACCCCATTATGACAGGCCCGCCCACATGCGGAACCAGCACCGTGATCATCGGGCAGACATGTGGATCAGTGATGCGTGCAGCTGGCATTCCCATAGAATAACAATACACAAAATTTAAAACCCCGATACGCCTAAATGAATGATGCTGGACCTGTCACGGTTTGGTTCCGCATCGTTGATGAGAAACACGAGCCATCTTCTCAAAGAATGAAAGTACCTGACCACGCTTCAAACCCCCGGTTAGCATCGTTGTCCCCGCTTCATCGAATTCGTAAAGCAAAGAACTGTTTTTCGCCAGATCAAGGCCAATTGTTAAGCGAGCGCCGCCCACTACATCACCGTAATTACTTCATATGGAGAGTATGTCACCGCCGTTCCAGAAAGCGCATTATGGAACCGTCACGTTTTCCCTGTCGGGCAGTTCTTCTGAGGCCTTCACATTTTGCGCCGCGCCTGTTGGTTCCTGTTTGGGAAATATTTCGCCTTCGAGGTGAACATAGGATGTTGTGACAGTTGGCTTTCCAGGCTCGGTATAGGTGTCTTCGGTGCAGGCCACTCTTTTCTTGTAAGCCATGATTTTGACACCCCAGTCAGCTGCCACTTTTTGCAAGAATTCAGTCGCGTTGCCGATGCGGCAAGTCAGGAGCACAATTCTGGTGACGCCACTTCCACGCATGGCTTTTGCAATATCCTGGTAAAGGGCCCAGTTTTTCAGTCGTTGCGACGTTGGATCATTCTTTGTGTCATGTTCGAAGTCGGAAGGTTGTCCGGGGTTGGCTGACTTGTCATAAAAAATATTGATGACCGCGGCACCCTGTTTTGGATGGGCGGGGGAGTTGTTTCTGCCAATAAGTGTGATCATACCACCTGGAGTCAACTCACATAATCCATCGGCGGGAGCGTCGTCCAGCGCAACACCGTGACCAACGCTGAAAGCCAACTGTCCGCCGACACCAGCTTCGGACAATGTTTTTATGATCAGATCCTTAGCGGCGGCTGGCGTCGTGCCGCCGCTAATCAGTACTGCTTTCCGACCAGTTGGCTGCCGCTTTACATATTGATCTGCCCATCGTTTCCACATGCTTTCATTCGTTGTCAACACGACGTCCATTTCAGCTTTCTCCCAGGATTATGGTGACCATCGATCTAAAATCTAATGCCGGGCACATGCTCAAGAATGATCATCTCCCTGTCCAACCGACTGATCGTCATTTTCCCTACAATATTGTCGGGCGTTTTTTGGTACGCGTGATTAATAATCTGGCGTGCGGTCTTGTAGCGCAAGACCTCAGCGGCTGTGGTTGTTCCGTAATAGCCATCAATGTACTCACGGCCATGGATGTTTGTGAACCCCAGACGGCACAAGGCCGTCTGCACCAGTCTGATATGCAAACCCCGCGAGCCAATGGTAAGATGTGCTGAATCGTTGAGTTCGCAGGCTTGAAGTTCTTTGGCACCCCGGAACAGGTTGCTGAATAATGTCATTTTCTGGAACCTTTGATGGTTACTGCTTTGTTTGAGAAAGTTTTGTACTTTACCAGTACTTTAGTCGATGAAGAGTCTTCCGATAAAAATTTGAAAATCTTTACTCGACAAGAATGCAAAACTTCTTCGGAACCTCAGAAAATGGTTCCGTATAGAATTATTTGAATTTAGCCAATGACGCGATTCTTTACGGTTGGATTTTTGCGGAACAATGTCATCCACTTGGGTGCATCATCGATCGGCGGGAGACTCTCGGTGCCCAAGACGTACTCGCACAGAAACATGCCAATTGTTTCGGCATTCCGTAGTTTTTGGAATTTGGGAATAGTGCCGAATCCTGCGTTGAACATGTACGCATAGTCGAAGACCTTATCTGGGCTGCTAGTGCGTGGTCCGACATAGTGAGCAAGCTCATGTAACAGTGTCAGCAATTTGGTTTGGCTGTTGCAGTTATCAAAGGCGTTGCCAAGCCAGACTGTGTGCCCTGGGCTCTTTAGGATGCTGCCATCCTTGTTTTTGTAAATATCGATTTGAGATGTTGACATTTTGTCACCACCATAAGTAGTTCGACCGTATGCCGGATCATTCTCGGTTAGCAGGATGTCAACGAAAGGGAATATTCCAAATGTATTGCGGCGCGCCATCAGAAAATGGATGTCGGCCACGTATTTGCTAACGCGCGAAACGTCTGCATCGGTTATTTTTTCGTGCCCGCTGGTAAAATGTTTGGCAATCCAAGAGTCAAATATATTTGTTCGGCGGGTGAACTTCCATCGCAAGTTGCCCAGCGCGGTTGAAATTTTCTCAAGTATAAGGTTGGCCTCAATCACAGAACTTGCCTTTTTCTCTGTTGCAGGCGCGGGGGCTCCACTTTTTGCGGGAGCAAGATTGCCACACGGTATAAGCGGTGAACTCTTGATACAATCTAACAGGGCTGCAATGCTGCGGTTTGATATGTCTATTCTGCCATCCTGCATCTTGAGCTTTGCCATCTGGAATCTTGAAATGGCATCTTGGGTTTTTGGGCCGGAAAAACCGTCAATTTTCAGAACTTCCGTAGGTCCCCCTTCAATCTCAGGCACCGCGTTCAAAAGTTTCTGGATCAGGGTAACATCGTCTTTCTTGTTTACGCCTCCCGCGCCGACGGAGCCGGAAATTGGGGAACTGTCTAATGACTGGCCGCATACCTTGCAGCCAGTCTTATCGTGTTGATACATCTCCATCATTCGCTTCCCTTTCTACCACTAGTTCGACGCATCGCCGACAAGCCACATTGTTGATCAAGTTGATGCAAAGGCCAGCCGACACCCAAATTTAACTTTGGACAAACACATTCACCTGCATTTTTTTCGCATCCGATGATATAAAAATTTTGCGTGATTTCCCAACCTCGCATGTTTCAATGATCATGATAGCGCTATTCAGTTGACAGAGATAAAGTAGCCTAATCATAATAACTACCACCAATGGTTAAACTCAAACCCATAAGCAAATCCTAGCAGAAGAAATTCACGCCGGTAGGGCTTCATTATAACTCCAAAAAATCTGATCTTACGAACATCAAATGTAAAACATTTTCTCTAGCTTACATCCCATATTTGATGGGTGTTTGAAGTTTTAAAAAACTCACACAATGGCATACCCAAACTCACCATCCCTCACTTCAACCTTCGCCTCGCTGAACTCCTCACCCGAGATCGCTCTGTTCAAAATCTGGCGGCTTAGTGCTGGCAGCAGCGTGTTGGTCACGATATTATCCACCATGCGGCCACCGGAATCCGGGTCGTTGCACATGGAGACGATCTTTTCGACTACGGCGTCATCATAGACAAATTTCGCATTGTGATTGTCGGCGATCCGCTTTCTAATGCGGTTCAACTGTAGGCGCACGATGCCGCCCAGCATATCCCCTGAAAGAGGGTAGTAGGGAATGGTGACGATGCGGCCGAGTAGGGCAGGGGGGAAGACTTGCAACAGGTCTGGTTTCATATCCGTCGCCAGTTTTTCGGCGTCCGGCCTTTCAGCGCCGTTGGCAGCAGCATGCATGATCATGTCGGTGCCGGCATTTGTGGTGAGGATAATCAGAGTGTTTTTGAAATCAATGCGGCGGCCGGAACCGTCTTCCATCACGCCCTTGTCGAAGACCTGGAAGAAAATTTCATGTACATCGGGATGTGCTTTTTCCACTTCATCGAGCAGAACCACGCTGTAGGGTTTGCGGCGCACGGCTTCCGTAAGCCGACCGCCCTCACCATAGCCAACATAACCAGGGGGTGCGCCTTTCAGTGTTGAAACGGAGTGGGCCTCCTGGAACTCCGACATGTTGATGGTGATCATGTTTTGCTCGCCACCATAAAGCGCTTCAGCAAGCGCCAAAGCCGTTTCGGTTTTGCCAACGCCCGACGGGCCAGCGAGCATGAATACACCAATCGGCTTGTTCGGATTGTCGAGCTTGGCGCGATTGGTTTCGATGCGCCTCGCAATCATCGCAAGGCCATGGGATTGGCCAATCACGCGTTTGTTCAGTGTGTACGCGAGATTGAGAATGGTTTGCACTTCATCCTTAACCATCTTGCCAACGGGAATGCTGGTCCAGTCCGATACGACGGACGCAACCGACTGTTCATCGACATAGGGATAGATCATGCGTTTTTCAGGATCAATCTCTTCGAGTTTGGCGATGATGGCCATGAGTTTAACCCGGGCCTCATCAGCATTCGCGGCTTTTTCGGTGATGGCTTTGCGATGTTCCACAATCTCATCGACAATGATTTTCTCGGATACCCAGTCCTTGTCAAGTTCTGCCAGCTTGTCCTTGGCATTACTGATTGCCATCGTGACCTCAGCAATGCGCTTTTCATCAGCGGCGCCAATGTCGCGTTCGCGCTCGAGAGCTGCGAGTTCCTTCTCACGCGCTGAAATCAGCACGCGCGCATCTTCAACAGCAGCCGGTGTCGAGGTTTGTGAAACCGCAACACGGGCGGCAGCCGTGTCAAGCAGACTCACGGATTTATCGGGAAGCTGGCGCGACGGAATATAGCGGCTGGAAAGCTTGACAGCCGCAACAAGCGCCGCATCCGAGATATGCACTTTGTGGTGCTTCTCCATTGGGGCCAAAAGACCGCGCATCATATCGCAGCAGCGATCAACATCCGGCTCACCGATATTGATAGGCTGGAAGCGGCGCGTGAGTGCGGGATCTTTCTCAATGTGCTGGCGGTATTCAGACCATGTTGTCGCCGCGATGGTTTTCAACGTGCCGCGCGCCAAAGCCGGTTTCAACAGGTTGGCGGCATCGCCCGTTCCCGCCGCACCACCCGCGCCAATCAGTGTGTGTGCCTCATCAATAAACAGGATGATTGGAATGGGAGAAGTTTGAACCTGATCGATGACGGAGCGCAAACGCTGTTCAAATTCACCCTTCATTGACGCGCCCGCCTGCATCAATCCAATATCAAGAGCGTAGAGCTTGTTGCCGCGCAGTGGGGGTGGCACATCACCTGCCGCGATGCGTTGTGCAAAACCTTCAACAACGGCAGTTTTGCCGACGCCGGCTTCACCGGTGAGTATCGGGTTGTTCTGTCGACGGCGCATCAGCACATCAATGATTTGACGAATTTCTTCATCACGCCCGACAATCGGATCCATTTCACCCGATGCGGCCCGCTGGGTGAGATCAACGGCAAAACGATCCAGCGCCGTTGTACCCTTTGGTCCATCGGCAGCGGCCGAACCCGGCGTACCTCTTGCAACAGCCCCCGAACCATCCATGGGCTGCATGTTTTCTTCGATAGACTGTTTCCAGATTTTCTGGTGTTCATTGGTCAGAAGCTCGACGTCGATGCCTTTGAATTCCTTCGAGATGCCGGTCAACGTGCGGTTCAACTTTGGTTCCTTCAGAACCGCTGCGAGTACATGGCCTGTCCTGATCTGGGTTTCGCCAAACAACAGAGTTGCGTAATGCCAGGCGCGATCAAGGGCATCAATGATATTTTCGGAGATGCCCGGCATTTCCGTTTTGTTCATTGCAAAACCGGATACGACGCCGTTGATGTCGGTTAATAATTTTGCATGATCGAGTTTGAAGTGATCGACAGTCAAGGCTACATCGGTGCGGTCCATTTGAAGCATCTTCAGCAACCAGTGCTCAAGCTCAAGATTGCGGTTGCCTGCACCCTTCGCGTGGCGAAGCGCCTGCATGAATGAATCATAACCAACCTGATTGAGTTTTCCGGTTACCGTTTCAAGACTTACGTCGGCCATGATGTGCTGTCCTTGGCTGCAAGGTTTTCCCTTGATGTATTGACTTCTGCAGGATGAAAGCGGCAATCCCAACGCAAGGCATCGCTCCCGCCGTCTCGCGGAGGTTTCATCCAGCTGGTCCAGCCAAGCCGACCGAACTGGCCAAGCTTTGTTCCTCTGGTTTCCGATTGGGCCATTCCAATTTCAACATCATAAATGAAAATATTGCCGAGATAGAATTTGACCGCATCCGCAAGAGGTTGAAAGTGTTTTCCATCTGGCAGAAATGTTTCAAATTCCTTCAAGTCGCTTACTTCCAGTCTGATCCTGAATTTGTCCCTCAGACTGAAGGCTGATTTACCAATCAAGCTGTCAATGCCAAGACTGCAATTTCCTTTTGCAAGGGCAACCTGTTCCTGCGGATCGAGAGGCAGCCAAACACCGACAAACTGCTCAACGGCGACCTTGGCCTTGAAGAGCCATGCCAGCATGTTTTCAATGCGTGAAGCACTCTTCACTGATGGTGAAATCAATCCGGCAATGGCAAGTTTGGTAAAATCATGAAGGCAATCCCGCTGCCGCAATGAAGTTGTACCTATGCCAATCATCGATCCAATATAATTGACAAACTGGTTGTCTCGGGGACGGTCAGCTTGGACAGCGGGCCGGGCATTTGCCCAAGCGCGGAAGAACAGCTGCTGAAAACGGTTGTTGAATATGTCAAGGAAACGTGAGAATGCCGGATCGCGCATGTTCAGCCAGTGAACAGCTTCATATGTCGTGTGCAGGGGTAAAGCGCCTTGCGGACCGAGCAGTCCTAGAAATCGCGTCAGTACAAGGTTGCGGCCATCTTCCTGTTGTGAAATCTGTGCAACGTTGCCATCGGCAAATTCGATGTAGGGAAGTTGCCCCAATGTAACAATGTCCTCAGTGCGCGTGCTGCTATCGCCTATACGTGGTTGTTTCGGGTTTGCACGTTCCAGCTCGCGCATCAAATCCAGGAAGTCAACTGTCTTTGGTTCATCAGTCATTGTTTGAGCAACAGTCATAACTCGACCTGTCTTCCCAACCGCACAGGCCACCGCATAATGACACCGCGTTCCGCTGAAACAATCACGGTCTGGACTGCATTGTTGATACCGACATATTCGATAAAGAACCGGTCCAGAATGGCACCCATCAGAAAAATGCCACTTCCTTCGAACGCTTTTTCATCCAGTGTCACGCGGATTTCCAGACCACGAACGACTCCTGCACCATTCTTCTGTCTTACCCGCCGATTGATGGCACTGTTTTCAATCGCGATGATGCCGCGGATACGCCTTTCGGTCGCAGCGTCGGAGCGGTTTGCAAACAGGGACAACAGTTCGCGCAGCGCAGCAGCGGAATCACCTGAGCCGCGCCCTGTCAATCCAAGGTGGTTAAGGCTGAGCATGCTGATGAGACGCCACGCTGAGCTACTTTCCGCAGAGCCGGATGTCGCTGCTGCAGTGTAGGATATTGTTGAATCCCGCGGCAAGGTCGGACCTGAAATACAGGAGACTTTGAGGGCTGTTTTCTCTTCAAGAATGAAATCAGCGCCACCTTGGCCAACGGGCAAGTGTTCAGTGAGGTGTCGGTTTGAGCAAAGCGCGCGAACGCTAAGTTCAGTAACACGAAGTTCATTGTCGGTATTCAGGTGATTGCTGAGTGTTACAAAGACGTCAGTGCCGACATAACGTGACGATTGGCCAAATTTACGTTCTTCTTCTGACCTACGGCGCGGAAGCCGTCTGATTGTATAGTAGATCGTTTCGGAATCTGTGATTTCCAAAACGGGGGCAGCATAAAGCGGAAAAACGTCGGTCTTTGCACCGCCGCCCGAAAAATGCGCCTGAACCTTGACGACACGGTGTACTTCAAAGTCGAGATGGCGCGAACGATCCGTCACAACATGATATTCGTGTTCATTCCTTTTTATTGGAACCCGCGCTGTTGTCATCTCAAACAGATTAACGGCTGGCGCTGCGTACATGGCAAAGCTTTCGGTCTTCACAATTGCGTTAAGCTTGGCGTCACTTTTGTCAAATGCCAGAATGACGTCCAGTCGATTGGTGTCTATGTTTGGCAAAATCTTTTGCAGATTGACCAGTTTGAACCCAAGAAACTTTGAAGGGAGTACGAAGTATTCGCGGAGCAGATCAAAACCGCTGAACACTCTTTTTTCAGATGGGAACAGCTCCTCATCTTCACCAAAACCAACCTGTTGCAGGCACTCAAGCGGCAATGGCGAAATGACGGGATCGCCAAGTGAGTTCAGGTGCCTGATGTAAAGACTCTGGGTACTTGCAAAAATCTTCTCGTAGATACGGACAGCATCTGCCTCGGCACAAACAATATGGAATGTAAGTTCTGCCGTTCTGCACTTTGAGATCCATCCATCAGGTTTCTTGGCGGATTGCTTCTCGGTTGGCTCATCTTCCTTTCGCGCCGTCGTTCGCCGCAGCAACGAAAGTTTCAGTCCGGATTGAAGGGAGGAAACAATATCAATGCCAAGCCCCTGCAATGACGCGGGTGAAGGCAGGTACTCGGCACTCGCCAACTCAAACGGCCAAAGGACAATATCTGATCCCAAACGGTACTTGCAGGCGATGCGCCGCTCTCGCTCCACAAAGCGGGCATCGGCATATGATCCGCTGGAAATCTTCATGCCATCTTTCAAGCTGGGTTCCGCAAAAGGCGGATCAACTTTTAACAGAGCGGTCGATGGCATCGGCGCGAGATAGTCAGGCACCAATTGATCGAGCAGATTATTGGTGAATTGCGAATATTCATGTTTCAGTTTGAGTTGCACGCGGGATGCCAGATAGGCTGTGCCCTCGAGCAAGCCGCCAATCATCGGATCCATATTGTTTTCAAGAAGGCCGCCGAGTCTTTCGGCAACACCGGGGAACTCCTCGGCAAACTCTTTTGCGTGCTCCTTCAGAATGCGAAGTTCACGATTGTAGAGTTCAAGAAATTCCTGGTTCATATCTCACAGCCGCTTCAAATTCATTTTACCACTGTAAGACTCAATGTCGGCAACAAACTCGACCGGAACGTCTGTTGGAGTGGCATACATTTCTGCCGCGACATGAAAAGAAAGACGGGTATTAATTTCGTCAAGATCGGCGCTTTTAAGAACCGCAAGAGTGCCATCAACCAAACGTGATTCGTATATCTGTAAAACGTCTTTGAGATGTGACCCAATATTTTCAAGTGCATGAGACTCTGAAGATATGGAAGACAAATCGTGAATTCCAAAATTTAGTATCGATTGCCTTACATGTTTGAAGTCATTGAGATTTTCTGTTGATTCAAGGTTCACAGTGTTGAGCAAGGCTGCCAAATCGTCTGACAGTTCCTGCTTCAACAATGTTTCGCTTACTGCATTTCGAGTAGTGGCACGGCGACCGCTTATGATACGTTCACCGGCCATGTTTCTTGAATCGAGTTTTTTACCCGAATCCTTGTCTTTAAATGCCGCACGAAAGGCCTGCATTACTGGCGGAACAAACCTATCGTTGTTTATCAACCTCTTCACAATATCCTCCGAAGACGTTATGCGACGCCAACTTAAATTTTATGACAATCCATAAGGACCCTCTTAGAGGCAAATTGCAGAGAAAAAGTCTGATTTTGAATTGATCGGGTAAACTACAACCACGAGGTTACGAGGCCTTCGAAGCCTTGACATCGTACTTGGTAATTTTTTCGCCACCATGCTTCTTGCCGTCTTTGTCTTGTTCCTGATATTTGAACTCAACAGTTTCAAATTTTATGGATACGCTTTCCGTCGCGTATTCTCCACCGCCAGAATTTGCGATGTTGGTAATAATAGCATTTGTCATGACAATAGTCAGATAGATAACTGCTTCGGCACCACCACCCTTTTTGGCGGTAAATGTAACTGTCGGATCGACTTTGTGGGTCAGCAAGTTGGACCAAAGCCCATGGGTTGCGGCATCAACTTTCTTGGTGAAAGAAAAATCGTGAACCTCAACCTTGCCCACGCCACCGCCACCGCCATAGTGGGAACCACCAGAATTGCTTCCGCCAATTGAAAATGAATCAATATCTATTTCTTCCTTGTGCTTGTCATCTTTTGACTCACCCTTAACGGCACTAAACTTAAGATGAAAATTACTGGCCATATTCATTCTCCTGTGTTGCAGTTTAGAAAGCGGAACTTTCCGCCTCCATTTCAATTAAACATACAAAATAGAAAATCACATTCCCCCATTTGGGGGACAAGACTTCAAGCCGACTATTTTTGTTGCCCTGGGAGACGTGATACCAAGCTCATGCCAATATCCATTCCTTCGAGTTGGTAGTGTGGACGCAGATAGAAACGAGCAGCATAGTACCCTGGGTTTTCTTCGTCAGAAAATACTTCAACCTTGGCATCAGCCAAAGGTTTTTTGGCTTTTGTTTGTTCGCTCGAATTTTTTGGATCGCCATCAACATATTTTAGAATCCAGTCCTGTAACCAGCGTTGTAGTTGGTCTTCTTCCATGGTCGCACCTATCTTGTCGCGCACCATGCACTTCAGATAATGTGCAAAGCGAGACACTGCGAACATGTAGGGAAGGCGCGACGAAAGATTATCAGAGGCTGTTGCCTCATCGCTGTCCATCTTGTGTGGCTTGTAAAGCGATTGAGCGCCAATGAAAGCTGCCTTGTCAGTGTTCTTCCGGTGGATCAAGGGCAACAGGCCTGCCTTGGACAATTCAGCTTCTCGACGATCCGTAATTGAAATTTCTGTTGGACACTTCAAATCAATACCGCCATCGTCAGTGGGGAAAGTGTGGGTTGGCAAATTGATGACTTCGCCACCGGACTGAACGCCGCGGATGCGCACCGTCCAGCCATATTCCTTGTAGGCGCGATTGACATTGGCCGCCATGGCGTAAGCTGCGTTCATCCAACCATATTTTTCGCCTTTGTGGCCATCAGTATTTTCTTCAAAAGCAAATTCTTCTACTGGCTCGGATTTGGCACCATAGGGTTGGCGCGCCAACACGCGTGGCATGCAGAGGCCGACATAACGCGAGTCGGGCTGGTCCCGCAGCGACTTGAAGGCTGCATAATCCGGTGTGTCAAAAACCTTGCCGATGTCACGCGGATTGCTGAGTTCATTCCAGCTATCCATGCCGAGAAGCGAACTGTTTGCCGCTGCAAAAAAAGGTGCGTGCATTGCCGCCGCTACCTTGCTGATATCACGCAGCAGTTGAACATCTGTTGGCGAATGGTCAAAATAATAATCGCCAACTAGGCAACCATAGGGATCACCCCCGAGCGTGCCATATTCTGCTTCATAGAGTTTTTTGAAAATCGGGCTCTGGTCCCAGCGTGCGCCAGGATAGACCTTGAATTCGCGGTATAATTCCTGTTTTGAGACGTTCATAACGCGAATTTTCAGCGTAACATCTGTTTCAGAATTGAACACCAGATAATTCAAACCGCGCCATGCACTTTCTAGTTTCTGGAACTCTTCAGCGTGGATGATTTCATTGAGCTGAACAGTAAGTTGCTGATCGAGCTTTGCAATCATCGAGTCAATTGTATCCAGCACGTCATCTTTGACGAGCGATGTATCGGCCAGCGCCTGCTGGACCAGTGCGGCAACGGCATTTTCAACTTCCGCAGCTGCACTGTCGTTGCGTGGCTTGAAACTTTTTTTCAGCAGTGCCGAAAAAGCCTCTGGATCGCGTGTTTCGGTTGTTGCACTGCCCGGTTGAACGGCTGATTTCTCGGCCATGTCTTTCTCCAATCTGATGAGACTACTTAGAATACGATATCGACAGAAATTTATTCCGATTTTTCTTCGGCGCTGCGTTCTTTCAGCAACTTCATCAATTCCGGATCTTTCAGCAAATTCTTGATCTGGTCTTCGGCGGCAACTTTGCCATCCATGTAGCGTTGCAGATTCGCCAGTTGCTCCCGGGCTTTCAACAATTTGGCCAGACTTGGCACCTGCCGAACAACAGAAGCCGGACTAAAATCCGACATCTTCTGAAAGTCAAGTTTCACCGACATCTTCTCGTCACCCTTGGCATCACCCAACTTGTTGGTAACCTTGAACGCGACACCGGGTTTGATGGCCTTCATACGATCATCAAAATTGTCCATGTCGATATCAAGGTATTTGCGATCAGCAATTGACGCCTTCTCAATATCCGATGCGTTACCGGACAAGTCAGACATCACCCCCATCACGAAGGGCAGTTCGACCATTTTTTCGGCATTGTAGGGGTCTTCATATTGAATTTGAACGCGCGGAGGACGATTGCGCTTGATGAACTTCTGTCCACTGTCAGCCATGGGTTTCTGCCCTTACATAAGTTTGACTTTATGCCCCTGAAAAAAACTAATCCAAATTCAAACGCTTGGCAATGGGCTAAGCATTTCTCTGAATTCTGCTTTCCGGTAGCCGCTTGATTCTTGGGCAATTTTCCGCATTTTGCCATCCTCCAAAAGAATGAGGAGAAAAAATGCAGGTTTTTTGGCGATTGGGGAGACTGCGAGACGGACAAATTCTCTACAGTGTATTTCCCCTTGAATGCCACAGCCAAGGAAATGTTATTCCACGAACACATTCACTGTCGCTGCCAGTCCCCTGGCGTCTATAACGGTCAAGTTTGCATAGCCTGAGACACCCGGTTCCACGTCTATCGTCCGTGTTCGAAAATGTTTTTCCATCGGTTGGCCATTCACCAGAACTACATAGGGCGCGGAGCCGCCTTCAAGTTTCATCACCAGCGGTCGTAATGATCCGTTTTCGGCAATCGCACGGCCAAGCTTTGCGCCATCGGGTGGAAACATGATTTCCGGAGCGCGCAGGTGGATATTCTTATCTGTTACCATTGCACCAAAATATTTCAGCGTGCCCGGAAGTTTATCTGCGTTGGAAATCACGCTCGTGGGTGGCAGGCGCTTTTCCCACCTAACCGGCTGTTTCAGTGTTTCAAAAATCCGAAAGAGAAGGGGAGCTGCAGCTGTTCGCCCTGTAAGTTCCGAAACTGCCGTGCCATCGGCGCGGCCAACCCATACGCCAATTACATATTTGGCATCAAAGCCCACTGCCCAGGCATCGCGATAGCCATATGACGTGCCTGTTTTATAAGAGATGGGAAGTGGTGATACACCGTCCGGTGGTGGTGTGCCGGAAAGAATATCAGAGACATACCAGCTCGCATTGGCTCCGAAAAGTTCGGGAGCCGCGGTGGCTTCACGCCCAGTCATGCTTGGTTTCAATTGATCATGAAGTGTGAAGGGAACCCCGCCACGCGGCAATGCTGAATAGAGTGTCACAAGGTCATCGAGTGTCATGCCAACACCCCCAAGTGCCACGGCCAGAGTGGGACTGGTGTTGCGCGGCAGTCGCAGTGCAACACCTGCTTCCCGAAAGGCGGTGGCAAGCCTTAAAGGCCCAACCGCATCAAGAAGTTTAACAGCTGGAAGATTAAGCGAGAGCTGCAAGGCATGGCGTAAAGTGACTGTGCCATGGAAACTTTGGTTGAAATTCTTTGGTTTATAGCCGCGAAAATTTTCTGCCTTGTCATCAATCAGGGTTTCAGGATGGGCAATGCCGTTTTCAAAGGCGAGGCCATAAATAAAAGGTTTCAGCGTCGATCCGGGTGAGCGAATGGCGCGTGTCATATCAATCCAGCCCTTGCTTGCCTGGTCAAAAGGCTTGGCAGAGCCAGCCCGCACGATCACTTCACCGGTTTGAATATCGGCCACGAGTACTGCAATAGATACTGTGGGATCAAGCTTCTGTGCCACTTCACGCATGACACGCTCCGCCTTCGCCTGTGCCTTGCCATCAATGGTGAGTTGGTCCACGCCTCTTGCGCGGGCTGTGTCTGTTGAATGGGCTGCAAGGGCCGGCAAATCCCTGCGGAACTCGGGCAAGGGCTCACTTAGCGCAATGATTGCATCTTCAGTTGCGATGATACCCGCTGCCTTCATGCGCTCAATTACGCGATCGCGCGCAGCTTTGATGCGGGTTGGAAACTTATCGGGTCTGCGTGCTTCTGGCGATTGCGGCAGAGCCACGAGAAGTGCAGCTTCAGCCACGCTGAGTTTGCGGGGCTCCCTGCCGAACCACGATAGCGAGGCCGCGCGCACGCCTTCAAGATTGCCGCCGTAGGGCGCGAGGGTGAAATACCATGTAAGAATTTGATCTTTGCCATAACGCCGTTCCAATTGCAGGGCGCGGGCCATTTGCCTGAATTTAGAGGTAACGGAGCGCTCGCTACGGGGCTCCAACAACCTTGCAACTTGCATGGTGAGCGTCGAACCACCGGAAACGATATGGCCTGATGTGGCAAGCTGCTTCAGGGCCCTGACACTGGCTAAGGGATCAATGCCAATATGGGACGCAAAGCGTTTGTCTTCATAGGCAATGATCATGCGCTGTAACAATGGGTCAACGTCTGCAAGTTTCACCGCCAACCGCCAGTGGCCGTCAGCCACAGCATAAGGCCTTAGCAGCTCTCCGTTACGCCCCATTACAATTGCCGAGACGGGGAGAAGTGCTGGGTCTGGCGGCGGGAAGGCTTGATCAGCGGCGACTGCACCTGCCAAGACAAGCGGAATGGCAAAGAACCACTTGGCCTTTGCGCTTACCCACTCGGCAGGCGAAGCCATTATTTAACTTCCAGCACACCGCTAAGCGTTCGTGCATTGAGATAAGGCCTGTACATATCCTCCACCAATGCAGGTGGCAGTATGAATGTTCCAGGCGTTACCGCGCGCACGACATAGGCATAGGTCACGTCGCCATTATCGCCATTTTCACGCGTAAGCGCTGCGGCAAAACGATCATCGCGGAATTCGAGATAGGCGTTGACTGGTGGTTCCGCCAACCAACTGAAATTTTCAAGGCTTGCTGAGGAAACCAAACCCGGATTGTCAATTTCGAGGCCAGAGGGAAGCAGGTCAGTAACCATGATCTTGGAAGGCCACGTGTTTACCTGGCTGACCTTAATCGTCACCACCACCCGGTCATTTTGCTTCAGTTTTGCAAGGTCTGCGGCAGTACCATCAAAATTGTAATAGTTACGTTCGATGGTGAAACCATTACCGCCCGCCGGATCTGGTGTTGCAGGAACACCCGTGGTGGTCAGCACAGCATCAATAGGACGGTCGGATTTGTTGGAAATACTCAATCTCGCCGAGAGATCGGCCTCAGTAAACTTTTGCACATAATCGCCTTGAAAACCCTTTCCACCGATGTCGATCTTAGGCGCATCGGTTGACGCGAGTAGCCCGTGTGCCGCCAGCAGCATCCATGCGTCTTCCTGGGTGGAGGTCCAGCGTGCTGCCGTCTGGAAGCGTATCATTGCCGCCGTCAGCTTTGGTACCAGCGAAGAAACCGAATCACTCTCAATGGCAAGTGCAAGCAAAGCTGCCGTATCACGCAGGTTCGAGCCATAGTCGAGGCGCAACCAGTCTTCCTCCCGGCGCGAGGTGAGTGCCTTGTAGGCAGCGTCCATCGTGGTCGTGGCGCGCGCCTTGTCACCATAGAGTGCAAGCGCCGATGCCAGCTGTGCCTTGGACATTGGCGAGGGGAAACTCTCAAGTTTTGTCTCCGCATAGAAGCGAAGGTCGCCGATTGAGGCTTTCTTGTTGCGTGCCAATACGTACAGCGCATACGCAATGTCGGCTGGTTTTTCTTCAACATTCTGTGTGAAGCCAACAACATTCTGCAAGTTTGCCAGCGCGCTCTCAAACGCCTTTTGCGGAACATCATAGCCCTCTTCCCTTGCCCGGGTCAGAAAGTCCGAGACGTAGGAATCAAGCCATAAATCGCCGGAAGAATTGTTGTCCCAAAGGCCAAAGGCACCTTCGGTGGATTGGTTGGCGAGGGTGCGGTAGATTGCATCCTGCACGCGTTCCTTGATTGCTTTGTCGCCCTCAAGGCCTGAACGGGCCGCAACTTCCTCAAGATAGAGGAGCGGCAGTGCCCGGCTTGTCGTTTGTTCGGTGCATCCATAGGGATAACGGTCAAGCGACTGCAGTATGCCCGGCACATCAAGTGCGCCAGAGCGCGTGATCGCGGCAGTCACGCTGCCAGTGCCGCCTATTTTGTTGGCGAGCATATCTGGGGTTATTGCGAGGGACTGTCCGGGCTTTAACGAGACAATGCGGCGCGCGCTTACCAGCGGCTGGCCGGGACGCACCATGATTGTCATACGCCGTTCAATCTTGAGACCCGACGCATGGGTCAGTGCCATATCAATGGTTTGCACACCAGCTGCACCGGCAGTCACCGGAAGGTTCACGGCGACGCGTTTGCCTTTGCGGAGATTCAGCGTGCTTTGTCCACCGCCAATCGCCAGGCCGGAAGACGACGTAACTGAAAGCTTATAATCACCGTCTGGACCATCGGTGTTGTCAATGTCCAAACGCATGCGCGTGGCATCGCCCGGCGCGAGGATGCGTGGCAGGCCTTCCGAGACAACCACGGGGTCGCGCACGATGACGTCGGTTGCCGTGTCACCCACAGCGCCTTTGGTCCACGCAACGGCTATCAGACGCAAGGTGCCGTTGAATTCCGGAATGTCGAAGTTGACCGTTGCCTTGCCGCCGGAACCAACCGACACAATGCCTGAATAAAGGGCCACAACTTCAGCTGTTGGCGGGCTGCCCTTGGTGTCGAGTGCTGCTGCTTCATCTTCGTCGCCGCCACCTGAACGGATTGTCCCTGTATTGCCGAGTGACCCATCAATGAGTTGGCCATAGATATCACGCAATTCCATGGCCAAGCGTCGCTGGCCATAGAACCAGCCATCGGCATCTGGCGGGGTAAAGCGCGTTACATTAAGTACGCCCACATCTACAGCGGCTACTGTCACATATGCGTCTTCGCCCGCTGCGATATTGTTCAGTGTTACAGGAACGACAAGCGTGGTGCGGGGTTGCATCTGTTTTGGCGGATCCAGCGTAATTGAAACGGTGCGTGCCACCTCGTCCTTCTTCACTGCCGCAATGCCAATGGCTCGGCCTGGCATTTTTGAATCTGAGCTTGCAGGCCTGAACAGGGTTGCTGCCACATAGGTACCGGGTGCCCAGCTATCGGTTACGGTGAAGCTTAATTCACCGCCGCTTGCGGGAATATCAATGGCCTTCATGTCGATCAGTGTCTCTCCAACAATGTTGACCAGCGCAGTGCCGGCAAAGCGTGGGATGATTTTCACGACAGCCGTTTCGCCAATTTTGTAGCTTTCCTTGTCGAGTGCAATCTGCAAGATGTCAGGCGAGTCAGAAGAGATCTGTGGCGTATACCAGCCTGCATAGAAATCATAACTGCCTGCAGGTCCGTTGGGATCATCGGACTCAACCATAATGCGGTAGTGACCCCAATCGAGCTTTCCCTCGATACGTGATGTCCTGTCCGCCGCCGCGTCAGTTTTGCCATTGGCCACGCGGTCTGTATATTCGGTTGCTTCGTAGCTCCAACTGCCATTTTTTTGATACCATTGGAAATCATCGCGAATGTGTAAAAGCTCCCAGGAAAGTGGCCCCGAAGCAATGCGCGCCTTGGTATTGTCAATGGCGATCACATCAAACTGCGCAACTTGGCCCTCGCCAAATTCCGGTGTAACCGGCTTGATGCCTATCATTGACGAGATATTGGCAGCGGGAAGTGATATTTGCCGCTCAATGGCGCGACCACCGCCTTCCACAATACGAATGTTGAGTATCGCTTCCAGGGGTTGGGTTGTTTGTGGAATATCTGCGGGCTGGAATGAAATGGTGGTCTTGCCCTGGTCATCCGTCGTCCCTAGCTCGGAGAGTTCGGTGCGGCCCGTGGCAACGCTCTTTTCTTCCAAGCCGAAACTGTAGCCAGGAAAGTCCATGATCTGCCGTGTTTGTGTCAGTGTAATATCACCTTCCACACGCAAACCAGATGCTGGTGCGCCATAAAGGAACCGGGCGTCAATGGTCGCCTGCGTCGGGACTTCCAAGGATACGGTTTTTGCGTCACTTTTTAAATCGAACTCGATACGATCCGGTACAAAATCGTCCACGCGAAAACGCAGGGATGCTATAGCGTCGTGTTTCGGGTCGGTATGGGCTGCGACGGTCCACATGCCACGCATGGCCGTTGTTTTGAGATCAATGTCAATGTTGTAGCCGCCAAGGCCTTTGTCCTTCACAGCATAGCGCTGGTACTCGACGCCATCTGGCCTGGACACAATCAACGTCAAGGGTAGTCCGGTGATCGCAACGGCCTTGTTGTCCCGGGCAATGGCTGAGAGATGCACCGTATGGCCTGGGCGATAGATGCCGCGTTCAGTGTACATAAAGACGTCAATTGGGCCTGGTGCTGCGCGCCCGCCCACGCCGCGATCGGAAAAATCATAGGCTGCGCGGTTGATGTCAATGAAGCCAAAATCATTGTTGATCCCGTCTGCCGTCACGATAACCGGCGCATTGCCGCCAGTCCCCCGCATCAAGCCGCCATCGAATGTGGCAAGACCCATATCGTTGGTCCTGGCTTTGCCCAGCACGACATTGTTGCGGGCGAGCAACGTCACCTCGGTGTTTGCCAACGCCTTCGCGGAATTCAGCGAACGCACAAACACGGAAAGCCCACTCTGGTTCGAAAGTGTTGTAAGGCCGAGATCAGACACGAGAAGCCACTGTGTTGCCTTGGATGCGTAGTCGTCGGCACGCGCGCCAACGGGTGTCGCAACCATTACATAGACACCAGGGACACGATCCTTTAGGGCTTCGTCGAGCGGGAAGCTTGTTGTTACCTCTTCGTTGTTTTTTATCTCAGCTGTCAGCGTGCCGGACCATATCTTCTGGCCTGAATCATCACCAATGGCCTGCGCATCATACGTGGTGATCTGTGAAAGAAACTGTGTGCCTTTCACAAGTCCGGCAAGGCCGCGCTGCGGGATATGGTAGATTTCGACAGCAATCTCGCCTGCGTTGACCGAAACGAGTGGAACACCATGCCGCCCCGCTCCTGGCAGAACATAGTTTTGTCCGGTAAAGCGCACGGTTGGATTGCGGTCGCGTATAAACACTGAGAGCGTCACCGGTTTCAGGGTTTTCTCACCGATTTCAGCAGGCAGACCGTCGCGTATGGTAAGTGCAGTGCGCAAGCCGCGCTTCAGGCCATCAACGCAAAGTTCCCGGCCATTCGCCTGCACGGCGGCGGGAGCTGCGCCGTCGACTAAGATGAATGGATTGAAATCGATGCGACCGCGTTTCAGGTCTTCGGAAAATTGTACACAGACGCGTGGATCGGCTGCATCGGCATTTACGGTATAATCGAGTACACGAAAGCCATATTTTATTTTTGCATCCTCAAAGGCTACAGTCAATGTGGGTGAAGAATAGACCTTCGATGCTGCACGGTAGGCTTCAATTGCAGGTCGCGTAGAGCCATTGCGCACCAGTGCGCTGCCCAGCAATGACAGGGATTCACCACGTTGCGCAGGTGATACAGAATGCTCATAGGCTTCATATGCTGCATTCAGGCTGTCTTGGTTGAGAGTGCCGAGCAGGTTTGTATCTGTGGTCTGCACCGCGTTGATGGCCAGTGCCAGATTCCGCCACGCTTCATAGCTGTCATCGCCCAGTGTGATCACTGCTTTTGATAGATCGGACACGCCCTGGAAATCGAGTGCCGCTATTTTCACCTGTATTTCATTGTTCAGTGAAACCGGATCCTTGTTCTCAGGCAGAGTTGCTGCTTTCAGCGTTGCCGCGAATGTATGCGCGTTGGCAATGATACCCGAATCAACGAAAGCAAGCTCTGGCGCAAGCTTACTGGCGACGGTTGATCCTGGAGCATCGGTTCCACCGGCCACCGCCAAGGAAAACGGCATAACCACACCTGCATCTGATTTGAGAAAGCACCAGTTTACCTTGGTATTGAACGTGAAAGCTTTACACTTTGCGTCGGCTGCACAAACAGTAGAACAATTGCCAAGGGTCGTGTTTTTAATGGTACGATAATCACCACCTGCGTAGTCCGCACCCGGTAGCAGGGTGATGGGCTTTTCAGCGGCAATGGCCATAAGCGGTAGGAGAGCTGCGAACAAGAAAGTGATGAAAAGACCCGGAGCACGTTGCCGCATAAAGCCACCCTTTTTTATTGTTAAGAAATATTAACCTATCTTTTGGGCGGCGTCAGGGCAATAGGCGAGACGAACAGGTCAAGAGTTGACTGGTTAACCGACGTTGTCAATCGGTCTTCGCGCTTTTGTTCAATAGGCCGAGATTCGCTAAATTTTTATGACGAACACTGGATGTGCCGCCTAAGGGTGGCCCAAATCCCAATATGCAATCTGGTCGAGTTTATCCAGCTCTAACAAAACAATCTTGCGTCTCCCCAAGTTAATCAGCCCCTCACTTTTCCACTGAATGAGAATTTTATTTATGGACTCCCTTGTTGCGCCCGCAAAGTCTGCAAGATCGCTTTGGGCGATTTTGATCGCACCATCGGCGTCGGCAAAATTTTTATTAAGGACAAGAAGCCGACGCGCGAGCCTCAGGTGAAGGGAATGAAGGGCGTATTCCTCCACTGAGTCACTTATCCAGCGGATGCGCTCACACAAAATTTCCATCAGATTTATGGCAAGCTGCGGGCAATTCTTTACGGCATCAAAAAAAGTGACGCGGGAAATGGGTTGCAGGCTTGAGTCTTCAATCGCAATTGCGGAGGCTGTGCGCAGCTGTGCGTCCAGCATGCCAATTTCACCGATACAGTGTCCTGGTCCAATCTGGTTGAATACCATTTTGCGGCCCGTTTCGGTTATCAGTGATATTTCTACTCGTCCCGTTTGAACCACATACATGGTTCCTCCCAAATCGCCGCGGTCAAAAAGGCCCTGATTTTTTTTAAGCGTGATGGGTGGCGTGGCACTTAAAACTGACTGTCGTATTTTATCTGGTGTCCTTTCAAAAAGACGGGAAATTGCCAAGGCGTTTAAAGGTCGCACCGGTTTTTTGGTTTCAGCGATCATTAACAGGCCCTTTCTGACCTCGCCATATCTCATGGGACTATGCTCACAATCCCGCTAACAACAGCGCCATAAGTAGTTTATCTGGTCCCCTTCGTCTGTAAAGGGCTGTATTGCATTCAATAGCGAACTGAAAAATCCGACTGCTTGGCGGGAACTCTGGTAACATGGCACGAAGGGTCAAATCTAATTTACCCTAATTTGGATGAACGATAAAAATTGGCCTGCCAGCCAGGGGTTAAATTTTGCGGGGATGTGATGTGGTTCACTTAAGTGTGGCTAAGAATCTGTCAAGGTTCATTCAGGGCTGGACCTAAAGCCCCGCAATTTTGTTGCCGATGGAGATTATCATGCCTTTCAGAGTCATCTGTGCAAACCTATTTATATTTCTTGCGTATTCAAATCTCGCAATAGCTGAATCACAGAATGTAAAACTTCTCAATGCCATGTCATTGTGCAGCAGCAATCCAAATTGTTCACATGAAAAAATCACTGCAGCAGGTACAATTGTATTCAATTTACAACGACGGGGTCAGGTCAAACATGTAGTTTGCCAAAAGGATGGCACCTGTATGATGATTATGTCTCGCGGCAAAAAAATGATTATCTCAGATGTGGGCGTGTTACTCGCCGTAAAATAGAGCAGCGGGCAGTAAAGAGCTACCTGTAAAATTCCCGCTGATATTTTTCCGCGTCCCAATTATTTAAGGAACCTCTGAATAAACTTGTTGCTGCGATTGTTGAAGTGTGATTCTTGTTTGTCAGAAGGATCATCGCGATGCGGCAAATGACATTTTCGAATTCGGGTTTTGAGGTTCACCACAAGCCGACGCGTCGGGAGCGGTTTTT
>JANOVC010000109.1:0-27999 GCA_031417195.1 Rhodobiaceae bacterium
TCCAGCTTCGCTCTTACATTGCCCCAGATCGCACGGTGTCTGATGTTTCCCGCTGAGGTTGCTTTGCCTTGGTGAGCGCGAGGGCCGTAGTACCCCCGGGTCTAGGCTGAAGTTCCCGGGAGCCAAGGGTACGTTACTCCCCGGCCCGCAGGCGCCACATTCACCCCATCAAAGCCACCGTCATGACCTGGACCCCTTCCGGAGTGAACACATCCAAACTAGGACTATATCTAACTCCTTGTCAAGGACTATTTTCATTATACCGGCAATTATTGGGATATAATTATCTCTTCAGCAAGCGCCGATGCGGATTACCCCATGATGGATGGGGCAGACAATTAAAAAAATCAATGGGTTACAAGGCGTTGTGTGCGCAGCGTGTGCAGTAAGAAAGTGCACATTCGCAGAAAGCTTAAGTGCCATGCCGCACTGGAAAGACTTTCGTCAATTGCGAGTCACCAAACGCCGTTGCCTGAGCGCATGCGTTCCCTTGGCAAGATGATGTTGTAATGCGCCCTGATCTTTGCATCCACGTCTTCAGCAATGTGGCGTGGATAATGCTCGGACAGGATCTTGCGGACGCGTTCGCGGGCAGGTGCGCGTACGTCTTGTGCACCAGCCTGTTGCCATTCATTGGCACTCCGTCGGCAAGCAATCTCGGGATACACATAATCGCTCTTCATGCGTGCCAAAGTCTGTGCATGTCCAAGGAAATGGCCCGGCCCCAGAACGGTGTCGCGAATGACATCGAAGCTCAACGTATCCTCGCTGACTTCAATGCCTTTCACCGTGCGCAGAATAGCGCCGAGCAGGTCGTTGTCGATGACATAGCCTTCGAACGTCGTGCCCATCAGCGAGGCTTGCATGCCAGCACATTCATGGATCATCGTCGCGCCCGCATGGGCGGCGAGCGAGATCGTATAGCCTTTTTCCCCGCCGCTCTGTGCGTCAGGTAGTTTGCTATCGGTCATTCCGGCTGGAACGGAGTTTGGAAGGTCGTAAAAATTGGCCATTTGCGCGCAGGCCGCCGAAAGCAGAGCCTGCTCGCCAGAGCCCCCAGACATGGCACCCGTTCGCAAGTCAGACACAAATGGCCAAGCGGCAAAAATCCCACGACAATTAGGGTCGATGATGTTGCATAAAACAAGCCCGGCGAGAACTTCGGCACAGGCTTGCGCAACGGCACCAGCCAAAGCGGCGGGCGCTGTAGCACCGGCTTGTCCGGCCGAAACAAGCAAGATTGGCATGCCCGCAAGAACAGCGGCTTCCAGTACATCACAGCTTTCTGTGGCAAAGCGCATGGGTGGCACGACATGGCAGCACACGGCAGTGCAGAAAGGCCGTTCACGATACTTGCCGTCACCGCCCGCGACCGCATCAAGCATGGGTTGCACGGCGCGCACGTTGTTGCCATCGGTGTAGCTAACTGCAATCGATTTTGTCGTACCCGCAAGGCAGGCATAAGTGGTGTTCATGTCAAGATCGAATATCGAGTCAGTGTCGCGCGCAACGATGGAACGGTGGTACCAGTGGATGTTGTCGAGCCTGTCCACCAACCGCGCAATGTCATAGAGATCGGCAACTGTACTCTCGCGGTACTTCGCTGTCTCAAAATCCATAATGGTGGGTGCAGCACCGCCGGTGCCCGTATGAACCCGCTTGCCACCGATTTCGATGTTGTGCCGAGGGTCCAGGCCATGCAGTGTAAATGAGCGCCGCGAGCGGGCAATCACATCTTCGACCAGCCCTCGTGGAAAGTGCAGACGGCCCTCATTGTCCATGCGGCATCCTGCTGCCACCGCACGTCGTTCAAGGCTGGGTGTGATTTGCGACAGGCCAAGCTCTTCAAGCAGCTGGAGTGCCAAATGATGGACGCGCAGCATCTCATTGTCGGTCAAAGGCTTGTATTGCCCACCCACGATGCCGGGCGCAATAGGCGAAATTTTCTTTGAAGGTTCGGTATCGGTACGCGGGCGGCGACCGATGCGGCGGGGGCTTTCAATGGGCGTTGAATCCATCATCCAACGACACTACTTCCAAAACCATACCATTTCAAACTCGAAACGAGAGATGCAGAGACCTGCGAGATGATGGGCTTTTCCCGCCTTTTCCAATTGAGCATCGAGGCCAAGGCAGCTAAACCGCCCCCATGACCAACAACACGCCACCGCAGGTGGCGCGCGGAAACTGTTTGCCGTTGCGCCCATGATGGATGGAATGTAGTAAATTACCTGATTCGGAATACGCTGAGTTGAACGAACAGAAACCATCTCTCTGCGTCACCCGTGGGATAGCCGGTTCCCAGCTTTCGCTGGAATGACGAAATGGGGACGGAACGTCTACTCCGCCATCACCTCGCCGCGTGCGCCTTTTTGCCAGGCTCTCAGGCAGATGTATTCCATGATGAGCGCCGCTGCCGCACCTGATGTCATTTCGGCGTGGTCGTAGGGTGGCGAGACTTCGACCATATCCATGCCGACGAAATTTATGTCGGTGAGTTTGCGGATGATGCTCGCTGCCTGATGGTAGCTGAGGCCACCGGGGATGGGGGTTCCGGTGCCGGGGGCAACGGACGGATCAAGGCAATCGATATCGAAGGTGAGATAGGCTTTGGACTTTCCAACTTTTTTGGTGATGATTTTGGCCAAGTCAGCGGACGAGGTTTCATGGGCTTCATCAGCAAAGATGATGCGGAAGCCCATGGTTGTTTCACCGGCGAATGTGGTGCGGATGCCAAGCTGCACGGATTTGTGCGGGTCGATCAGGCCTTCGCGCACGGCATAACCGAACATCGTGCCGTGGTCGATGCGGCCACCATCATCGACTTCCACATCCCGGTGGGCATCGAAATGAACCAAGGCCAAGGGGCCGTGCTTTTTGTGGTGGGCCTTGAGCAAGGGGTAACTCACGTAATGGTCACCGCCGAGGGAAATCATTTCAGCACCGGAGCTGATGATTTCCGTGGCATGTTGCTCCAAAGTTTCGGGGAAGTTTTCCTTGCGGCCCCAATCGAAGAAGCAATCGCCGTAGTCGATCACGCCGAGGGTATCGAAGGGATCAAAGTTCCACGGCCAGAACGGACCCCAGGCATTTTCGGCGGATGCGCGGCGGATGCCTTCCGGACCCATGCGGGTGCCTGAACGGTGGGACACGGCCTGGTCGAAGGGGATGCCGGTGACAGCGATATCCACGCCCTTCAAATCGCGGGTGTATTTGCGGCGCATGAAGGACAGCGCTCCGGCATAGGTGGCTTCCCACTGGGTGCCCTTGATACTGTCGCGGCGAAATGCTTCGTCGCCCGGCTTGCGGGACAAATCGTCCATCTTGATGGCCATGGTCTACTCCGTGAGAATGATTGAATCGTTGGGGGTCCATGACACCCAGATGCTTTGGCCGCGTTCAACGCCAGCGCCGCCTGTGCGCGTGTCGTTTTGCACGTTGACCTGCAGATCGAGGCCATCGCCAGTGGAGACGACAACGTGGCTGGTGTCACCATAATAGGCGACATCGCGGACGGTGGCTTGCAGGGTGACGAGGCCCACTTCTTTCGGCTTCGACTTGCTCAATTTGAGTTTTTCGGGGCGCACAGCAATACCGACGCTGTCACCGCAGGTCTTTTCGGTTGAAATGCTCATTTTACCAAGACCCTTGGCCTGGCAGGTAATTTCCTTGCCTTTGCGGCTGAGCACCCTCGCATCGATGAGATTTACCTTGCCGATGAAGTCCGCCACGAAGCGGGTTTGGGGTTGCTCGTAGAGTTCAGACGGCGTTGCGATTTGCTGGACGGCCCCCTTGTCCAACACGGCGATACGGCTGGCCATGGAGAGGGCTTCATCCTGATCATGGGTGACGATGATGAAGGTGATGCCGACGGTTTCCTGCAGGCGCGTCAATTCCATGCGCATGTCGTCACGCAGCTTTGCATCGAGGGCCGAGAGCGGTTCATCCAGCAGCAAGACTTTTGGACGCTTTACCAGAGCGCGGGCCAAGGCCACACGCTGGCGCTGGCCGCCGGACATCTGGTCGGGTTTGCGTTTGGCAAGATGGGGCAGCTTCACCATTTCCAGGGCTTCCGCCGTGCGACGCTTCGTTTCATCCTCGGCCACGCCTGTAACGCGCAGGCCATAGGCCACGTTGTCTTCCACCGTCATGTGGGGGAACACGGCATAGGACTGGAACACCATGTTGGTGGGGCGCTTGTTGGGTGGCGTCAATGCCATGTCCTCACCACCGATCATGATCTGGCCTTCGGTGGGGGTCTCAAGGCCGGAGATCATGCGGAGCAATGTTGTCTTGCCGCAGCCCGATGGGCCGAGGAGTGCGAAAAATTCATTCTGGGCAATATCAATGTTGATATTGTCCACGGCGATGACACCGCCGGGAAATTTTTTGCTGACGCCGCGAATGGAGACGATTGGTTCAGTCATCATTACCCTTTGCCGGATTTTTCCGGGGCTTGAAGTTTCATGGCAATGATTGTTGCCACAACAGTGATTACAATCAGAACGGTGGAAGCCGCATTGATTTCCGGCGACACGCCACGGCGCACGAGGGAATAGACCTTCACGGGGAACGTGACGGTTTCGGGGCCTGAGGTGAAGAAGGTGATCACGAAATCATCGAGCGACAGGGTAAAGGCCAACAACGCGCCAGCGACAAGACCCGGCATCATATAGGGCAAGATGACTTTCCGGAAGGTTTGCCACTCGCTGGCACCCAAATCCTTGGACGCCTCTTCGAGCTGGCGGTTGAAACCCACGAGCCGCGAACGCACAACGATGGCCACGAAGGGAAAGCAGAAGGCAACATGGGCAATAATGATGTTCGCGAGATTGAGCGGCCATGGCATGGCGATGACTGCCGTCATCATGCCTGTGACATTGAAAAAGAGCAGCAGCGCCACACCCATGCAGATTTCGGGAATTACGATGGGCAGGCCCATGAAAGCTTCATAGGACCCCTTGAAGGGAAAGCGAAAGCGCCACAGCATGAGGGCGATCATCGATCCGATGATGGTTGAGATGATGGTGGCGATAAACGCGATCATCAGCGAATTTGTCATGGCTTCGATGAGGGCGCTGTTGTTCCAAGCCTTGGTGTAGTTATCCAACGTGAAACCGCGCCAGACCACCCCGCGCTTGTCGGTGTTGAAGGAGAAAGCAATCAACGTGAAAATGGGCACGTAGAGCATGATGTAAACGAAGGCGAAGACGATTTTCAGCCACAGCCTGTTGCCATAGTCGAGGGGGCCGGAGCCGGGTTTGAGTTGGGCAGCCATTACACATCAACTCCCTTGCTGCGTTTGGCGAGGAAGGCGCGAAACATGAGGGCGGCGAAGGTTGCAAACATCAGCATGAAGGAAATGGCGGCACCAAAGGGCCAGTCATTTGCCGCCTTGAATTGCCGCTCGATGATATTGCCGATCATCACAGCGTTGGCACCGCCCAACAGGTCGGGCGTGAGGAATGAGCCGAGGCATGGAATGAACACAAGAATGATGCCGGTGACAATGCCGGGCATGGTCAGCGGCACGGTGACTTTCAGAAATGTGGTGAATTGAGTGGCACCCAAATCGAGGCTGGCTTCGAGGAAGGATTTATCGAGACGCTCGATCGTGGCATACAGCGGCAACACCATGAAGGGCATATAGACATAAACGAGGCCGAAAATGACCGAGGCGTTGTTGTACAGCATTTCATAAGGGCCAAGCCCCACGGTTCCGAGCACCGCATTCAAATAACCATTCGTGCGGAACACGGCAATCAGGGAATAGGTTCTGATCAACAGGTTGATCCAGAAGGGCAGCACCACGAGCAGGAGCAGAATTGGTTTCCAGCGCTCGGGCGCAAAGCAAATGCCGAAAGCAATGGGATAGGCCGTCAACAAGCAGAACACCGTTGCGATGGCACTGATCCAGATGGTTTTCCACATGATGCCGAGATAGAGGGGATCAAGCGATCGGAGGTAATTGTCAAAACCGGTAAAGTAATCATATTCGGTGATTGACATTTCACCATTAATGATGGCCTTGCCGCCGAAGGACATGACGAAGAGAAACAGGAGGGGAATGACGAAGAAGACAGCGAGCCAGAATGTTCCCGGTGACGCAAGTGTCCAGAAGACGTTTTTATTGTCTTTCCAATTATCCAAAATGCCCCAGCTCCCTGCCAGCTTTTATTATTTTGGACATGCTAGCCAATTGGCACGGTGACGGCAAGCTGCCATCACCGCTATTTATCTGGATATTACGTGGCCTGCAATTTTCAGGCGGCCTGGATTTTGGTCCAGACTTCGTCGCGCATTTTCTGTAACTCTTCGCCGAGGTAAATCACGTTCTCACATTTTGCGAGAATGTCCTTGGGCGGATAAATCGCGGGACTGTCCACATAATCCGGCGGCATCAACTTCTTGGCAGCCGCGTTTGGTGTTGCGTATTGCACCGTTGTTGCGATTTTTTTGCCGTTTTCAGCATCAAGAATGAAATTGAGGAAAGCGTGGGCATTTTCGGGATGCTTGCCACCGGTTGGGATGGTCCAAGTATCTTCCCACCTGCTGCCGCCCTCCTGTGGCACAACATAAGTGAGGTCCTTGTCTTCGACCATCACCTGCGCGATGTCGCCGTTCCACTCCATACAGGCCACAACTTCGCCTGAGGCCAGCAAATCCTGGCCGTTGTCGGGGGCGAACACCTTGATGTTTTTCTTCTGGGCGATGAGCAGTTCTTCAACCTTCTTGAACTCGGCAGGGTCCGTTGAGTTGAACGAGAAGCCGAGATATTTCATGGCCGAGCCCAACACATTTTGGGCATCACCCAAAACTGAAATTTTTCCTGCAAACTTGTCGGAGTCAAAGAGGACTTTCCAAGTGTCCATTTTTTCATCACCAACGGCAGATATGCGGTAGCCGATGCCGATTGTTCCCCACATATAGGGGAGCGAGAATTTGCGGCCGGGATCAAATTTTGGATCAAGGAAATCCGGATCGATGTTTGACATGTTTGGAATTTTACTGTGGTCCAAGGGCGAGAGCATGTTCGCCTTCACCATGCGCTCAACATAATCATTGGCGACAACGATTGCGTCGTAACCGGGATTGCCTGCCTTCATTTTTGAAAACAGTTCGTCCATGTCGGCATAAAGATCGAGCTTGGCTTCAATGCCGCTGGCATCGTTGAAATCGGCAAGTGTGGTTTCGCCCATATAGGTGTCATAGTTATAGAGGTTCAGTTTCTTTTCTTCTTCGGCCAATGAAAAACGCGGCAGGAAGCTGACGCCGGCGACCACCGCCCCGGTGCCTTTCAGCAGCGAGCGGCGCGACGGTGCAAAGCGGGGTTTGTAAGTCGTCATCGAAGAAACTCCAGGTTAGCGGGCGACAAGTTGATGGTGTCAGTGTGACAATTTTTCCGGCGAACTCAACTAAATTCGACGTTATTTACAAATTGTCACACCTGATTTTTGACGCTCAGAGCATTTCTGATTTCACGTCAGCGTAGGTTGCATCGAGAGCCACACGCGCCAGTTTCACCATGTCATCAATTTGCACTTTCGTGATGATGAAGGGTGGGGCCAGAACCATGGTATCCCAACAGGCGCGCATGACGAGATTGTTTTTGAAGCAATGGTCGCGGCAGATTGTTCCCACGCGGCCCGAATCATGGAACCTGGCGCGGGTTGCCTTGTGGCTGGACAATTCGACGGCACCGATCAGGCCCAGCGAGCGGGTTTCGCCGACAATGGGGTGGTCATTCAGGCTCGCCAGCGCCTTGGCAAAATAGGGACCGAGCTCAGCCACCCGCTCCACCAGTTTTTCGCCCTCAATGATTTCGATGTTCTTGAGGGCTACGGCTGATGAAACCGGATGGCCCGCATAGGTCATGCCGTGGTTGAAGTCGCCGCCAAGTTCGAAGAAATCATTGGTGAGCGTGTTGGAAATGGCGACGGCTCCGATGGGCAAATAGCCGGATGACAGGCCCTTTGCCATGCAGACGATATCCGGCTCGTAGCCAAATGACTGGAAGCCCCACATTTTGCCGGTACGGCCAAAGCCGCAGATGACCTCATCGGAAACGATCAGCACGCCATATTTGCGGCAGATGCGCTGCACTTCCGGCCAATAGGTGGATGGCGGAATGAGCACGCCTGCGGCACCCTGGATGGGCTCGCCGATAAAGGCCGCAACATTTTCAGGACCGACTTCAAGGATCTTCTTTTCAACTTCGGCGGCGGCGTCGAGGCCGAACTGCTCAAGCGACCTGTCACCGCCGTGGTCATACCAATAGGGTTGTTGCACGTGGTGGAAGCCGGGAAG
This sequence comes from Rhodobiaceae bacterium, assembly GCA_031417195.1. Taxonomy (GTDB): domain Bacteria; phylum Pseudomonadota; class Alphaproteobacteria; order Rhizobiales; family Aestuariivirgaceae; genus Aestuariivirga. The sequence goes on from JANOVC010000109.1 coordinate 8,308, forward strand.
CCGGGTTCCGCCCTGCTCGTGCATGCCGGACATGCCACCGAGATTTGCCGCAACCATGGTAGAACCATGATAGCCGCGGTGCCGTGCGATGAAATGCTGGCGGTAAGGCTTGCCCTTGAGCTTCCAATAGTGGCGGACGAAGCGCACCATGGTGTCGTTGCATTCGGAACCCGAATTGGTGAAGAAAATCTTTTGGAAGCGCTTGGGCAGTAGGGATGAAATCTTGGTGGCAAGCTCTGTTGCCGGAACCGTCGTGGTTTTGAAAAATGTGTTGTAATAGGGCAAATCGAGCATTTGCTTATAGGCGACTTCGGCCAGCTCCTTGCGGCCATAGCCGACATTCACGCACCAAAGGCCGGACATGCCGTCCAAAATCTTGTTGCCCTTGCCGTCCCAGATATAAATGCCATCGGCCTGCGTGATGACGCGGGGGCCGCCTGCGGCATGGAAGGCTTTGTGATCGGTGAAGGGGTGGAAATGATGCTCAATGTCGTGCTGCACGACTTCGGCGATATTGATGTTCTTGTTTTGAATGTTCATGACAAATCTCCAGTTTCTAAATTCTCTTCAAATTCGGAATGGAGATCGGACTAAGGCTTAAACCCAATGCGGGCGCAGTTCACCATGACTTCATCGTGAAGGTTACGCGACCAGATGGAAGGAATTTTCCCGGCAGATGTTAAATTGAGACCCATGATTTGAGTATACAGTATTGGCGGGTTTTAGCAACTGAGGCGGATTTGGCCGTTCTTCAGTTTGAAATAAGGCCGGTTTCTGACTCAATATTTCACCATCAATCTGACAATCCGCCCTGCTCAATTGGCGCTCCGTCAGGTGCTTTTCCCGACATTTTCCAAGTATAAGAATAAAGGGCAATATCGCCAGCCTCAATGACTTCATGGCCCGTAACAGAAAGCTTGGGATCGAATGCCGAGCATTAAGAAAGCAAGGCAGGCCAACCTATGAAAAGTCTTTGGTCCCATTTGAATTCCTCTGGTTAGAGAAAAAGAATAATGTGCATGCATGTCAGAAAGTAGCAGTGGTCATCTTTGTGCAAGGGTCGAAGGATTCATACTTGCGCCAAAGCTTTATGAGATCGTGGCGGCGACAGGGATAGCGCGGTGATATTTCCGAAAGCGACGCAATGATGCAATGTCACGATAGAGCGTACTGATCGAAACGCTTCGCTCTTGCGAAAGATTACTTCCAGACACTGGGCGACGATGGCGTCTCAGTTCCTCAAGCAAGTTCAAGAGTCGTTTGGCCCGTGAAATGGCGACCTCAGCTATTTTTGCTATAAGAAATCATTTGAATAGATTTTTGACCGTTGTTTCAAATGACGATGTGTACGTTATATTCTAAGCAAATGCTGCGGCCATCAGCTTTTTCGTATAATCCTCGCGGGGATGTTCCAGAACTTCTTCGGGTGTGCCCTGCTCCACCACGCGACCGTCTTTCATCACCATGATGTGGTCTGCCATGGCGCGGACAACAGCAAGGTCGTGGCTGATGAAGAGATAGGAAAGCTCGTTTGCCTTCTGCAGATTGCGCAGGAGTTCGATGATCTGGCCCTGAACCTGCCGATCAAGGGCCGATGTCGGTTCATCCAGCACGATGAGTTTTGGTTTCAAGATGATCGCGCGGGCAATTGCGATGCGCTGGCGCTGGCCGCCGGAAAATTCATGGGGGTAACGGTTGCGCAATTTGGGATCGAGTTGAACCTCTTGAAGGGCCTGAACGGCGCGCGCATCGCGTTCGCGCGCTGTGATTGCCGGTTCATGGACCAGCAGGCCTTCTGTGATGATTTGCCCCGCTGTCATGCGTGGCGACAGGGAGCCGAAGGGATCTTGCAGCACTACCTGGATTTGCTTGCGCAACGGACGCATCTCCTGCTTGACGAGCTTGGCGATGTCCTTGCCCTCAAACGTGATGGCTCCCTCACTGGGAAGAAGCCGCAGCAAAGCGCGCGCGAGGGTGGATTTTCCGGAACCTGATTCCCCCACGATGCCGATGGTCTGGCCTTTTTTCAGTGCGACCGATACGCGGTCAACGGCTTTGAGCAGCATCGGTGGTCCCGCCATAAAGCCGCCGCCGATGGAGAAGGTGACGGAGACATTTGTGCCGTCCAAAATTTTTGGCGCGTTGGCAGCAGGCGGTGCTTTGCGTCCTGTGGGTTCGGCATTGAGCAGTGCTTTTGTGTAGGGGTGTTTGGGCTTGGCGAAGATGGTTTTGGTATCGCCCTCCTCCACCACTTCGCCATAGCGCATGACGACCACGCGGCTGGCGATGCGTTTGACGATATTGAGATCATGGGTGATGAAGATCATGCCCATGCCGAGGCGCTTTTGCAGAGACGCCATGAGTTCAAGGATTTCGGCTTGAATTGTGACGTCAAGGGCAGTGGTTGGTTCATCGGCGATCAGAAGGTCGGGATCATTGGCAAGCGCCATTGCGATCATCACGCGCTGGCGCTGGCCACCAGACATTTCATGGGGATATGAGCCCATGCGGCGTTCGGGATCCGGAATTTTCACCAGTTTCAACATATCGATGGCACGGGACTTGGCAGCGTCCGCGCCGATGTTCTGGTGGTGCATGATAGGTTCGATGAGTTGGTTGCCGATGGTGTACAGCGGATCCAGAGAAGTCATCGGTTCCTGGAATATCATGGTGATCTTGCGGCCACGGATGTGGTTCAGCTCACGCTTCGGCAAACCGATGAGATTTGTGCCGCGATAATCCGCAACACCCGATATGCTTCCGTTTGATGCAAGAAGGCCCATGATTCCCATCATCATCTGGCTTTTGCCGGAACCGGATTCGCCAACGATGGCAACAGTTTCGCCCGCCTTCACATCGAGACTGACCCCTTTGACCGCTTCAACGACGCCGTCAAGCGTATCGAAATTGACCTTCACATTTTTGAGGGAAAGGATGCTGTTTTCCATCTCAGCGGTCTTTGGGGTCAAGGGCATCACGCAAGCCATCACCGATAAAATTCAGGGCAAAGAGCGTTGATGTGAGGAAGAACGAGGGGAAAAACAGCAGCCAGTTGGCACCCGGAATATTACGCGCACCCTGCGAGATAAGCACGCCCCAACTCGACATGGGTTCCTGTACGCCAAGGCCGAGATAGGACAGGAAGCTTTCGAGAATGATAACCTGCGGCACGAGAAGCGTCATGTAAATGACCACTGGACCCAAGAGATTTGGCACCACGTGGCGGATGAGGACACCCCATTGGCTCACGCCCAGGGCTTCGGCGGCCTGGACATATTCCTGCCGCTTGATCGACAGCGCCTGCCCCCGCACGATGCGCGCCATGTCGAGCCAGAGCACACAGCCCACGGCCAGAAACATGAGCACGAAGTTTCGGCCAAAAAACACCACGAGCATGATGACGAAGAAGGTAAAGGGAAGTGCATAGAGAATATCGACAATGCGCATCATGACTTCATCTGTTTTGCCACCGATCAGGCCCGATGCGGCACCGTAGAGAACGCCAATGAACACAGCGACCAACCCCGCAAGAAGACCAATAGCGAGGGATACACGGCCCGCAATCAGCGTGCGTGTGAGAAGATCTCGGCCGGAGATATCCGTACCAAAGAAAAAATATTCGTGTTCAAGATTTGTGCTCAGTGTCAGCTTGAGGCCGTCGGCGGATTTTTGAACGACAGTTGAGCCTTCAAATACATCTGAACGGTCAACATAGCGGGTGACGCGCTCATCTATTGGTTTGACAGAGGTGAGTGTCACCAGTAATTTACCGTCTTTGTTTTCAAAACCTGCGAGCTCAACGCGGGCGCGTTTGACCACTTCCTGTAAGGCTTCCTCCACCGCATCGGACTTTGGATATGGCGAGAGACTGGGTGGCACACGGTTATAGTTTTGAAAAATCGTTGTAAAATCATGGGGTGCCAACCACGGTCCCACGATGCAAATCACCGCCATGAACGCGAGATAAAAAACACTGATGATTGCGGCCTTATTGCTCTTGAGGCGAAGCCAGGCATCGGCCCAAAGCGATCGTCCGGGCTTGGCGTTCTGGATATCGACGTCAGTCATAACGCACCCGCGGATCAATCGCGGCATAGAGAATATCGACAATGAGATTGAAGACGATGGTGAAAAGCGCGATGACGACGACGGTTCCCATAACGAGCGTATAATCACGGTTCAAAGCGGCATCAACAAAATACCGCCCAATGCCCGGTATCGAGAAAATGGTTTCGACAATGATCGAACCTGTTACCAACCCTGCTGCGGCTGGACCTGCATAGGACACAATCGGCAGCAATGCACCGCGCAAGGCGTGGCGTATGATGATGGAATAATCAGATAAACCAAGAGCGCGAGCCGTTCGAATGTGATGAGAGCGCAATGATTCAATCATGGACCCGCGCATGAGCCGCGCCACGATGGCGAGCTGCGGCAACATGAGGACCACAACGGGGCCAACCATGTTGCGCCATGTGCCGTTTGTCCAACCGCCTACGGGAAACCAATTGAGACTGAGTGCAAAGAACAACTGGAACAAGGGGGCTATGACGAAGGTGGGGATTGTGCTTCCAGCCGTGGCCGTTGCCACAACGGCATAGTCACCCGCCTTGTTTTGATAGAGAGCCGCAATAATGCCCATGATGCCACCGATCAGCAACGCAAACAGCAATGCAAGGAAGCCGAGCAAAACAGAAACCTTCAATCCGTTCCACAAAATTTCTGCCACGGTGAAGTCTGGCAGGTTGTAGCTCGGACCGAAATTGCCGTGTAGCAAGTTCCAGAGATAGTCTGCAAATTGCTGCCACAAGGGCTTGTCGAGATGATATATCCGTTCAAGGTTGGTCTTGATAACCGGGTTCAGTCCCTTCTCCTGATTGAAGGGGCCGCCAGGGGCGACCCGCATCAGAAAGAATGAGATTGTCACGATGATGAACAGCGTTGGAATGGCTGTCAAAAAGCGCTGCAAGACATAACGCAGCATGGCTGCACCTCGGATTCTGTTGCAAGGGACCGCTTCCGGCTCAGCACCGGAAGCGGTTATCCAACGGGATATTTACTTGCTCAAGAAACGTCCGGGGTGAACGTCCATCACGTTGGCTTCCCAGCCCTTGACCTTGTCGGACACGATATTGTGGGAACCGTAGTAGAGGAGCGGCACGACGCAGAGATCACGGGCCACGCCGATGGCTTCCGCATCTGACAGGTTTTTCATGCGGGCTGCGGCATCCGTTTCACTGGCTGCCTTGGCCAACAACGCGTCGTAGTCCGGATTTGTATATTCCGAATAATTGTTGCCGGTGCCTGTTTTGCAGAGGGCAAGGAAGTTTTCAGGATCCTTGTAGTCGGCAATCCACGCTGCACGGGCAATGTCGAAGTCACCGTGTTGTTCCAGCAAGCCATAGTGGGTTTTGGTGTCGGTATTGAGCAAGGTGACTTCGATACCCAGCGGCTTAAGCTGTTCCTGAATGGCAATAGCGGTGTTCTTGTGGTTTTCCGATGTATTGAAACGGATTTCCATCTTGAGTGGTTTTTCGGGGCTGTAGCCCATCTCGCCCAAAATCTTTTTGGCCGCATCTTCACGGTCAAGCTGGGACATTTCCGCATAGTCGAGCAGCTTGGTTTCATAGCCTGTGATTCCTGGGGGAACAAAGCCATAGGCCGGAATCATGGTGTTCGACCAGACTTTTTCAGCGAGATAGTTGCGGTCAATGGCCATGGAAATAGCGTTACGCAGCTTCACATCCTGCCACGGCTTCTTGGTGGTCTTGAAGGCATAATAATAGGTGCCTAAATATGGACTGAGCTTGACCTGATCGCCGAACTTGGCCTTCATGTCGGCGAGTTGCTCCGTAGGCAGATCATTATAGAGATCTAGTTCACCTGCTTCGAAACGCTTCATGGCAGCGCCACGGTCCTCGCTTGGGATGAAGTTTTCGGCGTCAAGCTTGACGTTGGTGGCATCGTAGAAATTATCGTTCTTCACGAGCTTTATGTGGTCGTTGGGCACGAATTCCGTGAGCTTAAATGCACCGTTGGACACCAAATTGCCCGGCTTGGTGAAATCCGCGCCCTTGGCTTCCACATTGGCCTTGCTCACGGCGTAGGTGGCTTGATGCGTTAACATTTCGAGGAAGTAAGGCGTTACAGCCTTAAGCTGAACTTCCAAGGTGTAGGTATCGACTGCCTTGATGCCGAGATCAGCAGGAAGCTTGCCATTCTTCTTGGCAGTGATGTCTTCCGCGTTTACAACTGGTGCCAGAAGATAAGCATATTCAGCAGCCGTTTCAGGATTGACGAGGCGCTGCCAGGAGAACACAAAATCGGCCGCGGTGACAGGCGAGCCATCGGACCATTTGCCATCGGCGCGCAACTTGAACGTATAGGTCTTGCCATCGGCAGACGTGGTGTAGCTTTCGGCAGCACCTGGAATAACAGTAGCCTTGGCATCCTGTGACATGAGGCCTGCAAACAGGTCACGCAGGATATCAGCTTCATAGGTGGTAGAGGTTTTATGTGGATCCAGGGATTCCGGGTCGGCGGCGCTGCCGCGATTGAGAACCACTTCAGCAAATGCGGCTGAAGCCGTCATCACCAGCATTGTTGTGCCAACGAGAAGTGTTTTGAATTTCATGTTCATTGTTGTTTGCTCCCTTGATCAATACTCAAATAAAGACATCATTTAAGCCGAATTGATTGGCCTGATGGTGGAATGCTAGCACCGCTTTTCAGCTTTGTCGCCATTGAAAAGAAGATTGCCGAGTGGCTGGCAAATGCCTAGATAGGTTCGCTCTTTTGATTTTTTGTGAGATTTCATGCCCGTTTCCACACCCCTGCTTGATACGATCCAAACGCCTGCGGATTTGCGCAAAATGCCGCAAACGTCATTGAAAGACGTGGCGGAGGAACTGCGCGCGGAAACCATCGATGCTGCGGCAACGTCTGGCGGACACTTTGGGGCTGGCCTTGGCGTGGTGGAACTCACCGTAGCGCTGCACTATGTTTTTCAAACACCAGATGACCGCATTGTGTGGGATGTGAGCCATCAAACCTATCCGCACAAAATTCTGACGGGACGGCGCGACCGCATCCGACAGATCCGGCAACGCAATGGCCTTTATGGTTTTACCAAGCGCGATGAGAGCCGTTACGACAGCTTTGGAACGGCCCATAGCTCCACATCCATTTCGGCAGGATTGGGCATGGCAGTCGCGCGCGATCTGCGCGGTGGAGACAATAATGTCATTTGCGTGATCGGTGACGGTGCCATGAGCGCTGGCATGGCCTATGAGGCCATGAACAATGCAGGCGCACTCGACACACGGCTCATTGTCATTCTCAACGACAATGGCATGTCGATTTCACCCGGCGTTGGTGCGCTTACCAATTATCTGTCGTGGCTTGTGTCGTCACGGCCCTTCCTGTCCCTGCGCGATATTGCAAGGCAAATGGCGAAGAGGTTTCCCAAGACACTGCAAACGGCGGCCCAGCGCGCCGATGAATATGCGCGCGGCATGCTGACGGGTGGAACCCTGTTTGAAGAGCTCGGCTTTTATTATGTTGGCCCGATTGATGGCCATGACATCAAGACGCTGGTGCCGATCCTGCAAAACGTGCGGGATGCGAAACAACTAGGGCCGGTGTTGATCCATGTCGTGACTGAAAAAGGCAAGGGCCATCCGTTTTCAAAACCCGACAAGGAAAAATACCACGCGATTTCCGGTTTTGATCCGGCAACGCTGGAGTTGAAGCAGAGCAAGACCAACGCACCGACTTACACAAATGTGTTTGCGAAAGCTCTCATTTCCGAAGCCGAGAGGGATCCGAGTATTGTTGCCATTACGGCAGCCATGGCGTCTGGCACCGGGCTCGATATTTTTGCCAAACAGTTTCCAGTCCGCATGTTTGACGTGGGTATCGCCGAACAACATGCCGTGACGTTTGCAGCAGGACTTGCCACGGAAGGCTTCAAGCCATTCTGTGTGATTTATTCCACATTTCTTCAGCGCGCGTTTGACCAGATCGTGCATGACGTGGCCCTGCAAAAACTACCCGTTCGCTTTGCGATTGACCGCGCAGGATTGGTTGGCCAGGACGGGGCGACGCATGCGGGAAGCTATGACATTTCCTATCTCTCGTGCCTGCCGGGCATGATCGTCATGGCGGCGTCCGACGAAGCGGAACTGGTTCACATGGTGGCAACGGCTGCCAGCGTCAATGATGGTCCGTGTGCATTCCGCTATCCACGAGGTGAAGGCGTTGGCGTTGATTTGCCAGAGGTTGGCATTCCACTTGTTATCGGCAAAGGCCGCGTGATCCGCACGGGCTCAAAAGTTGCCATTCTTTCGCTCGGTGCGCGTTTGCAGGAATGCCTGAAAGCTGCCGATGAACTTGCGGTACGTGGGCTTTCCATAACAGTTGCCGATGCGCGGTTTGCCAAGCCGCTTGATGAAACCCTTATCAGGCAGCTGATTCAGGATCATGAGGTTTTGCTGACAATTGAAGAGGGTGCGATTGGTGGTTTTGCCACACAGGTCCTGCATTTCCTCGCGCGAGAAGACCTATTTTCGACGGGCTGTAAAATTCGAACCATGTTCCTGCCGGACCGGTTTGTCGGGCATGCAAGCTCCACCGAGCAATATGAAGATGTAGCACTTACTTCAAAAAACATCGTCACTGAGGTCTTCAACGGGCTTGGAGGTGATGCGGCGCGGCGGCTTTCGCGGGCCTGATCCCATTCCGCCAATCGTCCAGGCGCACAATTGCTGCACAACAGTTGCATTGATCAAGGCCACACATGGCAAGAAAACAAGCAGGGCGCGTGAGAATGCATCCAACTCGCGGATTTGCAAGAGCTGAAGCGGCAGAATGATTGCAAGAACCAATCCCAGAGGCATAAAGATGGCAAGCAGGGATGTGTGAGGATATCGTTTTCTGACAACTGTCAACAATGCCATGATTAGGCTTGCGGTTATGGCCATGACCAGGGCAGGAAGTGCGAGCGGTTCTATTGCCGTGTCAGTAGTAACCGCGAAACCTGCGAAAAGTGGCAGCGGCAACAATGTGGCAAGGACAACGATTAACCAATCGAACACCCGCCGCAAGTACGCGAGTGCCATAAGCAATGACACGCCCAGCCCCATAGCGAGTGGTCTCGTGAGCATTGATTGCAAAGCGGTTAGCTCTGCCTGTGCCTTAACAAGTGGACCAAGAGGCGTAGAACCTGTCTTTCCTGTGGCAGCAATAAAAGCAGCTGGCGTGATAATGCGCTTGGGTAATACCTCAATGCGCCATTTGCCGTTGTCTGACACAAACAGTTTGCGAAAGACAGGAGGCAAATCCGATGCCTGGGGGGCGCTCAGAGCAGCCATATCATTAGCTTCCTTTGGCAAATCCGCAAATCCAGAAAAAATCAAGTTCTCAAGTTCAACAGCGGTCGGTTCAATGGCTGTTGTTGTGTTGGTGAGAACGGCCAGAGACCGGCGAAGCTCATTCGCACTGTTGCGCAAACCTTCATCAGTTCCTGCTGCATCGGCAATTACACGCAAACCGGTTTCCATATTTTGCAGATTGGCAACAAGGTCATGGGGGCCAGCCGCACCCGCAGCCCCCGACAATACCAATGCCCCAGCCAAGCCCTGCAGGGCTTTTTGTTTTCCTGGCATATCATCCGGCATGAATGTTCCCATCCAACGCACTGTGCCAACTTCCGGAACGGACTTGAGATCATCAGCAAGCTTGGTGGCCGCCTTTTCGTCAGTCGTGATAAACTGCAGGCCACGCGTTACATCGCTTGCCGCATTGCCGCTGAAATGCAGCGAGGAAAAAAACACGACGCAGAATAGGGACGCTGCGACGAGCAGTATTGCAAGGATTGGCCTTAAACTCCGCCATTGGATCGACAGTGCATCGCTCGAAGATCGTGGTGAGGGGTTTGGCCCTGCCTGCGTCTGCATGACGGCGAGGCTGGGGAGGACGCTGCAAATTGTTGCCAGACCGGCCAGCACCGCAAAGGTGAAGATAACCGCCAAGCTGGACAGGCTTTCGACAGCCACATGAAACCAGGAAAGCCACAGTGCGGTGGCAATTGCGCATATGGTCAAGACAAGAAAGCCAGTTTCCTGGGCTGCCAGCATGATGAAAGAAATCCCGGATATGGACTTGAGGCGGGATTTTGTGAGAGCACCAGCCATGCATATAGCTGCTGCAGAAACAGGTAACAAAACGGCCAGAAAAAGAGTCATCACCATCCTGTCTGCATGCGCAACCACCAATGAAGCAGCAACCAAACCCATAATGGTCGCTGACAAAACCGGCACAATAACAAAAACAATCATGCGCAATTGCTGCAGGCCGAACCCCATCAGCAGGTTAAACAGCAAAATTGCCAAGGCAGATGCAACGACAACCTGCCGACCCATGCTGCCTGCGTCATTGGACAGTGAATCAGGGGGGTATTCAGCCGTCATTTTGAGCGCGGGTTGGGCTTGCAATGCATTAACCAGTATGCGTTCAACCGTCAGCCTTGCCTGCGTCAGTTTCCCTGTTTGTGGTTCGACGATTACCACCCAATCCGTTGTGGCATTGTCAATTTTCAATCCTGCTATGGCCCGCCAGTCCACTGGTTTTGGCTTGCCCTCAGCTTGCCCGCGAACGCTTTGCGAGATTTGCAGGAAGAGCTGTTCCAGTCCCTGTGGTGAACGCCCATTTTGCACGGCTGTTGCAACCTCACCAATCAAAGCTGAAAGACCTGACAAATTTGGAGAAACAGCAAGCGCCTGAAACAACGGATTAAGCTGGGTGACATGCTGAACACGGGCCTCAATCGCGGCAACATCAATATAGTAGATGGCGAACCGATCATAGTATTGTCCGATGCCTGGAATAAAAGCGTGGGCGATGTTGGCTTTGTCTTTTTCAAGTTCAGCGGCAACCGACTTTGCTGCAGACTTTGCCGGTTCTGCTTTTTCTGCCGACACCCTTACAATGATCAATTGTGCAGCTTCAGGAAACTCACGCGTCAGTTGATTATTGGTTTTTTGGCTTGCATCATCGGTTGAAATTTCAATGGGGCTTTTGAAGTCAAATGTCAGATTGAATGCCGCGAACGACATTGCCGCAGCAACAAGAAACATTGCCGTAATCAAAACAAGTGCCGGATTTCCAGCACTTGTCCTCGCAATCCTTGCAAAAATATTGGGACGTATGCGCGGGCGTGATGGCGGTTTTTCAACTGCCTTCTGCCGCGTTGGAAACAACTCGCGCTGTTCCTCCCAATCTTGCATGCGTTATGTCGCCTCTCAGCCGTTGAAGATTCGTTCTGACAGAACCATCATAGGCAAGATTTCCGCAAATAAAAGGAAGAGATCATCACGCGTCTTTAAGCTTGGCATCGTCTGATTTGTGGCCGTGATAGGAACGGATGCTGAATGGAATCATGGCAAGGTATGCCAAGGCCACAAGGCTCAGCGTTTCCCAGGGGAAAGAAATGAGGCACACAAATGCGAGCGCGCCGCAACCCAGTATCGGCAAGACCAGATCACGCCGCACACGGGCACCCATGGTTTTGCCGGAGAACGTTGGCACCCGGCTTACCATGAGTATTGCAACAAGCACGGTGTAAGGCGCGACAAGAAGGGCATAGGCATGGCCATTGTCGATGTAACCCAAAAAACCCAGATACATAGGCGCAAGCGCCAGACCAGCCCCAGCCGGAGCCGGTGCCCCACTAAAAAATCCCCCCGCCCATGCAGGCTTGTCCGCATCGTCCAAAGCCACATTGAAGCGGGCCAACCGCAAGGCACAGCACATGGCCAGAATGAGCGCTACAACCCAACCCTTGGTTTTCAAATCATTGAGTGACCAAAGATAAATCAGGATTGCCGGGGCCACGCCAAAATTCACGAAGTCAGCGAGTGAGTCCAACTCTGCCCCAAAACGCGAAGTGCCTTTGAGAAACCGGGCAAGCCTGCCGTCAACCGCATCCAGGACAATCGATACAATAACCGCGCCAACAGCCAGCTCAAACCGACCCTCTATGCCCAACCTTATTGCGGTTACGCCGCTGCACAACGCAAGCAGTGTTATAAGATTCGGCAGAAGATAGCGCACTGGCACTTGTTTGAAGCGCCTCGCATTGGTTACGGCAACTGGTTTTCCAGAATCACGTTCGGCGTCCATTTCAATTCTTCCGCGAACTGCGCTCACCCTCTGAAGACACGAGGTCAGCAAAAACCGTTTCTCCAGCAATAGCGCGTTGGCCCACAGAAACCAGAGCATTTACATTTTTAGGTAAATATACATCTACCCGACTGCCAAAGCGGATAAGGCCGAAGCGCTGGCCCGCGGAAAGGCTTTCACCCTCATTCACAAATTTCACGATGCGGCGGGCAATGAGACCTGCGATTTGCACCACGCCGATTTTCACACCGCTGGAAAGCTCCAGCGTCAAAGCCTGCCGTTCGTTGTCTTCGCTGGCCTTGTCAAGTTCCGCATTCAGGAAGGTGCCTGGAATGTAGGTAACTCTGGCAATGCGCGCGTCCAAAGGTGAACGGTTCACATGGACGTCAAACACGTTCATGAACACCGATATGCGTGTATGAATTTCACGCTCCAAGTCCAACTCCGGCGGCGGTACAACCTTCTCAATGGCGCTAATGCGGCCATCGGCAGGTGAAATGACGAGCCCAGCCCGCATTGGCGTGACACGTTCAGGATCACGGAAGAAATATGCGCACCACGCCGTTGCGATAACGCCAATCCACGCAAATACCGCCCAGTCGAGCCAGAATAGCGCAAGGGTGACGGCGGCAAAAATCGCAATGAAGCGATAGCCTTCGCGGTGGATTGGCACAAACGATGCGGTGATGCTGTTTAGAATGGACATACGGCTCATCTAGCGCGGTTTCACAGATTTGCAAAGCAAAGAGAGGCCGCGATTGCACCCACACACTGTCGCGGCTCCTTCTCTTTTACAATGTCTAGTGCCTAAGGGTTGATCCCTCAAATGCCATGGCATTCGGCGCATAGGCCATATCCATGTAAAAGCCAGTATTTGACACCACTTGGAAGGCGGGTGTTGCCATTGGGAGTTTCAGGGTTCTCACCGCTGTTCCCGTGGCATTCACGCAGAAAACGCCATTGGACATTTCGATTACTTCAAGCCGCATGCCGATGATCGAATCCGCACCCATGATTTTGGCCTGGGCCATCATGGCGGTCTCGGCTTTCTGCCTTGTTTCGCTCATGCCCAGGTCAAGCTCCCGGAGGCCTATCACTTCAAAATGCCGGATGCCACCACTTGAGTTCTTCATGACACGGCGCGCCCACAGAGCGGAGCCGCGTATCACACCAAGTGTATCTTCAACCACGCGTCCGGCAATTGTTTCCATTGTCGAGATTTTCATTTTAACACGTCCCCAATTTCATTTGGCAAACTGAAGCTTGTCAACCCGCCCCATATTTGCGTCACCAACTTCCAAATTTTCCCATGTGAGAAAATCTGGCCCCACTCATGGGGTAGGCCACAACATGATCCGTGGAAGTAAACAAAGATGAACACGCACGTGATCTGATTCAAATTTTCGGCAGATTTTGCGCTAGGGCCTGTCCTCATTTAAGGCAAGCCAATGCACAAACCAGATGAAGACCTGCGAGAAATCTTCGATGCAACGGGTCCGACCAGAAATTCTGATTCCGCTTCGTTACATTGTTGTGTAATTGATTCCTTCATGTGAGGCTAAATCCGAAGACTCTGTCTTGCAATTACTCTTTATAGGTTGCTTTGCAAAGGAGTGGTCAATGGCGCATTTTTGTCGATCAAACAGCACGGATGTTATCTATAGTTTGCCGCTTGATTGGCCAAGTACCACTCAGATTGGTCTTTGGGGTGGTGATGGCGAAGGCGGTGATCTCGAAATCAGGGTTACAGGCCCTGAAATCGTCAAAGTCAAGTTTCTCAGAAAGTCATCGATTGCTCATCATAGAATCTTTGAAATAACCGGAATTCATGCGGGTAATACTACATTGCGGGCGTTTGTGAGAACATCAGGTGCGCCGTACACTGCACCCTTGGAGGTAAGCGTCGGCCGTAGAAATTCTGATGATCTTGATCAACTTGGCCTTAGCCAGTTTTATCATGGTACTAGCTTGGAGCAAGCTAAGAAACTCATCACTATTGAACTTGTCCCGCGTTCCGTAACCGAAACACAACTGCTAGATGTCAACGAATTCACTGATTTTGGAAAGGGTTTTTATACACACCCTCAAGATTCTAAAAGTAAGGCTGTTGAATGGGCAAAGAGGCGACATACTGATTGGGGTGTCGTTCGCTTTGGCTTAACTGCTTCCGAAGTCACAGAGATAACCACCAGCCGTGCACCACTTCACTTTAGAGACAAGTTTAATTCAAGGCCTTCAGATGCCCCCATTATCTTCAACTCTCAACGTGCCAGCTGGATTGAGTTTGTAGAGTTCAACCGTCACGTGCGTAAGCCCGTTGTACAAAGACCCAAAGACAATGACTGGACGGCGGATTATGGCTGGATAATTGGACCCATCTGGGGCCGCAAAGATAGTGGACTTCCCGGAGCACCAGGGCTTCCAGAAGTCTATCATCAAATAAATTGGGGGCTCGCTGGTATGCAGGTGCTTAACACAGTTGCAGCCATGCGTCGCCGAGTTTTGTTTTCTAAACACAATGAACACCTGCTCTAGGGTCTGTCCTCGATTAGGGGATTCGCAAATCAGTTGAAGCGTGATTCATAGGGAGCCTTCTTATGGAGGGCTTTGCGAAGAAGCGATTTGGTTTGTGGGACGATCAGTTTGCTCGGATCGAATTGTTGCTGCCAGGTCGTCCGGGTTCTGTTGGTCGCGATAGCGCTGGTGGCAATCGTCTGTTTGTCGAAGCGATGATCTGGAAGTTTCGGTCTGGTGCACCGTGGCGCGATTTACCTGAGCGGTTTGGGGACTTGGAAGAACAACCCCACACGTTTTTCCCGGTGGGCCAAAAGTGGTGTTTGGGAGAGTCTTTTCAAAGCCTTGGCGGATGCCCCCGACAATGAATATGCCATGATCGATGCGACCATCGTGAGGGCCCATTAACACAGCGCTGTCGCTCAAAAAAGACAGCTGCAACCAAGCCATATGTCGTTCAAGAGGCGAGCTTACGACGAAGATACATGCCGTCGTGGATGCGTTGGGCTATACGCTGGACGTGTCTCTGACCAAAGGTCAAGTCCACGACATCACACAAGCTGAAACGCTCACAACAAATATCACACCCGGAGCCCTGCTTGCTGACAAGGCTACGATGCAGACAGTTTCATCCAGAGCCTTGTGGTGCGCGGCATCACCGTGGTGATTCCCCCAGAGTCAAATCACAAGGTTCAGCCCACTGCAATTACGCGCTTTATGCAGAGCACAACCTCGTCGAGCGATTCTTCAACAGCATCAAACACTTTCGGGGCATCACAACGCTACACGAGAAAACCGCCAGAAACTTTCTCGCAGGTCTTCATCTGGTTTGTGCATTGGTTTGGCTTAAATGAAGACAGGCGCTAATCTTCTGGTCAGGGTTAATGCGCTATTGCCAGGTCCGAAATGGAACCACGTTGTTCACGTCACGCTAACTTTACCCAAGGCCTTGGCCTCGGCAGTTATACCCCGCTCGTCAAGATTGGCAGCAAGAAGCCTGCGGGCCTCATCGGCTTCGCGCTGGCGGTTCCACATGGCGGCGTAAATGCCTTTTTTGCGCAGCAGTTGATTGTGGGTGCCACGCTCGGCAATGCGGCCTGCTTCCAACACTATGATCTCATCGGCATCCACCACAGTTGAAAGCCTGTGGGCAATCACGATCGTTGTGCGGTTCTTGGAAACCTTGCGCAATGCGGACTGAATTTCCTGTTCGGTGAAACTATCGAGGGCCGAGGTTGCTTCATCCAAAACCAAAATCGGCGGTCCTTTCAGAATGGTCCGTGCGATCGAAACGCGTTGCTTCTCTCCACCTGAAAGCTTTAGTCCACGCTCACCCACCATGGCATCATAGCCCTTGGGCAGGCTCATAATGAACTTGTGGATTTGTGCCATTTTTGCGGCAGCCTCAACTTCGGCATCGGTGGCATCTGGCCTGCCATAGCGAATATTGTACCGGATGGTATCGTTGAAAAGGACTGTATCCTGCGGCACCATGCCGATGGCAGCGCGCAGGGATTTTTGGGTTACCTCGGCAATGTCCTGCCCATCAACAGTAATCCTGCCTCCTGTCAATTCATAAAACCGATAGAGCAACCGCGAGATCGTGGATTTACCAGCACCGGAAGGACCAACAATTGCAACGGTGTGTCCGGCAGGCACAGAAAAAGACAGGCCCTTGATGATTGGCCTTTCCGCATCATAAGCAAAGCTCACGTTTTCGAACAGAATGGCCGCCTTGCCAGGCTTCAGCGGAACAGCTTCCGGCTTATCCCTGATTTCAGCATTGACGGACAACAGCCGGAACATGCCTTCCACGTCGATCAGGCCCTGCTTGATTTCGCGGTAAGATGAGCCAATAAAATTAAGTGGCATGTAGAGTTGCACCATCAGGGCATTCACCATGACGAAATCACCAATGGTGGCATGGCCCTGGGTGATGTCATAGGCAGACATTGCCATGACAATGGTGAGGCCGATGGCAAATACAAGGGCCTGCCCGGCATTCAAAACTGCCAGTGACACCCAGGTCTTTACCGCTGCAACTTCATACAGCGCCATTGATACATCGAAGCGCGTGGCTTCGTGCTCTTCATTGCCGAAGTATTTCACGGTTTCGAAATTGAGCAAACTGTCGATGGCTTTGGTGCTTGCATCATTATCGGCATCGTTCATGTTGCGGCGGATGTTGATGCGCCATTCTGTGGCCAGATACGTGTATGCAAGATAGACCACTACCGTGACCAAAACGACAACGGCGTAAAGCCAACCGAAAGAATATGCAAGAACACCGGCGACCAAGGCAATTTCAAGCGCCGTCGGAAACGTGTTGAACAATGAAAACCGCAGAACCGTATCGACGCCCGCCGTGCCGCGGGAAATGACACGGGACAGGCCACCCGTGCGCCGCTCGAGATGGAATTTGAGCGAGAGTGCATGGAGGTGGCGGAAGGTTTTGATGGCCAATTCCCGCACGGCACGCTGGCCGACCTTTGCAAACACCGCATCACGAATTTGTGCCAAGGCCACCATCATGATACGGCCAATGCCATAAGAAACGATCAGAAAGAAAGGCACACTGAAGGCAATTGCTGCCGGATTTCCGGAGGCCGTCAGCGAATCGGTTGCGTACTTGAAAGTGTAGGGTGTCCAGACGGTAATGATCTTGGCAACAAAGAGGGCAAGCATAGAAAGAATGACGCGGACCTTGAGGTCCGTGCGGCCTTCAGGCCACAAATAGGGCAAAAGGCTTTTCAGGGTCTCCCATTGATCACCTTCACCGCTGGCAAAATTAGCCGCAGTGGCAGGCGTTTTGCGCGCCATTTATTGTGCCTTGGGCGCGTTTGGGGTCATAAAGACCTGGCCGGGATAAATCAGGCCAGGCTTGCGGATTTGATCCTTGTTTGCCTCGTAGATCACTGTGAACATCGTACCCTTGCCATAAATCTGGCGGGACAGTTTCCACAAATTATTGCCGGGCTGAATGATGATTTGTGCCGGGGCTGGTGATGCCGCCGGGGTTGCTGCTGCCAGAACAGGCGCTGCCGGGGCTGCCGGTGTCTCAACCTTCGGCGATTCAATTACTGGTGCTGTGGCCGTGACCAATGGCTCAACTGGCTTGGCTGGCTTGACCACTTCAACAGTTGTCGTTGCCGTGGCCGCAACAGGAGCGACCTTGGCTATGGCAATCTCTGTTGTTTTATCGACGATCGTAACCTTGACTTCGGGTGCGGCGGGAGTGACCGGAACGGCAGCGGCTACCTGCGCTTCAGGAACGATCACTGGCGTGACCGATGCCACCTTTTTCGGATCTTCGCGGAAGAATGGAATTGCCACACGGCTGGTCACCGCTCCATCGGCACCAATTTCATCAGCACGCAATTCATGTGCGCCAACCGCGAGAGGCAGGCCACCCGGCATTGTCCACATGCCATTGGCACCAATTACAGCCAATGCATAGGGCTTGTTATCAACATAAAGCTGAACCTTGCTGCCAGTAGGACCACGTCCGCTGAACACGATATTGCCCGCCTCGTCGTAATCAACAGTATCAAGATTGACGGTATTCATGGGTGGCAATACCGATTTCACCTTGGATGGCGTTTGTATCAATGCCGTTGGCTTTCCGTCCTTCAACACTGCAACCAATGGCGTGCCTTCGGTTCCACCCTTCACATCTACAGCCACCGTATCGGCAGAAGCCACAACTTTGTCTTTATTTTTCATTTCAATGGAAAGTGCACCTGGCCCCGTTGGCAAAGGCTTTTCAGGCGTAACAACAAATGCGCCATCAGTATTGGTGATCGCTGTGCCAACTGTCGCGCCATTGTATTTTACCGTAACCTCAGAACCCGGTTCAGCACGGCCCGCAATAACAGTTTCACCGGTCTGCTCAACGCGGACCACATCAAGGGTTGGGACGGCCGCAGCCTTCGCCGCTGGTGCGTCGGCCTTGATGACATCCTCAGCTTTAGGGGTTGCGGCAGCGGGAGCTAAGGGTTCCAATTTTGCAACAGGACCCGCATCACCCATCCACCTGTCTTTTTCAACCACGACAAGTGTTGCAAGGGTGGCAAGTGCAAAGCCTGTAAACACGACAAGTGGGTTAATTTTCATCAAAACATGTCCGTCATCAAAATAAATATTGGTGCCATTGAGGCTGATAAATTACTAAGTAGGATCGACCTAGCGCTTTAATAAGGCTTATCGTGCGAATCAGCAAAGAATAGCTGCACCCCGTGAAATGAGGCAAAACCATTGAAAATCCCCGATCAGAAGCTTTGTGTTTACTGTGGTTCAGGCCCGGGGAAAAACCCCGCTTATATGGCAGCGGCGCGAACATTGGGAACGGACATGGCGGAGGCTGGAATTGGGTTGGTTTACGGGGGTGGAAGTCTCGGCCTCATGGGCGAAGTGGCCAAATCGGTGCTGGACTCAGGCGGCCATGTCACCGGCATCATTCCGGAGTTTCTGGGAACCAAGGAACGCATGCTGGTGGGCGTGAACAACCTGATCGTCACCAAGAACATGCATGAACGCAAGATGACGATGTTCGAGCATTCGACGGGGTTTGTTGCCCTGCCCGGCGGCATCGGCACCTTGGAAGAGCTCACCGAGATTTCGACTTGGGCGCAGCTCGACCAGCACAACAAGCCGATCATTGTTTGCAACATCGATAAATATTGGAGCCCCTATCTTGAGCTGCTTGCCCACATGCGCGCTGAAAAATTCATCCGCGAGGGCATGGAGTTCAAGATGGATGTGGTGGAGACCGCTGAGGATGTGGTTCCCGCTTTTGAATACCGCATGGCCAATAGCCACCAGAAGGTTCCGCTCAATCCGCTCCGCGATATTGTTTAGGGAACCTCTGAATAAACTTGTTGCTGCGATTGTTGAAGTGTGATTCTTGTTTGTCAGAAGGATCATCGCGATGCGGCAAATGACATTTTCGAATTCGGGTTTTGAGGTTCACCACAAGCCGACGCGTCGGGAGCGGTTTTT
>JANOVC010000110.1:0-31653 GCA_031417195.1 Rhodobiaceae bacterium
GCCGGAGCGCATCTTGATGACGGCCTCTTCCAGCATGGTTTGATAGAGCTCGTAGCCCACTTCGCGGATGTTTCCGGATTGCTCTTCGCCCAAAAGATTGCCGCCGCCACGCAGATCAAGATCGTGGCTGGCCAGCGTGAAACCTGCGCCGAGGGAGTCGAGGGATTGCAGAACCTTCAAGCGACGCTCTGCGGCTTCGGTCATGGTGCGGTTGGGGGCTGTGGTGAAGAGTGCATAAGCACGCTGTTTGGAGCGCCCTACCCTGCCCCGGAGCTGATAGAGCTGGGCCAGGCCAAACATGTCAGCGCGGTGGATGACGAGAGTATTGGCGGTTGGAATGTCGAGGCCGGATTCCACAATTGTGGTGGACAGCAATACATCGAACTTGCGGTCATAAAAGCCCGACATGATGTCTTCAAGTTCCGTTGGTGCCATGCGACCATGGGCGGTGCGGAATTTGATTTCGGGCACATTCTCGCGCAGGAAGTCGCCAATTTCCGTGAGGTCCGTAATGCGCGGCACGACATAGAAGCTCTGGCCGCCGCGGAAGTGTTCGCGCAGGAGGGATTCGCGGATGATCACGGGATCAAACGGCGAGATGTAGGTGCGCACGGCAAGACGGTCGAGCGGCGGTGTGGTAATGAGCGAAAGTTCACGCACCCCGGACAGGGCGAGTTGCAAGGTGCGCGGGATTGGTGTGGCGGTGAGCGTCAACACATGCACATTGGAGCGCATTTCTTTCAAGCGTTCCTTGTGCTTCACGCCAAAATGCTGTTCTTCGTCAATGATCAACAGGCCCAAATCGCGGAACTTGATGCTGCCCGTGAGCAATGCGTGGGTGCCAATGACGATGTCGATATCGCCCGCCACCAAACCTTCTTTCACAAGTTCGATTTCCTTGCGGCCCACCAGACGTGAGGCTTGGGCAATGCGCAAAGGCAGGCCTTTGAAGCGCTCGGTGAAGGTTGCAAAGTGTTGGCGGGCGAGCAGCGTTGTGGGTACGACAACGGCCACTTGCTTGCCATTCAATGCGGCCACAAATGCCGAGCGTAAAGCAACCTCGGTTTTGCCAAATCCGACGTCACCACATACCAGACGGTCCATGGGGCGACCCTTTTGCAGGTCGCTCAGCACAGCTTCGATGGCGGTGAGTTGGTCTTCGGTTTCCTCATAGGGGAAGCGGGCGCAGAATTCATCGTAGGCACCATCTGGTGGTGCCAGAATATCACCGGCTTTCAGTTCGCGTGCAGCGGCCGTCTTGATCAAATCTTCGGCAATTTCGCGGATGCGCTCCTTGAGACGGGCCTTTTTGGCTTGCCATGCCCCGCCGCCCAAGCGGTCGAGCTGGGAGCCGTTGTCCTCGGCACCATAACGCGTGAGCAGTTCAATGTTTTCAACGGGCAGGAACAGGCGGTCGTTGCCTGCGTAGATGAGCAGCAGGCAATCATGTGGTGCGCCCTGCACCTCGATAGTTTTCAATCCGTCAAAGCGACCAATGCCGTGATCGACATGCACCACGAGATCGCCCGGCATGAGGGATGACAGTTCGGAGAGGAAGTCCGCCGCCTTCTTGTTCTTGCGCGCCTTGCGCACGAGGCGGTCGCCCAGAATGTCCTGCTCGGCCACGATGACGAGGTCGCTTGTTTCAAAGCCTTCCTCCAGCGGAAGCACAATAAGGCCAACGATGCTGGTGTCCCAGGTGGTGGCGTCAGCCCAGGTCTTGGCGGCTGCCAAAGGTGCAAGTCCGTGGTCTTTCAGAATGGTTTGCAGCCGTTCCTGTGAACCCTCCGTCCAGCTGGCAATCAATACACGCTTCTTGGCCTTGCGGACGTCTTCAGTATGCAGTTTTACGGCGTCATAAATGCTCGTGGTGGTTTGACTGCGTTCGGCGGCAAAGCTGCGCCCGCGCCTTCCGCCAAAGGAAATGCTGGATGAGCTTGGGCTTTCAAAGGCCGAGAGCGCAAGGGTTGCACGGTCAGCGACAAGCTGTTTCCACTCTTGTTCACTGACGTAGAGCCGTTCAGATTTCAGCGGCTTGTAGGGTGCCGCACCGAAGGAGCTTTTTTCGCGCGCTTCCCTGCGGGCATCGTAGAATTCATCAACTTGCTCATGCCGCGCCGCCATGGATTCAGCCGTTGCCTGATCCAGTGATATTGGCGAGTCCGGCAGATAATCCAAAAGTGTTTCCAAGTGCTCATGAAACAATGGCATCCAATGTTCCATGCCTTGATAACGCCTGCCGTTGGTGACGGAATCATAGAGCGGGTCGTTGAGATCCAAACCGCCAAAGGCTGCGGCATAGCCCGTGCGGAAGCGGCCAATGGATTCTGGCGAGAGCAACACTTCGTTGGCCGGATTGAGCGTGAGTTTTTTCAGGGTCACCGTTGAGCGCTGCGTCTGCGCATCAAATTCGCGGATGGATTCGAGTGTGTCCCCAAAGAAGTCCAGACGCACAGGATTGTCAGCGCCGGGTGGATAGATATCGATGATGCCACCCCGCACCGCGAAATCTCCGGGGTCAACGACTGTGCTGGCGCGGGTGAAGCCGTTGCTGCCGAGGAATGCGGTGAGCTTGTCACTGTTCACGCGCTGGCTGGGAGTTGCCGAAAATGTCGATGCGCCAATTGTATCGCGCGGCACCACGCGCTGGAGTACCGCGTTGACCGTGGCCAGAACAAGACGCGGTTTTCCCGTGGGCTTGCTCAGTGCCGAGAGTGTTGAAAGTCTGCGCGCCAGAATGTCTGCCGAGGGCGATACGCGGTCATAGGGCAGGCAATCCCAGGCAGGAAAGCGCAACACTTCGAGTTCGGGTGCGAAGAATGCGATTTGTTCGGTGAGCGTTGCCAGCCGCTGGTCGTCGACGCAGACATGGAGAAGCGGAACTGCACCAAGATGCTGCGCGATCTCCGGCAGCAAAATTGCATCAAGCCCCTCGGGCACGCCGGATACTTCAATGCGCCCCGACGTATTCAGGCGGGGAATGAGTTTGGCAATATCGGTCATGGGCGGAACTTTATAAATTCTTGCAAGAGGTCATTTTTGACAAGCGGTGGCACTGGCGTTTCCCCCGTGATCCACGACAACATGTCCTGATCCGGCAATTCGATGAGGGCTTCGAATGCGTCCAAGTCTGCTGCGGACATGCTTTCCAGCCTTGCGCGGGCAAAGCCGCCCATCAAGATATCCATTTCCTTGATGCCACGATGGCAAGCGCGCCATAACAGTTTTTTCCGGCGCATTTCAAATGGGTCAGTCATTACTCCCTGAATAGCGTAAGGGCCTCTTGCGCTGCAACAACTTCCCCAACAAAATGGCCCTATGCGTCCTTCTGTTCTCAATCCCCTGTTTGCAAGTGCCACTGGCATCAAAGGCATCGGCGAAAAGCTGGAAAAGCTGCTGGGAAGGCTGTTGCGGGGGTCGGAAAGCCTCCCGCCCCGCGTGGTGGACCTGCTGTTTCACCTGCCCAGCGGTGTCGTCGACCGGCGCACGCGACCCAAAATATCAACCCTGCCACAACAAGGCATTGTGACGGTTGAGGTCATGGTGGGCAAACATGTGCCGCCGCCCCGGGGCAATAACCGCATTCCGTATCGGGTTTTTGCCTCGGATGGCACGGGGGCCTTGCAGCTGATTTTTTTTCGCGCCCATGCCGAATATCTCTTGAAGAAACTGCCGCCATTTGAAACGCGATTTATTTCTGGTGATGTCGCCTGGTATGAAGGCGAGCCGCAAATCACCCATCCCGATCATATCCTTACCGCAGTTGAATTTGCTGACATGCCGCTGATTGAGCCCGTGTATCCGCTCACGGCAGGTGTATCTCCCAAGATATTGGCACGGGCCATTCGCACATCGCTTGAGCGTTTGCCAGAAATGCCGGAATGGCAGGATGCGGCATGGCTGAAGCACAATGCCTGGCCGGGATTTAACGCCGCTTTCAAGGCGCAGCATCTGCCGCAACTGACGGAGAATTCTTCAACGGAATCGCCCGTGCGGCAGCGATTGGCCTATGATGAGCTTCTGGCCAACCAACTCGCCATCACATTGGTGCGCGCCCACATGAAGCGGGCATCGGGGCAGAGCTACAAGGGTGATGGCAGGTTGCAAGCGAAGATTGCCGCTGCCATGCCGTATAAGCTCACCAATGCACAGATTTTTTCCATCGCGGAAATCATGGCCGACATGGCATCGGACGAGCGGATGTTGCGGCTGCTTCAGGGTGATGTTGGTTCGGGAAAAACCATCGTCGCATTGATGGCCTTGGCCAATGTGGTGGAATGCGGCGCGCAAGGCGCACTGATGGTGCCCACGGAAATCCTGGCACGGCAACACTACGCGTCACTTGGTGTTTTGTGTGAAGCGGCTGGTATCAAACATGCCGTGCTAACGGGGCGTGAAAAAGGCAAAGTGCGTACGGAGATTTTGCAGCGCCTTGTGGATGGTGAGATTGATATTCTCATCGGCACCCATGCGCTGTTCCAGGAGGGTGTTGAATTTCAAAATTTGGGGCTCGTGGTGATTGATGAGCAGCATCGCTTTGGTGTACATCAACGGCTGGCACTGCAGGCCAAGGCAGGTGGCGTGACTGATTTGCTCGTGATGACGGCCACGCCCATTCCCCGTACGCTGGCGCTGACGGTCTATGGCGACATGGACGTGTCCAAACTGACGGAAAAGCCCGCAGGTCGCTTGCCGATTGATACGCGCGTGTTGCCGCTGGACCGGATGGATGATGTTGTCTCAGGGCTTGGCCGCAGCATTGCTTCGGGGCAGCGGGCCTATTGGGTGTGTCCACTGGTTGAGGAAAGCGAGCTGATTGATTTGGCCGCAGCGGAGGATCGCTTTGCGCAATTGCATCAGGTGTTTCCGGGGCGCGTGGGCCTCATTCATGGCAGGTTGAAAGGTGTGGAAAAAGACACCGTGATGGCGGATTTCAAATCAGGTGCTTTGGATATTCTGGTGTCGACGACCGTGATTGAAGTGGGCGTTGATGTGCCACAGGCCAGTATCATGGTGATTGAAAATGCCGAGCGCTTTGGCTTGGCGCAACTCCACCAATTGCGTGGCCGTGTGGGACGCGGCACGGCGAAATCGAGTTGCCTGTTATTGTATCAGGAGCCCCTTGGAGAGACTGCAAAGGCGCGTTTAAAAATTATGCGTGAAACCGAAGATGGCTTTCGAATTGCCGAGGAGGACTTGCGATTGCGTGGCGCTGGGGAAATGTTGGGAACGCAACAGGCGGGCCTGCCGTTGTTTCGCATTGCGGACCTTGCCGTGCATGGCGAATTGCTGGCCGCTGCGCGCGATGATGCGGGGCTTATTCTCGCGCGTGATCCTGAATTGAAAACGCCGCGCGGTGAGGCCTTGCGCACCCTGCTCTATCTGTTCGAACGGGACGCGGCAGTGAAACTGTTATCTGCCGGTTAAGCGCGCGTAATTTTTTCCGCACCGCCCATGTAGGGGCGCAAAACTTCAGGAATGGTCACCGTGCCGTCATCGTTTTGATAATTTTCCAGAATTGCAACCATGGTGCGGCCAACCGCGAGGCCGGAGCCGTTCAACGTGTGAACATAACGCGGGGCCTTGCCGTCTGCTGGCTTGAAGCGCGCATCCATGCGGCGCGACTGGAAATCACCGAATTGCGAGCAGGATGAGATTTCACGATAGGCATTCTGGCCGGGAAGCCACACTTCAATGTCGTAGGTTTTGCGGCTGCCAAAGCCCATGTCTCCCGTGCACAGCACAATGGTGCGGAAGGCGAGGTTCAAACGCTTGAGTACCTCTTCTGCGCAACCCAGCATTCGCTCGTGTTCGGCATCGGATTGTTCGGGTGCCACGATCGATACGAGTTCGACTTTTGAAAACTGATGTTGGCGGATCATGCCGCGCGTGTCCCTGCCCGCAGCCCCTGCTTCAGCACGGAAGCATGGGGTAAAGGCGGTCATTCGAATGGGCAGTTCTTTTTCTTCGAGGACGCGCTCACGCACGATATTGGTGAGCGAGGCTTCTGCAGTCGGGATCAGCCAGTGGCCAGATGTGGTCTGGAACAGGTCTTCCTTGAATTTTGGCAATTGGCCCACGCCAAACATGGCGTCATCGCGCAACATAAGAGGCGCATAAACCTCCTGATAGCCGTGATGCTCCGTATGCAGATCAAGCATGAATTGGCCAAGGGCGCGTTCGAGTTTTGCCAATTGGTTTTTCAGAATGACGAAGCGCGCACCCGAAAGCTTGGCGGCGGTTTCAAAATCCATTTGGCGCAGCCATTCGCCGATGTCGAAGTGCTGGCGGGGCTCGAAATTGAAGCGTGGCTTTTCACCCCAGGTGCGCACTTCAACATTGTCGTGCTCGTCCTTGCCTTTTGGCACGCCTTCCATGGGAATATTCGGAATGACGGCAAGCGCATCATTGAGCTTTTGCGTAAGAAAACGCTCGGTTTCTTCACCGCCCGAAATGAAGTCCTTTAGGCTTGCGACTTCGGCTTTGAGCGTTTCCGCCAAGGCTTTGTCGCCTGACTTCATGGCTCCACCGATTTCTTTCGACAGCACATTACGACGGCTTTGGGCGTCCTGTAGTTTCTGGATATGATCACGCTTCTCGGCGTCGATTTTCAGAATGTTAACAGAGAGGGGTGCAAGACCGCGCAGGGCGAGGCCAGCGTCAAAAGCTGTCGGATTGTCCCTGATGGCTTTGATATCATGCATCGGCGGCATCCTTTGCGGCTTCAGCCTTGGCTTTGCGCTTTTCGATGAACTTCACGGCAAGCACGGCAATTTCAAAAAGCCCCATGAGCGGAACGGCCATGGCGATCATTGAAATAGGATCAGGTGGCGTAATCACCGCAGCCACGGCGCAGACACCCACGACGGCAAAGCGCCTGCCCTTGGTCAACATTTCATGGGTGACAACACCGATCTGGCCAAGCAGCGTGAGAATAACGGGCAATTGGAATGTGAGACCAAATGCGAGGATCAACGTCATCACAAAATCGAGATAGGCTTCGACGTCAGGCATAAGCTGAATGGCATTCGAGCCATTGTCGCCGGTTGATGCCGCGAGATTATAAAAGAAATGGATGGCGAAGGGCAGCAGCATGAAATAGACCATGGCAGCACCCAACACGAAGAAAATGGGTGTTGCGATGAGATAGGGAAACAGGGCCGCGCGCTCGTTTTTGTACAATCCCGGCGCTACGAACCGATAGAGCTGCGTGGCAATGAGCGGAAACGACACAAACATGCCGCCGAACATGGCTATCTTCAGTTTCACTAGAAACACGCCAAGAAGACGCGTTGAAATCAGCCCGACATCTGTGCCAGTGCCCCATTTGAAGGGCAAAATCAGCAGGTGAAGTATTTCTGATGAAAAGAAGAATGCCACAAGCAGAGCTGCCATGAAGCCCGCCACGCAGTAGATCAGGCGCGTGCGCAGTTCAATCAGATGCTCGATGAGCGGGGCTTCCGAGGCGTCAATGTCTTCCTTCGTCATGGTTTCGGCGTTTCATCCGCATCGCCAAAATACTTGCCGAAGTCATTGTTTTTTGGATTTAAAACGGGTGCAATCTCGTTCTTGATGGCCGTCATCGGGTTGCCGACCTTGAGGGCTGCCAAATCCTTCTTCACGTCATCAAGTCCGGCATCCTTCATGGCAGTATCAACGTGGCCCTGAAATTCGCGCGACATGCCGCGCACCTTGGTCATCATGCGGCCAAAGCCACGCAGCACTTTCGGCAAATCTTTAGGCCCGATCACGATCACCGCAATCAGGGCAAGAACAAACATTTCGGAATAGCCGACGCCGAAGTCAAACATGTGCCTGCAAGTCCTTCGACGTTTTTAGGTCTTGACCTTCTTCGTCGTGGCTTTCACCACTGGTTCAGCGGTCTTTTCCAAGGTTTTTACTTCTTCCATGGCCTCTTCAGTCGGATCATCGGCCATGCCTTTTTTGAAGCTCTTTATGCCCTTGGCAACGTCACCCATCAGGTCAGACACTTTGCCTTTGCCACCGAATACAACCATTACGACAACCAGCAACAGAACCCAGTGCCACCACGAAAAACTACCCATCTCAAACTCCCAAAAAACCAAAAACATCAATGCCACTTAGTATCGCAGAATCCGTTGGCTACCGCAACAAATCCACTCAATCCCTCAAATGCTATCGGACGCTTGCTTTGTAAAGGCCAAAACATGATCGTGATCGATTTGGAAATGGGCGGTTTCGCCTTTTTGCGGCGCTTTGCCTGAAAGCAATGCCGCGAGCGGCTCATCCAAACCATTGAATTGCACCAAGCAGCGGGTCTTATCGCCCAAAAACCTTGAATCGCGGACATAGCCTTGCATTCCCTGGCGTTCGCGTGAAATCCGCAGGGCCTGTGGACGCACGACGAGAGAAATGATTTCACCCTCGGCAATGCCGTGAGCCGAAAAAATGCCAATTGGCGTGGAAATTGAACCATTTTCAACACGGGCTGAAATCTCATTCACATCGGAAAAGAAACGGGCAACATGAATGTCTGCGGGTTTATTGAACAATTCGCTTGAGGTGCCACATTGTATCAGGCGCCCCTCCCGCATCAGGAAAATGCGGTCTGCAAGGTCCATGGCCTCTACTGGATCATGGGTCACGAGCACACAGGTCGCACGTGTTTCCTTGAGCAATGCCAGGGTTTCCTCACGCACGGTCTCACGCAACCGCTGGTCAAGACCTGAAAAAGGTTCATCCATCAACATGACCTGTGGGCGTGTCACAATGGCGCGGGCGAGAGCGACTCGCTGCTGTTCACCACCTGACAACGAACCCGGATAAAAATTGCCAAAACCGCTCAGGCCAACGCGCTGCAATGCGTGTTCGGCGATTTTCACTGCTTCACTTTTATTGAGGGCATTCAGGCCAAAGGCAACATTCTGCAAAACGCTGAGATGCGGAAACAGCGCAAAATCCTGAAACACGAGACCAACATTGCGGCGTTCTGGTTGCATGAAGCGCGCAGGCCCGTCCACTTCTTCACCGTCAAACAGAACGCGGCCTGTAGATGCCCTTTGAATGCCCGCCGCAATCCGCAGCAATGTGGTTTTGCCGCATCCCGACGGCCCCAACAAACAGGCAATTTCACCGGCTTTGATCTCAAAGTTCAGGTCTTTGAGAATATGATTGCCGTCAATGGTGCAGGAAATATTTTCAAAAGTAAGCTGGCCCGCAATCATGGCGCCGGCCGTGCCCCGCTGCCCCCAACGCGAACGTGCGCTCGAGTTGGAAATTTCGCTTCCTCTGTTCATGGGCTGGCCAATTACACCAGAACAGCAGCAATTGAAATATGGGCTTTATGCCGCGTAATGGGTGACGCGGTTACGGCCTTCGTTCTTGGCACGGTAGAGGGCAAGGTCAGCCCGCTTGAGGAAATCCACCATCTTGTCGTCGGGGCCGGATAACGTCGAAATACCCACCGAAACCGTTATGTTGAGCTTGCCGGTCAAGGCGCCAGCATCAAATGGTATTCCCGCCACGGATTTTCGAATGCGCTCGGCAATCCGCTCGGCAACTTCACCGTCCGTTGCCGGCAGAACGACAACAAACTCCTCGCCGCCAACCCG
This sequence comes from Rhodobiaceae bacterium, assembly GCA_031417195.1. Lineage (GTDB taxonomy): Bacteria > Pseudomonadota > Alphaproteobacteria > Rhizobiales > Aestuariivirgaceae > Aestuariivirga. The sequence continues at coordinate 9,594 of JANOVC010000110.1, forward strand.
GCAGGCCATGTCAACACTGCGTATGTTTTCACGGATACGCGTTGCAATTTCCTGAAGAACCTTGTCACCCACGGCATGGCCATGTGTATCATTAACCGGCTTGAAAAAATCAACATCGACAACGAGGCCAGAAAGCGGTTTGCCGCGATTGATCGAGTGGTCAACCAAATGGGCGAGATGGGTTTCCATGTAGCGACGGTTATAGAGGCCGGTTAGCGCATCTGTTACAGCCATTTCTATGGAGGCCTGTACATTGACACGCAGCTGTTCGGCATAACGCGCACGGCGCACTTGCGTATTGACGCGCGCCAGAAGTTCCTGCCGGTCGATGGGGCGTATAAGATAGTCGTTTACGCCCATGTCCAGCGCGCGCATCAAACGCGGCTGATCATCAGGAGATACGACGACAAGCAATGGTGTTTGGCGGGTTCTTTCAAATGACTTTAACTGTGAGCAAAGTCGCAATCCATCAAATTGCTCTCCGTCCAGGTTGATTATGATCATTTCAAAATTCGTTTCGCTCTCTGTTACGAAAGCCACAACAGAGGCAGGGTCTTCAACTGATGTTACATTGTGCTTGCCAAGCAGAGAGGTTTTCACACGTTCTACAAAACCTGAGTTGCCATCAACCACCAACACCTCACCGGGGCGCGATGCAAGGGCACTGTCAGATTTGATAACGAGCCCCATGGCCTCGCTTGAAACGGCTCTGGCGCGCAATTCATCGGACAGCATTTTCAGGCGAACAAGGCTTTTGATGCGGCAAAACAGCGACACATCGTTGACAGGCTTGGTCAGAAAATCATCGGCACCCGCTTCAAGACCGCGCACGCGGTCTTCAAGCTGATCCAAAGCTGTTACCATAATAACCGGGATATGGTGGGTTGCCGGATTGGCTTTGAGACGCTTGCAAACCTCGATGCCGTCAATCCCGGGCATCATCACATCCAGCAGAACAATATCCGGCTTGGTTCGATGCACAGCTTCAAGTGCATCAACACCGTTCATGGCTGTAACAACCTCGAAATACTCTGCAGACAACTTCGCTTCCAGCAGCCGTACATTTGCCAGGATGTCATCAACTACAAGAATGCGGGCTGTCATTTTTTATTTCCGATGAACCCGTCAATTGTTTTGAGAAAGTTTATGACCGATATCGGCTTGGATACATAGGCCTCGCAGCCGCCTTCCCGGATTTTTTGTTCATCACCCTTCATTGCGAAGGCGGTTACCGCAATTACAGGAATGGCGCGGAGTTCATCATCTTCCTTCAGCCACTTGGTGACCTCAATACCTGAAACCTCCGGCAGCTGAATGTCCATGAGAATGAGGTCAGGCATGTGTTTTCTTGCTAAATCAAGGGCCGAGAGTCCATCCCGCGTCTGCACAACATTGTATCCATGCGCTTCAAGAAGGTCATTGAACAACTTCATGTTCAACTCATTGTCTTCCACAACCAGCACAGTCTTGGCTCTTGCAGGTGTTTCGCCGGGTACTTTCATTGTTTCGTCCATATGTGCAGTCGTAATTTCCATAAAAATTTACATCCACTTTTTGACAGCCCATCTTGTTGATCCAAGACATGTACTGCTACGTGTATTCAGTCTCTGGTGGTATAGCGGCGATTCCGTGACTAATGGCTTAACTCGCTGCTCCGCAAAACCTTGGGTTAGCGGACGTGGTTAATTGTGAACAAAAATGATAAGAAAAATAGACGGGATATCGGAAGAACCACAGGTAATTGGATTGAAAGCATTGGCTTTTCTGGCAAACGACGAGGACAATTTGAACCATTTCATGGCCATTACCGGCCTTGACTTGCAGGACATAAAGGAACGCGCGGACGATCCTCTCATGCTGGGTGGAATTCTGGACCACTTCCTGCACCATGAAAACCTGCTTATGGAGTTCGCCACATCTCTCAATTGCAAGCCTGAACTCATTGTTCGCGCTCGATATTCATTGCCCGGAGCAACCCATGATTCATGAACTTACAGTTTCGCAAATATCCCGATTGGATATTATACCTCACCGGCCACTGGTGATTTGTGATGTTGATGAAGTTATTGTGCATTTTACCCGTGAGTTCGAAGAGTTTCTGGACGTGCGTGGAATGGAACTGGATTTTGACACGCAGGTGCACTCTTTTGCCCTCACGCGCTACAAACACAACAATCAACCTGTTGGACCGCAGGAAACAGGCAAGATTGTTGACGCTTTTTTTGCTGAACGCACCATTGGCATGCAAACCATAGATGGCGCAGTTGACTCCCTTAAAAATATCGCGCGTTTTGCCGATGTTGTCATGCTTACCAACCTGCCCCACCAAGCCGGTGATGACCGCCGCAAAAATCTTGAATCACACGGGCTCAGCTTTCCGGTTGTCACCAATTCAGGCCCCAAAGGCCCTGCCATAAAGCGGATAGCTTCGCAGGTCACTGCACCTGTCGTGTTCATTGACGATAGCCCGGGCTTTATCGCTTCCGCCTATGAGCACGCGCCTGACATCCACCTCATCCATTTTATCCATGACGAACGGTTCTCCCGCATTACCAATCCGCTTGAGTTTGTGTCTTTAAGCACCGATAATTGGAAGGACGTGCATTCACACGTGCTGGAACTGATCAAGACTGACTAAGATGTTACAGAATGGACAGTGCACAACATGCTTCGGGCTTCTGCCGTGATTGTCTGGCGATGGTCGCCGATGACAGCATGCGCTGTTTCAACTGCCGCAGTCCCCGCGTCAAACATCATCCGGAGCTCCATGAACTTTCAATAGCACATATTGACTGCGATGCCTTTTACGCAGCCGTTGAAAAGCGCGATAACCCGGAATTGAAGGACAGGCCCGTCATCATCGGAGGTGGCACGCGCGGAGTGGTGTCCACCGCATGTTATGTGGCCCGCATAAAGGGTGTGAAATCGGCAATGCCGATGTTTACCGCGCTAAAACTATGCCCTGACGCCACTGTTATACGGCCTGACATGAAAAAATATGCGGATGTTGGCGGCCAGGTTCGCGAGCTCATGCTTGAGATGACACCACTGGTGCAACCGATTTCGATTGATGAGGCCTTTCTTGATCTCGCCGGAACAACGCGGCTGCACGGCCATAGTCCCGCTGTCTCGCTTGCGACATTGCTTAAAACCATCGAAACGAAAATAGGTATCAGCGCGTCGGCTGGCCTTTCCTACAATAAATATCTGGCAAAAGTTGCTTCTGACCTTGAGAAACCCCGCGGCTTTTCGATCATTGGCAAGGCCGAGGCGAAAGGCTTTCTGGCAGAAAAATCCGTCTCCCTCATTTGGGGCGTGGGCCGCGCGTTTCAAGAAACCCTGCGCAAAGACGGTATCATGTTAATTGGTCAATTGCAGTCCATGGAGCGCAACGAACTCATCCGGCGCTATGGTGTTATCGGGGCAAGGCTTTATCACTTCGCCCGTGGCGAAGATGTCCGGGACGTTACACCCCATGATGAAACCAAGAGTATCAGCGCGGAGACAACTTTCAATGCGGACATCGCCGCTTACCCAGAACTTGAGCGCATCCTGTGGCAACTTGCCGAAAAGGTTTCACGCCGGGCAAAGCATGAAGGACTTGCGGGCGAAACAGTCACGCTGAAACTAAAGACAACGGATTTCAAAACCCGCAGTCGCAACACAACCCTGTCTGACCCCACCCAACTCGCCCATGGCATTTTTTCGGCGGCCCGGCCTTTGCTGAAAAAAGAAGCGACGGGCACTGCCTTTCGGCTCATCGGTGTTGGAATTTCAAACTTGACCGATGCTGCAGTCGACGTGGAAACAACAACACTGGATGCCCGCTTTGCAACGCTTACAAAGGCAGAATTGGCCATGGACAAATTGCGGAAAAAATTTGGCAGGCACGCCGTAGACCGTGGCCTGGGGTTTGGCAGGGATGATGACTAGGCCGCAAAATCTATTTCAGAGACCTTGCGTGAAGCGATAAGAGGCTTGGCGCGCTGGTGAAAATAATGGGCAAAGGGACGGAATTTGGCAACAAGATCATGCCGCAAAAGCGTCCACTCATCGGGCGAAGATTTTACATTTACCGAAAACAGGATATCGCCAAAATTGCCGTCCTGCAGCGGAATTGAAACGCCATAGCGTGTAATTCCATATTTGGTTGCGACAGGCAGCAAGTTCTGCATCATCTTGTCGTCGCCCAGCACTTCGTCCCAATCATGAAAAACATGTTCGGCGATAGACGCTTCAAAGGTTGGGTCACCAAGCGGCGTGTATGTCATCATGTAGTGGCTCATGTAAGCCGGATCATATGTCGCAATCCATGTGACTTGATCAGGTGTTCCATCAACATTGCTGAGAAGCCAGTACGACAGGTGAAGAATGTTGAAACGCGCGCAGCACTGCTCAAGATAGCGTGTCGCTTCCTCAAATGAGGCAAAAGCGGCCTTGGGTTCGTTCGCCAGATCTAATTCATCGGTCGACATTCTTGGTCCTCGTTAAGACAGCGTAAAGCCAGACCTTAAAATCTGTGTTAGTTAACGAGGTAAATTTTTAGGAAAGATTGAATTATTTGGTCTCAATCGACATCAATGCGGCGTTGCCGCCCGAGGCGGTTGTGTCGGTCGAACAAACCCTTTCTGTCGCAAAACGGTGCATATAGTGGGCGCCCCCTGCCTTGGGCCCAGTTCCCGAAAGCCCCTCGCCGCCAAAGGGCTGCGCGCCCACCACCGCACCAATCTGGTTACGGTTCACATATATGTTGCCCACGCGTACCCGCTGGCGAATTTCCTTAACGGTTGTCTCGATACGCGTATGTATGCCAAGTGTCAGGCCAAAGCCTGTTGCATTGAGGGCTTCGCAGACACTGGCAATGCGGTTTCCGGCAAAGCGGACGACATGCAGAACCGGTCCGAAGACTTCGCGTTTCAACGGGCTGATGGAAGCCAGTTCATAGGCTGCAGGTGATACAAATGTTCCCTCCCCGCAATCATGTGGCATGGCCATGTCGAGAATGGTTTTTGCCTCGCTTGCCATGCGCGCCTTGTGGGCGTTGAGCGTGTCACGGGCCTCTGCATCAATAACGGGTCCGATATCTGTTGCGTAGTCAATGGGATTGCCGATTTTCAATTCTGCCATGGCTCCCGTCAGCATGGAAATAATGTGCGGGGCCACGTCATCCTGCACGAACAACAACCGTGCGGCCGAACAGCGTTGGCCTGCGCTATCGAAGGCAGACGCCAATACATCGCGCACAGCCTGTTCAGGCAAAGCCGAACTATCAACAATCATGGCATTCATTCCGCCCGTTTCGGCAATCAACGAGACAAATGCGCCGTCACGGGCGGCAAGCGCGCGGTTGATGATTGAGGCCGTTTCATTTGACCCGGTGAAGGCCACTCCGGAAAGTGCCGGGTGGGCCAGCAAGGTTTTGCCAATCCTTGCGCCATCTCCTGGCAGGAACTGGAGGATTTGTGGCGGCACACCTGCGCTTAGAAGCAGTTTTACGGCCTCATGGGCAACGAGTGGTGTTTGCTCTGCGGGCTTGGCAATAACGGCATTTCCGGCAGCCAATGCGGCGGCAACCTGCCCTGTAAAAATGGCCAATGGAAAATTCCATGGTGCAATGCACGCAAATACGCCGCGTCCGTGCAGCGTGAGTTCATTGCTTTCGCCCGTTGGCCCCGGCAAACGGATTCCGCCCTGAAATTCAGCCCGGGCCTGGGCCGCGTAATAGCGCAGGAAGTCTACCGCTTCGCGCAAGTCAGCCATGGCATTGTCCAGCGTCTTGCCAGCCTCCTGTATGAGCAATGCCATGAGCCGGGAGGATTTTTCTTCATAGAGGCTGGCTGCCTTATCCAAAATAATGGCACGCGCGTTGCCGCCCAACATATCCCAATCATGTTGGTGCCTTGCAGCTGATGACATGGCCTGCCCCACAGCCTTCTCGTCTGCCTCATGGGCAACACCAACCGCAATGCGGTTGTCATGGGGGGCTGTGATGTTCCTTGTGTCACCACCACGATAGGCAGTGCCATCAACGAGTGGGGTTGCCTCAAATGTTGCCGCCAACTCACGACGGATTCGGTCCAGCACATCTTTGCGCGTTGTTTCATTCCACATGGGGTGACCTGCTGCACTCGTGCGGCCAGCAAAAATGTCACGCGGCGCAGGAATGAGCGGATGCGGGATTTGCATTAACGCAGTCACCTCAACCACAGGATCCGCAATAATATCGGCAATTGGCGCATCGTCATCGGCAAGGCGATTGACGAAGGATGTATTGGCACCATTTTCGAGAAGCCTGCGCACGAGATAGGCCAGCAAATTTTCATGGCTGCCAACGGGCGCGTAAATGCGGCATGGCAGGTTCATTTTGGTGGCACCGACCACCTGCTCATAAAGCGCCTGTCCCATGCCGTGCAGCCGCTGAAATTCGTAACCCTCAGTCTCGCCTGCCATGATTTTTATGGCTGCAATGGTATGGGCGTTATGGGTTGCAAACTGCGGGTAAAATACGCCGCGGTTGGCCAGCATGTATTTGGCGCAGGCGAGATAGCTCACGTCGGTTGACACCTTGCGGGTGAACAAGGAATAGGCTTCAAGCCCGGCTTCCTGGGCGCGTTTGATTTCGGTGTCCCAATAGGCGCCCTTCACGAGCCTCACTGGCAATTGCCGTCCAGTTGCTTTGGCAAGCGCTGCCAGCCATTGCAGTGTCGGTTTTGCCCGCTTGCCGTAGGCTTGTACAGCGAGACCCAAACCATTCCAGTTCCTGAGGCTGTCGCGGGTCGCGATGCTTTCAAAGAGTTCCAGTGAGAGGTCGAGACGGTTGACCTCTTCGGCATCAAGCGTAAGTCCCACATTCAATGATTTTGCAAGTTCGCAGAGATCAATGATCTGCGGCAATAGCTCCGCTTTGACGCGGGCTTCCTGCTTTACGTCATAACGAGGATGCAGAGCAGACAGCTTTACGGATATGGAGGGCCGCGCAAAAACATCATCTCCTGTTGCCTTGGCCCCAAGTTTTTTCAGCGCCGCTTTATATGACGCAAAATATTTTCTGGCGTCCTCTGCCGTGAACGCCGCCTCACCCAACATGTCATAGGAAAAACGATAGCCTTCCGCTTCCAATGGCCTGGCAATCTTCAATGCCTCCTCAATCGTGCGCCCCAACACGAATTGTTTGCCCATGATCCGCATGGCCTGTTTCATGGCGCTGCGAATGATGGGTTCGCCGGAGCGCGTGATCATCCGCTTGAAATACCCGCCAGTGTCACTGCGCGTACCCTTGCCAAGCTCAACAATGCGGCCCGTCAGCATCAGGCCCCAGGCGGAGGCGTTGACGAACAGGGATTCCGACTGACCGAGGTGGCCTTCCCAATCTTTTCCACCGATCTTGTCGGCGATCAATTTGTCCGCCGTTTCAGCATCGGGAATGCGCAACAGGGCTTCGGCCATGCACATGAGCACGACGCCCTCTTCGGATGACAGTGAATACTCCTGCATGAAGGCATCAATGCCGCCCTGCGCCTGACGGTTTGCACGCACCGCCGCCACCAAAAGCCTGGCCAAATCCGCCACGCGTTTTTTATCATCTGCGCTCAAAAGCGCTTCTGCAGCGAGTTCTCTGACTAGGAAGGTTTCATCGGCAAATAATTTTTGGGAAATGCCGGTGCGAAGCGATTGTGCGATCATTATGTTCTCCTGGGTTATCGCAGAATGTCACAGTTACTAATATTTTTCTCGCTATTTTTTGTATAATATGCAGATATTATGTTCTGATATTGCAATTTAATGGTGAAAAATGCCAAGCATAGATACAATGCCAGAGAATTTAGATTTCATTGATTTGCAGTTGCTGGAGACATTGCAGAGCGAGGGCCGCATTCCGGTTGTTGATCTTGCCAAGAAAGTGAACCTCTCGGCTACGCCGTGTACATTGCGCATGCGCAGGCTTGAGCAGGACGGAATTATCATGGGCTATCACGCCCGAATCAATCCCGCCGCACTCAACCAGGCGCTTATGGTGTTTGTAACCGTAAGTCTCAAAGCCACGGATGAGGCCAGTCTCAAAGCCTTTAACGCGGCGGTCAGGCCGGTAAGGCAAATCCTTGAATGCCATATGTTGGGAGGTGGTTTTGATTATCTTCTTAAAATCCGAGTGCGCGACATGCCGGAATACCGTGAAATTCTGGGCTCCATCATTGGGGCGCTGCCAATGGTTGAAAGCACCCATTCCTACTTTGTGATGGAACACGTAAAGGAAAGTCCACACCTGCCGATTCCAAAAGTGAGGAACCGAAAACCGTGAAACCAAAGATTGTCCGCTCCATTGCAGCGCTTCGCCGTGAAACGTCTGGCTGGCATGCCGACGGTTTGAAATATGCGCTTGTTCCCACAATGGGTGCCTTGCATGAGGGGCATCTGGCACTTGTGCACGAGGGTCTGAAGCGCGCTGATGCGGTCGTCGTGTCCATCTTTGTGAATCCGAAACAGTTTGGCGTGAATGAGGACTTGTCGCGATATCCCCGAGACGAGTCTGGCGATGTGGCCAAACTTGCGGATGCGGGTGCGCATTTGATATTCGCCCCGCCGCCTGAAGAAATGTATAGTGATCGCTTTGCCACCACGGTGTTGGTGAAAGGGCCTGCAAAAGCCAATCTTGAGGACAAGTTCCGTCCGCATTTTTTTGACGGTGTTGCAACCGTTGTCTCAAAACTCTTCATCCAAAGTGGCGCAGATTTCGCGATGTTCGGTGAGAAGGATTACCAGCAATTGCAAGTCGTCAAAACCATGGCGCGCGATCTTGATATTCCGATTGAAGTGGTGGGTGTTCCCACGGTGCGGGATGAAGACGGTATGGCGCTGTCGTCGCGCAACAGATATCTCACAAAATCAGAACGCGGTCAGGCAACGGCCATATACAAGAACCTGGCGCAGGCGGCCGACAAAATCCGCCAGCGCACCGACCCGCAAAAAGCCATGCGTGCTGCCTCGCGTTCGCTCACCACTTTGGGTTTCAAGGTGGATTATGTAACGGCGCGCAATCCTGAAACACTCGCGGTTCCAGAACCGCACAGCGATGAGCCGTTGCGGCTTCTGGCAGCTGCTTGGCTTGGTAAGACGCGGCTGATCGACAATATCGAGGTTTAACCTGCCTCCGCCGGCTTGTGGACATATCTGGTGTAAAGCCAGCCGATACCGATGAGACAAGCACCCAATCCAAAGAATGACAAAATGCGGTAAATGCCATCAAGCCCCGCCATGTCCCAGGCAAACACCTTCAGCACCACAAGGGACATCACACCAAGGCCTGCATAACGGACGTACTGGCGCTGCATTCTGATGCCCGCCACAAACAGGGCCAGCGCCGACAACAACCAGACTGCTGAATAGGCGTAGGATTCAGCTGTTGATTGCGACCATGGCACCATGCTTGGCCCCTGGAAGACCCGCTTGGTTTGCAGCGTGACGTAGGTGAGTGCCAAGACAAGCGCCAAGCCGCCGAAGGCAGACACTAATTTTTGCCATCCAATGACGTCGAGTTTTTTCGCGATTAGGGCCAGCGATGCGATAGGCACCACATATGCGAGAAGAAGCGAGTTCAACAACACATTGCCATGCAGCGGCGACGCGATGATGACCGGGTTGTAAGCCAGAAGCGACGCGCCAACCACGCCCAAAACGGACAGCGCAACGAGTCCACGGCCACTCCACGCGCCCGCAGGCGGGGTGAACATGCTTGAGCGGTAGATGACGCCACATGCAAGACACAGCCATGCCAGTACGAGCAAGGCTGATTCAAGCTCGTCACTGGGCAACGCATCCAAAACCGGTCCAGCATAGAGGCGTCTGATTTCCAACGAGATAAACAGTGTTACCAGCGCCACTGCCGCAAGCTCGACATAAGGTCGCCACGTCGAGAGCGAAATGTTCCCGAGAAAACGCGCCAAGAGCCACAGGAGGGCAGCTGGTGCCAAATATGCGAGCCACAGTGAATTGAAAACCGCATTCCCGTAGGGTGCGTTTTCCGTCAATATCGGATTAAACGCCACAAGCTCGGCTGCTATGATTATAAATCCTGACACCACTAGTAGCGCGGAACCACTCCACTTGGCTGCACGCGCTGAGAGTGTCTGCGGGCGATAGGCGAGCCCGCACGCCAAGCCCAGCCATGCCAGGATGTGCAACGCGGCTTCAATTTCGTCACGTGGCCATGCCCCAACGATGGGTCCAGTATAGAGCCGTTTGATTTCAAGAGACACGTAGGTGGTGAGCAAAAACACTGCAAATGTTTCGAGGTGCGGACGCCATCTACCAAGTCCAATCTGCTCCAGCTTTCGTGAAATAAACCAGAGCAAGCCCGCGGGTGCTAAATAAGCAAGCAACAGCGAATTGAAAACAGCACCACCTTGAACAGGGGTGTAACCAAACAACGGATTGAGCGCCAACAATGAGCCTGCAATGATGGTGGCAACGGAGCCCGCCAACAAAATACGCGCGCCCCAGACGGCAACAAAGCTGGAATACACCTTCTGCCGATAGAGCAGACCATAGGCAGCGCCAAGCCACGTGAGAACATGAGTCGATATTTCCAGCAACTGTGGTCGCGCCGCCGTCACGCCGCCACCAATCAATACGCGCACTTCGAGGGACACCAGCGATATGGCAAGGCCAAGGCTGACAGCTTCCAGGCTGGTTGCTGACTTTGTATGGTTTGACGATTTGAGGAAGCGACTGGCAATGAGCAGCACCACGATCGGCACGCCATAACCATAGAGGGGCCAGTGTTGGCCCAGCGGCAAAGCGCGGTCATCGAGCCATAACTCTCGTGATGCAAAGAGACGAATGGCGGTGAGCGTGCCAAAGCCCGCCGCTATCGCCCCCAAAAGTTTAACGGGCAAGCCCCGCGTAAGGACCGCATAGAACAGCGCCAGAAATGCAACGGCAAGCGACAGCCAAACGCCATCGAACAACCGGTCAGCTGCAAACAACAGGAGTGCTGCAGAGCCCACGCAGAAAATTCCGGCAGCGAAATCCGCTTCGGGTGTCAACGAAGCGCCACGCTTCATCCACACAGAAGCAAGCAAAGCCGCTGCAAGGACCACAGCAAGCAACACCCAGCTTGTGTTTGACATCAACGCGTCCACGCGTGCCCATGCGCCGAATATGAACATCACGGCAGAACCTGCACCCAAGGCGGCCCAGACCAGAATTGGCGTCTTTTTGAAAAACCCGGCAATGCCAAGGGCGGTGAAGGCGAGGCCAGCACCGATCATCCAGCGCAGAAATTGTGGGGCCTCACCCAGCAATACGCTGGACCACATGCCGCTTTCGTCCATGGCCCATTCATGGAAGGCGGCCTCGCGCCACGCCATGAGAACCACAAATGACAATACGCTCGCCGCTGCCACGGCTTCCGTATCGCCGCGTTTGAACCATGACAGGGCCGAGATCGCGGCCATGCCCGCAAAGAACAGCAGAAGTGCAGATGTTGCATGTCCACTCTTGAAGACGAGTGCTGTCAAGACGAGGCTTGCAGCTGCTGCTCCGACAGAGCCAAGCTTGAGTTGAATGGACATGTGAAGCGGGTCCAGCAATGAACCCGCGTCACTTTTCAGAATGGCACGGCCGGAAACACCGAGCAAAGCTAGCGCACCGAAACAAAGTGCAAACAAGCCAATAGGCGTGACGTCAGTCACCTTATAGGGTCCACCGATCCATAGCAGTGACCAGATGGCCGAACCTGCAATTGCTGCATAGCCCAGCCACCACCACGGGCGTTTGCGCAGCACAGCGAAACTTGCCGCCATGATGATCAGGAGATAGGGAAAGAAGCCCCAGGCCGATGGATTTGGTGATGAGATGATGGTGGGCGTGGCATAGGAGCCAACGAGACCAAGGGCTGCAATCAATGGCCCCTGGCGCAGCGACAGGGCGAGGGCTGCAAGTCCCACAAGCGCCAAACCAATGAAAGCCGTTGTGGGCTGCACAAGTTCGTAAAGCGCATAGGCGGCATAGATGCTGCCAAAGGCAATTGCGAGACCGCCTGCAGACAACGCGGCGGGTACATAGTCAGGATCGGCGGACTTGATGCTGGTCTTGCGTGCGCGTTCGCCCAAGTATACCAGACCTGCTGCCAAGAGGAGGCCCAGGAAGATTTGGAATATTGGTGATATGTAGCCGTTGTCGTAGGCGTATTTTACAAACAACAATCCACCGATTGCCATGGCAACGCCGCCAATCCACACGAACCAGCGGGAAGCAACGGCCTGCTCCATATCGCGCTTGGGTGCAGCTGCCTTGAGTGGCAAAGGCGGTGGTGGAGGTGTCGGCACAAAGGGCCTCGCCATTTCGCTCGCTACAACGGGTTCTTCAACATCCATTACGGGGCTGACTGTTTTGGGTGCCGCCGCTTTCTTGATGGCTGCTGCTTTCACGGGTTTTGGTGAGCTTGTTTTCCAATTTTTGCCCATAACAGGTGCTGGGGCTTCTGGCTCAGGCGTTTTGGCGGCTTCGGTCTTGATCTTATCATATGCGGAGACAATATCATTAACGTGCGCCTCCTCCGGTTCGCGGAACCTCGCGGGTACGGCTTCCCGGTTTGGTTCAGAAACCACATGGGTCTGGCCAAAGAGTTGGGCTGTCAACCGCGTCACTTCGCGGCGCAAATCCCTTACGGTTGCGTCCAGTTTTGCAATTTTCTGGAGGGCGACAATCGCCATGACAAAGCCTGCAAGGGCAAACAAAAAGCCAAAACCATCCATTGCTGTTCTCTCCCCACTGAGTCGCATAAGATTACACATCTTGCCTTTGATTGTCGAAGTTGGGAAAAGGCTGGCATGACGACCCGCAATGATATTGTCTCACATCTGCAAAGTGTTGCCCCCGTGCGTTGGGAAATTGCATCCGCGCCTGTTGCCTACGTCGATGCCATTGCGCGCATGGATCGCGAGGTTGACGCCATTGCGAAGGGGGAAGCTCAAGAACTCGTTTGGCTGCTGGAGCACCCTGCCCTTTATACGGCTGGGACATCAGCAAAGGAATCTGACCTTATTTCACCATCGCGCTTTCCGGTTCACGCGACGGGCCGCGGCGGGCAATACACATATCACGGTCCCGGCCAGCGTGTGGCCTATGTGATGCTTGATCTCAAAAAGCGCGGGCAGGATGTGCGGGCTTTTGTGGCGGGTCTTGAGGACTGGCTGATTGCCACGTTGGATTGCTTCAATGTGAAGGGCGAGCGCCGCGAGGACCGTGTGGGTGTTTGGGTGCGACGTGATGCGCGCGAAGACAAAATTGCCGCCATTGGCATTCGTCTTCGCCATTGGGTGTCATTTCATGGCGTCAGCCTGAATGTTGATCCCGACCTCAGCCACTTCGACGGGATTGTTCCTTGTGGCGTTACCGAGCATGGGGTTACCAGCCTTGTTGATCTTGGCCTGCCCGTTACGATGGTGGATGCGGATGTGATGCTCAAGGCCAGTTTTGAGTTTGTTTTTCGCGGGAACCGTTAAATTGTCACTTGTTTTGTTTCATTTAATCTGTAAACAAGCACGACAACTTAAAAACAGGAATCTCCCATGAAACTCTACTATGCTCCCGGCGCTTGCTCCCTTGCACCCCACATTGTCCTGCGCGAGCTTGGCAAGAAATTTGACCTCGAAAAAGTTGACATGGGCACCAAAAAAACCGACGGGGGCAAGGATTTCAACAAGATCAATGCTAAAAGCTATGTGCCGACGCTTGAGATCAAAAAGGGCGAAGTGCTCACGGAAGTGGCCACAATTGTTCAGTATTTGGCTGACAAATCGAAGTCAACCAAGTTCCTTCCCAAGGCAGGCACCATGGCCCGCTACCGCGCCATGGAATCATTGACGTTTATTTCATCCGAACTTCACAAGGGTATTGGTGGCTTGTTTAACAAAGCCATGCCGGAAGAAGGTCGCAAGATCATCATCGAACGCGTCAACAAGCGTTTGGATTATGTAGATGGCGTGTTGGCCAAGAACAAATTCATCACCGGCAAGACCTTCAGCGTGGCCGATGCTTATGCATTCACCATCATGAATTGGGGCCAGTGGGTTGGCATTGATATCAAGCCGTGGAAAAATATTGCAAAATACATGGAAATGGTCGCCAAGCGCCCTGCCGTTCAGGCTGCACTCAAGGCTGAAGGTCTTCTCGGCTAATCAGTTAAACTCCATGATCACGGCATCAACGCTGAGGCTGTCACCGGCCTTGGCGTTGATTTTTTTGACGGTGCCATCGCGTTCGGCACGCAGGATGTTCTCCATTTTCATCGCTTCAACGATGGCAAGCGCGTCTCCGGCTTTTACGTCGGCCCCTTCTCTGACATGGATTGCAATGACAAGGCCCGGCATGGGGCATAGCAATTTCCTCGATGTGTCTGCGACCATTTTTTCTGGCATGAGCCGCACAAGTTCAGCCTCGCGCGTGGTGTAGGCGTGGGCATCAATGCTCACACCACGGTGGCTCAGGCGGTACCCATTGTTGATGCGGCGGACCTGTACATAAATCTCGTCGCCATCAATGAAGCCGTGCCATACGGGCTGGCCCGGTGCCCACTGGCTCATCACGGCACGTTCACCGCGCTCGCCGGGGTGAAGTATTTGGATGATGCGGTCGGTTTCATGCACGACGTCAACGCAATGCCAATCCTTGTCCAGCCTCACACAACGCTCCCGTGAAAATTTCACGGCACGACCATTCATTTGGCCGCTGATTTTACGTTTTCTACGGTTTTCAACATGGTCCAGCACACAGGCCACCGTTGTCAGCCTGTCTGCCAATTCAGGTGTCAACGCGTTGCCTTTGAAACCGTCGGGGAATTCCTCAGCAATGAAGCCAGTGGACAGGTTTCCGGCCTGCCAGCGTTTGTTGTCCATGATCGCAGACACGAAGGGCACATTGTGCTGAATGCCTTCGATGTAAAAATTATCCAATCCCTGCCCCATGGCGGCGATGGCTTCGGCCCGTGTGGGCGCATGGGTGCAGAGCTTTGCGATCATGGGGTCATACCAAATGGAGATTTCGCCGCCCTCGAATACGCCGGTATCATTGCGCAGCGTGACACCATCCCTGATGTGCTCCGTTGGCGGACGATATTTGACCAGACGGCCTATGGAGGGCAGGAAATTCCGATAGGGGTCTTCCGCATAGATGCGGCTTTCGATGGCCCAGCCATTCAATTTCACGTCGGCCTGTTTGATGCCGAGCTTTTCGCCATAAGCCACGCGGATCATCTGCTCAACCAGGTCAACGCCAGTAATCAGTTCCGTGACGGGATGTTCAACCTGCAACCGCGTGTTCATTTCCAGAAAAAAGAAAGAGCGGTCCTGCCCCGCCACAAATTCCACTGTTCCCACACTATCGTAATTGACCGCCTTGGCCAGCGCCACAGCCTGCTCGCCCATCAATTTGCGTGTCTTGTTGTCAAGCAAGGGCGATGGTGCCTCTTCCACCACTTTCTGGTTGCGGCGCTGGATGGAACATTCACGTTCACCGAGATAGATGACATTGCCATGCTTGTCGCCCAGCAGCTGAATTTCGATATGGCGCGGATTGACGATGAATTTTTCAATGAACAGACGGTCATCGCCGAAACTGGATTTGGCTTCGGATTTTGCACGGGCAAAGCCATCGCGCACTTCACTTTCGGAATGCGCGATACGCATGCCCTTGCCGCCGCCGCCAGCGGAAGCCTTGATCATGACAGGATAGCCAATGGCACCTGCGATTTGAATAGCTTCATCGGCGGTGTCGATAATCCCCATATGGCCGGGAACACACGAAACCCCCGCAGCAGCAGCTGCCTTCTTCGATTCGATCTTGTCTCCCATGGCGTCAATGGCGTTGGGGTTGGGGCCAATGAACACAATGCCGGCTTCGGCGAGGGCTCTCGGGAAAGCCGAGCGCTCGGACAGGAAACCATAGCCCGGATGGACGGCTTCCGCACCGGTTTGCCTGCAAGCCGCAATGATCTTCTCAATCACCAGATACGACTGGGCTGCTGGCGACGGCCCGATATTCACCTTCTCATCGGCCATTTCCACATGAAGTGCGCGCACATCGGCATCGGAATAAACTGCAACAGTCGCAATGCCCATCTTGCGCGCCGTTTTGATGACGCGGCAGGCAATTTCGCCACGGTTGGCAATCAGGATTTTTTTGAACATGGGGACCTTGGGGACAAATGATTTTTGACTGTAACAAGGCCCGGTCGCTGGAGCAATCATCCTTGCGTCTTGTCGGCAAAATCACTTTGGTGACGGAACCTTCACAAGCCTGTAGGGTTACTACATGATGAAATTCCGCATTCTTGTTCTTACCATACTCACGATCACATTTAGCTGGAATAGTGTTTCAGCGGCTGAGCCCAATGCGCTCATCAAAGCCCTCAGGGATATTGACCGCAGCGTGTGCAGGTCATTCAAGTCCACATGCAAGACAACGCCCAAAACACGCACTAAAAAACAGCGCACGCAGGCCAAGGCAAAGCCCTCTGTCGCACTTCCGGAAAAACCAACCATTACACCTCCCGCAAAACCAGCCCTGGCAACCGTCGCAAAACCAACCATTCGCCCCGAACCAAAACCCACGTCCACGCTCAACCTCAACGATGTTCTGATTGAAGCGCCCGCTGACAAAAAGCCGCTTGCGCCACCCCTACCCCGGCCAAAACCGCAGGTGGCAATTATTCCAATCATCATTCCGAAAATTGATTCTCCGTCGTCACCGCCTCCGGGCCTTGCCGATGGAACCTGCCTGAAGCAATTGAGCGCGCAGGGTGCTGACTTCACCGTTGTAACGAACGTGGCGGACAACGGCGCGTGTCACGTGCAAAACCCGGTGCATCTCAAGTCTGTGAAACTGAAAAACGGTGAGATCGCGCTGCCAGAGGCCCCGCTTTTGAACTGCCGCTATGCGCTCCAGCTTTCCAAATGGCTTGCGGTATCTGCAACCCCGATTATTTCGGCACAGGGCTTTTCTCCGCTTGAAAAAATATCAACAGGACCGGGATTCGAATGCCGTGGCCGTAACGGCGATGCATCGTCCAAGCTCAGTGAACATGGACGCGGCAACGCCGTTGACATCACCATATTCACATTGCGTGACGGCAAGACCCTAACCGTCGCCGATGCGCCCCGCACTGGCTCATCCTCACACGCTGTTCTGGCCGCGCTGCGGTCATCTGCCTGCGGTTATTTCACCACCGTTCTTGGCCCCGGCTCAAACGCCGCCCATGCCAGCCACTTCCACTTCGATCTCGGAACCCATGGCAAGAGCGGAAACTACCGCATTTGCGAGTGACCGCTCAGAAATCGCGACTTTCAATAAAATAGCCGTAGAGACTGGTCAAAATTGTAACGCCGAAAATGGTTGTCAACCAATTCAACATAACCTGGATGGCCAGTGAAATCGAAAGCCCAACGATACCAAAATTTTTAAAGATATAGGTCGCCGCGAGGATTGCGAGCAATACGACGATGCTGCACAGCGCGAGTAATAGAAAAAGACCGAGAAAGCGCCAGAAGTTGTTTTGTGTTGCCCGCCATGCATCGCCAAAACCAAAATCATGGCGGTCCAAGGCAATGGCGGGAAGCTTTACACTCAAGCGGTAAAAGGTGACGAGCACCAGCGCGATAAGCGGCAGGATAACTATGGTCATCAACACAGCTGCGCCACCATTAAGCTCGTTGCCGCTGCCAATTACGCTTACCCCCATGCCTATCAAGAGAAGAACAATTGGAATTGTAATCAACCCCGACATCACGGCAATGATAATGATTATGCCAATCACATTGAAAAAATAGCGAAGTGTCAGACTGTCGAGGCGCAGCCTCTGCATGCCAACTGGCATTTCATCCCTCAGAACATAGCGATGCCAATTCACCGCAATTGATGAATAGGCCAGGATATTGAAGATGCCCATGACCAGGCTGAGGATTGTTGCTGTTGTGTCGAGCGTTTGCCCAGCTGGAATGCCCTTCGAAACAAGGTAGAGGTTGAACATCACGTTCAGCGGCAACAACGCGAGAATCCATGGCCAGCTGATGTTGAAGGCAAAGGCCAAATTGTCTTTTGTGGACGAGATCGCATGGCTCATTGCATCAATGACTGGAAGCTGTCGCATTTTTCACGTCCCACAATATGATTCGATAGTGATATTGCCGCAAGAGATGCAAGACGCAAAGAACTGGATTGTATCAGCCCATGTAGATTGGAGAGGCCTTGCCCGTTGTTTGGCTGATTGATAGGCTTGGCGATCAAACAAGGGAGCATGGAAATGGCAAAAAAGACGGCATCACGCCAGAAATCACCCGGCATTGACGCGGACATGCTCAAAAGCCTGGAAAGCATTTTCACCAAGATGGGCGGCAAGCTCGATGACATGTTCGAACCGGAAAGTGCACTTGATACCGCGCAGGCGATGATGTTCGATGCATTTGAGGAACGCTCGGCGAAAAAACGCATTGCCATTGCACGTGAGGCCTTGGAAATTTCGCCTCTATGTGTCGATGCCTATGCTTTGTTGGCGCGTGATGTGGCCAAAACAGCCCGCGAACAAATTACTTTTTACCGCCAAGCCATCGCTGCGGGGAAAGAGGCCTTAGGCGAGGACGCTTTCAAGGATGATGTCGGCATGTTTTGGGGGCTCATTGAAACCCGTCCCTATATGCGCGCACTCCACGCGCTGGCTAGCATTTTGTGGGACAGTGGCAACAATACAGAGTCAATCGACATGCTGCAGGAGATGCTGCGCCTCAATCCGAATGACAATCAGGGTGTGCGTTACGAGCTTCTTGACCGTCTCATCGAAAACAGCCGCGACAGGGAGGCCAACGACCTGGTCAAAGCCTATAAAAACGATGGCGCATCATGCTGGGCCTTTGGCCGTGTGCTGTTGCAATTCCGCAAGACCGGTGACAGCGCCAAGACCCGAACCCTTTTGAAAAAAGCCATGGATTGCAATCCTTTTGCCGCCGCCTATCTTTCAGGGGCAAAATCCATGCCACGCAAATTGCCCGGTTTCTATGGCATGGGCGATGAAAACGAGGCGATCGCGTTCGCGCTAACCGGCAAAGCCGCCTGGGCGGCAACTGAGGGTGCGGCTGCATGGCTGAAGCTGCAGGCACCCCAAGCATTTCGCTGACAGTGCATAAATTATTGTTCTGTCTTTGGCCCGCGCTTCTGGGGTGCAAGGCTTCGCCCTGTGCGCTTTTCGATTTTCTTCATGAAGCGCGCGTCGCCGAGGGGGCGCCCTATGGATTCAGATTTCAGCAACCGGCTGAGTGTCTCCCGCGTAACGGGTTGCCATCAACTGGGGGGTGCCGTGACAAACTTTACCTCGCTGTCTATGCTCGCGCGCAATTCGCTTTCAAGACCGAGGCGGTTTGAAAGCCGATTGAGATAGTCGACCTCTCTCGGGTCATCGGGGTCTATGGCCAGAACCGATGCGGCGTAAATCTCCGAGGCGCGTTCATGGCTTGTTGCTTTTGCAGCGAGTGCGTGGATGTCAAGGGGAGCACTGAACTGGTCCATGAGAAAGCCCTTTTCTTCCGGCGAAAGATTGCCATTGTCGATTTTCTCGAAAATCAGTTGCTGCTCTTTGGTGTCAATGTGTCCATCGGACTTTGCCGCCGCAATCATGGCAGACAGGAGCACCATGCCCAGTTCATCACGATCGGATTTTTGGTTAGGCAAAAATGTGGCTTCATCAGCAGGGGCTGGGATGTGACCTGCCTGTTGCGCCTGCCAGTTTTGCCAGGCCTTGTAAGCAATGCCTCCGACCACGGCGACACCGCCTATTTTCAACGCTGAGCCACCCATCTTGCGAACGTCTTTTGATCCCAGCAGTAGCCCTGAAAGTCCGCCCATGGCGGCCCATTTTATTTTGTCAGTGGTGCTTGCAGATTTATTGTCCCTCTGGTCCCCAGACCTATTTTCACCGCCCAAGAATTGCTGCAACAGTTTTTGCGGATCAAACATTATTACTCCCTCTGGCAATCGCCTGTACGATTACACCTCAGCACAGTCGTGCATCACCAGATAACTGGATGCGGACACATGGTGTTTCAAGGGTAACAAGATTAACTATTGGTCATGTTGGATTGGAAACGTTAGGAGGTCAGTCCTGCGGCTTTGGCCCGCGCTTCTGGGGTGCAAGGCTTCGCCCTGTCCGCTTTTCGATTTTCTTCATGAAGCGCACGTCACCGAGAGGGCGCCCTATGGATTCGGACTTCAACAACCTACTGAGTGCCTCCGCGTCTGATCCGGCAGACAGCAGCGCCCGCATTTCAGGAAAGCGCGACAGCATGGGGGCCGTATCGGTTAGGCTATCATCAACACCCTTGAGATAGGCGCGCGCACTGGACCATTTCCAGTCCTCTGCGCGTTTGACAAGCGAGGCCTTTACGGGACTGAGCAGAATATACCTGAACGCTTCAACCAAATGCGTCTCGTCCATGACGGTTGCCCCAAAACGCCCCTGCCAGAAATGTCCCGTCCGCTTGCGCCGCGCATTGATCGCGCCCGCATAGAACCGATGCACGGGAGCAAGTGCCGCCCGCAGTCCATCCTCGTCCTTTGGCACAAGAATAAGGTTAAGATGGTTTGGCATCGCCACCCACGCCCAGCAGGATACCTTCGCCTTGGCGCAGGAATTGATCAGCAGATTGCGATAGAGCGCGTAGTCGTCCTCATTGAAAAAAACCTTCTGCCCCCCATTGCCACGCTGGGTGACGAGGTGGGGAAGTCCGGGAATGACAACACGCGCGAGTCTGGCCATGAAGGATTTGATACTAGGGAATACACCGATTGTCAATAATTTTAAGCACTGTCACCGTAATCTAAAAACACGTTTGCCAACAGAGCACCGTCCAGACATGACAGCACTTGACTCTCACCGCAACCCTACGACTTCTAGAAGGTTACCGATCATTTCTTTGTGCGAGGCATCTAGGCAGCTTCCCGTTTCAAAATTTATTCCAGCAAAAGTTTCCAGACTATCGCCACCTGTCAGCATATTGGGTTGCCGCCACCGCAATTGATACTCTTTGATCCCTTGCGCGCAATTTAGAAAAACGTTCCATCTTTCCAAATCAACTTCTTTAAATGCCTGAATGCATGGTTGAGCTAGTTCCGTGTTCTCAAATGCATTTTCTATTAATTCACGGCATTGCGAGTCAGTTTTCAATTTTTTGAACGTGTAAACTTCCTTATATTTTTGATCGCGCGGTGCACAATAGGAAATGTTATCTTGATTGGTCCATATTCTGTCGATTTGTGAAAATGCCAAAAGTTGAACTCCGTCCTTTTGTTGACAATTTTTCAGAAAATGATTTTCACCGTATGCAATACCAAGGATTTTTTGATTTCCTGTAATTTCACCAAGTTTTTGGGAAGCGCCGACACTTACCCAAATGCCATTCGCCAACTTAATCGAGTTGTTTGTCGCGGTACTAACGGGATGGGGTGGAAGGGCAAGCCAGCTAACAAACAACACCAAAAAAAAATAGCAGGATTACGGGTTTGTTTACTCCCCGCAATTTCTTATATCCAAAACGTATAGACGGTGATTTCATCATCTTTCCTTAGCTGACTGTATAGGCATGGCACCAGCATGAACATTGACTTTGGTTACTCATTAACGAACGAAAACCCACAATAGAGTCCCAACGCAAAGCTTACCAATATGAACATAAATGATATATTTTTTCATTCAATTTAACTCGCGCAAGTGTAACCAAACCCACATCTAAATTACGCTTCCCGCTGCATAGTCGAAACAGCTTTGCTGATCTCAAATGCTTCCACAACCCGCCGACTTACACCAACTCCTCTCCATGGCAGGGCGAGACCCTGCCACCCAGACTTTACCCCGTTGCAGGTTACTGGTTCACCGCCTCAAGGGCGGTGATGGAGAGATTTTGGAGAAAATAGTCCTTTACAAGGAGGTATCTATAGTCCTAGTGTGGATGTGTTCACTCCAGAAGGGGTCCAGGTCATGACGGTGGCTTTGATGGGGTGAATGTAGCGCCTGCGGGCC
>JANOVC010000111.1:0-34622 GCA_031417195.1 Rhodobiaceae bacterium
TCATCGAGCGCTGCTTCTCAAAGCTGAAGCAAAACCGCAGGCTCGCTACCCGATACGATAAAACCGCAGTCAGCTACATCGGGTTTGTTCTCATCGCATCTGCGCGGCTTTGGATAAGGAACTTTGTCAACACAGCCTAATTCAACTCGTGCTTCACGATTACCGTTAGGTCAGTTTTTGTGTTTTAGAAGCTATTAGCTGAGTCTACGAAAAGTGAAACAGGGGTGTCAAAAAACGGCTAATTTTTTTGAAATAGCCTCACTTCCCCGTCACCGCCTTCTCCAATGTCGCCCGGATAAACCGCTGATACGGCATGCCCTCGGCTTTAGCCTTGGCTTGCACAGCTTTTAACAATTCTGCGGGCAGGCGCATGTTTACGCGCTCGGTTTTGGCCTGGAACTCAAATTGCACGGGCTTGAATTGTGAGAAATCAAGATCGGACAAGTCCTGGTCAAGAAAGGCCTCGGCTTCAGCATCAGTTGTCATAACGGGTACTTTTTTCATATTTCTCAATCTCCTCTTTATGCATGTATCTTGCGCTGACGGCTCTAATCAAAGTTTCACCGTGAAGTTCGCGAAATGTGAACGCGATAAACATGGGGCGACCGACTTGGTTTCTCTCAATTGCGATGAAGCGTTGCTCTTCAATCGAATGCTTTGGATCAGGCGCAACAATCGAAGGACTGTTCAAGGCAAGTTCAATCTCCGCAATCGAAACGCCGTGTTTCAGGCATTTCGCTGTATTTCCGTCATCCCAATCAAATCCAGCAATTGAGCGATCCATGAACGTGCATAACAAATGTGCATGCGTTTGTCAATACAAATGACTGTCAAAGTTTCTGCGACAAGTCTTTGTCCATTGGGCTGAATGACCAAGCATTGCCGTTCAATTGAACTTTTCGCTTCCAATCTCGATATAGTGTTGGCAGCCGCAGTGTTGAGGGAAAAGCGAATGGCGAAAAAACCTAGAGCATTGAATGCCAAACGGGGCCTCATTCTGATCAATAGCGGCGCGGGCACGGTCAAATCGCTCGGTACTGAAAAAGTGCGCGACAGTGTTGAGGCCGCCATTGCGAAATATAAATTGCCTTTCAAACTCAAGATCGTTGAGGGCGATGAGATTGTTGCCGCTGTAACACAGGCTATCAAGGACGGCGCATCCGCAATCGCGGTGGGCGGTGGCGATGGCACAGTGAGCAGCGTCGCGCAAAAGTTGGCAGGCACACCCATTCCCTTGGCGGTTCTTCCGCTTGGCACCATGAACCTGTTTGCCAAAGCGGCAGGCATGCCGGACACACTTGAAGAGGCTTTGAAGTCGCTGAAGCATATGGAAGTGTTTGATATCGATTTGGGAAGTGTCAACGGGCGCACATTCTTGCGTCAGATCTCCTTCGGCCTCCAACCCAAAATTGTTCGTATGCGCGAAAAGCTGGGCTATCGTTCGCGCTTCACCAAAATGCTGTCTGGTCTGCGGGCCTTGATTGGCGCACTGGCCGATCCCTCCCGCCTGCGCATTCTGGCGAGTGTTGATGGAACGCCACGCGCTTTCAAATGTCCGGCACTGGTGGTCACCAACAATCTTTACGGCAAAGGTCACGTGGCATTTCAGGATCGTCTTGATGAGGGGGTGCTTGGATTATATGTTGTGAAAACCCTAGCACTCATTCCCGCGCTTTCGATCGTCAAGGACATGGCCAGCGGGAATTGGCAAGATAGTCCCCATGTCGATACGGACCGCGCCAAGGTGATTGAGATACGCAAGTTTACCAGCCGCTTCCAGCGTCGCTCCATGGCAACGATCTCTGTTGACGGCGAGTTGGAAACCTATGACCTGCCGATAAAAATAGAGATCAGGCCGAAGGTTTTGAAACTACTCAAGCCCGTACCTGCGTCCAAACCGATGTAGTTTGAAATTTTTTCATTCGACGCTAAGTCTATACCAATGGAAAACTTACCCCTCATCATTTGCTCACCCGAACCGCGTTCGCTTGATCTCATCTTCACACCCACGCAGCGTGGTGTGCTGTTTGCGAAATACCGCATTATTGAATGCGACCCTCATAATGTAGTCAATCTGCCGGACGCAACACTTGCCGAAGCTCGCTATGTTTTGGGTCAACCTCCCATCTCGATGGATACCCTTGCAAAAATGTCGAACTTGCGTTGCGTATTGAATGTCGAGAGCAACCTCTTTCAAAACATGCCTTATGACATCCTGTTCCAGCGTGGCGTTCATGTGGTGACAACGGGTGCGGTGTTTGCAGAACCTGTCGCCGAATTAGGCCTCGCCATGGCGCTGAACCTGGCGCGCGGCATTGTTGATGCGGATGTGGCTTTCCGAGATGGTAAAGAGCTTTGGGGTGGTGATGGCAATGCCACAGCGCGGCTTCTCAACGGCGCTGATGTTGGCATTATTGGTTTTGGTGATTTGGGCAGGGCGCTCAACCGCGTTCTCACAGGTTTTCGCACCAGGATAAAAGTTTATGATCCATGGCAGCCGCCTTCCATGGTGCGTGACCATCAGGTGCAACCCGCCAGCCTCAAGGATGTTTTGGAAACCAGTGATTTTATTTTTGTCGTGGCGTCCGTGACGTCAGAGAACAAGGGCTTCCTTGGCGCGCAGGAATTTGCGTCAATGCGCAGAGGCGCTGCCTTCATTCTGCTGAGCCGCGCAGATGTTGTGGACTTTGATGCGCTCATGGACGCAGTGCAACGTGGCCATATCGTTGCTGCGAGTGATGTTTATCCGCAAGAACCGCTTCCGCTCGACCATCCCGTTCGCAAACTGAAGGGGTTCATCCGTTCAGCCCACAGGGCAGGCGCCTTGGACGTGGCGTTCAAGCGCATGGGTGACATGGTTTTGGAGGACATGGACCTGATGGACCGTGGTCTTCCACCCATGCGCTGCAAGCGCGCGGAGCGTGAAACCGTGGCCCGTATACGGTCAAAGCCAGTTGACCGTAACTGACACCTCGGCCTAATCTTAAAAAAAATAATGGGAGCCAAAAATGGACGATTCAATTCGCGCGATTATCAAAACGGAAAAGCAAAAACTGCGCAGCAAGGGCCATAATCTGAAGGGTGCTTTCAAACGGGTTGAGGATTACATTAAACGCGAGGCAGATGTTATTCAGGGCATGATTGCATCTGGTAAAAGCTCGCTTCCCGAGGTGAGCTATAAATCAGTTGCCGCCGGGACGGTGACAGAGGCCCAGAAGGCCGACATTCGCCACCGCGGCTTTGTTGTTGTGCGTGGCGTCTATTCGGCAGCGCAGACTGAGGAATGGAATGGCGCACTCGGTGAATACATCGACCAAAATGATTATTTGGCCAAAGCAGAGAAAAAGCGCGGCCTTGATAAATATTTCAGCCAACTCGCCGATGCTCGCCCGCAAATCTTTGGCATCTATTGGTCAAAACCACAAATTCAAGCGAGGCAGGGCGAAGCCATGGCGGTGACCAAGCGCTTTGTAAATAATCTCTGGGATGTGAATGGCCCCAATGGGCAAGAGTTCGATCCCAATAATGACTATTCCTACGCCGACCGCACCCGCCGCCGCCAGCCTGGTGACAAGACACTTGGCCTTTCGCCACATATGGATTCAGGTTCCTACGAACGCTGGACGGATGGCGCGTTCCAGAAAATCTACGCGCCTGTGTTTTCCGGTGATTGGGAAAGCTATGATCCATGGAAAGCCGCCAACCGCACGCAAACCGTGGAATACAAGTCACCCGCCGTGTGCTCTGCCTTCCGCACCTTTCAGGGTTGGACCGCGCTGACATCACAAGGCCCGAATGACGGAACACTTCGTGTTGCGCCTGTCTCCAAAGGTATCGCTTACATGCTGCTGCGCGCATTGCAGGATGATGTGCCGGAGGACGATCTCTGCGGTGCTGAACCCGGCCGCGCCTTGAGCGTGAAACCGGAATGGCACCCCGCCTTGCTGGAATGCCAGATTTCCATTCCGCTGATGCAACCCGGCGATACCCTATGGTGGCACCCCGATACCCTGCATGCCGTTGAAGCTGAGCATCAGGGCAAGGGCTATTCAAATGTCATCTACATTGCGGGAACACCCCGCTGTGAAAAAAATCGTCTGTATACTGAGAAACAAGCCAAAGCCTTCCTTGCGGGTAAAAGCGCGCCGGATTTTGCCGCTGAGGACTACGAGGTGGATTTCAAGGGCAGGGCGACAGTGGCTGACCTCACCGATCTGGGGCGCGCCCAAATGGGCCTGTAGTGGGCATTCCCGGCATACAATCCATCGCCCATTGGGCCTTGCGGGTGTCAAACCTTGAACGCTCGCTCGCCTTCTATCGCGACATGCTTGGTTTCAGTGAAATGCTGCGGCTGCACCAAGACAATGGCGATCCATGGCTTGTCTACCTGCGGATAACGGATACGCAATTTATCGAACTGTTCCCCTGTGGTGTTGGTGATCGCGCACCAGAACATGACGTCACAGCAATGAACCATATCTGCCTGCAAGTCGACAGTGTGGAGATGGCCGCAGCAGCGTTACGCAAACTTGGCGTGACGATCACGGCTGAACCAAAGCGCGGCCTCGACGGCAACAATCAATGCTGGTTCGAGGATCCCGACGGCAACCGTATTGAACTCATGCAAATGCTGCCCGGCAACATGCAGGAGGTGGCGATTAAGAGGCTGGCCAAAAATATAGGGTGATCCGAAATCTGTTTTGATCGGACCAGCAATCAAGTTCAAAAGTAACCGCGAGTTGCAGCATGAAATTTACTAGCGTTCTTGTTAATTGACTGTTATTTTTAACATATTGAAATAAAACAGTTTTTAAGTATTCATCTATGTTTCTCTTAAATTAAAATCAATTGTAAAGTTTTAAAATCTGTATTATTGATTTACGTGAGGCAAGAGGCGGCTTCATATGTTGCATAGAAACATTTGACAGGGACGGCTCTCTATCATGACAAACAAAATCAGATCACTATTATGTGCGTCAGCCATTTTTGCTATTGGGATTTGCAATGCTAATGCAGCTTCATTTCATGGCATAGCTGATCCCGCGACAAGTCTTCAAGGCGCGGGCCTTGGCGGGCTAACCATAACATCCGGCTTCGTTGATTCAAAATCCCAGTATAAAGATGATTTTGGCAGTTTGGGTGACCTTCAGGTTGAGAGCGCCTTGGAATCTGCGTCTTGGTTTAATACCCCCATCACATTGTTGAGTTCGCCAACCAGCGGTAACTGCTCAACTGGTCTTGTTTCCTGTTTAGGTGGATCAGGTGTTTATAACGGACTTTTAAATTCGCTCGCGGATAACGCAAATCTTTTTGTGGTCCATGTAGGTGGTAAGTATAATGACGGTGGCGGTTGCGCAAACCAAGACAGAAGTTGCACACATACCGGTGGTATCGTATTGGCTTTTCTCTATTCCAGTCTGATCAATAATTTCAATATCAGTGGCTTTGAAAATGGTGTGAGTTGGATAAGAGCTTACAGAACGCGTGACGTAGGCGATCTTGGACCTGGCCCAGTTCCGCTTCCCGGCGGCATTGCATTGCTTTTAAGCGCATTGGGTGGACTTGGAGTTGTCTCTCATCGCAGGAATTTGCGCAAAAAATAATTAAGCGAATTATTATATCTGTTAAAATGGTGCGTTATGCGGAGCGCGCCATTTTTATTGTAAATTCCCACATGATCTCAGAAGCTGGGCTTCGAACCCAGAATGCCTTTGAAGATATCCTGAAGCACGGAAAGTTCATTGCCAACGACTGGTGTTTGACGTGAATTGATATTGATAATGCGGCCATCTTCCAGCCCGTATTGCGCAAAGCTTTTCACTTGGTTGTTCTTGTCAAAACGAACCGCAATGACTTCACGGCTGATTTCCTTGGGTTGCAAGAAAGAGCGACTTTGGGTTACGCTTGAAATGTAATAACTACTGTCACCTTCGAAATTCACGCTTGCGGTTGTGGAGGGAGACCCAAGAATGCCTTCGACCTCGGTCTTGGACATGCCTTCCGATATCTGCCCGAAAGCCCCCGGTCTTGCGATATAGCCATGACGGTCGATGGATGGTGAGCAAGCCGAAATCAGGGTTGCGAAGAGCGCGCCGAACAGCCACATAGGAACGAATGCAAGGTATTTTCTCGTCATGACAAACAAATTGATTCCAAACAGCATATGTCGTTTCTTCATATTCTTTTGCCCGACCCGGGCTTTTACAGCAAGTCCATGATACTCAAGCGATTGTTTGGTACCCGTGAAAAACTGGAAACGCGTCTCTACGCAGCAATTGTGGCTGCCGCACGGCAGGTTAAATTCTATCAGGACATGGGCGTTCCTGACACCATTGAAGGCCGCTTCGAAATGATCGTGCTGCATCTCTTTCTGGTACTCAATCGCTTAAAAAATGAAGGAGCTGTTGAGCTTCGCCAAAAGCTAACGGATGAATTTTTCAACGACATGGATGCCTCACTGCGCGAATTCGGCGTGAGTGATGTGGCCGTGGGAAAAAAAGTGCGCAAACTTTCCGAGTCCTATTATGGTCGCGTGATGGCCTATGACAAGGCATTGATGCAAAAGGGTCTTTTAGGTGAAACCATAAACCGCAACATATATCCTGAAGGTGTATCGCAGGACCATTTGGCCAGCATGGAAAAATATATGGTTGCTGCTGTGCAATGCCTGTCAGCGCTCCCAACAGAAAACATTCTTCGCAGCGAGTTGAAATTTCCATGAAACAGCCGGTTTATGAATTCTCCCGCCCTTTGCAAGTTGACCGGATTCCAAATCTTGGCAGCCATGACCGGCTTGTCGCTGATGAAAAGGAGTGCGCGGCCCTGGCTATTCGCCTTGGTCTTGCAAAGCTGCAGTCCTTGAGCGCGTTTCTGAAATCCATGCCTTGGCGCGGTGGCGGCTTAAAAATTACAGGATTGTTAAAGGCGAATTTTGAGCAAACATCGGTGGTCAGCCTTGAAACCTTCCGCACCTCGCTTGATGTTGAAGTCGAGCGTTATTTTCTGCCACCCCACAAGGGAGCCAGCGCCAGTGAAGATGATGCCGACATTATCGAACATGGCATTGTTGATCTCGGTGAAATATTGGCGGAAACCATGGCACTGGAACTTGATCCCTATCCGCGCAAACCGGGAGAGGAGTTTCAGGATATCCAGGAGGATGTTGAGCCGGAGAAGATCTCTCCTTTTACCGGACTTTCGCGCCTGAAAACACCACCACAAGATGAAAAAAAATAAGGGTTGTTTCCCCTGCGTTTGCCTCTATTTTCCAGAGTCTTATGAAAACCGATTTGATTATAGCTCTTGACGCGATGGGCGGCGACTTTGGCCCAGCAACGGTAATACCGGGAGCTGAGCTGGCCGCCATTCGCCACCCCGGCTTCAAGTTTCTTCTGTTTGGTGATCAGGTCAAGATTGCACCGCTTCTGGATAAACATCCAAGGCTTAAGGCCTGCGCTGAAATTCGCCACAGCGACGTATCGATTGGCATGGATGAAAAACCCAGCCAGGCCTTGCGCCATGGTCGTGGTAAAAGTGGCATGTGGCAGTCTATCGATGCCGTCCGCATGGGTGAAGCCCATGCGGCAGTGTCCGCAGGCAACACCGGCGCACTCATGGCGATGTCGCGCTTCATCCTTAAAACATTGCCTGGCATTTCGCGCCCCGCCATTGCCGCCATCTGGCCAACCTTGCGCGGCGAAAGCATTGTGCTTGATGTGGGTGCTACCATTGGGGCCGATGCATCCCAGCTTGTTGAATTTGCCATTATGGGTGAAGCCATGGCGCGCTGCCTGTTTGGCCTGACGCGGCCCACGGTTGGACTTCTCAATATCGGTGTTGAGGAAGTCAAAGGGCTTGAGCAAGTGAAGGACGCGGCAAAGCTGTTGCGTGAAATGACTCTGCCCATGGAATATTTTGGCTTTGTGGAAGGTGACGATATTGGCAAGGGCACGGTCGATGTTGTGGTCACCGAAGGTTTCACCGGTAACATTGCGTTAAAAACTGCCGAAGGAACGGCAAAGCAGGTGGCAACCTATCTCAAACTGGTTTTGAACCGCACACTCATGTCCAAACTGGGAGCATTTCTAGCCCGTGGGGCGTTTGCGGCGTTGAAAGACCGCATGGACCCCCGCAAGCATAATGGCGGGGTTTTTGCCGGGCTCAATGGTGTTGTGGTGAAAAGCCATGGTGGAACCGATGCCTTGGGCTTTGCTACCGCCATAGATGTGGCCATTGAAATGGTGCGCAATGGGCTGGTTATAAAAATTGCCGAAGACGTTGCCGAAATGAATGTTACCCTGAAGCCTGAAATTAAGGTGGCAGTGTGAGTGGAGTTATAGTGAGATCTGTTATTGAAGGCGTGGGTTCAGCCCTGCCCAAGCGCATCATGACCAATGCGGACATCGCCAAGATTGTGGACACCAGCGACGATTGGATTGTCGAGCGCACCGGCATCAAGGCCCGCCACATCGCCGCTGAAGATGAAACAACCAGCTCACTTGCTGTGCAAGCCGCGCGCAATGCCTTGGAGCATGCGGGCTTGGTGCCTGCTGACATCGACCTTATCATTGTAGCAACATCAACGCCTGACCGAACCTTTCCTGCCACGGCAACTCAGGTACAGGCTGCGCTTGGTATTACGCGCGGGGCAGCCTTTGACGTTCAGGCCGTTTGCTCTGGATTTGTTTACGGGTTGACGGTTGCAGATAACTTTATACGCGGCGGGCAATCCAAATGTGTTCTTGTCATTGGCTCGGAAACATTTTCGCGTATTCTGGACTGGAATGACCGCGGGACCTGTGTGTTGTTTGGTGACGGCGCGGGAGCCGTTGTATTACGCGCTGCCGAAGGCAAGGGCGTCAATGCTGACCAGGGCGTTTTGGGGTGCCACATTCATTCCGATGGTCGTTACAACGACAAGCTCTATGTCGACGGTGGCCCATCAACAACAAAAACCGTTGGCCACCTTCGCATGGAAGGCCGTGAGGTTTTTAAGCACGCAGTCACTAACATTGCCGCGGTTATGCATGAAGCCATCGCCAAAGCCGGGCTCATTCCCATGGATATTGACTGGTTTGTGCCGCATCAGGCAAACCGCCGGATTCTAGAAGGAACCGCCAAAAAGCTGGGTATTCCGGAGAGCCGAATCGTCATCACGCTTGATCGCCATGGCAACACATCGGCCGCATCCATTCCATTGGCGTTGGATGCCGCAGTCAAAGATGGCCGCATTAAACGGGGCCAACTTGTTTTGATGGAAGCCATGGGTGGTGGCTTTACATGGGGCGCGGTTCTCGCTAGGTTTTAGTGAGACTCGTAACCTATTGAGTTCTCATAATTTTCTATTGACCCAACCGTTAGGTCGACATAACTTATGGTAGTTCTTGCAAGGGGAAATACATGGCAGGCAAGACTTTAACGCGTGCTGATTTGAGCGAAGCTGTGCACCGTGACATCGGGTTGTCGCGAACGGAATCATCTGAGATGGTGAAATCCATACTTGATCTGGTATCGGATGCCCTTGTTCAGGGATCATCTGTAAAGTTGTCATCTTTCGGTACGTTTATGGTGCGCAGCAAGCGGGGCCGCGTTGGCCGCAATCCAAAAACTGGCGAAGAAGTTCCGATCACGCCACGCCGCGTGATGGTATTTCGGCCAAGCCAGGTCATGAAGAATGTAATCAACGGTCTTGAACCGGGCTCCGAAGAAGAATGATAATCGGCAGCGCGTAATCAGGAGATAGCCTTTGGAAAAATCCCCGGATGCATTCCGGACAATCAGTGAAGCGGCCGAGGAACTTGATGTTCCCCAGCACGTATTGCGGTTTTGGGAAACCCGTTTTACCCAGATTAAGCCCATGAAACGCGCCGGTGGCAGGCGTTACTACAGGCCCGCTGACATTGAACTGCTCAAAGGTATCCGTAGCCTGCTTTACAAGGATGGCTACACGATCAAAGGCCTTCAACGCATTCTGAAGGAAGACGGTGCCTCTTATGTGGGTGGTATTGGTCGAGGTGAAATTACCGCACGCAAGCGCGAAGCCGAACTGGATGGCGCACCCCAGCCCGGCAAAGCCCAATTTGCGCCACGCATCGTCAAGCCAGCACCTGGCCTTGGTAAGGCACCATTGGCTCGACCAGCCGGTAGTGTTGGCGAAGCCCCGGTCATTGTCCACAAACTGTCAGATATTCAGGCAGATAACCTGAAGGCTGCCCTGCGCGAACTTGGTGAAGCCCGCAAGCTTTTGGACCCTACAGCTCGCATCTAAGCCTACAAGGCTCCGCAACACAAAATAAACACTGCTCTACTATGGCTAATCCATCGGTATTTGGAAAAGGCACAATGTTTTAATGTCTATTTGGCGTACGATCCTGTTGGCAATCAATCTCGTTGGTGTGAGATTTGGTGGCGCCGCAATTGGTCTCGCAAGTCAAATTCTGCTGGCTCGCCTGCTCAGCCAAAATCAGGTAGGCGTTATATTTCTGGGAATGAGTGCGGCGGCCTTCATAAGTTTGCTGATTACCGGTGGCTATCCGCAATTGGCAATCACCTGTTTGCCACGTTATTACACACTCGGCAGAACCAATCTTGTGCATGCCTTCCATGCGGCTTTTCTGCGCGACAGCCTATGGATAACCCTGTGCACTTTTACAGTGGCTACACTCATATACTTTTTTGTACCACTTGACGACGGGATAAAGACAGCTCTCTTGTTTGGTTGTCTTTCGGCACCCGCATCGGCCGCAATTCGCATAAACAGTTCAGTTGCCAATTCCATCCGCCGTTATGCTCTGTCTTATGTGCCTGATTTTTTATATCGCCCCGGATTGCTCCTCGCTTTTCTGGTGGTCGTTTGGCTGTTGGGCCTTACCCCTTCTGTCAATCAGGTTTTGTGGGCCTTCGTTCTCTCCAACACGATTGTCGCAATTATACAGGCATTTTTGATCGGCAATGAAGGGGCAATTTCTGGCCTCAAATGGTCCGGTCGCCATAGCTTGGCCCCGTTCATGCGAAGCCGTGCTGCAGCACTTGTCATTGTTGGCGCTGTCGCTGCCTCATTTTCAGATATTGTAACTTTGCTAGCAGGTTTCTTTTTGAACCCGGTCGATGTGGCATTGGTTGGTGTCACCATTCGCCTCGCCGCTCTTGCAGGCTTTATTACGCAAGCCAGTCAACAAT
Source organism: Rhodobiaceae bacterium (assembly GCA_031417195.1). Classification (GTDB taxonomy): domain Bacteria; phylum Pseudomonadota; class Alphaproteobacteria; order Rhizobiales; family Aestuariivirgaceae; genus Aestuariivirga. The sequence continues at coordinate 11,179 of JANOVC010000111.1, forward strand.
TCATCCTGCCTGATTTGACCAATGCAATGACCCGCGGAACTCCCGCCCAGGTTCACGCCCTGTTGTTGCGAATCAATATCATATCCTTTGGTGCGATCATGGCCTGCGTGGTTGGCGCAATTGTTTTTGGTGGGTTTGCACTTAAGGCCTATGGTTCACGTTATGAAGTCGGTCATTGGCCACTTGTTTTGTTCATGGTGAGCCAGGCATTCCGTGCTGCAAGCGGTATGAATCAGTATTTGCTGTCACTTGCCGGCCATCAGGTCAAAACAGCGGGCTCGTGCATCATCGCTATGGTCGTTTTGGTCGCAGCCACCGCAATTCTGACACCGCGTTTTGGTGTTATGGGAATAGCATCTGCGGTTATTGCCGCCGACGTGGTTTGGGCAATCCTGCTGGCCAAGCAATCCCAACGTCTTGCTGGACGCCGCGGTGATATTATCGGTGTTTTTGCCGCGCAAAATCTTAATTCTTGAAATCGTCAATCACCACTTTCACTTTTATATGGGGGGTGCTAAATGCCAATGCAGTCGGAGCGTAGCGCAGCCCGGTAGCGTACTAGTCTGGGGGACTAGGGGTCGCGGGTTCGAATCCCGCCGTTCCGACCATTAACTTTATTTTTGACGATTAAACCGTTACGTTTTGGCGTGATTACACGTTGTGATCATGTGGCGCGAATGTTGCACATTCGTCAGTTGATTGTCGTCAAACTGACACAAACTCTTGGAGTGTGCATTATGGGTTCCCGAATTGTATTCTTGAACTTTTTGCGGTTTGCTATTTTGGCAATGATTGTCGCGTTGACAAATGCGGGTACTCTTGACCGGCTGGTACTTCTCGCAAACCAAGGCCGTCATGGAACCATTGTTTTTACACTTGTGATTTGGCTCACTTCAATCTCGGTGCTGGCACTTGTGGCCCTTGAGCCACGTTGGCCTGTGCGTCTGTTTTGGGCGTTATTGTTCGGCCTAGCCGGAGCTGTGGCTTATGGCTTCCAGACAGCTAGCGGCGGTGAGATGACGGCATACGATGCACTTGCGCTATGGTTGGCGCGACATGAGGCTAGTTCCGCCGTGGGAGCCTATGGCAACCTGATTGTTACCTCCATTTCACTGTTTGCTTTCACGCTTGCAGTCTTTGCCGTACCGTGCCGGCTTATGCCCAAATGGCGCCGCGGCTGGGGTACGTTATGCGGTGTATTGCCGATTTTACCTGTGGGGCTGATTGCCGGGATTATTTTCATCAAACAAGGTGGTGGTTCTTTGGGTTTGCCAAAGCAGTTCTCGGAACTCTCGATTGCATCAGTTGTCGCGGTAAAAACTGTGCTTAATCCCCAGGCTCAACGTGGCGAAGTCGTTTGGCAGCCAAACACTTCCCGCAGTGTGAACAAGATCATCATGATGGTGGATGAAAGCCTGAGACCGGATTATCTTGATCTCAAGGGAGCAACCGGTGAAACACCTGAGCTAGCCAAGCTTGCTGGCCATTTTGTTGATTTTGGCCCTGCAGCTTCTACTGGAATTTGCAGCAGCTATTCAAATGCAATGCTGCGGTTCATGGCATCACGAAATGATTTGGGCGGGCAAATCAATGCCAACCCAACGGTTTGGCAATATGCGAAGAAAGCAGGATACCGAACGGTATACATTGATGCCCAAGCCCGCACAATTTCGAGCGCTGCCCCTTTGCAAAATTTCATGACACCTGCCGAAGCGGTTACAATTGACAAGTTTTATCGCATTGATGTGGATGCGGACAAGGCCGATGCCGCTCTGCTGGACATTGTGGTGGACGAATTGAAATCAGGTCAAAAAATTTTCATTTATGCCAATAAACAGGGCGTGCATTTTCCCTATGACATCGGTTACCCACAATCCGCAGCGATTTATCATCCAACCATAACCGAGGCCGGGAAAAATACTTGGGAATCGAATATTGCATCATATAAAAACTCTGTTTTATGGAATGTTGATCGCTTCTTTGCGGAAATGTTCAAGCGCGCTGACCTATCAAATACCGCGATGGTCTTTACCTCTGACCACGGGCAATCGCTTGATCCCAATGGGCTAACCCATTGTGTAGCAGAGAACCCAGCTCAAACCATGGGGTTGGTACCGCTTTATGCTTATACGGACCAACCGGAATTGCGCAGCAAATTGGAGCAGGGCGCTGCAAAATCAATTGGCCGTGCCAGCCATTTCCAGATTGCAGCTTCAGTCTTAAGCTGGATGGGGTACGTGGAAAGTGACGTAGCAATTCATTATGATGAATCACTCACGGCAGGGACAACCCATGAACCAGCCTTCACCACCGGTGATGTGTTCGGCATGTTTTCAAACACCCCGACTTGGAATGCACTCGACTTAACCAAGGATTATAAAGAACAGGGTGTAACAAAAGTGTCCGTGTCTCAGTAATATTGCGGGACAGGCTACACTTCACAAATCCATCAGGTTGGTATTCGCGCATTGGCGCGTGAAACATAGGACAATGAAGCGGCGTAGAGCCCCCATGTCAAACCAAGCAGCCAGTAGAAATGGCGCCAATGGTCAGTATCAATTTGAATGCCTTGAAAAATCGTTGAAACCAGCGGGCAAAAAACCACGATTGCGGCATTCTGCCATGGTGTGCGTGTGATAACCGATTTGAACCCGATGATAATTGTGCTGATGATCATCACGATATAGGAAATGCCACCAAGCCATCCATATGAAGAGAAGGCATTTATGTATACGTTGTGCGGGTCAAGATTGAAAATATAGGTGAATTGAAATGGGCCGAAGCCGAGTGGCCGCTCCAAGAGCATGGGAATACTGTTGAGTTGGTTTCCAAAACGCCCTGTCTCACCCGCGTCATAGTTTTTAACAAGCGTGAAGCGGTCAAGGAAAAGGTTTCTGACCTGTTCAATGGACAGCAGCAGAACAAGCATGACCGCAATACTGACAACACCAAATATTGTGAACAATATGATGCGGCTGCGCATTTTGTTTGATGGTGTCAAAACGAAAGTAAAGCCAATCATCATGGCTGTTGAAAAAATAAAACTGATCCATGCACCGCGTGAAAAAGCAAGGAAAAGTGATGCAAATATAATCAGCAGGCCAATAATGGAGAAAAATTTGTGGCGTTGAGTGCCAAGTAAGAACCCCTGCACCATCATGAGGGCAGGGAAGATGAGGTAAGTTGAAAATACGTTGGGATCCTTGAATGTGCCAATGGCGCGATTGAATGTTGTAAGCTGGTTGCTCAGGCCACCCAAATTGAAATATCCAATGATGCCCAGGATGGAGACGATGACGGCAGCGATTGTAAGCGCCCGTTTGATAAGGTCAAAGCGGCGCAGGGTATCTTGTCCGATATAGAAGGCAAAAAATATTGCCGAAGCGGCCATGTAAGTGGAGGTGACCACAAACATCCTAGCTTTGCCATCATCGGGTATCTGCATATAACTGAGGAAGGCACCAAGATTATACAATACGAGGAAGCAAATGAGAGGCGCGATGGCGGAGCTGATCGTCAGGCCCGAGCTCAAAAAGCAAAATAATGCGACAACGAAAAGCAGGTCACTTGGTGCGGGCTCGACAATAACAAAGAAACTGGTAACAAACATCAGCCAGATGATTGCGGTCTGTAATTTATCCAACGTTATGCCCATGAAGCGCGTGGGGGCAATGGTGCCGACCGTTGTCAATATGCATTCTCCGTGTTCAGCAGGGCCAGTGGTGTTCGCATGAGAATGTAGAGGTCAAGGGCAAGTGACCAGTTTTCGATATAATAGAGATCATGCTCAACACGGCGCTGGAGTTTTTCTGTCGTATCGGTTTCACCACGCCAGCCGTTGACCTGCGCCCATCCTGTGATGCCGGGCTTAACCCGGTGACGGGCGAAATAACCATCAACCACATCATTGTAGAGCTGGTCAGCAGCTTTCGCGCGGGTAGGGTGCGGCCGCGGACCAACGAGGGAAAGATTGCCAATCAGCACATTAAGCAGCTGGGGCAATTCATCAATGCTGCTGCGCCGGATAAATTTTCCAACCCGCGTAACGCGTGGATCATCCTTGGTCGCCAGTTTTTCAGCAGTAAAATCCGACTGTTCGTGATACATCGAACGGAACTTGTAAACCTCGATCAATTCGTTGTTGAACCCGAAGCGCTTCTGTTTGAAAAACACTGGTCCATTGCTTTCAAGCTTCACTGCAAGTGCAACCAAGGCCATAACTGGTGAGAGCAACAACAAGGCGATCATCGCGATCACTTTGTCTTCCACTGATTTTAGAATAGCACCCCATTCGCCAAGCGGTTTGTCGAACACGTCAAGGAACGGCACGTTGCCAACGTAGGAATAAGCGCGGGGACGATAACGCAGTTTCTGGTCCTGCGCGCAGAGGCGGATGTCGACTGGTAAAATCCACAGGCGCTTGAGGATTTCCAGCAGTCGTTCTTCTGCCATCAAGGGCAGGGTGACCAGCAACAAGTCAACGCGCGCATTGCGGACAAATTCGATCAGTTGCGAAATATTGCCAAGCTTAGGCAAGTCAGCATATTCAGTGTCAGAGCGTTCATCACCGCGGTCATCAAAAATGCCAACCAAGGTCACATCACTGTCGGCCGATTGTTTGAGGGCGAGGTAGAGCTGGTGTGCCGGTTTGCCACCACCCACAAGCACGGCATGACGGTTAAGTTGACCATTTTTGTTCCATCTCTTGACCAATATGGAAACTGCAAAGCGTACGAATAGCAACCCGGCAGCACCAATTAGAAACCAGTTCCCCAGCCAAAATCGCGAATAGCTCTCTGCCGCCTTGGTCACAAACAGGCTGACGGAGGTCGCTGCAAAAAGCAGCGTCCAACAGGCAAGGAGTGTTGAAATATTTGCTATTGGGTTGAGAAGGCTGCGAACGCTGTACCTGCCTGTGAACTGCATGAGCAGGGGAAGGGCAAACGCCACAGTTATGATGAGTGGAATATAGAGTTGGGGCAATGCCAATGGCCCAAAGCCGGGATAAATGGCGGCAATGATGACACCGGTTGCAAGAACAATCAAACCTTCGGCAATACGCGCGATGGACGATATGATCCGCGGCGAAACAAAACGGCTGTTGGGCAGGTTTATCGTTTTAGGGGAGGTGTCAATCCTGCCCAGAGTTCCTGTTGAAACAACCTGCCTTAACTTGTCTTGACCAGTCTTCATTGAATTTGTGCTTCGCTTTGGAACAGGGATGAGCTTTCCAACCATCCCAGCAAACACCGCGCCCTATCAGTGATAGGCGGATTTATTGGGCAAACAGGGTTAACGCAGGGTTAATTCGGGTTGGAATGTTGAACTCGAGCGCTGGCCAATTCAGTATAAAATGCGGTGATTTTCTCGGCCATAATCATGGCATTAAATGTTGTTTTCATGCCGAATGCCAAGTTTTCCGCATCTTTGGCAACAGCGCTTGGTATTGCTAGTGCCATTTCAATGCGACGCGCCAGTGCCTGGACATTGTCAGGGGGACACAAATTGTTTGTCGACAGTATCTCCGGAATGCCACCCACATCACTGGCAATCATCGGAACTTGGCCAGCCGCGGCCTCAAGAACAACATAAGGAAATGACTCCGCCCGTGAAGGCATGACCAGCAAGCGCCCGCACCTGAGGGCCTCAGATGTGGGTAGCCGACCTAGAAATCTGACCTCTTTCCCGAGTCCCAAATCTTTGGCCTGTTTTTGAAACTGCGCAATGTCAGGACCATCGCCAACAAAATTGGCAGTGATAGCGTGTTTGCGCTTTATGACTGCAAGTGCGTTGAGCAAAACGTCAACGCCCTTTAGCACACGCATGTCCCCTACAAAAAAAACATCGGCACAATTGGCATGCGGCTGGATTTTGTTAAATTCTTCTGGCCAAAGGCCATTGTGGACCACGACGTTTGGTTTACGGCCAAGGCCAATTTTCCGGGCAAAGCTTTGGCGTTCGAACGCGCATACAAAGACCATGCCTGATCCGATCTTTGACAAAAACCACTCGGTACCTAAAAAGACAAGACCCGGAAAAGCCAGCCAATTGTAATGCAGGCTGCCGCCATGGGGTGTGTAAACCGAAGGTACCCCAAGTGATAGCGCTGCCAAACGCCCGTAAAGCCCGCCCTTGGCACCATGGCCATGAATGATCTCGACGCCCAGTTTTTTGGCATGGAGTTTGGTTTGTGAGGTGGCGGAAACATCGCCCAATCCGGGCAGGCGCGATATTCCGATTCTCTGGATCCCAAGCGAACAGTGCGGCGCGACCTGTGCTAGCAAAGCATCGGCAGTTACCCCACCCGTTGAGGAATCACAAAATATGCCCACCTCATGCCCGAGTGCTTTCTGGCCACGCACAAGATCACGGACATGGCGAAATAGTCCGCCAACAGGCGTTCGAAAAACATGCAGTATTTTCATCAGTGTAAGTCCGGCTTAAAACCAGCGTTCGCGAATGTAAATGATATCACCGGGATAAATTTGCGTTGTGACCGGAACACGGGTTGTGGCAGTGCCATTTACGTTTTTCCGAGTTATCAATACCGCACCCTGATCGGCACGCGGGCCGTAGCCACCGGCAATAGCGATTGCGCTTTGAATGGTAATGCCCTGCTGATAGGGGAAGCTGCCGGACGCGGTAACTTCACCCAAGATGTAAAATGGCCGCAATGCCGTTGCCTGTACAGATACCTTGGGATCACGTAAAAAACCATTGCGCAGGCGGGTCGTAATCATATGCTCTATCTGTGATGTTGAGAGTCCGCCGATGTGGACGGTTTGGATATAAGGCATCGAAATATCGCCCGAACCATCCACAAGATAATCCGCCGTCAAATCGGTTTCACCAGCCACGCGAATTGTCAGGCGGTCGCCGGCACCAACGCGGTAGCCAGTGAGATATTCATAGGCAGCTGCTGTCCCCTTCGAACCGTAGGGTGCAACGATGCCTTCTGTGGAATGGGAAGGCAGTTCAGACACGCTGGAGACAGCATTGGGACCTTCTACAAGTGTACCGTCAGCCACCAAGCCTGTACTGCCAGGAGGCGATGCTGGACGATATTGCTCCCATGTTTGTGAACAGCCCGAGAGGGCAAAAGATGAAAGCAAAAAAATGCAAAGACGCTTACGCACGGGTTTAAATCCAACTCACAACAACGCAGGCGTTCATTGGCCCGCACCCAAAACCCTATGCGCTTATGGTTAGCAATGACTTAATGAAAATCATTAATTTATGGGTAATTAGGTACCTGTTAAGGGATTGGTTACCATAACCGCCCCAAACATATCTGATAAACCAATGTTAAAAGAGCGTCTTGCGTCACATGGAACAACAATCTCAGCTTGCACCATCAATCAATCTGCTCGATGTGCTGCGCGGGATTGGTCGTCACAAGTTGCTGATCTCAATTATTACCCTCGCGGCTTTGGTAGGCAGCATAGCCTTCGTCACAAAATCGAAAAACCTGTACTCCACCGAAGCGCAGCTTCTCATCGAAAACCTTGCCTCGCCATTTGACCGCGCCCAAACCCCCGACGACCAGCGCAATGAAGCCATTGATGACAGAATTATTTTAAGCCAGCTCTCCGTGCTTAAGTCCGATGATTTGGGTATCCGTGTCATCAACGCCCTAAAACTACAGGAACGTGACGAATTTGACCCACTTAAAAGCGATGGCCTGGGGTTGCTTAAGTCGCTGTTATTATCACTTGGTTTTGGTGAAGACCCAAGATTGATGACACCTGAACAACGCGCCTTGAGACGCTATTCAAATGAACTGCTTGTTTACCAGATCCCAGAATCAAATGTTCTCGCGGTTAAATATTCTGCCAATGATCCAAAAACGGCAGCAGAAGTTGCCAACACTCTTGTGAAGCTTTTTGTGTCCTCAACGGCTGAAACCAAACTGAAACCAACAACTCGTGCCCGCGAATGGATAGGCGGACAGATTGATGAGTTGCGCAATAAACTGGCGTCATCTGAAGCCGCGATTGAATCATTCCGCGCCCAAGCCGGTTTATTGAAGGGGTCAACGACAACTCTGGGAACACAGGAACTTTCAGAACTCAATTCCCAAATCACATTGGCTGAAACAGCGCGCACTGAAGCAGAAGAGCGCGCAAAGTCCATCAACGATATGTTGGCCACCAAGGGTACGGTTGATGAATCAATCGATGTTCTCAATTCTCCAAATGTGCAGCGCATGCGTGAACAGCAAGTTTCAGTGGCGCGGCTGGTGGCAGAACTCTCGGCAACTTATCTACCAAACCACCCCAAGATGATTGCTGCGCAGAACCAGCTTACCAATATTGACCGTCAAATCCGCAAGGAAGCCCTGAAGGTCGTGCAAGGATTGGACGAACAGGCGAGAATTGCTTCGGCGCGGGAAAATTCTTTGCGCGCCCGTCTTGAGGAAATGAAAGGCAGTGCCACCACCGCCAATCAGGATGAGGTCAAGCTTCAGGCTATGGTAAGGGATGCAGCAGCAGACAAGGTGCTGCTTGAATCGCTTCTTTTGCGATATGCCGACGCAAGCACCCGCCAGAACATTGCCACCCAGCCTGGCATCGCGCGGATCATCCAGGAAGCATCAGCGCCAACGTCCCCCTCGTTTCCAAAGCCCGGTCCCATGGTGCTTCTCTCTACACTGGCTGGCCTTGCATTTTCACTCGCACTGTCTTTCCTTTTGGAAATAATGGGAGCAGCAAACCAGCTACCACAACCTGATACTGCGGTTAATGTTCCGCCTAAGGCCGTTCAGGATCCTGTTTTTGAAAGAACAAGCATTCCGGCACCACCTACCCAACCAAGGTTATTGGAACCCCTTACAGGCTTTCCATCCACAGAAACACCTCTTGGCAATATGGATCTGCTTGATCAATCTAAAGTTCATGACACATTTGGATTATTGGCGGCGTCAAGAAAAATCGCCGAGTGGGCATTTGATCTCCACAAAAGTTCGACTTTGCGTCAGCTTGCAATTTTATCACTTGATGCAGGTCCAGCGGATTCCTCGCTGGCCACTGTTGTTGTTGCGCGCGCCTTGGCTGCCAAATATGCAAGGGTTATTGTTGTCGATTTGGCTGCCAACGGATCAAGAGTCGACATGTTTTTTGGCTTGCCGCATGGGCCAGGTTTTATTGACCTGTTGGCGGGTGCTGCAGACTTTACCAAAGTTATCACCCGTGATCCTGAATCTAGTGCACATTATATGCGCTTCGGTTTTGCCAAGAATAAGGCATCCCTTTCGCTCTTGACCCAGAGAATGGACGCAGTTCTGAATGCCCTGGGCACCATATACGACCTTGTCATCATCCACGCGGGCGAAGCATCATCGGGAACACCAACGCTGGTTTCAAAGTGTCAGGCGGCACTGATTTTGGCTCCTGCAAAACGCCAACTGGATGCAACAAAAGCTGCCCAAAACCTTTCAGGCAACGGGCAGGTGGACGTACAGTTGGTAAAGCTGGAAACAGTTAACTTCACTTCAATCAAGCTGGCAGCAAACGCTTAGCTGTTTAATTTGACTTTTTGCCTGCAATGACACGCCGCAGGAACATTGCCGAATTGTGAAGTACAGGCGTTTGTTTGATAAGGCGCTTGCTTGCCAATACCGCTGCCGCACCAAGTACCCAGACAAGACCACGCCAGTTCGTGGCGTGTAGTGTTGTATATAGCGAAATGGTTTCTTCCGCCCACTGCGACTTGTAAACAGCATCACCTGCGGCAAAGTCAATCCGACCAAAACCCTGCCTGCAGCAATCTTCAATCATGTGACGCAAGACGTAGTCACCCGGAGAAAATTTGCGAACGTCACCGGAGCCAAGCGATGAAATCATCAACCAACAACTGTTGTTCGACTGAATAGCGAGGATGACAGCCAAGACTTTTTCGTTGCAGATGAGAGTATAGGGCAAGAGTAACGCCTTGCCACCATTGGTTTCCCCGACAAGGCTATGAATGAAATCTCTCTCGGCTTTTTCGAATACGCCATATACGCCGCTTTCAGCCAACCGCTGTTTTTTTTGAACAAACATCGTGTCAAGAATGCAGTGGGCTTCCTCTGGGGTAGCTGGGAGGCCAAACTTTAGGCCACCAATTGCAACCAGCTTTGCATCTTTCTTGCGGTTTGAACGTCGCGTCTCAGGTGAGCGCTTGGCCGTGTAAAGGGCATCAAAGTCAGGCTGGATTTTCATGGCATAGGAGCGATTGGCAGCCTTAATCCTGAAGTGGTTATGCAAAGGATGTGCATTGCCATTCATTTTTTCTGGCATGTCTTGAAGTGCAAGTGCGTCAAAAGGGCCGACGTATTCAAGTATCCGCGCCAAGTTTTCAGAAAACCAAGGGCCTGCATCTCGTAAGAAAAACTGGTCAAAAAGCCCATACCCATAATTAATGCTTGGGTAACCATGCCATTCAAGAATTTTCACGCCATTCCTTTTGCGGATTTGAAGCGGCAGGATGAAAATGACTTTTCCCAGTTGATCGCGCGCCATTAAAATACGGGGTGAACAACCATATTCGCGCCCGACGGTCTCCTGCCATGCATTGCACCATTGGTAAGTCTGGTACACTGTGCAGGCAGCATGTGTTTGAAACTTAATCCAAATTTGAGAAATATCGTGGAGGTTGTCGTGAACCGTAATCGAAAGCGCGGCCGTGCCCTTAAAGGCAATGTCCAGTCCTTGGCCAAATCCAACATGACGGCTGTTTACAAAAAATGTGGAAGGATCGAACTGGTTCAAACTTTTATCAATCAAGCCGTTGGCAACATATTTTCGTTACACATCGATGAATAACTTTCACAAAATAAATTTCAGCGGTCCCAAAACCCATGGCAAAGACCACAATTTTAAGAACCAGTCTCGAAATGCTGTATTATTCTGGTGCATCGCAAGTGTTGGGACCCATCTTCGGTGGTCGCGGTGCAATATTTATGCTGCATCATGTTCGCCCCGGTGGTGGCCTGCAGCGCGGCTTTGCCCCAAATGCGGGGCTTGAGGTTACGCCGGAGTTCTTGGACAGCGTTATCAGCCTGGTTAAGCAGCGTGGTTATGACCTTGTGAGTATGGCCGAAGCAGTTCAACGCATTAAGGATAACAACAGAGAACAGCGACCCTTCGTGGTTTTCACGCTTGATGACGCCTACAGGGACAACTTGGTGCACGCACGGCCCATTTTCAGAAAACACAATTGCCCTTTTACCATTTTTGCTAGCCCGGCAATTCAAGACGGCACGTGCGAGCTATGGTGGCGAGGATTGGAAGCGGTAATTGCAGGCAATACCCAGGTAAGCGCCAATATCGAGTCCCAGAAAATTGTTTTAAAAACTGTCAGCGATTCACAAAAGCAGGTTGCTTGGCAACAGCTCTATTGGCCGGTTCGTTTGTTGGAGCAAAAGCAGCAGCGCGTTTGGATTAGACAGTTTTGCGATGCCAATCGAGTTGATCTTGAAGCAATCTGCCGAGCCGAGGCCATGACATGGGACGAGTTGCGGATAATTTCCCATGATCCACTTTGCGCGATAGGTGCCCATACGGTTCATCACTATGCCGTGGCCCAACTCAGTGAAGCTGATGCCACGAAGGAATTTGTTGAGTCGAGGCAGCGGATTGCATCCGAACTTGGCACTGCGCCAAAATTCTTTGCCTATCCCTATGGTGACGAGGGATCAGCAGGCCCGAGAGACTTCCAACTTGTTGCCAAAGCGGGTTATGAAGCAGCTGTAACTACACGAAAAGGTTTGGTTTTTTCTGGACACGCTGATCATCTCATGGCGTTGCCCAGGCTTTCACTTTCCGGGGAATTCCAAAAGCTGCGTTATGTTGATGTTTTGCTGTCAGGTTCTGCATTTGCATTGTGGAATGGTTTCAAGCAATTAAACGTGGCCTAAGCGTCGGGGCGTGACATCCATCGGACCAGAATCATGACGACGGGCAACCAACCGATTCCCAGAATAATAAATGCCGGGAGTTCAATGAGCATACCTGAGCCCACAACATATTTTCCGCCAATAACCATTGCGACGAGTGCGTAAGCTACCATGACGATAATGGTCGATATAATGCCTATGAGCTTGCGCTGACGTATTTTCATACTGGTGATCTACAATATTATCGCCCTGATATGTAGTCCTATAAAAGCACGTGCGACGCCAGCCCAACTTGAAATGTGGTGTGACGGCAAGTATTTGATGAACATGGAACAAACCTTGTCACGCACCCAAATCGCTGCACCAAATATTCGCCTCTGGCTAAATTTCATAGCCTTCCTGGTGTTCTGTATGGTTATTGTTGGTGGCGCAACCCGTTTGACCAATAGTGGACTTTCCATAACGGAGTGGAAGCCGTTGCTGGGTACCATTCCGCCTTTGAACGATACGGATTGGATTGCAGTGTTCGACAAATACAAACTCATTCCTCAGTTTAAAGCTCTGAACCCGGACATGACACTGGGCGACTTTAAGTTCATCTATTGGTGGGAGTGGGCGCACCGCTTTTTGGGTCGCTTTGTTGGCGTCGCATTTGCCATTCCGTTCCTATATTTTGCAGTGATGCGTAAGTTTGAATTGCGCATGTTGCCAAGACTGCTTTTGTTGTTCCTGTTGGGTGGCGCACAGGGCGCGTTGGGTTGGTATATGGTGTCCTCCGGTCTGATTGACCGTGTTGATGTCAGTCAATACCGTCTGTCTGCCCATCTGACACTCGCTGCTGTCATATTCGCAACAACCCTCTGGGTAGCGCGGGGCATTGACGCGCAGCGCCATTACCCAGCAAGCTTTGACGATTGGTTCTCCATATTACTGGTAGCACTTGTTCTGCTGCAGATTGCTGCGGGCGGCTTTGTCGCTGGATTGGACGCAGGACGGGGTTATCAAACCTGGCCTAAAATAGACGGTGAGTGGATACCATTTGGGCTATTGGCAATGGTCCCAGGTTGGAAGAATATTTTCGAGAACGCGCTTACTGTTCAATTCAATCATCGCATGCTGGCTTACATAATCCTGATTGCTACAATTATTCATGCCTGGCGCAGTTTCTCAATGCCAAGCATGGTTTTGGCTTACGCCATTTTCACTCAAGGTTGCCTGGGTGTCCTGACACTGTTGCTAGATGTTCCCTTGTCGGTCGCCTTGGTGCACCAGGCAGGTTCCATGGTTGTATTGGCCGTGGCCATCTGGAACCTGCACAACAGACTTGTCATCCAATCGCTTGCTCCAAATCCGCAATGATATCTTCAACGTCTTCAATGCCAATCGAAAGCCGGACAACGTCTGGGGTGGCCCCCGCTTTTTTCAGCTGGTCCGGCGAAAGCTGGCTATGGGTTGTTGAAGCGGGGTGAATGATTAGAGAGCGTGTGTCACCCACATTTGCAAGATGCGACAGTAGCTTCACGGATGACACGACCTTAACGCCTGCATCGTAACCACCCTTCAAGCCGAAAGTGAAGACAGCACCTGCACCACGCGGGGCATATTTCTTGTGTAGCGCATGATGCGCATCACTGGGAAGCCCGGCATAGTTTACCCAGGCAACACTTGGATGTTTGGAAAGCCACTCCGCTACTTTCAGCGCGTTGTCGCAATGGCGCTGCATGCGCAGTGCAAGCGTTTCCATTCCCGTAAGGATGTAAAACGCGTTTTGTGGAGAAATGGCCGGTCCCAAATCACGAAGGCCAAGAACCCGGCATGCAATTGCGAATGCGATCCCGCCAAATGTTTCGTAGAACTTCATTCCGTGGTAACTCTCGTTGGGTTCCGAGAGCAGGGGATACTTGCCACTCTTGCTCCAATCGAAGTTGCCACCATCAACAATCGCACCACCCATGGAGTTGCCATGGCCGCCCATGAACTTGGTGAGGGAGTGAACAACAATATTTGCCCCATGCTCAATTGGTTTGCACAGGTAAGGTGTTGCCAGGGTGTTATCAACAATGAGGGGAATACCAGCCTTTTTTGCGATCTTTGAAACAGCGGCGATATCCGTAATGCGACCACCCGGGTTCGCAATCGACTCGATGAAGATTGCCTTGGTCTTGGGCGAGAGGGCCTTCTCTATCGAATCAATATCTTCCGCATCAGCCCATACAACCTGCCAGCCAAAGGATTTGAAGGAATGGCTGAATTGGTTGATGGAACCACCATAGAGCTGGCGCGTCGCCACAAACTCATCGCCCGGCTGCATCATGGTGTGAAACACCAGCATTTGTGCCGCATGGCCGGAAGCCAACGCAAGTGCTGCCGTGCCACCCTCGAGAGCCGCGACTTTCGCTTCAAGCACAGCCTGCGTGGGATTCATGATCCGTGTGTAAATATTGCCGAAGGCTTTCAGGGCAAACAAATCCGCCGCATGTTTGACATCGTCAAACACAAAAGCAGTTGTCTGATAGATTGGTGTGCTGCGAGCCCCCGTTGCGGGGTCCGGTGCGGCACCTGCGTGAATAGCCAATGTATCAAAACCCGGTATCTTGTCTGCCATAACGCTCTCCTGTTTTTGGAAGTTCAACTTAATCTTTGCCTGTCTTTACGCCAAGGCCCAAGCTTTGCAGCTTTCCGTTTGCATGCATGTGTTGCCTGCGTGATGAGATGATGCCCGAGTTGCCGCCAACCCAGGCCCATTCGCCCGACTGCTTGCCATATTCCATCTTTGGGCAGCGATCCATTACCACTTTTATCCCCGCAGCCTCGGCTCGCAGCGCCGCTGCGTCATTGCGCACTGTCAGCTGCATCCAGATCACTAAGGGTTTTGGAATGAGCGTGAGCGCTTCATCAACAATGGGTCCGGCCGCCTCTGAATTGCGGAAAATATCGACCATATCAATGGGCCGTGGAATATCCTTGAGCGACGCATAAACCATCTGATCCAGCAGTGTTTGTCCTGCAAGGCCGGGATTGACGGGAATCACATCATAGCCTTTGCCCAGCAGATATTTCATCACGAGATAGGAGGGCCGCACGTCGTTGCTCGAAGCCCCCACCAGCGCAATGATTTTTACCTCTTGCAGAATGCCACGGATATAATCAGTGGGATAGCTGTCATGATTCATGGTAGTTGAATGTGGCCATGTTCATCAAACAGGGCAAAGGGATTATAGGCTACCTCCCACAGATTGTTTTCAGGATCAGCGAAGTAACCGGAATAGCCACCCCAAAAAACCTTCTGCGGCTGTTTTGTGACAATTGCTCCTGCAGCCACGGCTTGCGCCATCATGGCGTCCACCTCTGCTTCGTTACCGCCATTCCATGCAAGACTGATACCGCGAAACGCTGGTACGGTCGCTGCCTTAACCGCAGCATCGTCCGCGAGTTCTTTAAAGCCAAAGAGACCCAATACAACGCCGTTCGCGTTGAAGAAAGTGACGTGCGGATTGCTGGCACTTGAAGCGACAAAACCGAGGCGCTCGTAAAATCCACGCATCTTTTCCATGTCGGTCACACCCAGTGTCACAAAATTAATACGCGGCTTCATGCGTCCTGTTCCCAATGCGGGTGCCGCTTTTCAATAAAAGCACCGATGCCTTCCTTGGCGTCATCCACAAGCAGGTTATCGGCCATTATTTGCGCCATATACGCATACGCATCAGCCAAGGGCATTCCAGCCTGCGCATCAAAGGCTCGCTTGCCAATGCCTATGGCGACACCAGATTTGGAGGCGATTTTTTGTGCCAGTTCCACCGTCACCGGTTTCAGCTCATTGTGAGAAACAACCTTGTTGATCAGTCCCATGCGCAGCGCATCCGCAGCCGAAAACACATCTCCAGTCAGCAGCAATTCCATCGCATGCTTGCGGCTCACGGCGCGCGTCACCGCAACCATGGGTGTTGAACAGAACAAGCCAATGTTCACCCCCGGTGTGCAAAATGTCGAACGATCAGTCGCAACAGCCAAGTCGCAGCTTGCCACCAATTGGCAGCCCGCAGCACTTGCCAATCCATCAACTTCGGCAATGATGGGGCAGGGATGCTTGGTAATCGCAAGCATGAGGGCGGCACATTTACCAAACAAGTTCTTGAAATACGCAGCACCCTCATCGACATCAGCCCTGTGCGCCGTAATTTCCTTCAGGTTATGTCCCGAACTGAATGCCGGACCCTGTGAAGCAATGATGATCACCCGCGCATTCGCGTTGGCAATAACGCCATGCAATTCATCAATCATCGCTTCAGAAAGGCTGTTGCGTGTTGGCCCATGATTCAGCGTCAGTCTTAGAATACCGTCATTCGGCTCTTGAAGTACCAGCCCGCTCATTCTTCTTCCGTCTCCAGCAGTTTGAGTTTTTCAGTATAAGCCGCGTTGTCAATCAACCCCTGAACAACACCACGGTTGTTTTCCGTAGGGATCAATGAATTAAGTGATGCCACAAGACGGTCTTTCATGTCCTGAGCCATTTCCATGTCTTTATTAACATCTTCAATCTGTGATTTAATATCAGCCGACTGGTCATCCATGATGTTGGCGTAAGCAGCACTTACCGTGGTCACCGTCTGGTTCCAGATATCAACAGTGGCAAAGCCCGCCGCCTTCACATCCGCTTCAAAAGCCTTGCCTTGCGTATCTTTGTCAACAAAATCCTGGAGAGTGTCGTAGTTTTCAAGTGCTGCGTCTTTATACTTTTCTTTCAGCAGGACATAGGCGTCCACGGCATGCTGTGCGGTTTCGGTGGTGAGTTCCACCATTTTGATTTCCGGCACCTCGCCGACATTCACGTCATCGGCAGGTGGGGTCTCGTTGTCCGTTGGTAAGTTTGGATCGGGCTGCGTCAGGTCCGGCTCACCCCGTGGGGCCCTGAAATCGTCTTTGAAAATTTCTGTAACCGCCGCTGGGTTGTCCAAAGCCAATAAGGGCTCAGAACCAAACAGCATGATAATCAACAGTAAAGTCCCCAAAATAGTCATATACCGCGTCATGGCTCTCCCCGGTGGAGGTGGAATCTTGAATAAACCTTGCCTCCTGTATTGAACATTAGCAGCAATGCAGGGAAATTTGGAGCAAAAGAATGTAATGAGGTGCTATATTACCACCATATTATTTTCCATATTTTGAGCGGTTATTGTTGACTTGTCCGCAATCCCCCCGTAACACCCAGCAATCGAAACAGGCAGGGTTTCCCTGACTTTTCATTTACATCGACAACCCAGAGTAAAATGACATGACAACCTATTCGGCGAAAGCCAAGGACATCGTGAAGAATTGGGTGCTGATTGATGCAGAAGGTTTGGTTGTGGGCCGTTTGGCCACCATTATTGCAAACCGGCTGCGTGGCAAGCACAAGCCAACCTTTACTCCACACATGGATTGTGGCGATAATATTATTGTTATCAATTGCGAAAAAATCGCCTTCACCGGTGCCAAACGCGAAGACAAGACCTATTATTGGCACACGGGCTTTCCCGGTGGTATCAAGGAGCGCAAGGCGCACCAGATCCTCGATGGAAAATTCCCCGAACGGATTTTGGAATCAGCAGTTAAGCGAATGCTTCCAGGTGCGTCTCTCAAGCGTCAGCAAATGACCAACCTGCGCATATACAGTGGCTCTGCCCACCCCCATGAAGCGCAAAATCCGGTCAAGCTTGATATCAAAGCAATGAACCCCAAGAACGCAGTGAGAGGCTAATCGTTATGGTTGAACAACAAACACTCTCGGATCTTGGCGCCGCAATGGGCATGGCCGCCGCAGCAAACCCTGCTTCTGCAACCATTGCTCCCGTCAAACCAAAGATTGATGCGCAAGGCCGTTCCTATGCAACAGGCCGTCGCAAGAACGCGATTGCCCGTGTGTGGATCAAGCGCGGCACAGGCAAGGTCACCGTGAATGGCAAGGTCATCGAGACTTATTTTGCCCGTCCCGTTCTCCGCATGCTTGTGCAGCAGCCCTTGAACCTTGTGAACCGCGCCAGCCAAATGGACGTGGAATGCACGGTTGTTGGCGGTGGTCTCTCAGGTCAGGCCGGTGCCGTGCGCCACGGCATTTCCCGCGCCCTCACCAACTTCGAACCAGACTTGCGCCCAGCCCTCAAAAAGGGAGGCTTCCTCACACGCGACAGCCGTGTTGTCGAACGCAAGAAATACGGCAAAGCCAAAGCCCGCCGCAGCTTCCAGTTCTCGAAGCGCTAAGGTTTACAAGTTGAATGCAAAAGGCCGGATGAAATTCCGGCCTTTTTCGTTCTTATAAGCACAAAGCAAAAAAAGGCCCGGGCAGGGGATGCCGGGCCTTCGATACAAGCCCGCCGTTCTTGGGGGGAGGGGGAACAGGCTCGCTATCTTTATAGAAATAGGAAGCAAAATCCGGATTGCGAGTCCCCCAATCACACATTTTTGTGATTATCTCACTCCGAGCGCATCCGCACATAGGTTCCTGGTGCATCATCCAGTATCGTAAGCTTGCCGTCGCCCGGAACTGGAGCGGATACCTTGTCGCCTGACCGAGCGGTAATCCATTCCGCCCAATCCGGCCACCAAGACCCCTCATGTTCCGTGGCCCCTTTGAGCCAGTCCTCAACCGTGACCGCACCCTTCTCGTTAATCCAATGCTGATATTTTCTCGCCTCGGGTGGATTTATGATGCCGGCGATATGACCAGACCCGGCAACAACCAGTCTTGTTTCACCACCCATGAACTGTCCCAACCAGAACACGGAAGCAAGGGGCGCAATGTGATCCTCGCGCGCCGCCAGATTATAAATCGGCACCGTCACTTTCTTCAGATCAATACGCACGTTGTCCAAAATCATCTTGCCCAGTGCCAGCTTGTTCGCAAGGTAACATTCGCGGAGATAGAAAGAATGCACACCGGCAGGCATCTGGGTGGAGTCTGAGTTCCAATACAAGAGGTCAAACGGCATCGGCTCTTTGCCGAGCATGTAGTTGTTAATGACATAAGACCAAATCAAGTCATTGGACCGTAAAAGATTGAACGCATCAGCCATACGCGAGCCCGCTAGATAGCCTTTTTCCTCCATGCGCTCTTCGATCCATTTGACCTGTTCGTCATCAACATAAACCATAAGGTCACCAGCTTTTTCGAAGTCCACTTGAGTGGTAAAAAAGGTGGCGGCATTTATGCGCGTATCGTTCTTTGCCGCCATATAGCCTAAGGCGGCGGCCACCAACGTGCCACCGATGCAGTAGCCGATTGTGTTCACCTTCTCCGAACCCGTGGCATCCTGCACGGCTTGCACAGCTTCCAGGAAACCTTCTTTCATATAATCGCCAAAGCTCTTGCGGCCCTGCTTTTCATCGGCATTGACCCAGGAAACCACAAATACCGTGAGCCCCTGTTCGGTGGCCCAGCGTACGAAGGATTTCTTCGGGTTCAAATCTAGAATGTAAAACTTGTTGATCCATGGTGGCACGATCAAGAGCGGAATTTCATATGCACGTTTTACCGAGGGTGAGTATTGAATAAGTTCTAAAGTATCATTTCTAAAAACTACTTTGCCCGGTGTCATGGCAATATTCTTGCCGATTTCAAATGCTGTGGTATCTGACTGCTTGATGCGCAAGCGGCCATCGGGTGAGCTCATATCCTTCTCGAGTTGTTTCATGCCCTCAAGCAGGTTTGCACCATTCGTGGCAAGCGTCGTGCGCAGTATTTCAGGATTAGATGCCGGAAAATTGGAAGGTGAAAGCGCGTTGAGAATCTGTTCCACATAAAATTTGGCTTTCAGCCGTGTATGGTCGTCCACGCCATCGGCATTTTTCACCAGGTCTTGCGCCCATGTGGATGAAACGAGATAGAACTGTTTGAAAAAATCGAACATGGCATTTTCCTGCCAGTCCTTGTCCTTGAAGCGCTTGTCGCCTCGGGCAGGGGTTGCCATGGGTGGCATCGGATCACCCAACACCTTCGACCACGCGTTTTGCCAGAGCTGGCCATAGCTGTTCCACAACGCTGTTTGCGCCTCCATCAACTTCTGCGGCTCTGCCATATAGCTTTGGGCAACAGCACCCAGTGTTTTCGTTACTTGATCGATGGGGGTGACCTGTGTATCGGCTTGTTTCTTGGCCAGTTCTGGCCGTTCCGCCACCATGCGGGCAATCTGGGCCGCCTGCTCAAAAAACTTGGCCATGTTCTGTGCTAGCTGCACAGGGTCTGCCAGCTTGAAGTCAGTGGGTTTGACTGGCCCTGGATCACTCATGGGTACTTGCTTTCCGTCATTTGTAGGTAGTTTAATGGCGTAAAGCCGGAACGCCAAACGCTAATTGGCCTTTCTTGCAAAATCACGCTCCCCCCGCCATAAGACAGTTAAGGTAATGAAAGTCTCGACAGGAAATATGACAAACGCATTGCGCATCGGTTTGGCAGGTCTCGGTAACGTCGGTGCCGGCGTGCTTGATGTTATAAAAAAAAACGGAAGTTTGCTAACGGATCGAGCCGGAATGCCCATCAAAGTGACAGGCGTTGCCGCCCGCAACAAATCCAAGGATCGCGGCCACGACTTGTCCGGTATCAACTGGTTTGACGATCCGGTGGCCCTTGCCAAGTCCATGGATATCGATGTGTTCGTGGAACTCATGGGCGGTGAGGGCGATCCCGCCAAATCCGCCGTGGAAGCTGCTATCGCATCTGGCAAGCATGTCATCACCGCCAACAAGGCACTCCTCGCCCATCACGGCACTGCCCTTGCCCGCGCGGCAGAGGCCAAAGGTGTTGCGTTGAACTTTGAAGCCTCAGTGGCGGGCGGTATTCCCATCATCAAGGCGCTGCGCGAAGGCTTGATCGGCAACCGCGTCACCCAGCTGTTCGGCATCATGAACGGCACCTGCAACTACATCCTCACCAAAATGGCCAATGAAGGACGCGCCTTCGCATCTGTCCTGAAAGAGGCGCAGGACCTGGGCTATGCCGAAGCTGACCCCACCTTCGATATTGGCGGCTTTGACACGGCGCATAAGCTGGCCGTGGTCACATCGCTGGCGTTCGGCACCGAGGTTAATCTCAAAGCCATCGACATCGTAGGTATCGAAGCCATCACACTGGACGACATCCGCAACGCCAGCGATATGGGCTACAAAATCAAGCTCCTTGGTGTGGCCGTGGCCCATGATGGTGGCGTGGAGCAACGTGTGCACCCAACCCTCGTGCCCAAAGGTTCGCCCGTGTCCGATACGGACGGCGTGTTCAATGCAATGGTGGTGAAGGGTGATTTCGTTGGCGATCTCATGCTCGAGGGCAGGGGTGCAGGCGCGCATCCAACAGCGTCCGCCGTTCTGTCAGATATTGTCGATATCGCGCGCGGCAACATGCGCCCAGCCTTTGGCATTCCTGCAGTCAAACTCAAACCCTACAAGCAAGCCCCGAAGAAGGCTCACGAGGGCGGTTACTATGTGGCGCTCGAACTGGTGGACCGCCCTGGTGCCGTCGCCTCTATCGCGCGCATTCTCGCCGATGAGAAAATCTCCATCGAAAGCATCGTCCAGCGCGGCAAGCAGGAAAAGGATGCACCCCGCGCCACGGCCACCTTCATTCTCATCACCCATAACACGCTCGACACAGCCATCCGCGCCGCCATGGCCAAGATTGAGAAGGACGGTCACGTGGCCTCCAAACCGCGCCTCATCCGCATCGAGCGTCTGTGACCAAACGAAACTTTCTCGATGTCGTAAAGTCTGCTTCTGGCAGGCGCTGGGTGCCACGCCTTGAAGACGAGCGCTTGGCAGAGGCCATTTCCCAACGCTATGACCTCCCGGAAATCCTCGGTCGCGTTATGGCGGCACGGGGCGTGGCGCTGGATGATGCCGAAGCCTTCCTCAACCCCACTATCCGCAGTCTCATGCCACAACCCTCCGAACTGCGCGATATGGAAAAAGGTGCACAACGCATCGTGGACGCAATCGTTACTCGGACTAAAATTGGCATTATCACGGATTATGATGTGGATGGCGTCTCTTCTGGTGCCATCTTCAAGTTGTTTCTGAAGTGTGTGGGGTCAGACGCCATAATCCATGTGCCGGACCGCCTCACTGAAGGCTACGGCCCTAGCGAATTTGCTGTGAAAAGCTTGAAAGAGCAGGGCTGTGAAATGCTGCTCACCCTGGACTGTGGTGTGCTCGCCCATGATCCCCTGGCCCACGCCGCCGAACTCGGCCTCACTACAATCATCGTGGACCACCACCAGGCCAGCGAAATTCTTCCCGAAGCCTATGCAGTCATCAATCCCAATCGGCAGGATGATATCTCAGGCTTCGGCTATCTCTGCGCGGCCGGCGTCGTCATGATCCTTGTGGCAACCATCAACAAGATGCTGCGCGCAGCAGGCCATTACTCCGAAGCTCGCCCCGAACCCAATATGCTGCAATGGCTCGAACTTGTAGCCCTCGCCACCGTGTGTGATGTGGTGCCCCTCAAGGGCCTGAACCGTGCCTATGTTACGCAAGGCCTGAAAATCATGTCACGCCGTGAAAATCTCGGTCTTGCGCAGTTGAGTGATATCGCCAGACTAAAACGCACGCCCGATGTCTATGCGCTGGGCTTCGTCCTCGGCCCCCGGCTCAACGCAGCAGGCCGCATCGGCCATGCGGATATGGCGCTTGAACTTCTCACCACGAAGGACAAGGGCAGGGCCAACCAACTCGCCCAGGAACTGGAACTGCTGAACCGCCAGCGCCAGGCCATCGAAATGCGCGTGGTGGATGCCGCCGTTATCCAAGCCGAAGCAGCGCTTGGCAAGGAACACCGCGCCTCCGTCCTCGTTGTCACCAATGACAACTGGCACCCCGGCGTCGTGGGCCTTGCCGCATCGCGCTTGAAAGACCGTTATCAAATTCCCAGTTTCGTGCTCGCCAGCGATCCCAAAAAAGGTGTGGCCAGCGGTTCGGGCCGTTCCATTCTGGGCGTCGATATTGGAGCCGCCATCCGCGCCGCCCATGAGGCAGGCGTCATCGTCAAAGGCGGTGGACACGCCATGGCAGCAGGCCTCACGGTCGAGATTGCCAAGCTCGGAGCGTTGCGCGAATTTCTCGAAAGCCAACTCGCAAGCGCCGTCGCCGGTGCCGCCGAAAACACGCTTGCCATCGACGGCGCATTGACTGCCACGGGTGCCACCCTCGATCTCATTGAGCTCTTGGAACAGGCAGGCCCCTATGGCGCGGCCCATTCCTCACCCATGTTCGCATTCCCCGCCCACAAGGTCGTCTATGCCGATCCCGCAGGCGCAGACCACATTCGCTGCACATTGGCAGCCCCAGACGGCACACGAATCAAAGCCATTGCGTTTCGCGCCATGGGAACTGAACTAGGTGAATTGCTGCTCAGCGAACGTAAAATGCCGCTGCATATCGCAGGCCGACTGACCATAGATGAATGGGGCGCAAAACGCGTACCCAGCATCCAAATCGAAGATGTCGCAGTTGTTTCCTGAAGGCTTGCCAGACGGAAACAACCTCTTTATAGAACTTTTCACAGTGCGCCCTTCGTCTATCGGTTAGGACGACAGCCTTTCAC
>JANOVC010000112.1:0-112472 GCA_031417195.1 Rhodobiaceae bacterium
CGGGAATACATCTGGGCAGCCGCCAACGACAATAATCCCATCGACCTTCCCCTCGCCGTCATCGATGGCGTGAACACCGCAACCCCCGCCACCCTGTGGGTGCACACCGATCACTTAGGCCGTCCCACACGGATGACAGACTCGACCAAGGCAACGGTGTGGCAAGCGGCCTACAAGCCCTGGGGCGAACCCACCATCCTCTCGGGCACAAAACTCCTCAACCTGCGCTTCCCCGGACAGTACTTCCAGATCGAAACCGGACTGGCCTATAACTGGAACCGCCACTACGACACGACAACCGGCAGATACACGCAGCCCGATCCGCTGCGCTTTGTCGATGGGCCGAGTGTGTATGCTTATGCGGGGAATTCGCCGTGGATGGTCACCGACAGACGTGGGTTAGATATCGCGATTGTGGTAGGAGGTCCTACTGGCATTACTGGAGGTCCGGGTCAAAGCGGTGGTGGAATTGGTAATCCCTTCGGACATGTTGGAATTGGTATAACAGGACGGGGAACTTTCAGTCCTGGTACTAACAGTGCTCCTGGGTCAAGCTTTACCGACTATTTGAACAATCAATCTCAATATAGGAGCTCAACAATATTTACCCTGAAGACTTCAAAAGAAACGGATCAATGTGTAGCCAGCGTGATGTCTGGTCAAACAAGCAATTTGCCTTCAGCGCCATCTTTTGAGGCACTCGCTGATAACTGTTCCACAAGAGTATCTGATGCACTTAAAAAATGCGGTATAGATATTCCGCATACCAATCTACCTGGCGATTTTGTTCCGTGGGCATTAGGTCGTGGAATTCCATATGTGAACGCACCAAAAGGGCAATCAAATGCCGGTTTTGAGAGTTTTAATCCGAAAAAATAATTCAGGACTTTTATATGCAAGTATCAGGCAAGGTTATTTTTTTGGGAACTGTTGCGTGCTTAATAGGGGCATCGGTTTGGATATTTTCTTTAATAGGAAAAGATGAAGAGCTAGCCAGCAAAACAGAGTGGTCAGCACTTCAAAATGCTTATCTGAAATATGATAACCAGTTGACCGACAGGCTGATCATAATTAAGGCCGATAATAAGAAGGAAATGTATGACTTGTTAGGGGTTATATCTGTAGATGGAAAAACAAGAGTTTGGATAATGGCAAGCCCAAATTCAGTTCCAAAACTGAAGACGATGCCGTCGAATTTGAAAATTACAATTACTCAAAATGAGTTGCAAAAGATTCGTACTGCAGTGAAGCTTAATGCAGAGACAGACGAATTTCTTAAGAATGCAATTGAAGGCTAGACGTTCATAGTGATCATGTTGAAACTGCATTAGACGACGCAGGTACAGGGGGAATTTAGTTGCTCGCATTGAAAGCCGTGACCACCTATGACCTCGATTACCGGCTCACATCCCTTGCAGTGAAAAACGGCACGGCGGCTGTGTCCAGTCTCGGCTATGCCTATGGCGACGGCATGAACCTGACGGCGATCAACGACAATGTGGCCCCTGCCAATAATATCGGCCTGTACTACAACCCCGCCAACCGGCTGCAGAACGCCAGTGGCTTGTGGGGGCAGTCCGTATCTTACTATGACGGTATCAACCATATTGTCCGGGATGCCATGCGAACACGAACGCCGCATCAAACAACTGTAGAGCCTCTTTAGGCTACGGATTGCGGTTTGTGCCAGTTAAACCTATGTCTAATATTTATTCTTTAAACAAGAAAATAATCCTTGACACCGTACGGTCAATCGGCTATGTTTAGTCATACTCCACAATTGGGATCCGACCCGTGAGCGCAAGGTTTCTGGAAACGGCAGCATCGCTGAAATCCATCTGGCCGTTTGGGTCATGGTACAACACGGCGGGAACATTGTGGGTGCGGTGCTTGATGGTCAAACTGACTTTGTTCAACAGCTGAAATGATAAATATCTTCCGGTCCGTGGTGTTCGTCAACCTGTGAGCCGATTTGGCTGGCGCCCAGTTTTTTGGCCAATGCGAGGGAGGCGGTGTTGGTGGGGCTGATCGAGAGAATGACGCTTTCGAGCTGTTGGGTTTTGGCCCATGACACAAAGCCGGTGACGGCCTCATGGGCAATGCCTTGCCGTTGCCAACTGTTGAAAATAGTATAGCCCATTTCAACACCAAGTCCCGTTTTGCCATTCAGTGCAAAGGGCATGGGTTTGTGGTGACAGTTCATGTTGCCCACAATTTGGCCCGTGTCCTTGAGGGCGATGGCGCGGATGGACCACGGGGCAAATGTGGGATCAGCCACCCATTGATCGTAGCGCGTTTTGAAAACCCAGGACTCGTCGAACCATTGGTCAGGCAGCTTTTCGCTGATCAGGCTTTTGGTGACCTCGATCATCTCAGCGGCGGTGCTGGCAAGGGCGGCAAGCGGCACGAGGCGCAGAACGAGGCGGTCTGTTTCAATGTCGGTCACAACGCGGCTTTCAGGTGCCGTGCAAGATTGCCTTTGGTTCCGACCTCAACGCCACTGAGCCCCAGCCACTGCGCCATTAGCAGCAACTCGTTGCCCAGGGCTTCTGCGGTTTCACCTGCATCGGCATGGAGCTCAAGGTGGCTGGCATTGGCGCGCAGCACGCCAGCCTGACGGTCAGCCTTGAGGCAAACGCGCGCCGCAAACCTGTCGCCCATGAGAAAGGGGAGAACATAATAACCGTACTTGCGTTTGGCGGCGGGCGTGTAGATTTCGATGCGGTAATGGAAATTGAACAGGCGTTCTGCCCGGGCGCGCTCCCACACCAGGGGATCGAAGGGGGACACGAGGGCGGTGCCACCCGCTTTGCGCGGTAACCTGGCATCGCGGTGAAGATAGGCCTGATGCTTCCAGTCTTCGACGGCCACGGCAACGAGCGTTCCATTTTCCACAAGTTGGGAGAGGGCCACTTTTGTTTCAGCCACGGGCAGGCGGAAATAATCACGGAGATCAAACTCGGTGCCAATGCCCAAAGCGCGGCCCGAGAGATCAAGCAGATGCCTGAACGTCTCTGCCTCGGAAGGCGTTGCCGTGTTCAGTATTTCGGAGGGGATAACATTTTCAGGAAGATCGTAGATGCGCTCGAAGGAGGGGCGCGCGGCAGTGGTGATGAGACCCTGATCGAACAGTGTTTCAAAGGCCATCTTGCCCTTGCTCCAGCCCCACCAACCGCCTTCACCCTTGCCGCTGTCTGGAAAGTCACTCACCGCAGTAGGGCCATTGCGCTTTACAAACTTGAGAACGGACGCAAGAAAGTCTTTCTCATCCCGCGCGAAACGCGACATGGAACCATATTTCCCATCGTGGTTTTTGGCTCTGTCCATGCGCCAGCGCACGAAGGGATGCAGTTCCAGCGGCACGAGGCTTGCCTCGTGGGACCAGCATTCGAACATCGTGCGCTTCTTGTTGTGGAACGTCCGCGCGTCGAGTGTTGCGTGGTCGTAAGCGCCAAGACGCGAAAACACCGGCAGGTAGTGGGAACGTACCAGCACGTTGACGCTGTCGATCTGCAGGAGGTTGATCTGTGAAACAGTCTTCTTGATGTGGGACCATGTCACGGGCTTGTCACGGCCCGGAAAATCAAAGCCCTGGGCAAACAGTGCGATCCGGCGCGCTTCGGCGATGGAGAGGGATGATTTCATGACAGCTTCTTGCGCTGGTTGATCTTGAGGTCTTCAAAGCCAAAATCATGATAGAGGCGTTTGGCAAATTCATTTTTGGCAAAAACCGCAAGTGTGATGTCATCACGACCTGCTGCCCGTGCGCGGCGTTCACATTCTTCAAGCAAAGCCTTGCCAATGCCGCGTCCCCGCGCATTTTCTGCAACGACCAATTCGCCGATATGGGCATAGGTGTGGGCGAGCTGTTCTTCTTCGCCTTTTTCTTCCACGCGCATGAAGACAGCCGCCATGCCCAAACTTTCAGTGCCATCCCACGCCATTAGGATAACGCCTTCCATTTCGATGCAATTCTTTTGGAGAAGGTCAATGTACCACGTGCCCATGGCGCTGGCTGGCTTGTAGTGCTCGGTAAATTGCGTTTCGTAGCCCTGCAATTCACGCAAAAGTTCTACCAGCGCTGTTTCCTCGCTCTCCATGTAAGCGCGATATTCGCGGATGGTAAAAGCGTTTGCTATGCGGCCTCGTCGTGCCACACGGCAGCTTCGGGGTTTGCAGTGCCAGCCGTGAGTTTGGGATTGTGCACATACAGCGTTGAGCAATAGGGACAGACAATGTCATCGGCACCTCCCATGTTCAAAAACACGTGCGGATGATCAAAAGGTGGCTTGGCCCCAACGCACATGAACTGCTTTGAGCCGATTTCAATTTTTGAAAGGCCCATGTCGTTTTGGAAATGTGGTGTGGAACTGGTTGCCATGGAACCCTCGAAAAACTTTGCGTGTTCGCCCGAATAGCATAACAAGGGTGCCATGCACAAATTCAATTCAGACAGTGTGGAAATTGCCTTTGATGATGAGGGGCAGGGCGAACCTGTCCTGCTGATCCATGGGTTTGCTTCCAATGGCCGGGTGAACTGGGTGGACACGGGCTGGGTAAAAACCCTGCGCGATGCGGGTTACCGCGTCATCACCATCGACAACCGTGGCCATGGCGAAAGCGAAAAGCTTTACAACCCTGTTCTCTATGCCGCCGCTGAAATGGCAGAAGACGCAGCACGCCTGCTGGACCATCTGAATATCCCTCGCGCCCATGTCATGGGATATTCCATGGGAGCACGGATATCGGCATTTCTGTCCATAAACCATCCCTCACGCGTGGTCTCAGCGATATTTGCCGGATTGGCTGCAAACATGATCAACGGCGTTGATGGCGGCCCGGAAATCGCCAAGGGCCTGGAAGCTCCGTCATTGGGTGATGTCACAGACCCCAGCGCCAAGGCGTTTCGCTATTTCGCCGAACAGACAAAGAGCGACCTGAAAGCCTTGGCGGCCTGCATCAAATCCTCACGGGTAAAAATCACCACCGATATGTTGGCGACGATCAGTGCCCCCGTTTTGGTGGTTGCGGGCCAGATGGATCTGGTATCGGGCGAAGTCCAGCCCCTGGTGGACGCCATTCCAGGCGCTGTTGGCCTCACGTTACCCAACCGCAATCACATGAATGCTGTTGGCGACAGGCAATACAGGGAGCAAGCCCTTGCTTTCTTCAAATCACACGCCCTGTCGTGAGGTGAAAGCACGTGTGCCAACACGGGGTTTACCGTGACAGGCATGTTGGCTTGCAGCATTGTCCATGCTATCTGACAACAATCCACACTGGCTTTCATCTGTGCCAGCATCGTTTCAGGGAGTTCGCAATTGAACAGGCAGTGCCGTATTTGCGCCTCCGACGTCAAGCCATGGATCCAAGCTCCAATCGATCCGAAATCAGGAAAACCGACGCGCTTCGGAGACACTTGGCTGTGCGAGAAATGTGACATTGGCATGGTGCTTCCCGTATGTTCTGCCGATGAGCTGCGGCAATTCTACAATCTGGAAAAATATTATACCCAGAGCGGAAGCCACTTCATTGCCAAGCCAGATTCTTTTCTTGATCGCGTTCTCACTAAAGCGGCGTGGTGGCTTGACCAAGGCGAACAACTCGGACCTGAACAGATAAATGCCCGCTTTCCATCGCCAGGATCCGTGTGTGATATCGGATGTGGTGAAGGTCATCTGCTGAGCGGCCTCCAGGCGCTGGGGTGGCGTGTTTGCGGAATTGAACCTGATCCCGTCGCAAAGTCCCATGGCGAGCAGGCGGCGTTCCGGATTTTCAATGGCACGGCTGAAAAAATACCGGCAGACCTGCCAGAGGAAAAATTTGACCTTGTTGTCATGAGCCATGTTCTTGAACACTGTATGACCCCCCAATTGGCGATTTCGAATGCCTACAAATTGCTCAGGCCTGGCGGCCTCTTCATGATCGAGGTTCCCAACAAGGACGCGCTCCATTTCCGGATGTTTCGCGCGGCCTCAGACTGTTATGACATTCCGCGGCACCAGTATTTTTTCGGCCTGAAGGCTTTGAACAGAATGCTGGAAGCGGCGAATTTCAGGGTGGTTGAGGAGTATTACCACGGGTTGACCCGCCACCATCTTCCGGGATGGCGCGCCACCGAACAAAAAATCCGTTTGGACATCAAGGACGCAGGCACCGATGCAGCAAAGATTCCCACGGAACACACCCTTTGGCGGTCAGCCCAGCTTTTGCTTTGGGAAATGATATCCCCCAAACCCACCCGCTACGATGCAATCGGAATTTGGGGTAGAAAAGATTGATAGAATTTTTCGCCGGGTGACGGTTTTGGCGGTGGGATTTGTATGCTTGTCAGAAACTCCAATAATGTTATTACTATCACGGCTTTGAAAAAG
Source organism: Rhodobiaceae bacterium (assembly GCA_031417195.1). GTDB lineage: Bacteria > Pseudomonadota > Alphaproteobacteria > Rhizobiales > Aestuariivirgaceae > Aestuariivirga. The sequence goes on from JANOVC010000112.1 coordinate 6,375, forward strand.
ACAAGAGGTGTTATGTAATGGCGAGGCAGTTTCCCAAGCTTGAACCATCGCATCATGGTTTTATAACCCTCCAACACATTTTCTTTACCGCAACCGCGGCAGCAACCGGGCGAGTTAACATTTCGCCGCGCGGGACAGATGCCTTGAGAATCTTGCACGACAATGCAGTAGTTTACCTGGATCGGACGGGTAGTGGCAATGAAACAGCAGCACATTTACGTGCCAACGGAAGAATGACAATCATGCTTTGCGCGGTGGAAGGACCACCAAACATTATTCGCCTGTATGGCCAAGGTAAAATCATTCGTCGTGACAGTCGCGAATACGTTGATCTGCTTGCAAAAAAATACGACGGAATGGAACAGCTTGGGGCACGTCAGATGGTGCAGTTGGATTTTGATCTTGTTCAAACATCTTGTGGTTATGGTGTCCCGCTATACAACTACACCGGAGAGCGTGATTCGATGGATCGTTGGGCGCAATCAAAGGGAGAAGATGGAATTGCCGCATATTGGCGGGAAAAAAATATCAGAAGCATTGATGGCTTCCCCACCGGAATGTTTAACAATGAAAGCCAAATTGATTAGCGAAGATTACAATTAGCAAACTGAATTTACAAACTCGCAGCGTTTACGAAGAAATATGATGTCAAGATTCTGGTGTGGTTTGAAAATTTTGGCACCATGGAAGATGCGATCAAACGTGAGAAGCAATTGAAAGAATGGAAGCGGTCATGGAAGGTGGAGTTGGTCGAAAGCAACAATCTGCTTTGGCTTGATCTTTATGCGCAAAATTGTGGAAAGTATATTTCGTAGCCTCCCTCAACTCCCCAAATTCCGTCATCCCGTCGAAGGACGGGACCCAAGTGTCATCAATATGGCTCTCAAAATTTTGTTCTTACTGATGAGAGCTGGGTCCCGTCTTCCGACGGGATGACGAATATTTAAATCTTTCCACTCAATTGGTCGTAAGTTGGCGCTTTAAGCATGGCGGCAGAATTGCTATGTGTCAAAATTACAATCGTAATCGACCGCACTTGTGCATGATATGAAATCTCCATATTTATGTGATGAACTATATCTGTAATTTTTTGTCTGGAGAGCCATCTCTATGAACGGAGCCGTTGTTGTTGTTGTGAGAGGTTCCACGCACCGGGTTTCCGCTCAGGGTCATTTGCATATCCGTTCAGTGGTCAAAAGCGGAAATCCAGACTTAACCACTACCCAATTTCCGCTGCACTCCCCATTTGGTTATAAATATGCTAATATAGGTACCTAGGGAGAAGTTTCATGCGCCAGTCCACCAAGCCAAGTGTCGTTGAAAAGCTTGATCCCGTGTGGGATCGCATGCGCAACGAGGCTGAGGATATTGCGCGCAAGGAACCCGTTTTGGGTGGCTTCATTTTCTCCGCTATTCTTAACCATAACACTTTTGAAAAAGCACTTATGCACCGGCTGGCCCAGCGCCTGGGCAATGCCGACCTGGGCGCTGATCTTGTGGTACAGGCCTTCGAGGATGCCATGGACGAAGAGCCAGCGATTGGCCTGGCCGCGCGCTCTGACATTATTGCCACGTTTGAACGCGACCCCGCCTGCCACCGCTATGTCGATCCCCTGCTGTATTTCAAAGGCTTCCAGGCCCTGCAAACCCACCGCATGGCCCACCGCCTGCTGCATATGGGACGCCGTGACTTTGCCAGTTACCTGCAAAGCCGTTCGTCGATGATTTCAAGTGTCGACATCAACCCGGCAGCGCAAATCGGCAAGGGCATCATGATTGACCATGGCCATGACATCGTGATTGGTGAAACAACGGTGATCGAAGACAACGTGTCCATCCTGCAGGGTGTAACGCTCGGCGGAACCGGCAAGGAACGTGGCGATCGCCATCCCAAAATTCGCCACGGTGTGTTGATCGGCGCTGGTGCCAAAATCCTTGGCAATATCGAAATCGGCCATTGCTCGCGTGTGGCCGCATGCTCGGTCGTTCTGCATGATGTTCCCCCCAACCGCACGGTGGCGGGAGTGCCTGCCAAAATCGTTGGGTTCGCCGGATGCGAGGAACCAGCCCGCGCCATGGACCACCAGGTTGAGGATATTGCGAACCCCGCCGAACAGGGTTAGACACTGCCAACGCAATCCAATAGGAGCTTGCTGCCTTGAAGCCAGAAGAACTTGCCCAACTCACGAAATTCTTTCGCACCACGTTTGAATCGCAAAAACTCTCCGTGCGCAAGCGCCCGCAGAAGGACGACAGCTGTGAAGTCTATATGGGTGAAGAATTCATCGGCGTGATTTCGAAAGACGAGGAAGACGGCGAGCTGTCCTATCATTTCTCCATGGCCATTCTGGATATCGACCTCGAATAGGTCTCCCGGCCTGTAATTTGCTGCGCATTCCCTGAAACGAGAAAGCTGTGCCGTCGTGGCACAGATCAGGGACCGACCATGACTGGCGTGGCAACACTTTACGTTTATGCCCTCGCTGTAGGCTTTGCAGCGGCTGGGGTTACAGGCAGCGTCTGGAACCTGGTGACAGGAGAAAATCCGCGCCTGAAATTTCGCGAGCAATCCACCGTTTTCACCCCGATTGGCGCAATCGCCGCAGCCGTCAATGCTCCGCTGGCAATTTTTTGGACGGGGCTCTGGAAAGCATTTGCGAACCCGGTTTTAGGATTGTTGCTGATTGCCGCAAGTTTGGGCTGGAGCTTTCTGCAGGGTGTATTTATCCTGACAACGGTTTTTGGCTTGAAATGATTGGAACGTCCGCATGGCAATCTACGCGCTTGACGAGGTGGCACCGGAACTTCCGGAGCATGGCGCATATTGGATCGCCGACAGCGCCGACGTGATTGGCAGGGTGCGGCTTGCGCGCAATGCCAGCGTCTGGTTCCACGCGGTTCTGCGCGGCGACAATGAATTGATCAGTGTGGGCGACGGCAGCAACATCCAGGATGGCTGCGTGCTGCATACGGATATGGGCTACCCCCTCACAATCGGCGCAAACTGCACCATCGGCCACCAGGCCATGCTGCATGGCTGCACGATTGGCGACAACACATTGGTCGGGATTGGTGCAACCATTCTCAACACGGCCGTCATTGGAAAGAATTGCCTGATTGGCGCGCATGCCCTTGTGACCGAAGGCAAAGTCATCCCCGATAATTCACTGGTGATGGGGGCACCCGGCAGGGTGGTGAAACAGCTCGACGAAGAAGCCATCGCCCGCTTGAAAAAATCGGCTGAAAACTATGTGCGCAATTGGCAGAGGTTTGCCAGGGGCTTGCAGCCTGTTTAGCCCTTGCGGTTTTTCCTGGGTTTCTCTTTCGCTGAAAACCCCGCAATCGTCTGGTCCGTGTCACTCAACAAATTCAACGCGGCTTTTCGTGCGGCCGATGCGTTGCCACGCGCAACCGCTTTCAGGATATGCTCGTGCTTTGGAATGAAAATATCCGGCTCGGCATTGTGCGTCGAGGTGAATTCAAACATGTGGGTGAGCGCAAATTCAATCATGATGCCGAACGGTGTGAGCAGGGGATTGTTGGCAGCTGCAAGCAACGCCAGATGGAACTTCACATCGGGTCCAACGGACTCAGCGCCACTGCGCGCATTGCGCATTCCTTCCAGCGCCTCCGTGATGCTGCGGAGTTGCATCGGTGTGTGGTTTTCAGCGGCAAGGGCTGCTATTTCTGGCTCAAGTATTTTTCGCACCTGTTGGACAGAGGCAAAAAATTCGCGCGGGTCCATGGCATCGATATGCCAGGCCAGCACATCGCGGTCCAGCATGTTCCAGTTTTCGCGGGGCTCCACCCGCGAGCCGATCTTGGTGCGTGACTTGAGCAGGCCCTTGGCATTCAGTGTCTTCACCGCCTCGCGAACCGTCGTGCGGCTGGCACCGTAAATCCGGCACCAGTCCGCCTCGTTGGGCAGAATGGCACCGGGTGCATAGACACCTGTCAGGATCTGGTTGCCAATGCTTTGCGCCACCTTCCGGTGCAGGTTGCTGTCGCTGGATTTGGACGGTTGGCGTTTGTGAAGGGGTGCGGAAGAGGTCATTTTTCGCTATGCGCTCGCGGCTCAATTGTCATACAAATATCGATTGCACGAAAGAGCACAATCTCCTAACACTACCGCGTCTTGGCGCAACGGCTAAGAAACATATACTTGCAATGATACTGCATTTTGGGAGGAATACATGATTAATCGCAGAAGTTTCCTGGTGGCATCCGCCAGTTTGGGTGCCTTGCTCGCGGCAGGTGCTGCCCATGCCGAAGACAAGGGCATGATTGGCATTTCCATGCCAACCAAGTCGTCGACCCGCTGGATTTCAGACGGTGAATCCATGGTGAAGGAATTCACCGCAATGGGCTACACCACCGATCTTCAATATGCCGAAGACGACATTCCAAACCAACTCGCCCAGATCGAAAACATGGTCACCAAGGGTGCCAAGGTTCTGATCATCGCGGCAATCGATGGAACCACATTGTCCGACGTTCTGCAAAAGGCCCATGATGCGGGCATCAAGGTGTTTGCCTATGACCGTTTGATCAGCAAGACAGCCAATGTTGACTACTACACCACATTCGACAACTTCGGCGTTGGCGTGTTGCAGGGCAACTCGCTCATCGCTGGCCTCAAGGCTTCGGGCGCTGGCCCCTACAATGTTGAACTCTTCGGCGGTTCGCCAGACGACACAAATGCGTTCTATTTCTATGATGGCGCAATGTCTGTCCTGCAGCCGATGATCGACAGCAAGGATATCGTCATCGTTTCCGGCCAGATGGGCATGGACAAGGTTGGCACACTCCGTTGGGATGGCGCAGTGGCCCAGGCCCGCATGGACAACCTGCTGTCTGCCAACTACACGGACAAGAAAGTGTCAGGCGTTCTGGCACCATATGACGGCCTGTCACGCGGCATCATCTCCTCGCTGAAGGGCGTGGGCTATGGCACTGGTGACCAGAAAATGCCAATCGTGACCGGACAGGATGCCGAGTTGCCATCCGTCAAGGGCATGATGGCTGGCGAGCAGTATTCAACCGTGTTCAAGGACACGCGCGAACTCGCGAAAGTAACCGCCAAGATGGTTGACACTGTTCTCGGTGGCAAGGAACCGGAAATCAACGACACCAAGACCTATAACAATGGTGTGAAAGTTGTTCCGTCCTATCTGCTGACCCCTTACTCGGTCGGCAAAGATGACATCAAGAAGATGTTGGTGGATTCGGGTTACTACACACAAGACCAGATCGACAAATAGTCGATGCATGGGCGGAGGCTCTGCGCTTGCGGAGCCTCCGCTTTTTGTTTTATGAAGGACGAGCAGAAAGATCGGGCATGAAAGTCCGGCGCTGGGGCGAGGACGCGAAGCGGAGACATGCAACCCATTCTTGAAATGCGCGGGATTACGAAAACATTTCCGGGCGTGAAAGCCCTGGAAAACGTCAACCTCACCGTGATGCCCGCAGAGATACATGCTGTTGTCGGCGAAAACGGTGCAGGAAAATCAACGCTCATGAAAGTGTTGTCCGGCGTGTATGGCCATGGCACCTATACAGGAGAAATTATTCTCGAAGGCCAAGAGCGCAAATTCTCAACCATCGCCGATAGCGAAAACATCGGCATCGTCATCATTCACCAGGAACTGGCCCTGGTTCCGCTCCTGTCGATAGCAGAAAACATCTTCCTGGGCCAGGAAACGGCAAAGCACGGCATCATCAATTGGTTTGAAGCCTTCGGGCGCACCCGCGCGCTGCTGGATAAGGTAGGCCTCAAGGAACACCCCAATACGCTGATCACCAACATCGGCACGGGCAAGCAGCAACTCGTTGAAATCGCCAAGGCGCTCAACAAAAAAGTGAAACTGCTCATTCTGGATGAGCCGACATCCAGCCTCAATGAAACCGATTCCAACGCGCTACTCGCCCTGCTGAGGGAATTCAAGGCGCAAGGCATCTCTTCCATTCTGATAACCCACAAACTCAACGAAGTTTCCAAGGTGGCAGACCGCATCACGGTGCTGCGGGACGGCAAAACCGTGGACACGCTGGACTGCCACGCCGAGAAGATCAGTGAAGACCGCATTATCAAGGCCATGGTTGGCCGTGAGATGAATGACCGCTATCCCGCCCGCAACGCCAAAATCGGCGAGCCGATTTTCGAAGTGGAGAACTGGAGTGTCTATCACCCGCTTCACGCCGACCGGCAAATGATCAAGGGCGTGGACTTGCATGTGCGGGCTGGTGAAGTGGTTGGCATCGCAGGACTCATGGGGGCAGGGCGCACCGAATTGGCCATGTCCATTTTCGGCAGGGCTTACGGCAAGAAAATAACCGGTGAGGTCAAGATCAACGGCAAGGCGGTTGATGTCTCAACCATTCCAAAGGCGATGGACGCAGGCCTCGCTTACGCCACCGAAGACCGTAAAACCTATGGCCTCGTTCTCATTGACCATATCAAACACAATGTGACACTGGCCAACCTCGAAGGTGTTTCCAGCAACAGTGTGATCGACGAGTTGGAAGAACTCTCGGTGGCCAATAAATACCGCAAGGACCTCGCCATCCGCTGCTCCGGCGTATTTCAAACCACCGTAAACCTCTCCGGCGGCAACCAGCAGAAAGTCGTATTGAGCAAGTGGTTGTTTTCGGGTCCCGATATCCTGATCCTTGACGAACCAACGCGCGGCATCGATGTGGGAGCCAAGTATGAAATCTACGGTATCATCAACAAGCTCGCCGAGGCAGGCAAGGCCGTCATCGTGATCTCGTCAGAAATGCCGGAGCTGCTTGGCATTTCTGACCGCATCTATGTGATGAACGACGGACGCTTTGTGGCTGAAATGCCGGCGAAAGACGCCACGCAGGAAAAAATCATGTGGGCCATTATGAAATCCTGGGAAGACTGACATGACCGACACTACAGTTCATACCGATTCCAACTCCGACATCATGCGGTTCGTAAAACGCAACATCCGTGACTATGCGCTGTTGCTGTCATTGTTGGTGATCATGGTGTTTTTCCAGTTCACCACAAATGGCACGTTGTTCAAGCCCGTCAACATGACAAACCTCATCCTGCAAAACAGCTATATCGTCATCATGGCGTTGGGCATGCTCTTGATTATTGTTGCAGGCCATATCGATTTGTCGGTGGGATCGGTTTCCGGTTTTGTGGGTGCCGTTGCTGCCGTGATGATGGTGAATTACAAATTTGATATTGTGACGTCATCCATTGTTTGTATTGCCCTTGGCGCACTTATTGGTGGAACACAGGGTTATTTCACGGCCTATTACAAGATTCCCGCCTTCATCGTCACACTTGCGGGCATGCTGATTTTCAAGGGTCTGGCGCTCACGGTTTTGGGTGGCGCATCCGTCGGACCATTTCCGAAAACCTTTCAGCTTTTGAGCTCCGGTTATGTTCCCGACATTTTTGGCGGTACGTTCCTTGGCGAACCCTTCAACAGTTTTGCCCTGTTGATTGGTGTTCTAATTACGGCGCTCATCATTTATTTCAATTTCAGGGAGCGCAAGATCCAGCTCCAGCACGGTCTTGCCGAGGAACCGGATGTGATATTCTATGGCCGCAACATCCTGATTGCGGTTGCATTTATTGGCTTCAGTTTCCTCATGGCAAAATACAAGGGCCTGCCGAACGTGCTGGTTGTCATGTTTGCACTCATAGCCCTGTTCGTGTTTGTCACCACGCGCACCACATTTGGCCGCCGTATATATGCAATGGGTGGCAATGAAAAAGCGGCAAAACTCTCCGGCATCAATACTGAAAAGCTCACATTCATGACCTTCGCCATCATGGGTGCACTTGCAGGTCTCGCAGGCCTTGTGTTTGCGGCGCGCCTGAACGTGGCCACACCCAAGGCTGGTTTGGGATTTGAACTGGAAGTGATTGCCGCCTGCTTCATCGGGGGTGCTGCGACAACCGGTGGCGTTGGCAAAGTGGTTGGCGCGGTTATTGGCGCGTTCATCATTGGTGTGATGAACAACGGCATGTCGATCATGGGTGTTGGCATTGACTGGCAGCAGGTGATCAAGGGCGTTGTGCTGATGCTCGCCGTGTTCCTCGACGTTTATTACAAGAACAAATCCTAAGCCCCGCAAAAAAAAGTGGAGTCAGCACGGGGTGGGACCGTACTGACTCCTAGAAGCCCGGCGGTTGGGGGATTGGGGGGGACGCCGACCGGACTTATCTCAAAAATATTCAATCGCGGGTTTTGGTTGCAATATTCCCGCTGCTCATGGTTTCCTTTTTCACCAGCGCCACCCACTGCAGGGGATTTGCCTGTGATTGCCGTTTTAAAAATGTGTAGCTCGTCTTGTTCCAGCGCAACACGTCGTTACGGCGGTTGTCGAGCACGAAGTCGCCACTGTCCGTGGTCACCGAAAGAACCGCGTGACCTTCGCCTTTTTCATCGAGCACAACCGTGATGAGCAATGCTTCTGCGGCAAAGCCCAAACCCTGAAGAAAACGTTTCTTCAGCAAAACATAGTCTTCGCAATCGCCAGCATCCGTGGGATAGGTCCAGCGTTCCGGCTCGCCGTACAAATCCTGATCGCTGACCGGCGCAATCTTGCCGTTCACATAGGTGTTCACCTGGTAAACCAGGTTCCAGCGGTCAGCTGACATGGCAAGCTTTTCAGGCTTCCCACCCCTCAATTTGCATTCATCCTGGTTCGTTGCACAGAACTGCACATAACCAATGGGTGGCAAGGTCTTGCCGAATTCAGTTTCAAAACGGAGTTTGGTTTCACCGAAGGGTGCCGTTGAAGTGCTGTCGAGTGCCGATGCCCCCGAAGCGCTTGTTAGGAACCCGATGAGAGCCGCCCCCACAGCGGTCTTGATGTTCATGTGAAACCCCATTCCGTGTTTGTTGGTGCAATCAACCTACACACGCCACATTTCAGCCACGTTCAAATTGGTGCTATAAGTGTATGTAAATGCAAGGTATTCTGGTTTCTTTTTATTAACCATGCAACACGTGAAGCGAGGGGTTGCTTTCACACAAATGCCCTGTTATCTCCGGCTCATTCGCAAATGGCATGCGGCCGTGGCGGAATTGGTAGACGCACTACCTTGAGGTGGTAACGGGGAAACTCGTGGAGGTTCGAGTCCTCTCGGCCGCACCATTTTTGGCGCTCTGCGCGAAAAATGTGCCGCGTAGCTTGAAGAGCGTAGACGGACAAGACAGTAGGAGCAGCAACCATGCTCGAAATCAGACCCAATTGTGAATGCTGTGGTCGTGACCTTCCGCCCGACAGCAAAGATGCACGTATCTGCACTTATGAGTGTACGTTCTGTGTTAACTGCGTGGACACCAAGTTGAACGGTATTTGCCCGAACTGCGGCGGCAATTTCTCTCCCCGCCCCATCCGTCCGCCAAGGCAACTGCTGAAGCACCCGGCATCGACAGAGCGTGTTTTGAAAGCCGGGGGCTGTTAACAGCAGCTTATTCCGGTTCGGCAATTCCGCAGCTTTTGGCCAAGGTGAAAATGACCGGTTCAACATCACCCAGATCGATCCGCGCCTCATCGGAAATCCACGCCCAGCTCCATCCCCAGTTCCAACCCAGTTTCAGAACACGGGCGCGGCGCAGCTCGGCAATATCCGGAGTGTTTTCGCGCGTCAGAATGCGGCCCTTGCTGCTGATTTGCCAGTTTTCCTCGCGGGCTGACTTGTCGTCAACAACCGCGCTCAACTCGATGTCACCATGGCCTGAAACGCTGTCCTCAAGTTCAAGCCATTGGCTCCAGTGCGCAGCATCTCCCGTTTTGCAGGCAATGCTATAGAGCGGAGCGTAGTCCATGCTGCTGCCCGACGAAATCATGTTGGTTGCATGAATCGAAGCCATATGGACCACTTTACCATCATTCCCCATGGATTGGCCAAGACTCCAGCTGCCCATATCCTGCGAAAATGCAGGCTCCGTTGAAACCGCTGTCAATAAAGCCAAAAATCCGAATATTTCGTGTCGTTTCATCTTCCGTTGCCGTTTAAGTCCACAAACACCATATTAGACGCTGATTTGCCATTTTCCCAGTAAAACGGCTAAACTCGACCGATTCATGTCAGCTGGTGGCTGCCATTAGGAGATTGTCTATGAAACCTTTTGCCATCGCGGGCATTCAAATGTACCTCGGCCACGGCTCAAATATCGATGCCATGCGCCAACGCATTGATTTGACCATGCATCTCTATCCATGGGTGCAAATGGTGATGTTTTCCGAACTCGCTGTATTCGGCCCCTTGTTGCAACACGCCCAACCCTTGCCTGGAACGGCAGAGGCTGATTTTCAGTCCATGGCCCGTCATCACAAGACTTGGCTAGTCAATGGCTCCATGTATGAACGCAAAGACGGTCGCATATTCAATACGACATCGGTGATCAATCCCGAAGGTGAAGTCGTCGGCCGTTACCGTAAAATGTTTCCGTTCCGCCCGTTGGAGCAGGGTGTGCAGGCGGGAACCGAGTTCCTGGCATTTGACATTGAAGGCGTGGGCAAGTTCGGCATTCTGAACTGCTATGACATCTGGTTCCCCGAAACCTCGCGCCAGCTCACGGCTATGGGCGTTGAGGTCATTCTCCATCCCGTGATGACCCATACCATTGACCGTGATGTTGATATCGCCATAAGCCACGCCACCTCGTCGATGATGCAGTGCTATGTGTTTGATGTGAACGGACTGGGGGCAGGCGGCAATGGCCAGTCCTGCGTGTTCGATCCTTCTGGCCGCGCGCTCTATCGTGGTGACACTACCGAGCAGATCATCCCAATCGAAATCGACATGGAACAAGTGCAGCGCTCACGCGAGCGCGGCATTCGCGGCCTTGGCCAGATGAGCAAATCATTCCGCGACAGGCCAACGAACTTCCCGGTCTATGAGCAGGGCTTCGATACGGCGTATCTTGATGGCCTGGGCCCTGTGGCCACACCGCGCCGTGGTGAAGAGCCGCCGCCTGCCAATGTAAAATCCTTGCCGGTGCGGCGCAGTTTCGTGAAGTAAGCTACCGCATGCCCGCAAAGTGCAGCACACGCTCTGGGGAACGGTCTTCCGTGAACAGATTGAAATCGCCGGTTGCTTCCAGCGCGGGCGCAAGCATCTTCTGGTAATCAGCCTTGGATACGGGCATGGCACCCAGCGTCAGCAAATGCGGGTTCATGAACTGCGCATCGAGCAATGCGAATCCACCGGCGTTCAGCCGTGCGACGAGGTGCACCAATGCCACCTTGCTGGCATCGGTGACACGCGAAAACATGCTCTCGCCAAAAAATGCGGCACCAATCTTCACGCCATAAAGCCCGCCCACCATTTTGCCGTCCTGCCAGCATTCCACCGAATGGCAGCAGCCCATTTTGTGCAATTGGGTGTAAAGTGTGCGAATGCGCTGGTTGATCCATGTGGCCTTGCGCATTTCCGTCTTGGCCGCACATTCCGCCATGACATGCGCAAAGGCCGTATCGATGCGAACTTCAAACGGCTGCTTGCGGATTTGTTTTTTCAGAGAGTGCGAGATATGCAAGGCGCGCAGGGGAATGACGCCGCGTTCATCGGGCTCCACCCAGTACAGAGCATTGTCTTCCGCCGTTTCCGCCATGGGAAATATACCGGCGGAATAAGCTTGCAGCAGGATATGTGGCGTAATCGTCGACATCAGGCATCCTGTGAAAGATACTTTTCCAGCCAGTGGATATCATAATGGCCATCAATGATATCGGGCTCGACCAGCAGGCGCTGAAACAACGGAATGGTGGTTTCCACACCCTCAATCACGAACTCGCCCATGGCCCGCTTCAGCCGCATCATGCACTCGGTGCGGGTTTTTCCGAACACGATCAGCTTGCCGATAAGGCTGTCGTAATAGGGAGGTATTTTATAGCCCGCGTACAGGGCTGAATCCACACGCACACCCAGGCCACCGGGAAAATGCACGGCATCAACACGGCCAGGTGATGGCGTAAAGGTCTTGGCATTTTCCGCATTGATGCGGCATTCAATGGCATGGCCTGAAAACGTGATGTCTTTTTGCGCGTATGCGAGCTTCATGCCACTGGCCACGCGGATTTGCTCCTGCACAAGGTCTAGTCCAGTGATCATTTCCGTAACCGGATGCTCCACCTGCAGACGCGTGTTCATTTCGATGAAATAAAACTCGCCATTCTCATAGAGAAATTCAATCGTTCCAACGCCTTCATAGCCGAGATCAGCCATGGCCTTGGCCACGCGCTCGCCAATCTGGTCCCGCTGCGCCGCATTCAGGGCAGGCGAGTGGGCCTCTTCCCAAATCTTCTGGTGGCGCCGTTGCAAGGAACAATCGCGCTCGCCCAGATGAATTGCGTTGCCCTGTCCATCGCCGAGGACTTGAATTTCAATGTGGCGGGGCTGGGCCAGATATTTCTCGATATAGACTTCATCGTTTCCAAATGCGGCTTTCGCCTCGGTTCGCGCTGTGTTGAGGGCGATGTCGATATCGGCCTCACTCAGTGCCACCTTCATGCCGCGGCCACCACCGCCCGCTGTCGCCTTGATGATGACGGGATAGCCAATTTCGCGGGCAATGCGTTTGCCCTCTTCAACGTCTGAAACGCCACCGTCGGAGCCTGGCACAACGGGAATGCCCAAGGTCTTCGCCGTCCGCTTTGCCTCGATCTTGTCACCCATGGTGCGAATGTTGGCAGCCGACGGGCCAATGAACTTGATGCCATGTTCCGTGAGGATTTCCGCGAATTTGGCGTTCTCTGAGAGAAACCCGTAACCGGGATGCACGGCTTCCGCGCCGGTAATCTCGCAGGCGGCAACAATGGCCGGGATATTCAGATAGCTGTCGCGCGCCGGAGGTGGCCCGATGCACACGCTTTCATCGGCAAGCCGGACATGCATGGCATCGGCATCGGCGGTGGAGTGAACAGCCACGGTTTGAATGCCCAACTCGCGGCAGGCCCGCAAAACACGCAAGGCAATTTCGCCACGGTTGGCTATGAGAATTTTGTCAAACATCACTTATTCGATTGTCACAAGGGGAGCGCCGAATTCAACGGGATCGCCGTTGCCCACAAAAATGCGAACGACTTTTCCGGACGCAGGCGAAGGAATTTGGTTCATGGTTTTCATGGCTTCGATAATCACCAGGGTTTGCCCCTGTTTGACCGTGGCACCCAGCGTGATGAAATCTGGACTGCCGGGCGCTGCTGCCATATAGATCGTGCCAACCATCGGTGATTTGACGGTACCGGCGTGGTCCGCGTCGGGTGATTTTGTGACAACAGATGCTGCGGAAACCGGCGCTGTCGCGTGGGCAGCAGGTGCAACCGTTGCATAGGCCGTCATTGTTTTGGAAACACGCACCCGCGTACCCTTCTGGTCAAGCTCAATCTCGGACAAGCCCGTTTCATTAAGAATGCTGGCAAGGCTGCGAATGAGGTCCAGTTCAGGACTTGTTGTTTTTGCTTGTCCACGCGCCGGTGGAGCTTTCTTCGCGGGCATTCGTTTACCCCTTTCCTGTTGTTTTCAGAATATTGGCCAAACTTTCGAGGGCCAACTCGTAACCATGTCCACCAAAACCACAAATCACGCCGTGGGCAACTGGCGAGATGTAACTCTGATGGCGAAATGGTTCACGCTTGTAGATATTAGAGAGGTGAACCTCGATCGTTGGCAAGTCCACAGCCTTGAGCGCATCGTGCAACGCTATGGAGCTGTGACTGTAGGCAGCGCCATTGATGATGATGCCGCAAGCCATGACGCGGGCCTCATGCACCCAGTTGACAAGCTCGCCTTCCGCATTAGTTTGCCTGAACTGAGCTGAAAATCCGAGAGTCTTGGCCCTCGCCATGCAGCGCTTTTCCAGCTGTTCCAGTGTTTCATGGCCATAGATTACCGGTTCGCGCAGTCCCAGTAGATTTAGATTTGGCCCATTCAGGATGTAAATCGGTTTCATGCCCAAACCCTCAGAATCTTAAAAACAAATCTTTATAGGCGGTCATTGCAGGGCAGGGAAGCGCTTAACTCAACAAAGGGTACATCCGCCCTTGGCGCGAACTTCGCTTATGGCTGCTGCAAGCTCAGGCCCTGGCAGATAACCCGGGATGACCTTGTCATCAATGATGAAGGCTGGCGTTCCGTTGATGGCGAGCGATTGTGCCAGTGCGCGGTTTTGCAAAATGGTTTGGGAAATTGCCGGATCTTCCATGTCCTTTTTCAGTTTTGCCATATCCAAACCTTGCGCCGCAGCGATTTCATCAACGGATGATTTGGTGATTTTCCCGCCATGGCTGAACAAGGCAAGATGCATTTTCCAGTATTTGCCCTGTCGCTCCGAGGCGAGCGCTGCCTTTGCCGCATATTCGGAATCCTCTCCAAATATCGGAAATTCTTTCAGGACAAACCGCAGTTCCTTGTCAGCATCGATCAGCGAAACAACTTCGGAAAATCCCTTTTTGCACCAGCCGCAATTGTAGTCGAAGAACTCGACCATGGTGACATTGCCCTTTGGGTTTCCGGCAACATGATCACCCTTGTTGCGGAAAATATGTTCCGCATCGGCTGCCAGTGCGTTTTTCCGCAATGCATCTTCAGCCTGCTTTTGTTTTTCTTCCAGCAGCTGGCTCATTTCGGTTATCAGTTCAGGGTGGGCGAGAAGGTAGTCCTTGACGATACCCTCCATCTCCTTGCGTTGGCTGTCATTAAATTCCGCGGCATTGGCACTGCGTGCCAGGCCCATAATCAACATGACAGAAAACAGGGCAGTCCAGAATTTGGGTCGCATGATTATTCCTTGGTTACTTTTTATTGGCGAAGTTCAAAATATCGTTGGCGCGCAACCATTCCCGGCTGCCCTGCTTGAATTGGGTTAAAACATATTTGGCTTTTTCAGCGGCAAGCTCCGTATCGCCTTGCCCCATTGCCGCTTCCGCCGTGGCAAGTTCGGCCCGTGGCACATCGCCGAGTTGGCCGTAGGCGATGGCTGAATATTTATAGATCTCAATGGAATCAGGTTCCGTTCGCTTGGCTTTGGTCAGGAGTGTTATTGCCAACCGGTTGTTATCGGCGGTGTTGGTTGCAATCAATGCCTGGGCGTAGAGTATTTGTAACAATCCGCTATTCGGCAGCAGGGTATTTGCCTGTTTCAAAGGCGCAAGCGCTTGTGCAGCAGCGCCACCTTCCAGCAAAGCCTGCCCCTTGAGCTCATAGAAATACGGATCGGTTGGCAGGTCCCGGATCAGACTGTCCATGATCGGAATGGCATTCTTGTTGTCGCCCTTGCGAAACATCGCGATGGAGCGGGCATAGCGCGATGGCAGACTGGTGTCAGAGGAAGGGTAGCGCTGGAATACCGCTTGTGGCGATTCCAAGAAACCAGCCAACTTGGCCTGCATGAGCTTGTGGCGCAGCAAGAGCTGGGGCGGATCGGTCTTCTCGAAGAAGCTTGATTGATGGGCTGCCAAGTCAAGATTGCGGATACGGTCCAGCGGCATGGGATGTGAAAACAGGTAAGGGTCTGCATCTGCCGTCGATGCAAGTGATTCATTTGCCAACACCTGAAACACGTCGAGCATGCCTTTGGGGGATTGGCCGGTGGCCTTCAAAAACCTCAGTGCTGCATTGTCAGCTGAAGCCTCCATGTCGCGTTGGTAGGAGAGAAAACCACGCTGTGCCAAACTCTGGGACCCCATTATGATTCCCTGTCCAGCTTTTGCCGCTCCCTGTTGTCCGGCAGCCGCCCCGCCAACAATGGCAGCGGCACCTACCAACATGCCAATGATTGATTTTACACTTGCCTTATCAAGCTCATTGCCCATGCGGGCCAGATGGCCACCAGCAATATGTCCCGTTTCATGCGCCAGCACACCGATCACCTCATTTGGTGTTTTTGTACGTGTGAGAAGTCCTGTGTGAATAAACATCCGCTGGCCTTCGGCCACGAACGCATTTATTTTGTTATTGTTTATGATGTAGACGTGAACGGCAGATGGATTGAGGCCTGCCGCCTTGAATATCGGTCTCGAATAAAGCCGCAGCAAACCCTCTATCTCGGCATCCCTTATCAGTGGAATTGAGGGGCCGGAGTTTTTCTTCTTGGAAGCACCCACCGCAACATCCGCAAACCCTGTGAGGGTTACAGCAAGGGCAATAAAAACAGATGTGAACTTCCTGGTCATGGCTCTTTCGACAGGCGTATGATCGCCGCATTTTAAAGGATTGTTTCCTGTTCAAATGCGGCGAGTTTGAGGCTCATGTATAACGAACGTCAGCTACGTTTGCTCCACCAGCCAGCCTTTGGTTTCTTGGTGACTTCCTCAACCGACACGGTTTGTGTAGGCGGTTGCCATTTGCGAACCTCAACGGGCTGACTGACAACTTCAATGACCGCAATGACAGGTTCCATGTGACGCACTTTTACGGGTCGCTCCGCAACAGGTTCAGCTGCCTCTACAGCCACGGTCGATTCGGTATGGCCGTTACTTTCAGCTTGGGCATCGCCACGAACGTTTTTATTGCGGCCATTACGATTGCGTCCCCAACGGTCCCTGCGACGCGAAGGACCACGTTCAGAAGTTACGGCTTCAGCAGCCTGTGCCGGGGCTTCGTCGGAATTTTCTTCATGCGCAGTCTCTGCATCCACAGCAGGTTGGGTTTCAACCCCGTCATTCGCGTCAGACTCAGACATTGCCTCGCTTGTTTCATCGCGATCACGACCACCACGCCTGCCACCGCGACGGCCGCGTCTGCGGCGCTTGCCGCGTTGACCATCACCACTTTCTTCGTCGCCATTTTCAGCATCACCAGAGGCTTCAGCTGGCGCATCTTCAGCCTCGGCTTCGCTGTCAGTGACGTCTTCAATATCGTCCTCTTCCACGTCGTCAACAGTATCGACCTTGATAGGTGCGGCTGCCGGTTTGCGGATTACAATATTGCGTTCACCTGCTTTTTCAATAAGCGCTTGCGAGCCTTTAACCTCATCGCTTGGAACAATGAATATGGAAATGCCATAGGCCTGTTCAAGCGACAAAAGATTGTCGCGCTTGTCGTTGAGAACGTAGGACGCGATTTCACGGCTGCATTTCACCGTGAGGTGTTCTGCCTTGCGGTTCATCAAGTGCTCCTCAATGGCGCGAAGCACGGAAAGCCCACATGACGAAATTGAGCGAACAATGCCGCGGCCTTCACAATGGGGGCAGGGGCGTGATGAACCTTCGAGTATGCCGGGGCGCAAACGCTGTCGCGACATTTCCATGAGGCCGAAGTGGCTGATGCGGCCCACCTGAATACGGGCACGGTCATCCTTCAACGCATCCTTCAACCGGCGTTCAACAGCGCGGTTGTTCCGGTTCTCCTCCATATCAATGAAGTCGATAACAACAAGGCCAGCCAAGTCGCGCAAGCGCAACTGACGGGCAATTTCATCACAGGCTTCAAGATTGGTCCTGAGAGCCGTATCTTCAATATTATGCTCGCGTGTCGACTTTCCCGAATTGATGTCGACAGAGACCAGTGCTTCAGTCTGGTTCATGACGATATAGCCACCCGACGGCAGCGTCACTGTTGGCGAGTACAAGGCATCAAGCTGGGTTTCTGTTTGATGCTTGGAAAACAGGGGGCGCGTATCCTTGTAGAGCTTCACGTTCTTGGCATGTGAAGGCATCAACATCTTCATGAAGTCTTTGGCTTCGCGGTAAGCGGCCTCACCTTCCACAAATACCTCTTCAACATCCTTGGTGTAGAGATCGCGGATAGAGCGCTTGATCAGGCTGCCCTCTTCATAAACAAGGGCTGGTGCCTGTGAATGCAGCGTCAGATCGCGTACATTTTCCCAGAGGCGCATGAGATAGTCAAAGTCGCGCTTGATTTCAGGCCGGGTGCGCTGGGCACCGGCCGTGCGAACAATAAGTCCCATGCCTTGCGGCACCTCCACATCACGGGCGACTTCCTTCAACCGGCGACGATCGCCAGCATCTGTAATCTTGCGGGAAATGCCGCCACCCCTCGCTGTGTTTGGCATGAGAACGCAGTAGCGTCCTGCAAGTGACAAGTAAGTTGTAAGAGCTGCACCCTTGTTGCCACGTTCTTCCTTAACCACCTGAATGAGGATGATCTGGCGGCGCTTGATCACTTCCTGAATTTTGTACTGCTTGCGTGGAGTCCGGCGAGCGCGGCGTGGAACTTCTTCCAACGCATCCTCAGCACCAATGGATTCTATCTTGCGGCTCTCGGCGTCTTCTTCAACAACTTCCAGGCTGTCGCTCTCTGCCTTGGCTTCTGGAACCTCTGATGGGTCTTCAGCACCATCAATTGCGGCAAGGTCTGCCACATCATGATTCTCATCATCATCGGGCTCGTCATCACCGTGGTGTTCATCCTCAACAACATCAGAAGAAAGCGACGGCTCGTCGGCAGCTTCCAGAGGAGAAGCATCGGCAGATTCTGCCTCTTCTTCCGCATCATCTTGCTCTTGTTCCTCGGCATCATCCTCTTCCTGCTCACGCAATAAGGCTTGACGGTCAGCAACAGGGATTTGATAGTAGTCGGGATGAATTTCTGCGAAGGCCAGAAAGCCGTGGCGGTTGCCACCATATTCCACGAAGGCAGCCTGCAACGAGGGTTCAACCCGTGTCACTTTTGCCAGATAGATGTTGCCTTTTAGCTGCTTGCGGGCAGCGCTTTCAAAGTCGAATTCCTCGATGCGGTTTCCGCGAACCACGACAACGCGTGTTTCCTCGGCATGTGTAGCATCGATGAGCATTTTGCTGCCCATGTTCTTATATCCTCTGCAGAAGCTGGCGGTGGGGCTTCAAGGTTTCCGTTTCCGGACTTGAGAAGCCAGAGTGCCCGACAGGCCAACTCGCGCGAAAAGGGTCTTATCCAATTTTTGACGATATGCGTTGCGAACGACTCTGCGAGGGTTGAAAACCCTATGGCAAGAGGCGCAATCGATCGGTCTTGAATCATGACCCACATTTATCTTTGTTCGGGTAAAAAACGGCCCAAACGGTTCAACTCATTTGCGGGGGCCGGGCAGAGTTATCAATTCCTGCGGCTCCCTCACCTAAACGCAACTAAGCGGGGCTAGCCTATTGGCTTTCCGGACCCGCCGGTTACGAAATTATTGCTCTTGCAACCCAAACGATAAAATCGAGTCTGCCGAAGAGACATCTCATGTTTAGGGAGACTGAGCCGGATTTGCAAGGACGCATGTAACAGCTCGGTAAAACACCAGTTCGCGGTTGATTGAAACTTTAGGTTAACCATGGGGCCGCTAAACTTTGCTGAAATGACACTGGAAAATTGATATTTGTAATGCGTTTAGGATTTTTTTGGAAAAACAGGCCTCAAATAACAGGGTTTTTCAAAGCTCTACGGAGTGTATTTTTATCGTTGTTTTTCATTGGTTTATTCAGTTCTCTTGGCTTGGCAGATGCAGTTACAACAGGGGCAAGGGTGGGCGGAGATGAGCACCACACAAGATTTGTGGCCGACGTCTCCAAAAGCGTAAGTTACAGTGTTTATGTACTCCCCGACCCCTATCGCGTAATTATAGATCTCCCAGACATGACTTTTGACCTGCCCCCGGGAATTGGCCGCAAGGTGCGTGGATTGGTATCTGAGTACCGTTATGGCATTCTTGAAGCAGGCAAATCGAGGATTGTAATTGACACCAAGGGACCTGTGCTTATTGAAAAGTCTTTCTTGGTGGAAGCGCAAGCGGGCCAACCCGCCCGTATCGTTGTCGACATTGTAAAAACCACTGAAGAAGCTTTCGTTTCCTCTTACAATGCTGACCAGAACCACAATCAGACGGAAATGACCGCACTTTCAGCAGAGCAGCCAATACCGCCGCCATCAACTGATAGTGTCGCGGCAGATGAACCGGTTGTCGAAGAAGCCAGCACGACAGCGGACGCACCAAAAGTCCCGACAACTCCAAAAACCCCAGGCCGCAAAACCATCGTGCTTGACCCGGGCCACGGCGGCATCGACCCTGGCGCTGTCAGCCGCAGCGGCACGAAAGAAAAAGATGTTGTTCTGTCGTTTGCCCGATCACTGCGCAAGGCGCTGGAGGCAACAGGCAAATATGACGTGGTGCTTACCCGCAATGACGATACCTTCGTTGGCTTGAAACAGCGCGTTGAGGTCGCCCGCCAGGAAAATGCTGATTTGTTTATCGCCATTCACGCCGATACAGTGAAAGGACAAGATGCCCGTGGTGCAACAATCTATACATTGTCTGACAAGGCATCGGATGCTGAAGCTGAAGAGTTGGCCAAGAAAGAAAACCGCTCTGACATTATAGGCGGCTTGGACCTGCAAACAGAAAACAGGCAGGTAACTGATATCCTCATCGATCTCGCCCAGCGCGAATCCAAAAACCACGCCGTATTATTTTCCAAAAAAGCCGTTGCGCAATTGAAGCCACTTACCCTGATGACGGGAAAGCCCATGCGCTCTGCTGGCTTTATGGTGCTTAAGGCGCCGGATGTTCCTTCCATTCTGATTGAGCTTGGCTACCTCTCCAGCAAATCCGATGAAAAACTGCTCACATCCGATGCTTGGCAATCCAAGATAGCCAATGCTTTTGCGAGGGCAGTCGATGGCTATTTCGCAACGGAACTCGCCTCCACCGCAAACTGAAGCAAACTGCCCATTCTTGGCCATAATCAAAGCCTAGCTAGATCAAAGCCGCCTGTGCTATCGCGGGTTGTTGTTTGCAACGGAATCGGATCAGAATACTTAATATGCTTAGATTTTTGGGTTGGCTTTTCACTGCTGGATTTATGATTTTCCTGGGGCTGGCAGGCGCAATGATCTACGTGATCTATGATGTTTCCAAGGACTTGCCCGACTACAAACAACTTGCTTCTTACGAACCACCTGTAATGTCGCGCATTCATGCTGCGGATGGTTCATTGCTCGCCGAATATGCCGATCAGCGCCGCTTGTTCATTCCCATCAATTCGGTACCAAAGCGCCTGATCCAGGCTTACATTTCAGCGGAAGATAAAACCTTCTATCAACACAGTGGTTTGGATTGGCGCGGCATTGCAGCGGCTGGTCTGCGGTATGTGCAAGTCAAGGTATCCGGCCGTGGTCAAATCGTTGGCGCGTCGACAATCACCCAGCAGGTCGCTAAAAACTTTCTTCTCGGAAACGAGCAAACGCTAACCCGCAAACTGCGCGAAGCCATCATTGTGCAGCGCATTGAAAAGGCATTCAACAAGGACCAAATCCTCGAGCTCTATCTCAATGAAATTTTCCTTGGCCTGAATTCATATGGTATTGCCGCGGCATCACTGAATTATTTCGGCAAGTCCTTGAATGACCTTTCGCTGGATGAAATGGCCTATCTCGCCGCTTTGCCCAAGGGGCCAAACAATTATAACCCTTTCAAGCACAAGGACCGTGCAATCGAGCGCCGCAACTGGGTTCTTCTTCAAATGTTTGACAATGGTTATATCAACCAGGCCGAACTCGATGAAGCGACGAAAAAACCACTCAAAATAAACCCACGCCCTTTTGGCGCACAGCTTTTCGCGGCTGAATCTTTTGCCGAAGAAGTGCGCCGTGAGCTTTCCGCCATGTATGGCAAGGATACGCTTGGCAAAGGTGGCTTGTCGGTCCGCACAACCCTTGATCCCAAGCTGCAGATATTCGCCCGCCAAGCCCTGGCCAGAGGTCTCATTTCGTTTGACCGTAAACGCGGGTATCGCGGCGCTGTCAAAAAAGTTGATGTGCAGGGGGATTGGGGCCAGCAACTCGCAACACCGCGCGCGCCAAGCGACGTGGCTCCCTGGCGCTTGGCTGTTGTCTTGAATGTAAATGATTTACAGGCCGATATTGGCCTGCAGCCAAAACTGATGCCCGATGGCAAGCTGGACAGTGCGCGTGAAACGGGAACAATACCGGTTGAACTGCTGGGCTGGGCCCGAACCTATAAAGACGGCAGTGAGCTTGGGCCCAAAATTGTCAAGGCAGTCGATGTTTTGTCGCAAGGCGATGTCATCTACGTGGCTCCCAGTGCGCAACAGGGCAAATGGCATCTCGTTCAAATGCCAGATGTCGAAGGTGCACTTGTCGCCATGGATCCGCATACTGGTCGTGTACTATCGCTCGTGGGTGGTTTTTCTTATGGCAACAGTCAATTCAACCGCGCCATTCAAGCCATGCGCCAGCCGGGCTCCTCGTTCAAGCCGGTCGTTTATGCAGCTGCCCTCGATAATGGCTACACACCCTCATCTGTGATTCTTGATGCGCCTGTTGAATACAAGATGCCCAATGGCACAACATGGAAACCCAAGAATTACCAGAAAAAATTCTTCGGTCCATCGACGTTGCGCCGCGGTATTGAACAGTCTCGCAACGTCATGACCGTGCGTCTTGCCGACGATCTTGGCATGACCAAGGTGGCTGACCTCGCCCAGCGTCTTGGCATCTACGAAAAACTGCCAATGCAACTCGCCATGTCTTTGGGAGCAGGTGAAACATCGCTTCTGAAAATGGTGACCGCATATAGCATTTTTGACAATGGTGGAAAGAAAGTAACCGCCACCTTGATTGACCGCGTTCAGGATCGTTATGGCCGGACGATTTTCCGCTATGACAAGCGTGATTGCACGGCATGCAAGGAAGACACCTATACGGCGGGGGCCACAGAGCCAGAGCTGCTGGACGTTCGCGAACAGGTAATGAGCCCATACACCGCTTACCAAATCACGTCGATGATGGAAGGGGTGGTACAGCGTGGCACGGGCAAGAAAATGCAAATCGTGGGAAAACCGGTTGCTGGAAAAACCGGCACATCCAGTGAAGAAAAAGATGCCTGGTTTGTTGGCTACACGCCTGACCTCGCGGTGGGTGTCTATGTGGGGTACGACAATCCACGGCCCATGGGCCAAAAACGCACCGGCGGTGAATTGGCAGCCCCGATCGTTGCGGATTTCATGCGCCTTGCCCTGCGCGAGCAACCTGCTACCCCGTTCCGGGTGCCACGCGCGATTGAACTCATCCCAATCAATGCAAATTCGGGAAAACGGTCTATTTTTGGTGATGAGGGCGTAATTCTCGAAGCGTTCAAACCAGGCGATGAACCACCTGAAAACACCAAGGTCATTGGCCAGGATGTAGCCGCTGCCGGATCTGTGCCCCTTGGGGCAGGAAAACAGCTTGTGCCACCATCCACACCCGTTCAACAGCCTGCTGAACAAGGCGGGTTGACGGAAGGTGGCGGTGGCCTCTATTGAGCCCAATCATTCTTACTGAAAGACACTTTTAAAATGCGCGCTGAAATTGGCAAAATCGTTGAAGACATGAAGCAGTCCATAGGCCTGCTTAGGAGGCATCTTTGACTGGGATGCAGCCATCCGCCAACTTGCCGAGTTAAACGCCAAGTCCGAAGACCCCGGCCTGTGGAACGATCCACAGAAAGCCCAGG
The DNA here is from genome assembly GCA_031417195.1 of Rhodobiaceae bacterium. Lineage (GTDB taxonomy): Bacteria > Pseudomonadota > Alphaproteobacteria > Rhizobiales > Aestuariivirgaceae > Aestuariivirga. The sequence goes on from JANOVC010000112.1 coordinate 29,816, forward strand.
ACGTGATGCGCAAGCGTCAGGATCTCGATAGCCGCATAAGCTCCATAACGCGGCTGGAGCAAACCATTGCAGACAGCATTGAATTGATCGGGATGGGTGAACTGGAGGGTGACCAGGGAATCATCACCGAAGCTGAAAAGACGTTGATTGCCTTGCAGCTTGACGTTGCCGAGCAGGAACTTGAAACCCTGTTGTCCGGTGAAGCAGATGGCAATGACAGTTATGTTCAGATCAATGCAGGTGCAGGCGGCACTGAAAGTCAGGACTGGGCCTCAATCCTCATGCGCATGTACACGCGCTGGGCCAACCAAGGCAAATTCAAGGTGACGGTGCTTGACGAACATGTCGGTGAAGAAGCTGGCATTAAGTCGTGCACGCTCGAAATCAAGGGCCATAACGCCTATGGAAAACTGAAAACCGAATCTGGCGTACATCGCCTTGTGCGCATTTCCCCCTATGATTCAAATGCGCGCCGCCACACATCATTCGCCTCGGTCTGGGCCTATCCCGTGATCGATGATGAAATTGACATACAGGTCAATGAGAGTGATTGCAAAATCGATACCTACCGCGCTTCCGGTGCAGGTGGCCAGCATATCAACACGACGGACTCGGCCGTACGCATCACACATAACCCGACGGGGATCGTGGTGGCATGCCAGGCTGAGCGCTCCCAACACAAGAACCGCGCCACCGCCTGGAAGATGCTGAAAGCCAGGCTCTACGAACGTGAGTTGCAACTGCAGCAGGAAAAAATCGATGCGGTCAATTCAAAGAAGACTGAGATTGGCTGGGGCCACCAAATTCGCTCCTATGTCCTTCAGCCCTATCAACTCATCAAGGATTTACGCACAGGCTTCACCAGCACCAATCCAACAGCTGTTCTTGATGGCGGGCTGGATGACTTCATTCAAGCTTCGTTGGCACAAAGGCTGAAAGGCATTGAGGGCCAAGTCATAGAGGATATTGAGTAATCAACAAGTCAGCGTGGTCTCACAACCTTGATCGGTCGGTAACTGTAATCTGACGTGTCATCGAAATAATTGTCCTGACCAAATGACAGGCTTGGTGAATGTCCTGACCTGTCATGGCCATTTTCATTGGTTTGTAGTTGTGAGGCCTGTGAAGGGACTTCCGAACGGCTGATCATGCCGTAAATATTTGCACCGTTTTCGATGGAAATTGTTTCATTTAGAATATCGCCCTCAACTTGGGCCCCTGCGTAGAGGTTCACGTGGGCGCCTCGGATAGGGCCAATTACGCGCCCCCGAATGAAAACCTCATCGGCAACGATCTCACCATGCACAAAGCCGTTCATGTCAATTACGCAAGACCGCGCCCGAACGGCACCATAAACTGTCCCATCAATGTGAAGCTCACCCGTTGTCGTCACGTTACCCTCAATTGTTACATCATGGGCGATGAGCGTTGGCTGCGCGTTCTGGATACTCTGGATCGCATGCGGGGATTGTTTGGAGCGTTTGAAGATCATTGTTTTTCGCCAAAATAAATGGAATCAACTGTTTTGTGACATTCGCACGGGTTTGAACAATTGACTAGGAATTTGCTTTTCCAAATAAGACCAATGTAACTTGAATGTCTTCCATTGTCATGGAGGTTTTAACAAGGCAGGTGGCTTGGTGAATTCCAACGCCATCTTGGTCCAAGACAAGGCTCCAGCTTTTGCCTTTGTTTGGCCTATCTTTACTGGCCAATGAACTTTGATTTTGATCTGTTTGCTGCGGCAAAGGTATGCTTTGTTCGTTTATTCGCGATTCTGGACTGTTTGTTTGGAAAAATTGGGACACGTATTTTGGGGCAGGCATAATTGCGGCACAGGCTAGCAAAAATAACAGTCCTTGCGTTGCTTTCGGTTACCGCCGTTGTGGTTATCGTTGGGGCGGCATTTTTTTGGCGGCTCTCGCAAGGCCCCGTCTCCCTTGATTTCATGACCCAGAGAATCGAAACTGAAATCAACAAGTCACTTGGTGGAATGACCGTAAAAATGGGCGGTGCCGTGTTCGAGCTTGATAACAAATCCCACGTGCCGCATTTCAGGCTCCGCGACATGGTCCTGGTTGACCAGTCTGGAAGCCTGATCGCGAAGTCAAATCGCGCGGCGATAAGTTTCGATAGCGGCGCACTGTTCACGGGGTCCATGGTGCCGAGAAGCCTGGAGCTGATCGGTTCGCGCATTTTGGTCAAACGCCAGCTTGACGGGAGCATCAATCTGGGTTTTGGCAGTCCGCCTGCACCCGACGAGGAAGCAGTCGGCGTGAGTGTCCAGACTGACAAAGCAGACCGCGAAAACAATGCGGCTGCGCAACCCGAAACACCCGCTTCGTCGATCATTGATGTTTTGTCTGGTCAGGGCGCAGGGTCTGCAGTGTCGTCCCTTCAAGACATACGGGTCACCGGCGCATCGATACAGCTTTTTGATGAGGCGAACCAGTCGAATTGGTTTGCGCCCGAAGCAGACCTGACGTTTAAAAAAATGCCCTATGGTTTTGCCGTATTCGCCAAGGCATCCGTAGCGAGTGGATCAACCCAGTGGCAAACCGATATTTCTGCGAATTACCGGATCGAGAGCCGCTCATTTTCCGTCAGCGCCCGCATCAATGATTTGATCCCCGCAAACGTCGCAGACAAAATATTTGCGCTTGCACAGTTCGCGAGGGTGAATGTACCGCTCGCAGGCCATGCTGAACTGGAAATTACCGATCAAGGTGACGTTACCAAAGCATCTGCTGAATTTGCCGCCTCCGCAGGAGTGGTCAGCCTGCCAGAATATATCGCCCAACCCATTGTTATTGACGAGGGCTCTCTGCGTGTTGACTACGATATTGCAAACGGTGGCTTCAAGATTGTGGATTCAATAATCCTTATAGGTGGTTCGCGTGCGGAGCTTACAGGCCGTGTAGACCCGATACGTGAAAAAGACGGAAAACTCACGGATCTCAAAATTGACATCAAGGCAACCAACATCAGCGTCGATACGTTGGGAACAGTAAAAAACCCTGTGTTGGTTGATAAAGTGGAGTTTCTTGGAAAAGCGTCTGTCGAAGGCGCTGAATTGGGCATAGACGATTTGGTCGTGATGTCGGGCAATGCGGGTGTGCGCTTGAGGGGAAAGATAACAGGTGGCGCAGAATCGGCTGGCATAGCACTCGAAGGCCGCGTGCGTGATATTTCCGCCGATTTCCTGAAAAAACTATGGCCACCGATTGTTGCGCCAAAGTCCCGCGAATGGGTAAGTGAAAACATTATTACTGGCCGTATTGGCGAAGGTGCATTCCGCATCAATATTCCTGTCAACGGTCTTGCCACGGCTTTGGCCCAGAAAGTCATGCCAAATAAAGATATCGACTTCCAGTTTACGTTGAATGATGTGGATTCGCATTATTTCAAAACATTGCCAACGCTCGTAAATGCTTCAGGCTCAGCTCACCTGCAGGGTGACATCTTCGAATTGAAAATAGACCGTGGCAAAGTGGTTTTACCCTCGCAAGGTGTTGTGCAAGTCACCGATACATCATTCACGGCCACCAGCCTTTTGCTTGATGATGTTCCCGGCGTGTTCAAGATCAACCTGGCAGCAAACGCCATTAATCTTATGGAACTGGCATCCCAGCCCAGTCTTGACCTGATGACCAAGGCAGGCCTCACGGCACCAAAATTCAGCGGGCAGGCAACCGCTGCCATCGATCTTTCATTGCCGCTTATAAAAGACGTGCCACGCGAAAAAGTAACAGCCAAGGCGACGGTAAAGGTTACCAACGCAGGCGTCGACAATGTCCTGCCGAATATTGATTTAAGTGATGGAAACCTTTCAATCACGTTTGACCTGAAGGGCATTGCCGCTTCGGGGCCTCTAAAAATAAACGGCTTTCCAGCGAGTCTCAATTGGGTGCGCCCTGCGGGGATAACGTCAAAGGCAACGGCAACGCTGGTTACTGAACTCGACGACAAAGCGCGGGAGAAGCTGGGCATGAAGCTTGGCAATTATATGCAAGGCCCCATCAAAGTAACAGCTGATATTTCAGGCCTGGGAGACAAAAGCACCAGTATTCAAGTCAAGGCGGATCTTTCCAAAGTGGAAATGACGATTGCAGCCATCAATTGGTACCGGCCTCCAACGGCCAACACGACAGCAAGTTTTGGCTACCAATCCGGTGGGAATGAAGCCCACAAGGTCGAAGACCTTGCTGTCAAAGGGCCGGGCCTCAGCGTCAAGGGTGATATATTTTTAAACACTAATGGCACCTTTAAGTCCGCCGTTCTCTCGCAAGTCTGGTTGAATGAAGACAACAATTTCAGCTTGAAGATGGAATCCGGTGGCGGAGGGCAATCTATTGCAGTCACTGGTAATTCATTTGATGCCCGGCCCTTCCTGAAATCCATATTCTCAAAATCATCTAATGCTACGGCCTCTGAGGACGAGCCTGCGCAAAATCTTGATATTACGGCCCGACTTGGGCGCATTTTGGCGCATCGGGGTGAAATTTTGACAGGTGTCTCCGCAACCCTCAGCATTAAGCGAAGTATCTTGGCCGCGGCGGAAATTGAAGGCAAGTTCCTTTCCGGATCGATTATTGCTGTCCGCGTGACACCAAGCGGTGATGGGAGGGTCCTGCAAGTTAACAGCAGTGATGGTGGTGCTGCCCTTCGTGCTTCCAATCTTTATGGAAAGGTGGCGGGAGGAGAGCTTGGTTTTTCGGCGCAAATGACCAATGACCGCAACTCAACAATTCAAAGGGGAAATCTTATTTTGCGCAATTTTTCCGTACGCAATGAAGCTGCCCTGGCCAATATTGACAGCCGGGGCAAAGCGAAAAAATCCGGCCCACGCCGCGATGGCTTGAATTTCACCAAACTCAAATTGCCTTTCACCGCCGACTCGAAATTCATCCGCATCGGCAGTACATTGCTGAAAGGCAACGACCTCGGTGCGTCCGCTGAGGGTATTATCCGCAAGTCAGATGGTGCCATTGATATCACCGGAACCATTATTCCCGCCTATGGCTTGAATTCAGCCCTCAGCAACATTCCGTTGGTGGGAGACATTTTAACGGGTGGCAAAGGGCAAGGCATTTTCGGGCTTACCTATGCAATGGGGGGAACTTTTGAGAAGCCAAAATTCCAGGTAAACCCAGTTTCAGCCATTGCACCCGGCATACTGCGCAAGTTTTTTGAGTTTGATGGTGCAGGCCAGCCTTATAAGCCAAGGCCACAGGGATCAAAAAACTAGCGTCAAACTGGCTTGATCAAAACGTGTTTCTTCTTCCCCATGGAAAACTTGATGACGCCATCAGCGTTCAGGTTGCTGGACGTGACCTGTAACCTGTCATCACTCACAACCACATCGTTGATGCGAATGGCTCCACCTTGAACGGAACGCCGCGCTTCACTATTGGACGTGGCAAATCCAACCAAGACCGCAGCATTCAAGACGCCAATGCCATTGGAAAGATCAACCTCAATTGTCGGCAAACCTTCCGCACTTGCACCTTCCTCAAAAGTGCGTCGTGCGGTTTCTGCCGCTTCATCAGCTGATTTACGCCCATGCAATAAACCAGTGGCCTCGTTGGCGAGTGTCTTCTTTGCTTCGTTGATTTCTGAGCCACCCAACGCTTCAAGCTTGGCAATTTCCGCAAGTGGAAGCGTGGTGAACAGCTTCAGGAACTTGCTAACATCTGCATCTTCCGTATTGCGCCAGAACTGCCAATACTCGTAAGGGCTGCGCATATCTGCATTGAGCCACACGGCACCGCTCGCCGTTTTTCCCATCTTGGCACCAGAGGCCAGAGTGATCAGTGGGGTTGTCACTGCGTAAAGTTGATGGGTGCCCATGCGGCGGCCGAGGTCGATGCCATTGACGATATTGCCCCACTGGTCAGACCCGCCCATTTGCAAATTGCAGCCATAGCGCCGCGCCAACTCCACAAAATCATAAGCCTGCAGAACCATATAGTTGAATTCGATGAACGACATTTCGTGCTCGCGCTCAAGCCGTAGCTTGACCGAGTCCATTGCGACCATGCGATTGACTGAGAAATGCTTGCCCACGTCGCGCAGCATGTCCAAGTAATTCAGCTTGGCCAGCCATTCCGCATTATCGGCCATCACGGCATCCTTGGCACCCGAACCAAATTTCAGGAACTTGTCGAACACTTGCTGGATGCCGCGCTTGTTACCTTCAATATCTTCCAGCGTGAGCATCTTGCGGCTTTCGTCACGGCCCGAAGGGTCGCCCACGCGCGTTGTTCCGCCGCCCATGAGAGCGATAGACTTTTGTCCCGTTTGTTGCGCCCAATGCAGCAACATGATTTGCACAAGGGAGCCCACATGCAGGGATTTCGCCGTGCAATCAAATCCGATATAAGCGGTCACATCGCCCTTGGCGGCAAGTGCATCAAGGCCTGCGGCATCCGAACATTGGTGGATGTAGCCACGGGTTGAAAGGGTGTTAAGAAACTCTGATTTATAAGTGCTCATGATAATTTGCTCATAGCATGGGATATTCGCGTGTCAAAACTTGTAACAGCCTTAGGCCTCATGTCCGGCACTTCGCTGGATGGCATCGATGTGGCATTGATGCGCACCGATGGCGAAAACATCGTCGAGCGCGGGCCGTCAATGACATTTGCCTATGCAGACTACCAGCGCGAATTGCTGCAAACCGCATTGATGGATGCGCGTACAATCCTGAAGAGAGAACAACGCCCAGGAAGCCTTGTCAGTGCCGAAAAGGAAATCACGGATTGGCACATCTATGCCGTTCAACACTTCCTCTCTGAAAATCCAGCAGATATTGATGTGATTGGTTTTCATGGACAAACCGTCATTCATAGACCGGAGAAAAAACTCACCGTACAATTGGGCCTCGGCGAGGTGCTGGCGGAGAAACTGGGTATTCAAGTAGTCTATGACATGCGCGCTGATGACGTAGCAGCAGGCGGGCAGGGCGCACCTTTGGTTCCCATTTATCATCGAGCGCTGGCCGCGAGCGTAAATGAGCGGCCTGTTGTGTTTGTCAACATTGGTGGCGTTTCAAACATCACCGCAATCGACGCGCAGGGCGAGATGATTGCCTTCGATACCGGACCCGGCAATGCGCTCCTTGATGATTGGGCGGGCAAACACACTGGCATTGCCAGAGATGTTGACGGCGCGTTGGCGGCTCGCGGTATCGCCGATCAGGCAACCCTTGAAAAATTCATGTCAGCAGAATTCTTCAAGGCAACACCGCCAAAATCACTGGACCGCAACAGCTTTGCCGGCATTTCCATTGAAGGCCTTACGCCTGAAAATGGTGCGACCACGCTCGTTGAAGTCACCACTCGCTCAATAGCCCGCGCGGCGGATTGGTTGGCAGAGAAGCCAAAGACGTGGATCATCTGTGGTGGAGGACGTCACAACCCGGAAGTCATGAAATCACTGACGCAAAAGCTCTCCAACGTAAAAACCGCCGAAGACTTTGGTTTCGATGGAGACGCCATGGAGGCCGAAGCCTGGGCCTATCTCGCCGTGCGCAGTCTCAAGGGTTTGCCGTTGACCTTCCCTAAAACAACCAAGGTGGGCAAGCCAATGACCGGAGGCGTGTTAGCCCTCCTGCGATAGGCGCTTGTCCAGATAAACCGAGCAAATCTTGGTCAGTTCATCCTGCTTGCCATCAAAGAAATGGTTCGCTCCCGCCACAACCTTGTGCTCGATGGCGATGCCCTTCTGCGTTTTCAGTTTGGAAACGAGGCTGTGGACCGACTCCGGCGGTGCCACAACATCCTTCTCGCCGTTTACAAACAGGCCCGAGGCAGGGCAGGGCGCGAGGAACGAGAAGTCATAATGCTTGGCGAGCGGTGCAATCGATACAAAACCACCGATTTCCGGCCGCCGCATCAAGAGCTGCATGGAAATCCACGCACCAAACGAAACACCGGCAATCCAGCAAATCTTCGCCTCGCGGTTGAAGGACTGCAGCCAGTCCAACGCAGATGCTGCATCCGATAATTCGCCGGCACCATTTTCAAACAGGCCCTGGCTGCGGCCAACCCCACGGAAGTTAAACCGCAGAACCGAAAATCCACGGCTTACAAACGTCTGATACAACGAATGGACGATTGGATTGTTCATTGTGCCACCAAAGGCGGGATGGGGATGCAACAGCAGTGCGATCGGCGATCCAACCGGCTTGGCGTGGTGATACCGCGCTTCAATCCGTCCGGCTGGGCCGTTAAAAATGACTTCTGGCATCCCGTGAGGTCCGTTCCAATGTTTGTTGCCCAAAATGCGAGTAATAGTTGACTCAACAAGTCGGGTTTTCTATATTTCACTTTAGAATGGTTCAAAAAAGCTCTGTTTTTCGGTCCCCACTCAGCTTATATGGGCTTTAGCACAACAGGTGGGGCAAAAAGCAAGCTTTTCATGAGACGGAATTGGGAAAAAACGAATGAAAATGAGCACAAAGGGCAGATATGCTGTGATGGCCATGATCGATATTGGCCAGAATTCCCGCGGGCTCCCAGTTTCGCTTGCTGAAATTGCCGATCGTCAGGACATCAGCCAGGAATACCTTGAACAACTCTTCAGCAAGCTTCGCCGCGCTGGTCTCGTTGAAAGTTCAAGGGGGCCTGGCGGTGGCTATAGACTGGCGCGCGATGCCGCTGAAATTGCCGTGTCAGACGTAATCCTCGCCGTTGATGAAGCCTTGAAAGTGACGCGTTGCTCAGGCGATGCGGTGGATGGCTGCGTCAAAGGCATGCAATGCTCCGCCCATGACCTCTGGTCGTCCCTTGGTCGTCAGATGATGCACTTCCTGGGGTCAATTACACTCGAAGACGTTGTCGAGAAGCGCAATCTCGCGCTGGCGGCCACCATCAAGCAGGCCAAAGACCGTTACGTGAGGCCCAATGCATGAGGAGCTACCTCGACCATAACGCCACCAGCCCGCTGCGCCCTTCGGTGAAGGAAGCCATGCGCGCGGCGATGGATGTGGAAGGCAACGCCTCGTCGGTCCACCGCGAAGGACGTCATGCTCATAAGTTGCTGGATGATTCCCGTGAGAAAATCGCATTTTCTCTTGGCTGCTTGCCGCAGATGATAACCTTCACATCGGGCGGCACAGAAGCTAACAACATGGCTTTGCGCGGTGTTGCTGTCGAACGCATACTTGTATCGGCAATTGAACATGACAGCGTCCACGCCGCAGCAAAGGCCAGCGGCAGGACTGTTGAAATCATTCCCGTTGATAGCCGAGGTCGTGTTGATCTCTCAGCCCTTGAAGCCATGCTGAAAGGGCCGAAGGCGCTCGTGTCAGTGATGGTCGCCAACAATGAAACAGGTGTTATTCAGCCCATCAATGACATCGTTCAACTGGCAAAAACCGCAGGTGCACTTGTGCATGTGGATGCGGTGCAAGCCTTTGGCAAGCGCATGGTGAACTTTGGCGTGATGGGGTGCGATATGCTCACTGTTGCAGCCCACAAGGTGGGTGGCCCCGTTGGGATTGGCGCATTGGTCATCCGTGATGGTCTGGTGGTTGAACCCATGTTGGTGGGCGGCGGCCAAGAGCTTCGCCGCCGTGCGGGCACTGAAAACATTGTCATGGTCGTGGGTTTTGCAGCTGCAGCCACGGAGCCACATCTGGATACCCGTGAATTAAATGACACACTCGAAGCGGCCCTTGAAGGCACTGTCATCTTCGGTGATGGCGTCGAGCGTCTCCGTAACACCACGTATTTTGCGAGCCCTGGTATATCTGCTGAAACACTGCTCATGAGCTTTGATCTTGAGGGTGTTGCGGTGTCATCGGGTTCTGCATGTTCATCCGGCAAAGTCACGAAGTCGCATGTGCTGAACGCAATGGGGGTTGCCCCTGAACTGGCGCGGGGTGCTGTCCGTATTAGTCTTGGTTGGAACACAACCCACGAAAACATTGATCATTTCACCCGCGTTTGGCGCAAACTTTTGGCGCGTCATCACGCCAAAGCGGCGGCTTAGAGAGAACCATGGCAGACCTCGACACAATTGAACTTGTTAAAGATATCGACGTTGACAAGTATAAGTACGGCTTCACCACCGAGATTGAATCCGACTATGCGCCCAAGGGCCTGAATGAAGGCATCGTCAAATTCATATCCGACAAAAAAGCTGAACCCGCCTGGATGCTGGAATGGCGCTTGGAAGCCTATGCCCGCTGGCTACAAATGGAAGAGCCCACATGGGCGCGCGTGTCATTTCCGAAAATCGATTTTCAGGATCTCTACTATTACGCAGCGCCAAAAAGCATGGCCGCTCCCAAGAGTTTGGATGAAATTGATCCCAAGCTTTTGGAAACCTATGCCAAGCTCGGCATTCCGCTGAAAGAGCAGGAGATCCTTGCAGGCGTTCGCAAACAGGGCGAGAAGAGCACGCTTGATGATGAAGGTAACGAAGTCATCACGGGCCGCGTCGCCATTGATGCCGTTTTCGACTCCGTCTCCGTTGTCACCACATTCAAGGCAGAGCTTGCAAAAGCGGGTGTCATTTTCTGTTCAATGTCGGAAGCCTTGCGTGAACACCCCGAACTTGTTCGCAAGTATTTGGGGACCGTTATTCCACAAGCCGATAACTACTACGCCGCGTTGAACTCTGCGGTATTCTCTGACGGCTCGTTTGTCTATGTGCCACCAAACGTACGCTGCCCCATGGAGCTCTCAACCTATTTCCGCATGAACGCCAAAAACACGGGCCAGTTCGAGCGCACGTTGATCATCGCCGACAAGGGTTCATATGTGTCCTATCTCGAGGGCTGCACCGCTCCCATGCGCGAAGAAAATCAGCTTCACGCCGCCGTGGTTGAATTGATTGCACTTGATGATGCCGAAATCAAATACTCCACCGTTCAGAACTGGTATCCCGGTGACGCTGACGGAAAGGGTGGCGTCTACAACTTTGTGACCAAGCGTGGCGATTGCCGTGGGCGGGGTTCTAAGATTTCTTGGACACAGGTTGAAACTGGCTCTGCCATCACATGGAAATATCCGAGCTGCATTTTAAGGGGTGATAACTCACGCGGTGAATTCTATTCCATCGCCATTTCAAACGGCATGCAGCAGGTCGACAGCGGAACCAAGATGATCCACTTGGGCAAGAACACGTCAAGCCGCATTATCTCCAAAGGCATCGCCGCAGGCCGCAGCGACAACACCTATCGCGGGCTCGTGTCCGCCCACCGCAAGGCAACCAACGCCCGCAATTTCACCCAATGTGACTCGTTGCTCATCGGTGACAAGTGCGGCGCCCATACGGTACCTTACATCGAGGCGAAAACCTCCACCGCGCAGTTCGAACACGAAGCCACCACGTCAAAAATATCCGACGATCAGATGTTCTACTGCATGTCGCGCGGGCTCACGCAGGAAGAAGCCGTCGCCCTCATCGTCAACGGTTTCGTGCGCGATGTGCTGCAACAATTGCCGATGGAGTTCATGGCGGAAACACAAAAGCTGATTGGGATTAGTCTGGAAGGATCAGTCGGATGATCACTCCACTTTTTTTCCTTCTCCCCTTGAGGGAGAAGGTGGATCGCGCAGCGAGACGGATGAGGAGGCTGCCCAATCCAAGCGCCGAATTCGTGTCAACCATACCCCTCATCCGCCCTGCGGGCACCTTCTCCCTCAAGGGGAGAAGGAAGAAAGAAAAATAAAATGGTAACTTCAAATGATGGGAAAGCATTATTCAAGACGGTTTCGGATTTCTCGGGGCTTGAGAATGCGATCAGAAGTTATTTTTCGGACCTAAAAGTAAACTCTAAAGATGGAAAATTCTGGGTAACTGCTGGAAACGAACGCCTTGAAATCAGTATAGTTGCCGTTGGTGAGTTTCATATCGTTAAGCCCACAAGAAACGCCAATGTTAGCCCAATCGGTGGCAGTAAGTGCAGTGCTATTGAATTGTTTGATGAGCTGGCAAAACTAATGAATAAATTGGAATCTTAAACAATGCTCGAAATCAAAAATCTCCACGTCAAGCTTGCCGATGAAGACCGCGTCATCATCAATGGTCTGAACCTTACCGTGAATGCCGGCGAAGTGCATGCCATCATGGGGCCGAATGGATCGGGCAAATCGACATTATCTTATGTGCTGTCGGGCCGTGAAGGCTATGAGGTCACCGAAGGGTCCGTGACCTACAAGGGCGAAGACCTGTTGGCCATGACGCCATCAGCGCGCGCTTCAAAGGGCGTGTTCCTCGCCTTCCAATATCCCATAGAAATTCCGGGCGTGGCCACCATGCAGTTTCTCAAGGTGGCGCTCAACTCCCAACGCAAAGCCCGCGGCGAAAAGGAAATGACCACACCCGACTTCATGCGTTACGTGAAAGAGCGTGCCGCAAAACTCAACATTGGCCCTGACATGTTGAAGCGTCCCGTCAATGTGGGTTTCTCCGGTGGTGAAAAGAAGCGTGCCGAAATCCTGCAAATGGCCGTGCTGGAACCCCATCTCTGCGTGCTTGATGAAACCGACTCTGGTCTTGATATCGATGCGTTGCGCGTGGTGGCCGATGGCGTGAACAGCTTGCGTTCAGTCGATCGCGCCATGATCGTGATCACGCATTACCAGCGCCTGCTCGATTATATCGTGCCGGACAAGGTGCATGTGCTGTCCAAAGGCCAGATCGTCAAATCTGGCGACAAGTCTTTGGCATTGGAACTTGAAGCCAATGGCTATGCTGAATTCACAGGGGCTGCGGCGTGAACGTCATGATTCCAAAAACACCTGCCGAAATGGTGTTCGGATTTGCATTGCCGCATCGCAAGATGGAGGATTGGCGCTGGACTGACCTGCGCCAGCTTATCGACAAGCCTTACCCGCCGCGCCAGAAAATTCTAGCTGCGGCAATGGATGTGGAACGCCTCATCAAGTCATCGCCCTTTGCGAAAATTGCAGGTCAGCGCATGGTGTTCATCAATGGCCACCTCTCAACCGACCATTCCCATTTGAATCGTGAAAGCGTCGAGACGCGAATCAGCTTCGATGAACCCGTTGTGCAAATGAACCAGTCCTTCGTGACAGATGGTGCACATCTGAAAATAACCGGTAATTCCGACACGCCAATCGAGCTGCTGTTCATTTCAACCAAAGCCGATGCCCGCACCATTGCATCGCGCAATGTGATCGAAGTTGCCCAAGGTGCAGCGGCCACCATTATCGAAACCCATATGGGCGAGGGTGCTTATCTCGCCAATTCCGTAACCGAAATTCGGCTTGGTGTCAGTGCGCGTCTGGACCGCATCAAGGTGGAGCTGGAATCCGAAGATGCCATTCACCTCAGCCACACCCATGTGACGCTGGCAAAGAATGCCGTGCTGAATGATTTTACGTTGACGTCAGGTGCCAAGGTGAACCGTCAGAACGGCACCATCGAATTTCAAGGCGAGAACATTGACGCCAAGGTCTCTGGTGCCTTCATGCTCTGTGGCAAACAGCACGCCGACACGCGTCTTGTGATTGACCATCAGCAACCTCATTGCACCAGCCGCGAACTTTTCAAATGCGTGATGGATGACCGTGCCCGTGGTATTTTTCAAGGCAAAGTCATGGTGCGTAAAAACGCGCAAAAGACAGACGGCAAACAATCGAGCCACGCGCTTCTGTTGTCTGAAACCGCCGAGTTCGACGCCAAACCCGAACTCGAAATCTTTGCTGATGACGTCGTTTGCGGCCACGGTGCCACAGCAGGTGACTTGAATCATGACCATCTCTTCTATCTGATGTCGCGCGGCATTCCGGAGCCAGAGGCCAAATCTCTTCTCATCGCAGCGTTTGTGGGTGAGGCCTTTGACGTGATCGAAAACGAAGCCATCAAGGAAGCTCTCGTGAAATTTTCCAACAAGTGGCTGACACGTCGTAGGAGTGAAGATTAGTGTTTAGTTTCCTCTTTACTATCCGTCATCCCGGCGAAAGCCGGGACCCAGCTTTCCGAGCAAATATTCTGAAATCATTGTTCGGACACGTTGACAGCTGGGTCCCGGCTTTCGCCGGGATGACGACAGTGATTTGGAGGTCAGATGTTTGATATCCAGGCAGTAAGAAAAGACTTCCCGATCCTGTCGCGCGAAGTCTACGGCAAGCCGTTGGTCTATCTCGACAACGCATCATCTGCGCAAAAGCCGCAGGTCGTGCTTGATGCGATCATGAAAAGCTATGCGCAGGAATATTCAAACGTCCATCGTGGCCTTCATTATCTCTCCAACACGGCAACGCAGTCCTTTGAAGATGCCCGCGAATCCGTGCGTCGCTTTCTCAATGCGCCGTCAAAAGATCAATTGATCTTCACCCGCAACGCAACGGAAGCCATCAATCTTGTGGCGCAAAGCTTTGGCGGCCTTGTCATCAATGAGGGTGATGAGATCATTCTTTCCATTCTCGAACACCATTCCAATATCGTGCCATGGCATTTTCACCGTGAGCGTCGCGGCGCTGTCATCAAGTGGGCGCCGATTGATGAGGATGGCAATTTCCTCATGGAGGAGTTTGAAAAGCTACTGTCCCCCAAAACCAGGATGATCGCCATCACACAGATGTCGAATGCGCTGGGCACCGTGGTTCCGGTGAAAGACGTGATCAAGCTTGCCCATGCGCGCGGCATTCCGGTGCTTGTGGATGGCAGCCAGGCAGTGGTGCACACCGCTGTCGATGTGCAGGATATGGATGCAGATTTCTATGTTTTCACTGGCCACAAAACCTACGGTCCCACGGGTATCGGCGTGCTGTACGCCAAGATGGAGCATCTCAACCGCATGCCGCCCTATCAGGGTGGAGGCGAGATGATCAATGAGGTTACAACCGAAGGCATCACCTACAACAATCCGCCCCATCGGTTCGAAGCGGGAACGCCTGCCATTTCCGAAGCTATCGGCCTCGGCGCAGCGCTGGATTACATGACGTCAATTGGTTTTGATAACATCGCGGCCCATGAAAATGCCTTGCGTGACTATGCCACCCAGCGCCTGTCGGAGATCAATTCGCTCCGCATCTATGGTCGCGCCAGGGAAAAATGTGCGATTTTATCGTTCAATATGAACGGTGCCCACGCCCATGACGTGGCCACGGTCATTGACAGGTCAGGTGTTGCGGTCCGCGCAGGCACCCATTGTACCCAGCCCTTGCTCCAGCGTTTTGGCGTCACCGCGACCTGCCGCGCGTCATTTGCGATATACAATACAATGGAAGAGGTTGATATTCTGGCCGAAGCCCTTATTTCTGCCAAGAGGATATTTTTGTGACTGAAGCTGCCACCGATAGGGCCCCAAACCCCTCAGCCATCCCTGCGGATGAGCTGAACCGGATGACGGACGACATCGTGTCCGCCCTCAAGACCGTTTACGATCCGGAAATCCCCGTTGACATATATGAACTGGGGCTGATTTATAAGGTTGATATTGACGATGACCGAAACGTGGCGATTGACATGACATTGACGGCTCCGGGTTGCCCGGTAGCGGGAGATATGCCGGGTTGGGTTGAAAACGCCGTTTCAACCGTGGCAGGCGTTGCCAGCGCCAAGGCGACATTGGTTTTTGATCCGCCTTGGGATCACAGCCGCATGTCAGACGAAGCGCGCGTTGCGATGAACATGTGGTAAGGTATGAATATGGCTACAGCAAATTCCCGTCCACGCCCCAAAGTCATGACGCTCACTAATGCGGCGGCAGACCGCGTACAGGCAATTATTTCCAAATCGGAGACACCTGTTCTGGGCCTTCGCGTTGGCGTCAAAAATGGCGGCTGTGCCGGCATGGAATACACGATGGAATGGGCAACGGAAGCCAAGCCCTATGATGAAGTGATCGAGGAAAAAGGCGTCAAGGTTCTCATTGATCCCAAGGCCATTCTCTTCCTGCTGGGAACAGAAATGGATTATCAAAGCTCAGCCCTGAAATCCGGATTCACCTTCAACAACCCCAACCAAACCTCCGCCTGCGGTTGCGGCGAAAGCGTACAACTCACCCCAGCCGCAGCGCAGGCTTGAGCGTTAGCGCTGGCTTCAAGGAATTTATTGCCGAACAAATGTCGGGCTTCGGTCCCGTCACCATTCGCTCCATGTTTGGCGGCGCGGGCATCTATTGCGACGGCCTGATGTTCGCGCTCCTTGATGACGAGGTAATCTATCTCAAAGTGGACGACAGCAACAAACCGGATTTTGTAGCCGAAAACCTGCCACCTTTCACTTATGGGAAAGGTGGAAAGAAAATGGAAATGGCCTATTTTCGGATTCCTGAGCGTTGCTTGGACGATATGGATGAAATGGCCATCTGGTGTCGCAAGGCCTTCGATGTGGCCCTCAAAACAGCGGTAAAAAAGAAACCGAAGAAATAATTTTTTGTCAAAAACCGTCACCCCGACTTGTACCGAGGTAACGGACTTGTTTTTAACAGCTGTAATACATTGGCGAACTCAACCGGATGCGCGGTCGATCTGTTAAACTTGACTTTTGCATTGGGCGAATCCAGTATTTGCAATGGGGCATGGGAGGCACTATGGACACTTTGCTTCTTGCCTTTGAGCTACGCGACGCAGTTTCTCCAGATAGTCTGATTTTGCCGAATGACAACCGTTATGAATCGGCACGACGTGTCTGGAATGGCATGACTGACAAAAGGCCAGCGGCTATCGTTCGCGTCAACAATATTGAAGATATTCGCAGTTCAATAAATGTGGCTCGCCGACATGAAAGCATCGTCGCAGTGAGGGGTGGAGGCCACAGTCTTCCCGGCCTATCAACATGTGACGGCGGTGTGATGATTGATCTTTCAAACCTGGACGACATTGCCATAGATCCGGCTTCCGCAACCTCTACCGTTTCAGGAGGAACGTTGCTTGGCGGCCTGGACAAGGCAGGAATTGCATATGGATTGGTTGTTCCGGCGGGTGTTGTGTCACATACTGGTGCTGCCGGGCTGACACTTGGTGGCGGCATGGGGTGGTTAAGCCGAAGGTTTGGACTCACCATAGATCACCTTCTGAAGGTCGAACTCGTGACTGCAGACGGAGAGGCTATTGAAGCCAGCGCCGAAAACGAACCTGAGCTTTTCTGGGGCTTGCGCGGTGGCGGTGGAAATTTTGGCATTGCCACAAAATTCCACTTCCGCATGCGTGAATTGGGCGCTGTGACGACTGGCACTTGGGAATATGATTTGTCCCAAAGTTGCAATGCACTGGGCCAACTTGCCGATTATGCCAGGTCGGCTCCTCGGGAACTCACGACGGCATTCAACGTGACGCAAAAAACTTTGAGTGTTTCAGCATTCCATTCAGGAGCGGCCGGTCGCGGCATGACTTTGGTTTCTCCATTTGGCAGTTTGGCGGGGACAGGTGCTGGAACTTGTGGCCCTTCTGATTTTGTTGCGTTTCAAAGTCGGTCTGATGAGCATGCGCGCTGGGGGCGCCGCTATTATGCCAAGGGCGGCTATCTCTCCGAACTGTCGAGCGAAGTAATTGATTGCATGACAGCAGCTGCGGTCATCGCCGAGCCCTGACTCTGAAATATATGTGCTTCAACTGGGTGGAGCTATCAGTGATATCGGTGACGGCGCAACCGCATATACGGGCGTGCGGCGCAATATTATTGGATTGTTCAACCGATTTGGGACGATCAGAAATTCGATTCAGAGTGCTTCACATGGGGACGCAGCGTAGCCGCGCAACTCGTCGCTTTGTCTATGGAAGGCAACTATGTGAACGAGCAGGCAGATTTTGGCGGTGACTTGGCGGTAAAGGCATATGGAGTTGAAAAATTTGATCGCCTACAGCGTTTGAAAGCGCGGTTTGATCCTGGAAATCTTTTCAGATTGAACCAAAATATCCCCCCGAAGTCCTAAAGTGCAAAAGGCCGGGCAATTATCCGGATTAAGGTGGGATTACGGTGACAGTGCATTAAAATACATCATCATGTAAACATCAGAATTTGCTTTAGAAGAAGAATAGGGGACGCTTCCCTTTGTTTCGCTGGTTCACCGCCTCAAGGGCGGTAATGGCGGAAAGGTGAGGAGCGTCATCAGCCACCTACACGATTTTAGTCCTTGACACAGGATTCCTATTCTTCTGAGGCATTCCTGTTATGTTCAACATACAGGATTGAGATAAACACCATGAACTGGGCCGGGGTTATCGACCGCAACAGCACTGCGCTCAAAGCCATCATTGACAGCCTGTTTGTCATGCTGGGTCTTGCAACGCGGCTTTCGCCGTCGGTTCACGGCAAGATGATGCGCCTGTTGCGCCCTGCAGAATCCGCCGTACGGCGTCTCATCGTCATTGCGGCGCGGGGCCTTGTGGCAGAGGTGGCACCGATGCGTGCAACGTCATCACGTGTGAAACCTGTGGGGTCCATCGAGGTTCGCCCGAAGGCCACACAGATGGGTTATTCCTTTCAGCTATTTGATCCGCGCAGACGCTTTGCGGTGCTGCGCAGGAAAAAGAAGGTCTTCAGGGTTACGCCACGCGTCCATCTCTTTGATTATGATCCGAGGGTGGCTGCCCTGTGGCCCACACCCAGGCCGCCCGCCCCACCACCGCCCCCCGTGCCCGATGGCCTCATGGATGCCACACGCATCACCCGCAGGCTCCAGGCCCTCGATCTGCCCTTGATGACCTGCCGCGCCAGGCCCAGCGTCTGGTCCGTCTGCAGAAGAGGCGGGAGGCCAGCCCGGCTCCGGTATTCAAAACCCCCATCCGACCCGGCCATCCTCCAGGATTTCGCCGCAGAAGGCGTCACGAGGTCCATGAGATTCTCGTCGAATGCTATTACTTCGCCCTGGATGCCCTGAAGATCAACACGTCTTGAGGCGGCGGCTGGAGATGTCCGCACCGTCGTCCTGCGCTAATTTCTAGTAGCTTTTTCCCCCAGTTATGGCATTCAAAGTGCTTTGGTATTGGGTTTTCGGCTGTGGCACTGTCAAACAACGATCAACGCCTGTTCGATTTGCGCTGGGAGAGAAGTCAAAGTGACCTCTTGGCCCCACTACGTGTGATCTATGGCACTCAGCCGGATGTCGAGAAAAGGCTGAAATCAATCCTTTTCGCACGGTGGGACGAACGCTCTGCCAAACTCAAGGACCTCGATCTTCAGCGCGACTTGAACCCCGATTGGTTCCTCTCAGAATCGATGGTCGGTTATGTGTTTTATGTTGACCGCTTTGCCGGAAATTTCAAAGGTGTTGCAAGGCATTTGGACTATCTCGAAAGTCTCGGTATCACCTACGTGCATTTCATGCCGTGCCTGAAACCGCGCCCCGGTGACAGTGACGGCGGATACTCCGTGATGGATTACCGTTCCATCAATCCTGCACTTGGTACCATGGAGGACTTTGAAGCCGCCGCCAAAAGCCTGCGCCACCGCAACATGAGCGTCTGCGTCGATCTCGTCTTGAACCATACGGCCAAGGAACATGAATGGGCGCTCAAGGCCCGCAAAGGCGACAAGAAATACCAAGCCTATTACCGCATGTTCAACACCGAAGCGGAAACGCTCGCGTATGAAGAAACCCTTGTCGAAGTCTTCCCCAATGATGCGCCGGGAAATTTCACCTACTACCCCGACTTCAAAAAATACGTCTGGACGACGTTCAATGAACACCAGTGGGATTTGAACTGGGAAAACCCCGACGTATTCCTCGAAATCGTCGATATCATGCTGAATCTTGCCAACAAGGGTGTCGATTGCCTGCGGCTGGATGCCGTCGCCTTCATGTGGAAGCAGCTCGGCACGAATTGTCAAAATCTGCCTGAGGTTCACGATATTTTGCAAGCCCTGCGCGCCGCCACCCGAATTGCCGCACCAGCCCTGATCCATAAAGCCGAAGCCATCGTCGCCCCGCGAGATCTCGTGCCATATCTCGGCATGGGCAGGCACAAGGGCAGGGAGGCCAATCTCGCCTATCACAATAACCTGATGGTGCATTACTGGTCGTCGCTGGCCACCCGGCAAACTGCACTGATGACCTACACGCTCAAAACACACTTCCCCGAAAATTTCCGCAATGCCTGCTGGGCAACTTACATCCGCTGTCACGACGATATCGGCTGGGCCATCACGGAGGAAGATGCCGTCGCGGTTCCTCACGTCTCCGGCCCCGGCCACCGCAAGTTCCTCGCTGATTTCTATGCCGGAAAGCATCCCGGTTCATTCGCCCGTGGTGGCATCTTCCAGGAAAACGCCGACACAGGCGACCGCCGCAACAGCGGAACCTTCGCCAGTCTTGCAGGTCTTGAGTCAGCCAAAACGGAGCAGGAAACCACAACGGCAATTGACCGCATCCTCATGGGCGTGGCGTTGATGGCCTCCTTCGGTGGCTTGCCGCTGCTCTATATGGGTGATGAAATTGGTCTCACCAACGACCACGGTTTTGCCAAGGAGCCCGCCCATGCCCATGACAATCGCTGGATGCATCGACCCAAAATGCAGTGGGAAAAACTTTCAGCAACTCAAGCCAGGATTTTTGCAGGTACCAAACACATCATCAGCCGCCGCAAAGCGGTGAAACAATTGGCAGCAGGCAACCCAACAAAAATTCTCGACGCGATCAATCCTGCCATCTTTGCGTTCCTCCGCGAAAGCGACGAAGGGCCGTTGCTTGGCATCTTTAACTTCACGGAGCTCTGGCAGAATGTGCCAGATAGCATCGCACAGCGACAGGGCATTGCACACTTTCACGACGCCTTGAGTGACGCGGAGGTTTCAACTCCAAACCATCAACTGCAAATTCCACCCTATGGCAGAATTTGGCTGATCTGATTACTTGCGCATCAAGAATGCTGGCATATTGCCTTGATGGAAGCCGCCGTCATCGGGTGCGTCTTCTAACTGGCGTGGCGGCTTTGCGCGGCGCGGTTCGGATGAACGCTGTGGCTTTGGCGCAGCGGGTGCTGCTTCAACAACAACGGCAACCGGCTTTTCTTTGTGCGGTGTGGATGGCTTTGCGCCGCGGCGTGGCCGCTCCTTCCGCACTGGCGCGTCGGTACTCTCTGCAACTTCGCCAATATCGAAATACGCAATGTCTTTCTTGATCAATACTTCAATCGCTTTGAGGTATTTTGCTTCCTCGCGCGTCACCATTGTGAAAGCATGGCCCTCGCGGCCAGCGCGTCCCGTGCGTCCAACACGGTGCACGTAGTCTTCAGCGTGGATGGGAACATCGAAGTTAAACACATGACTCACGTCGGGGATATCCAGTCCGCGGGCAGCTACGTCAGAGGCAATCAAATAGGTCACTTCATTGTTGCGAAAGGCCGCCAGCATTTTCAGACGCGCCGATTGATCCATATCGCCATGCAAGGCACCGGCACTGAAACCATGTTTGCGCAATGATTTCTCAAGAAGCGCCACGGTTGTCTTGCGGTTTGAAAAAATGATTCCATTTTTCACATTCGTTTGTGTACGGAGTAATATGCGCAGTGCATCGCGCTTCTGAACGGCGTCATGGGGAACTTTCACCAAGCGCTGTTCAATTGTTGCAGCTGTCGAGCTCGGCGCACTGGCTTCAATGCGAACCGGGTTGTGCAGGAATTGGGTAGTCAGCCGCTGGATTTCGGGCGGCATGGTGGCAGAGAAGAAAAGGGTCTGACGCGTAAACGGCAACAGCTTGCAGATTTTCTCGATGTCCGGAATAAAGCCCATGTCGAGCATCCGGTCAGCCTCATCAATCACCAGCATTTCAATACCAGTCAGCAAAAGACCGCCACGTTCCATGTGGTCGAGCAAACGGCCAGGTGTTGCAATCACTACGTCGGCACCGCGGTTGATCTTTGAGGCCTGTGGTTCAAACGCCACGCCGCCGATGAGCAACGCAACAGTTAGCTTGTGCTGCGCACCTAATGTTTCAAAGGCTTCTTGCACCTGAGCTGCCAGCTCGCGGGTCGGTTCTAAAATAAGGGTGCGCGGCATACGGGCCTTGGCGCGGCCCTTTTCAAGAAGGGTGAGCATGGGCAAAACAAATGCCGCCGTTTTGCCCGACCCCGTTTGGGCCAATCCCAAAACGTCTTTGCGTTGCAGGGCATGAGGAATTGCCTGCGCCTGAATGGCGGTCGGTATCGTGTAACCCGCAGCCGTAATAGCTTCGAGCACTTTGGGACTTAGTCCGAGGTCAGTAAAATTCATGTAAGGCAGAAAAACCGTTCTAGCGATTGAGTGATCAAGGGGCGCCCGGGGGAACTTCGCCAAAACCGGAGGGCGCACGAATTGAAGCGGAAAATAGGGCTTTTCCAATTAAAGTCAAATTACTATCGTCAAATCGGTAAATGGCTAAAACCGCTTTGCACAACCCTGTATTGCATGGCTGCTCATAGCACAATAGCCTCAGTCCAATGCCCGTGATTCGGGCGCAATCAAGGGGGTTATGATGAAAAAACTAGCAGCAGAATTCTTTGGAACATTTTGGCTCGTTTTTGGCGGCTGTGGCAGCGCTGTGCTCGCGGCAGGCTTTCCAACACTTGGGATCGGATTTGTTGGCGTTTCGCTGGCGTTTGGCCTGACCGTTCTCACCATGGCCTATGCCGTGGGCGGAATTTCCGGTGGGCATTTCAATCCGGCGGTTTCCGTGGGCCTCGCAACGGCTGGCCGATTCTCTTGGGGGTCAGTGCCATCCTATGTTGCGGCACAAGTGATTGGCGGCATCGCTGGTGCATTTGTTCTTTATCTCATAGCCAGCGGAAAAGCTGATTTCTCAACGGCCAGTGGATTTGCCTCAAACGGATATGGCGAACATTCGCCCGGTGGCTATTCAATGGTGTCGGCACTGGTGGCTGAAATCGTGCTTACCGCATTTTTCCTGATCATCATTCTGGGCGCAACAGGCAGGGGCGTTCCAGCAGGTTTCGCGCCAATCGCGATTGGCTTGGCGCTTACTCTGATTCACCTGATCTCTATCCCTGTGACTAATACGTCGGTAAATCCCGCACGCTCAACCGGCGTTGCGATTTTTGCGGGCGGTTGGGCGTTGCAGCAGTTGTGGTTGTTCTGGGCCGCACCGATCGTCGGAGCGATCCTCGGCGGCGTCATCCACAAATCACTGCTCGCCGACGATTGATTCCTTTTGGTTCAAGAAAAAGGCGGGTTTTAAATCCCGCCTTTTTAATTATGAACCCAGGAAGCTGAGATCAGACGTGATCGAAGCGATCAAGATTCATGACTTTGCTCCAAGCCGCAACAAAATCCTGTGCAAACTTTTTGTGGGCGTCGTCCTGTGCATAAACTTCGGCAATGGCGCGGAGCTGCGAGTTGGACCCGAAGATGAGATCGGCGCGGGTGCCAGTCCATTTCAATTCGCCGCTTACACGGTCTCGCCCCTCGAAAATATCTGCGGAGTTTGAAACTGCCTTCCACATCGTTTTCATATCGAGCAAGTTTGTGAAGAAGTCGGTTGTTAATGTTTCTGGCCGCTTGGTAAAGACGCCGTGTTGTGCGCCGCCAACATTTGCGTTCAACACGCGAAGTCCGCCAATTAACACCGTCATCTCAGGTGCTGTAAGCGTCATCAACTGCGCCCGATCAACCAACAGCTCTTCCGCTGATACGGTGAACGCGGTTTTGAGGTAGTTGCGAAACCCGTCTGCCATCGGTTCAAGAACCTCGAAGCTATGCACGTCGGTTTGCTCTTGCGATGCGTCGCCGCGACCCGGTGTGAAAGGAACATTCACATCATGCCCTGCATTTTTTGCCGCAACTTCGACCGCAGCACAGCCGCCAAGAACAATTACGTCAGCAAGAGACACTACCTTGCCACCCGTTTGCGAAGTGTTGAACGACTTTTGAATGGCCTCCAGCTTTTTCAAGACAGTTGCCAATTGGGCAGGTTGGTTTACGTCCCAATCTTTTTGCGGCGCCAGGCGTATGCGAGCTCCGTTTGCCCCGCCGCGTTTGTCTGAATTGCGGAAAGTAGCAGCCGATGCCCAAGCAGTTGAAATCAATTGTGTAATCGAGAGACCGCAAGAAAGTATCTTCGATTTCAATGCACTGATATCCTGCGCATCAATCAATTTGTGCGAAACGTTGGGGATGGGATCTTGCCACAGCAAAATTTCCGCGGGCACAAGTGAACCAACATAACGCACGCGCGGTCCCATGTCGCGGTGCGTGAGCTTGTACCAAGCACGCGCAAAAGCGTCTGCAAGTTGGTCAGGGTTCTCGTGGAAACGCCGCGAAATCTTTTCGTAGGCAGGATCAATCCGAAGCGCAAGGTCGGAGGTCAACATGGTTGGCGAGATGCGTTTTGACGGATCATGTGCATGGGGCACAGTGCCAGCACCTGCTCCATTCTTTGGTGTCCATTGATGAGCACCTGCAGGACTTTTGCTTAGCTCCCATTCATAGCCAAACAGATGCTTGAAGTAATCATTGCTCCATTTCGTCGGCTGCGTGGTCCACGTCACTTCCAAACCACTGGTGATCGCATCGCTGCCCTTGCCACTGCCAAAGCTATTGAACCAGCCCAGGCCTTGCGCCTCGATATCAGCTCCTTCGGGTTCAGCGCCCACGTGTGATGTGAGGCCAGCGCCGTGTGTCTTGCCAAATGTATGACCGCCGGCAATTAGCGCAACCGTTTCTTCATCGTTCATGGCCATGCGGGCGAAGGTCTCGCGAATGTCGCGGGCCGAGGCCAAAGGATCGGGATTGCCGTCCGGGCCTTCTGGGTTCACATAAATCAATCCCATTTGAACGGCAGCCAAGGGCTTTTCTAGCTCGCGATCACCGGAGTAGCGTTTATTGTCAAGCCACTTGTCCTCGGGGCCCCAATAGATATCTTCATCGGGCTCCCACACATCAGCGCGTCCACCACCAAAGCCAAAGGTCTTGAAGCCCATTGACTCCAGCGCGCAGTTGCCAGCGAACACCATCAGGTCCGCCCATGAAAGCGCGTTGCCATATTTCTGTTTGATCGGCCAGAGCAACCGCCGCGCCTTATCAAGATTGCCATTGTCGGGCCAACTGTTGAGTGGCGCAAAACGTTGCATGCCTGAGCCCGCCCCGCCGCGTCCGTCGCCTGTCCGGTATGTGCCGGCGCTGTGCCATGCCATGCGAATAAAGAACGGTCCATAATGACCAAAGTCAGCAGGCCACCAATCCTGCGATGTGATCATCACAGCATCAATGTCTTTGCGTAGCGCTGTTAGGTCAACAGTTTTGAATTCTTCCGCGTAGTTGAAGCCTTCGCCCAACGGGCTTGACAGGGCCGTGTGCTGGTGCAGAATTTTGAGATTCAATTGATTGGGCCACCAGTCACCATTCAACCTTGCGCCCGCCTGCATATGCCTGCTCGCCCCGTGCATGACCGGACACTTTGTGGCAGCCTCATCGTTAATGGTGTCCATAACTCCATTCATGATTCTCTCCGATCTTAGTTATGTTAACTTCGCGCCAAAGTTTGCGCATTTAGAGCATCAGTGACGTCTGTACGCTCGGGATGACAACGACGACTCTTTAATTAGTATTTTGTGATTATAGCAAATACGTTCCATTAGTTTAAGTAGTATTTTCTGATTGCGATGATAAGATAAAGTTATGAAGAATCTAACGCTCAAACAGCTTCGCTACTTTGAGGCGTTGGCGCGACATGGCCACTTTGGTCGTGCGGCCGATGCCTGCGCCATTTCTCAACCTGCCTTGTCAATGCAGATCAAGGAACTGGAGGAAACATTGGGTGCGAAACTTTTTGAGCGAGGGGCACGTCAGGTCCAGGTTACCAACTTCGGAGAGGAGTTAGCCTTGCGCGTCCACGAAATCCTGCGATCAGTCGATGAACTGGGAGACTTGGTGCGAGCCTCCGATGATCGTTTGGTGGGACGGCTGCGTATCGGGGTCATTCCGACGATAGCCCCCTATCTGCTGCCGACAATCATCGGTAATCTTGCGCGCATGAATGCTGGTCTTGACATTCACGTGCGTGAGACCCTGACACCGAAGTTAATTCAAGAGTTGGCGGAAGGTCGGCTTGATACTGCAATTGTCGCTCTTCCGGTGTCCGAACCGTCATTAACCGAGGTTGCGCTGTTTGCTGAAACTTTTGTGCTGGTGAGGCCAGCAGAGGATGAGGGAAAGCCAGTGCCCAAACGCGAAAAGCTTCGCGAAATGAGGCTGCTTCTGCTTGAAGAAGGACACTGTTTTCGCGATCAGGCCCTGTCGTTCTGCAATATTCATACGGCGCGACCAAAGGAATTGATGGATGGCAGTTCTCTCACCACTCTTGTTCAAATGGTCAGTGCCGGTATTGGTGTCACCTTAATCCCGGAAATGGCCGTAGCCGTTGAAACACGTTTGGCCTCCGTGTCTGTTACTCGCTTTAACAATCCGCGTCCTTCTCGAACAATTGGCATGATATGGCGCAAGACAAGCCCCTTAACCAAACAGCTTTTGCAGATTTCGGAAGTCGTTCGTCAGTCAGCCGACGCCTTGCGTGAGAGAAACAATCCAGCGTCAATGCCATGCAAATCTGAAACCAAGGGACCTAAGCGGAAAAATAAAACTGACCCCACCCAGAGTTTTGATCATCAAGAATAGATGAGCCTCAAGATGTGGCAAGCGGAGGTTTCTTGTTTATGTGTCTTTCTCCGCTGTCATAAATAGTGATTTGACTGACTATCATGCACGCAGGATAGTGCATTTGATAAGGATGTGAGGTCTCAGACAATGACGCCACCCGATTGTTGTAGTTTTGACTTTTAAACTGTTAAACAACGTCGCAGGCCAGACGGCCTGAAAAAACTAATTCCTGTTAATTTAATGTGATTGATCACCAAAACGCCCCGTGTGGAACGCCACCCGCGGGGCAAAATTTATGATATCACAAAGAATGTTTCCAAGTCCGAACCTTTGTGGTTAACATATATTCTATCATGTCGACTCTTACCAAACTGCCTCCCGTTGAAACACCGAACCTGTTGGTGTGTGAAATGGCATTGCGTCACAGCAAGGCATTTGCTGGTTTCATGATGCAGCCACGTTACCAGCGTTACACGGCGCTGCGTCTGCGCAGCGAGGCAGAGGTGGGTGCCTTTGTTGCGCGCACGGTGGCAAGACAGGGCGATGATCGTCGCAATCTTTTCCATCTCGCTGCCGAAGAGCGTTCATCTGGAGAAGCCATCGGAGATGGTTTCATGATTTGCCAACGTGACAATGTGATTGAGCTGGGCTGGGGTGTTCACCCTGCAATGTGGTCAATGGGGTTTGGCAAAGAAATAGGCTCAGCCCTTTTGGGCATGAGTTTTGAACGACTCAAAGCAAAGCGCGTTTGGTGCAAGATCATGACCGCCAACAAGGCGTCTGCCAAGCTGGCAGCCCGTATCGGCATGCGCCTCGAGAAACAGGTTGCAGCCTATGCTGTGGGCGATGGGCGCTTGGAGAATGTGGATATTTATGCGATGTCCGCCGAAGAATATTTCGACCTCTCCTATTGAAGAACAAATTCATCTACGTCGCAGGCAGTGCAATCTGCCTCAATAAGGTACTGCGCCATGAATCCCCTTAAAGTTTCCATCATCGGTGCTGGCCCCGCCGGTCTCATGGCTGCCGAAGTGCTGGCCCAAGGCGGCGTTGAGGTTGTGATTTACGATCACATGCCGTCGCCAGCGCGCAAGTTTTTACTGGCGGGCAGGGGCGGGTTGAATCTCACCCATTCCGAGCCGCTCGATGCCTTGCTGGGTCGCTACGGCGAAGCCAAAAATTTTCTTGAATTCGCCATTCGTGCTTTTCCGCCCGAGGCATTGGTCACGTGGTGCCATGGTCTTGGCATTGAAACCTTTGTGGGTTCGTCTGGTCGTGTTTTCCCCAAGCAAATGAAAGCCTCACCATTGTTGCGAGCCTGGTTGAAGCGTCTGGGAGAATTGGGTGTCACCCTCAAATCAGGCGAACGCTGGGACACCTTGGGCAATACGCCAACCATTCTTGCCATGGGTGGGGCAAGTTGGCCGCATTTAGGTTCAGATGCGGCTTGGGTGCCCACTCTTCGTTCTGCGGGCATTAGGGTCAACGGTTTCAAACCCGCCAACAGTCGTTTCCTGGTAAACTGGACACCGTTTTTTCGTGATCGCTTTGCCGGGACACCGATCAAGAATGTTGGCATCACCTACGCCAACAACAAGGTGCGTGGCGAATTGATGATCTCGAAAGAGGGCATTGAGGGCGGAGCCATTTACGCGCTTTCACGTTTCATGCGGGAAGCTCCGGGTGAACCCCTGCAAATTGATCTTCGCCCCGATGTAACCCAAGCGGCGCTTGCAGAAAAAATGGCACGTCCCCGCGACAAGCAAAGCCTGTCCACTTACATGCGTAAAACCGTGGGGCTTCCTCCCGTTTCCATATCATTGATGCATGAAACCGGCACGCCGATGACGGCGGAGGGTGTAAAAGACGTGGCGCTGAAAATACTCCGCCCAGCGGGCATTGCGCGCGCAATTTCCTCTGCAGGTGGCATAGCACTCGCTGAATTGGACGAAAACTTCCGTATTTTGAGGCTTAAAAACACCTATGCCGTGGGTGAAATGGTGGATTGGGAAGCTCCAACCGGTGGCTATCTCCTGCAGGCCTGCTTCTCCTCGGGTGTCGCGGCTGCCCGTGATTTGCTGGCCAAACACGCCCCGGACCTGCCATAATTACTGTCATATAATTGGTAAACTAATTCGAGGACGTACTATGCGTGGCTCTACTCTGTTTATACTCGCGCCTCTCATCTCTGCCACACCCGCGTTGGCCGATATCAAATCCTATTGCGAAACATCCGCCAGCGACTTTGCCAGCGCCCAAACCTCGGACGTTGACCAATGGCAACTCAAATACCACGGCGCTCTGGATGACTGCATCGCGCAATACACCGCCGCTCCAGAACCAGCACCCGTACAAGCGCGAAAAAAGCCTGCGGTTGTCGTGGCCGTAAAACCAATGGCAGCGCCAAAACTCGTGAAAGGTTCGGCTGCTTGGAACAGCTACTGCGCTGCGAAATATACATCTTTCGAGAAAGCCAAAGGAACCTATCTTTCACTAAAAGGTGTTGTAAGAAAGTGTGTAGTAACGCCCTAGCCGGAGAGAATGATTTCCGCTCCCCGCCATCCCACCATCATGCTGGGTGCGTTGGTGTTGCCGGCAATCAAACTCGGAAACACCGAGGCATCGCACACCCGCAAATTCTGGATGCCATGTACGCGCAATCCGGGATCAACCACCGATGCTGTCGGGTCTGGCCCCATCCTGTTTGTGCAGGACGGATGGTAGACAGTACCACTGCGCTGCTTGAAATCTGCAATCAGCTCATCATCGGAAACACAGGAAGGTCCGGGCCGCAACTCTTCCGCAATCACGTCAGCCAAAGGTTTTTGCGCCGCAATCCGCCGGATGAACTTCACCCCATCAAGCATCTCTTTTACATCCTCGCGCGTCCCATAGGCGTTCGCCACAATACGCGGATGCTGCCGGGGATCAGCCGATTGAATTTCAATTTTGCCCCGGCTGCTCGGCCTGCAATTGGAAAGCCCCAACGAGAAACCTGAAAAGGGATCGGGGGTGAGCAGCGGGCGTTCACCTGCGCGCGGAATGAGTGTTGAAAATGCCTGCATGTAGAGCTGCATGTTGGGCAGTTTGTGTTCCGGTGACGAACGGAAAAACCCGCCACCCTGATTGACGCTCAAGCTCAATGGTCCCCGGCGCGACATGAGATACCGCAGTCCAACCCTCAGTTTCCCCCACCAGGGACGGAGTTCATCATTCAAGGTCGGCACCTTCATGCGGTAGGTATAGTTCAACCCCACATGATCCTGCAGATGTGCGCCCACATTCGGATTGTCATGCACGACATCCACACCATGCGATTTCAAATGAGCAGCAGGTCCAATGCCGGAGAGTTGGAGGAGTTGCACAGAATTGATAGCGCCGCCGGATAATATAACTTCACGTCCCGCAAGAGCCAGTTTTTTTTCTCCAGCAGCTACATATTCAACCCCAGTTGCGCGGCGGCCTTCGAACAAAACCTTCGTCACGTGTGCGTGCGTCACGACCCGCACATTCCGCCGCTTCATGGCAGGACGCAGAAATGCTCGTGCAGCCGACATGCGCCGTCCGTTTTTGGTGGTGTATTGATATGCCCCCACACCTTCCTGAGTGGCCCCGTTGAAATCTTCATTGACGTTCAATCCGGCAAGGCCGCTTGCCAAAAGAAACTTCGGATAGAGGGGATGAAAATCGACGGGCGCGCAGCGCACATGCAATGGGCCACCGGCGCCGCGAAATTCATTTGCGCCCGCTTCCGTATTTTCCATGGCGCGGTAGCAGCGCAGAACGTCATTCCAACCCCAGCCTGTGTTGCCCGCCGTTTCCCAGCCTTCATAATCCTCACGCGGTCCACGAATATAGACCATGGCATTGATCGAACTTGATCCACCCAAAACCTTGCCACGCGGCCAGTAATCCTTTTGTCCATTGAGGCCAGGATCGGGTTCTGCCGCATACATCCAATTCACATTGGGGTCATAAAATGTCTTGCCATAGCCCAATGGCATCTGGATAAAAAACCTCCGATCCGATCCACCCGCCTCCAAGACCAGCACACTGTGCCGACCATTGGCCGACAGCCGATCAGCCAAAACGCATCCGGCGGAACCGGCACCCACGATGATAAAGTCAAACGTCATGTTCAAACAGGTCACCAACAGTTAGAAAATTTCATCACAAGTTGATGAATCAAGATGCTATCGATAGAACCTATTCCATCGGCGCGAAAGAACCACGTTCATGAAAATCAAAGACCTCAAGGTGTTCATCGTTGGAAATCCGCCTCCCGGCTGGGGCGGTCGCTATTTTACCTTTGTGAAACTTACGACTGACAACGGCATTGTCGGCTACGGTGAATGCTACTGCGCCACTTTTGGCCCTAAAGCCATGACGGCCATGATTGAAGACACGTTCTTACGCTATGTAGAAGGCATGGACCCGTTCCACATTGAAAGCCTGTGGCGAAAAGTCTACGGCTCCGGCTTCACAATGCGTCCCGATGTTTCTCTTATGGGCGTGTTGTCGGGTATTGAAATCGCCCTTTGGGACATCATCGGCAAATCACTGAACAAGCCGATCTACGAGCTGATCGGCGGTCGCGTCCACGAAAAGCTGCGCTCCTACACTTATATCTATCCTGATCTCGCCAAGGGCCAAACAGACACCATTTATTGGAACGCGGAGGCCTCTGCCGAACGTGCAGCGCACTATGCCAAGCTAGGTTTTACCGGTATCAAGTTTGATCCCGCAGCACCCTATTCAAGCTTTGATCCCCGCCAACCCTCGCTCGAATCCATGGAACTCTGTGTGAAGTTTTGCAAGCTGATCAGAGAAGCGGTCGGCAACAAGGCCGATCTTCTGTTCGGCACCCATGGCCAGTTCACCGCGTCAGGTGCCATCCGTTTCGCCAAGCAAATTGAACCCTATAATCCTCTTTGGTTTGAAGAACCCACCCCGCCTGACCGACCGGAAGAAATGGCTTTGGTGGCACGCGGCACGTCCATTCCCATCGCCACCGGTGAACGCCTTACAACAAAATATGAATTCGGTCGTGTCCTCGAACACCGCGCCGCCTCCATTCTACAAATGGCGCTGGGCCGCGTGGGTGGCATTTGGGAAGCCAAGAAAATCGCTGCCATGGCCGAAGTGAATTACGCACAAATCGCCCCGCATTTATACGCTGGCCCTATCGAAGCCGCCGCGAATATCCAGTACGGTGCCTCGCTGCCAAACTTTCTCATTCTTGAAAGCATCGAAACATTTGGCGGCTTCTATGCAAAGCTATTGAAGAAACCCATCCGCTGGGAGGAGGGCTACATTATTCCGCCGACCGAACCTGGCCTCGGCGCTGAGTTAAATGAGGAAGTGGCATTGGCCCATCCCTATACCGGCGACAAGCTGCATCTTGAAATGACCAACCATCCGGTCAACGTATGAAGTACGGTTACATAGGACTCGGAAATCTCGGCGGGCATCTTGCGGCAAGTCTTTTGCGCAACGGCTTTGACCTCACCGTCAACGACATCGACAGGTCTTTTGCTGACCGTCATGTCAAAACAGGCGCCAAATGGGCGGATACACCCCAAGCGCTTGCCGAACAGGTCGATTGTGTCATCACCTGCCTGCCATCGCCCGCCATTTCGGAAAAAGTGTTGTCGCAAGTTCTGCAAGGCTTGCGGCCCGGGGGAACCTGGATTGAAATGTCCACCCTTGGCCGCGATGAAATACAGCGCCTTGCAAAACTTGCCGATGCCAAAATTATTCGGACCATGGAAGCCCCGGTAACAGGCGGCGTGCACCTCGCTGCACAAGGCAAAATCACGGTTCTCGCGGGCGGTGACCAGGATCTTTTTGATCTTCATAAACCCGCCCTGCAAGCCATGGGTGGCGAGCTTTTTCATATGGGTCCACTCGGGTCTGCCGCCATTATCAAAGTCATCACCAATATGCTGGCCTTCATTCATCTGGTGGCCGACGGTGAAGCCCTGATGCTGGCAAAACGCGGTGGCCTTGATCTGGCGCAGAGCTGGGCTGCTATCAAGGCCAGTTCGGGCACCAGCTTTGTGCATGAAACCGAAGGTCAGCTCATTCTCAACGGCAGCTATGACATTGCCTTCAGCATGGATCTCGCCTTGAAAGACTTGGGCTTTGCCATGAATTTCGGCAAGGAATTCGGCGTGCCGCTGGATTTGGCCAGCCTTACCAAAGAGACCTTTATAAAAGGCAAGCAGGCCTATGGCGGTGCGGCACAATCCACCCAAATCGTTAAACTCCTGGAAGACGCCCTGAACACCGATTTGCGTGCTGAAGGCTTCCCGTCCCGGCTCACATGAACGGTTAACCAAAGCGCCACTTTCGCCATAATTATTTTCGTATATAGTATCCAATAAATGGGAGGGGGCTCCCAAAACAAACACAGGATATTACAGCGTCATGAAAAACAAAATTATAGCCACCGCCCTCGTTGCCCTTATGGCTGCAAGTTCCGTATTCATTCCCGCCGCCGAAGCCCGCCGTAGTCGTGGCTATTGCGATTCCTACGCCCGTGACTACGCCAGCCGAAAGGCCGGAGCCCAACAGGTTGTGGGTGGTGCCGTTGTTGGCGCACTTTTGGGGGTTGGTGTTGGCGCTATTGTTGGCGGTCGTCATGCTATCAGAGACGGTGCCTTGATAGGCGGCGGTGTTGGAGCCGTGGGTGGTGGTATAAATGCCAATGGCAAATGGCGTAAATATTACAATCGCGCTTACAATAACTGCCGTAACTCTTACTGACGCGCAATTACAAAAAAGTTCTTTCGAGGAGCAAGCTGGTGGAATTCGCCAATACCTATGCGAAACTGCCAGCTGTTCTTTTTAAACCAGCGGACTGTACCGCCGTAACATCTCCAGAATTTGTGGGCGTAAACCACGCGCTGGCCCTGGAAATCGGTATCTCGGAAAGCTGGCTGCAATCACCTGAAGCATTGCAGTCATTATCCGGCAACGCACAGCTTCCCAACACACAGTCAATCGCCATGGCCTATGCTGGCCACCAGTTCGGCCACTGGGTTCAAAGCCTTGGCGATGGTCGTGCCATACTCGCAGGCGAGGTCATCGGGCCGGATGGTATTCGCCGCGATCTGCATTTGAAGGGGGCAGGGCGCACACCCTATTCGCGAAACGGTGATGGCCGCGCCACGCTGGGTGCGATGTTGCGGGAATATATTGTGAGCGAAGCGATGCACGCGTTGGGAATTCCCACAACCCGCTCGCTCGCCGTTGTTGCAACCGGTGAAAACATCATGCGTGAAGGCCCGTTTCCCGGTGCCGTTCTCACCCGCGTCGCTAAAAGCCATGTGCGCGTTGGCACCTTCCAGTATCTCTCCGCCCGTAATGAAGACGATGCATTACGAGCCTTGGCAGATTACGAAATGGCCAGAAACTTTCCGGGCACACCGAACGACAACACACGCTACCTCTGGTTCCTCTCACAAGTCATCGCACGCCAAGCCAGCCTCATAGCGAAATGGATGTGCGTCGGCTTCATCCACGGGGTGATGAACACTGATAACATGTCGGTCTGTGGAGAAACCATTGACTACGGCCCTTGCGCCTTCATGGACACATTCCATCCGCAAAAAGTGTTCAGCTCCATCGACCAGAACGGCCGCTACGCCTGGGACAAACAACCCGTCATCGCTTTATGGAATCTCACGCGCCTTGCTGAAGCAATGTTGCCACTCTTTGATGAAAACCGCGAGCACGCCATCACCCTCGTGCAAGATGAACTCAAAAAATTCATGCCGGCTTTTGAAGCAGCTTTTGAATCGGGCATGGCAAAAAAACTGGGCTTCACCACCACCCGCGAAGGCGACGCCCAGTTCATCGCCCTCACATTTCAATACATGATCGACACGGGCGCCGACTTCACGCAGTTTTTCTCAGGCCTGTCCGAACAAACCGCGGCCCCATCAAATGAATGGCAGACCCTCTGGCACAAACGCTTGGCCGAAGACGGTTCGGACCGAGCACTGCAGATCAAAACCATGCGCGCCACAAATCCATCCTACATCGCCCGCAACCACCGCATCGAACAGGCGATAGCGGCTGCAAATACTGGCAATTTGGAACCGTTCAACCGCTTGGTGAGGGTTGTTTCACAACCATATGAAACACAAGCAGAAAATCAAATATACGCTGACGCCCCACTTCCATTGGAGATCGTCCACGCAACCTTCTGTGGCACATAAGAAAGCCGGAGTTTCCCCCGGCTTTTTCATTTCGTAATCCGCTGCCGGATCAGCAGCTGTAGTACATGTCGAATTCAACAGGATGCGGCATCATTTCGTAGCGCATGTTTTCTTCCATCTTGAGATCAATGTAGCTGTCGATCTGGTCATCCGAGAACACGCCGCCCTTCTTGAGGAACTCGCGGTCCTTGTCGAGTGAGGCAAGCGCTTCACGAAGCGAACCACACACCGTTGGCACCTTGGCCAGCTCCTGTGGCGGCAAGTCGTAGAGGTTCTTGTCCATGGCTTCGCCGGGATGCATCTTGTTGTTGATGCCATCAAGGCCCGCCATCACGATTGCCGAGAAGCAAAGGTATGGGTTCGCCGTTGGATCGGGGAAACGAACCTCCACACGCTTGGCCTTTGGGTTGCTGGTGTGGGGAATGCGACACGAGGCCGAACGGTTTCGTGAGGAATAGGCAAGAAGCACGGGCGCTTCATAACCAGGAACCAGACGCTTGTAAGAGTTGGTGGAAGGATTTGTAAAGGCGTTGAGCGCCTTGGCATGCTTGATCACGCCGCCGATGAAGAACAGGCAGGTTTCTGACAAATCTGCATACTGGTTGCCGGCCATCATGGGTTTGCCGTCCTTCCAGATGGAGAAGTGACAATGCATGCCCGAACCATTGTCGCCAAACACCGGCTTCGGCATGAAGGTGGCTGTCTTGCCATAGGCATGCGCCACGTTGTGGATTACATATTTATAGATCTGCATATGGTCAGCGCTCATGGTGAGTGGCTGGAACTTGGTGCCAAGCTCGTGCTGTGCTGATGCTACTTCATGGTGGTGTTTTTCAACATCCAAGCCCATTTCGCCCATGACCGACAGCATTTCAGAGCGCATGTCTTGTGCTGAGTCCATTGGATTCATCGGGAAATAACCGCCCTTGGTGCGCATGCGGTGACCCATGTTGCCGGTTTCATAGTCACGGTCCGAGTTGATTGGAAGCTCAATGGAATCCAGCTTGAAACCGGTGTTGTAAGGTGATGTCGCAAACTTGACATCATCAAAAATAAAGAACTCGGCTTCGGGTCCCACAAAAACCGTATCGCCAATTTTTGTCTGCTTGAGATAGGCTTCGGTCCGCTTGGCAATCATGCGGGGATCGCGCGAATAGCCTTCGCCGGTTGATGGCTCGAGAATGTCGCAGAACACAGCCATGGTGGTTTGCGCGTAGAAGGGGTCCATGTGGACTGATGTTGGATCAGGCATCAAAATCATGTCAGATTCATTGATGGCCTTCCAGCCTGCTATCGATGAGCCGTCAAACATCAGGCCCTCGGCCCAGGCGTCTTCATGCATCTGCGAAACATCCATCGTGAGATGCTGCATCTTGCCGCGCGGATCGGTGAAGCGCAGGTCTACGTATTTGACGTCTTTCTCCTTGATCATGTTCAGGGCGTAGGCGACGTCTTTGACTTCTTTGGCCATTATGTTTTCCTCTTTGATTTATGGCGTGAATTACAGGGCTTCCGTGCCGGCTTCACCTGTGCGGATGCGGATGGCTTGTTCAATGTTGGAAATAAATATCTTGCCGTCGCCAATGCGGCCCGTGCGGGCAGCGTTTTGAATGGCTTCCACGGCGCGGTCAACAAATTCGTCAGCGATCACGATCTCAATTTTGACCTTGGGCAAAAAATCCACCACATATTCAGCGCCGCGATAAAGCTCGGTGTGGCCTTTCTGGCGCCCAAAGCCCTTGGCTTCGGTCACTGTAATACCCAAAAGGCCAACTTCCTGCAGAGCTTCTTTGACTTCATCCAGCTTGAACGGCTTGATGATCGCTTCAATTTTTTTCATGTTGGGGGCGGCCTTTCTTGATGTGCCTTCATGTTTGCAGGTCTCATGCCAGATATTGCCATGAAGGATTCCAAAGACTTAGCCGTATTTTCAAAACTTAAAAACCCATAATTGCATAAAATATAAGCAATACGTCTATTTTTTAGGCGACTTTATTACGTGCTTCAACAACTCCGCCAAATCTTTCGCCCGTATTTCATCCAGCTTCTCATGCAGAGCCATAATCTCAATTTCCGCCTTCAGGTTCACCTCATAATCATGGGCCGCCTCAAGGCGGTCTTTTGCGGACAATCGATTTTGAGACATCATAATGATAGGGGCTTGGATGGAGGCGAGCATGGAAAGAAACAGATTGAGAAGGATGTAAGGATAGGGATCAAAACCGCCCGCGAGCATTACTGAGTTCAAAACAACCCACGCTAAGATAAAGGCGCTGAACAAAATCAGGAACGTCCAAGAGCCGCCAAAACTCGCGACCTTATCAGCCAACCGTTCGCCAACGGTCATCGTGCGTTCATGTTCCTTACCCACATCACGTGAGATTGCGACGCGTTTGGCCACCCGTTCAATTACCCGCTGCTCTCGTGGTGTCATATCTGCAAATCCCATATCAAGCAAACGCTGGGCGAGCAGCTGCACGGCATCATTGGTTGGTTTGTTCATGGCCGTCTCCCTCAATCACGGACTCACACTATAGCGCATCACCCATCTTTCATTCCGTCATTTTGTCTTGTAGTAACGGCGCAAGCAAAATTACAGGAGCAGCCCAATGCCAAAACAAAAAATCGCCATGCTTACTGCCGGTGGCCTTGCACCGTGCCTGTCTGCCGCGGTCGGTGGCTTGATCGGCGAGTACACCAGGCTGGCCCCCAAAACTGAAATTATTGGCTATAAGTCAGGATATGCTGGCCTGCTTAAGGGCGACTCCGTCAAAGTTACCGCCAAAACCCGCGCCAAGGCCCATTATTTACTCACCCATGGTGGCTCTCCATTGGGCAACAGCCGTGTAAAGCTCACCAACGTGAAGGATTGCGTGAAGCGTGGCCTCGTGAAAGAGGGGCAGGACCCGCTCCATGTGGCAGCCGAACAACTGGTGAAAGACGGTATCACCATTCTGCACACCATCGGCGGTGATGACACAAACACAACGGCAGCAGACCTCGCGGCCTATCTTGCGTCAAACAACTACAACCTCACTGTGGTGGGCTTGCCCAAAACCATCGACAACGATGTGATCCCCATCAAGCAAACCTTGGGCGCGTGGACGGCAGCAGAGCAGGGCGCAAAGTTTTTTGAAAACGTCATCAACGAGCAAAGCACGTCCCCGCGCATGCTGCTCATCCACGAAGTGATGGGCAGGAACTGTGGCTGGCTCACGGCAGCAACAGCAGATGTCTATCGCAAGCGTCTCAAGGCGCAAAAGTTTGTACCTGAATTCAACCTCGGCATCGACCACAAGGATTTGGATGCGGTGTATGTGCCGGAACTCGCCATTGATATTGAAGCAGAAGCCGTGCGCTTGAAGACGTCCATGGACAAATATGACTGTGTCTCCATCTTCCTGTCGGAGGGGGCAGGCGTCAACGACATCGTCGCCGAAATGCGCGCCCGCGGTGAAGAGCCGGAGCGCGATGCGTTTGGCCATGTGAAAATTGACAAGATCAATGTTGGCAACTGGTTTGCCAACCGATTTGCCAAAATGGTAGATGCTGAAAAGGTACTGGTGCAAAAGTCTGGATATTTCGCCCGTTCCTCCGCCGCCAACAAAGATGACCTCGCTTTGATCAAGCTCATGGTCAAACAAGCCGTAAAGAGCGGCCTCAAGGGCGAAAGTGGTGTTGTCGGCCACGATGAAGGAAAGAAAGACGTTCTTCGCACCATCGAATTCCCTAGGATCAAGGGTGGCAAGGAATTTGACCCAAGCGTGAAGTGGTTCGCAAAACTATTGAAAGACTTGGATCAGCCCGCTGGCAAGCCGGTAAGCCATGGCAGTGGGCACTGAACTCCTCACACCTGAACAAATGTACCGCGCTGATGAACTCGCAATCAGCGCGGGAATATCCCTTGAGCAACTCGTCGACAACGCCGGCAGCGCCGTAGCCGGGGAAATCATCCGCCGCTATGGTGCGCGGAAAACCGTAGTCATTGCAGGCCCAGGCAACAAGGGGAGGGATGGTTGCGTCGCCGCCAAGTATCTCAGGCAATGGGGCTGGCCCGTCGACATAAGCGACGACATCGCGCACGCCGAACTCATCATAGATGCCCTTTACGGCGCAGGTCTTAACCGCGATTTCCCGCGCGAGCTTGCTGATAAAATCAATAGCGCAGGCATTCCCGTCGTCTCCATTGACGTGCCTTCCGGTCTTGACGGCAATACGGGTCGACCCCGTGGTGCATGCGTCAAAGCTAATCTCACCGTCGCCTTTTTCCGAAAAAAACCTGCACATGTTCTCATGCCGGGTCGTGAACTTTGTGGAGAAATCTGTGTCGCTGATATAGGCATCTCCGATAGCGTGCTCAGTGACATCAATCCACAACTCCGCGAGAACACCAGACCCACACTCCCCGCCTATGATACCAGCACCCACAAATACAAGCGCGGCCATGCCGCCATCATTTCTGGCTCCGAACTCCAGACTGGTGCGTCCCGACTGGCCGCAACGGCTGCACTCAGGGTCGGTGCAGGTCTCGTCACCATCGCAGGTGACGAACCCGCCTTGCGCATCCACGCCAGCCAAACCACTGCGGTCATGCTGGCCAAGGTTGAAACGCCATTGAAACTTGAGCGGTTCCTTGGCGACAAACGCAAAAATGCCATCTGTATCGGTCCGGCAGCAGGCATATCAGGCGAAACCCGCGCCAAAGTCCGCGTCGCTCTCGCAAGCGGTGCTGCCACCGTGCTGGATGCCGACGCCTTGACCTCATTCATGCAAGCCCCTGCCGTTCTCTTTGACATGATTCACGCTAACCCCAACCGTCCCGTCATCATGACACCGCACGAAGGTGAATTCACACGTCTATTCAGTGACTTGCCCGCCGCATCGGATTCAAAACCTCAACGCGCTATCAAGGCCGCCAAGCGGTCCGGCGCAGTGATCGTCCTAAAAGGCCCGGACACCGTGATTGCCAATCCCAACGGCCAAGCCACCGTCAACACCAATGCGCCCCCAAGCCTTGCCACGGCGGGTTCGGGCGATGTGCTCGCAGGTCTGGTCACCGGACTGCTGGCCCAAGGCATGCCAGCCTACGCTGCCGCTTGTGCCGCCGTATGGTTGCATGGCGAAGCCGCCAACAGTCACGGACCGCAGGGGCTAACCGCCGAGACGCTGCTGACATTCATCGGAGCGGCGGATTAGCTGAATGAACCGCCCACTTTTGCTCCTTGTCGCAACAGGTACGGCCCTTGGCCTGAACTTTCCTCTTGGCAAACTGGCGATGGCGCAAGGCGTGAATCCGGCACTTTGGGCCGCCATCATCTCGCTTGGCGCAGGCCTCGCCCTTCTTCTCATCACGCAGCTCACCGAACGCCAATCTGTTGCCCCGGCATCGATACTGAAATTTGCCATCATCTCTGGCTTCATCTCCTATGTGGTGCCGAACTTTCTCACCTTCCTCGTCATTCCCAAAATCGGCAGCGGCCTTGCTGCCATCATGTTTGCCCTCTCCCCCGTCGTCACGGCGCTGCTCTCAACAATCCTCCGTGTACGTCCACCAAACCTGTTGGGTCTTTCAGGCATTGCCCTTGGTCTGGCCGGTGCACTCATCATCATTTTCTCAAAGAGTACAAATGTTGGCGATCCGAACAATTTCTGGATTTTCACGGCACTCCTCATCCCCGTTTTCCTGGCCACAGGAAATGTCTATCGCACGCTGGCCTGGCCGAGGAGTGCGAGCCCGCGAAGCCTGGCATCGCGCACCAATCTCGCGGCGGTTCCGTTCCTGCTTGCGGCAACCCTCGCCCAAACAGGAACCATTGACCTGACCCCGCTTGCAACCATCCCGGTCTTGATTGCAGCGCAAGTCGCCGTCTCCACCATCATGTTCCTCATGTTTTTCCGCCTGCAGCAAATTGGCGGCCCCACTTATCTCAGCCAAATCGGTTACGTCGCAGCGGCAGTGGGGGCAGGCGTTGGCGTGATATTTTTGGGTGAGAGTTATCCATGGAGTGTCTGGGCAGGTGCTGGGGTTGTGGCAACAGGAATTGCGTTATCGACGCTGGGGCAGATCAGACAAAAATGACTGCCTTGCGTTTCTCAAAGCTGCCAGATTTGGCAGGTTCTGCATCTGCTGCGTCATGCCATCGCGACTGACGTTGGACGCCACAAGGGCATGACGATGGCAAGCAGGAACGGCACATTCAGAACGGCATTGAAGGGCGCGCCCGCAACAACAGAGGCGGTTGAGTCGATCACGAACCAGGTGGCAATGGAAACCAGCATGATCTTCCGTGCCAGAACGGGTGCTACGCGCAAGCCTTGGGTAGACAGCATCCAGAACATGACGCCCCAGCCTGCCAATATGCCACCACAAACGCTGGACAGGATGCGCGCTTCAGGTGTGTTCGGGTTTTGCGCGCCGTCAAATGGCCACAGAGCCAAGTCCGTGAATAGCGTCATTGGAAGTGCTGTGGCCGGATTGGCAGCCAGTGCGATGCCGAGGCCGAACACGATGAAACTGGCGGAGGCTACCTTCAACCATTGAATTGTTTTTTCGTTTATCATGGATTTTTCCTTTCACTTGAATTTGCGATATGCCGTTGTGGCAAATGGCGATAGGCTCATCAATGACCTGTGAGGTAAGTGCATGTGCAATGTGGCATGGCTAAATCCATACGCATCGGGAGATCATCATATGGAAGTTGCATTCGGTTCGGCATTGAAGGAATGGCGTGGCAAACGGCGCATGAGCCAGCTTGAACTGGGCCTCACCGCAAATGTCTCCGCCCGCCATGTGGCCTTCCTTGAAACGGGCCGTTCGCGCCCAAGCCGTTCCATGGTATTGCAATTGGCGAAGGCCCTTGATGTGCCGCGTCCCGCGCGCAATATCCTGTTACACGCCGCAGGATTTGCGCAGGCTTACAGAATGCGTGCACTTGATGAAGACGCGATGCGTGACGTGCGCGCCGCCATCGATTGGACAATCAGCCGGCATGAGCCATATCCAGCGCTTGTATTGGATCGTCATTGGAGTCTTGTCGCGGTGAATGCGGTCGCTGCTAAAATGATTGCGTTAATGGGCCTGTCTGTAGGTGACAGCTTGCTTGCCGCGATGGCGGACAGGGACAAGTTGCCAAAAGCGATTGAGAACTGGCCGGAAGTGGGGAGGCACATGCTGCACCGGCTGAGAACGGAAAGCGCTTACTTCGGTGGCGATCCCGTGCTTGATGCTGCCGGAAAACAATTGGCAGCGGACCCCGAAATCGCAAACTACCACTACGAAGGCCCGCTGCCAGCCATCGTGCCAACGCGTTACCGGATGGCCGGAACTTTGCTGTCCTTCATTTCCACAATCGCCCAGTTTGGCACCGCCGAAGACATGGCGCTGGCAGATTTGAAAATTGAACTGATGTTTCCGGCTGATGCAGCGACACAGTTGTTTTTGGAAACATCTGCTGGGTCTTAGCCTAATTTCAAGGATTAAAAACGGATTCAACTGTCAATGAGCTGGAGGCACAATTCCGCCTCTTGTGAAAACGGGTGTTCCGTTTTCGCGTTGGTGTGCGGTGAGCAAGCCTTAGGAAGTATCTGGTTTCTTCATCGCTTCCCAAGCAAAGTAATGGCATTCGGCGAGAATTTCGTCGATCTCATGGGTTTTCTTTTTCCGGTATCCCGGAGCACGGCCCGGCCGCATCGGGTAGCGCATTTTCAGATGGGAGATGGTGGCCCGCTTCAGCCGCCAGCGGGCCAGACGCTTGGCCTGGTGCGGCAGATCGTCGAGTGCTGCCTTGAGGGCGTGAAGCCTGCGGGTGATGCGGGCCGCATCAAAGAGGCCATCGGGCGGCGGTGGTGCAGGAGGAGCTGGGGGACGGGGTGTGGGCCACAGGGCTGCCACCCGGGGATCGGAGACCCCCAGGACACGGATGCGCGGGGGAAACCGGGTGAACTTTCTGCGGCGCTGCCGCAGCTCCACAAACCATTTCCGTGTATCAAACAGCTGAAACGAAGGACGCGCGTTGGGTCCCTTGGCCTTGCGGATGATTGTCCCCACGGGCATGACCCGCGCGAGCGCTGGCTTCACCACAAGGCCACGGGCGGCAACGACGATCAAACGCCGCACGGCAGATTCCGCTGGCCGCAGCAGGCGCAGCAGGTGGCGGTAAACCGGGGCTGGAAGCCGTGTTGCAAGACCCAGCATGGCGAACAGGGCCTCCACAATGGGTTTGAGCAAAGCTGTGTTGCGTTCGATGACGCCTTCCCAGGACCAGTATTTTTCAAGTGTCGGAACGAACATAACAAGAACAACTAAAGCAATAGGAATCCCTTGTCAAGGACTAAAATCATGTTTCCATCTCTGTCCATCATCGGCCTTGAGACGATGACCCAGACCCCGCAATTGACGTAAAGTCTGGGTGGCAGGGTCACGCCCTGCCATGGAGAGCGGGTGGGGAGGATTGCTGTTCTCTTAACAGACGGGAGTGCAATAAAAGCGGGGGTCACAAAGGAGAGACGGACTCTGGTGAGAGCATTGCCAACATTGCGGTACAGTGCGCAGCCATAAGTTAAAATCTAAAAATGCAATATAATTTAATGCACTGTCACCGTAAAAAAGGGAAGCGTCCCCTTTGATTCCCTTTATTTTTACAACGTAGCATCGTTTTAAAAACAAAGCGTAGTTCCCTTTTGTTTCTTCCACTGTTTTTTTGACCATTTGCGATAATTCGATTGCGATTTCAAGCGTCACTCACACCCAAGAGCCGCAGGCCGTCCCAAGGGGTCATCCGGCGCATTGTGGCTGTAAACCAGTTTTCCTTCGAAATAGGTTTGGCAAACCCGGATATCGTCAATCTCCTCTGGATTGCGAGCCGCAACGTCAAACAGGTTTTGATTGAGGATCACAAAGTCCGCGCGTTTGCCCTTGGCCAAGGTGCCGACCTCTCCGTCCATCCGCAACTCACGGGCCGATCCCAGTGTATAAGCATCTACAAAGGCCTTGATGGGCAAGCGTTCATCTGCGTTCAGGACCTTGAAGGGTTTACCGCTGAAGCTCTTGATGTAGGCACTGGCGTCAGCAATACCACTGATGTCAAAAATATATCCGTCCGGTGCCGTAGGGCTGATACGCGTCACGGCCATACGCATCGCATCCAACGGATTGGACGTGGATACCGGCCAATCACTTCCGCCTGACAAAGGTGCAGCCGCTTTCAACAGGCTGCCCGCAGGATAAAGCAGCTTGTGTCGCGCCTCGCCAATATAGGGAAGCAGTGCATCGATCGTGTATGATTCCGGCAAAGCCCAATAAAGCTGAAAGTTGGCACTGACATCAAGTTCAGCAAAGCGCGGGAAGTCTATGGGGTCAATCAGCTGCAAATGAGCAATGGACAATTTGCGTTGCTTTCCGCCGGCAAGGTTACGGATTGCAGCATAGGCATTGAGTGTTTCATGGATCGCCCGGTCGCCAATGGCATGGGTGTGGATATCGAAATTCTGGGCCACCGCTTCTGCATACATGGCTCCAACGCGCGCGGGGTCAAACAGCAAATCCCCCTTCTTTTCGGAAGGCTTGCCTGTTGCAGCATCAAGATAGGGCTGCATAAGGGCAGCCGTCTGCGCCGGAAATTCAATCACGCCATCGGCAAAGACTTTCAGTGAATTGATGGTGACAAATGGATTGCCGGAAAATTTTGCGCGAATGGCAGCGGCCTTCCCGATTTCGGATTTCGGATCACCGGCAGGATCGATCCGCACTGTCTGTTCGGATCTGACTGTCAGGCGGCCTTCCTTGGCCAATTGCGCGTAAGCCTCAATCTGGGGTTCTGAAGCTGAGGCTTCGCGCATGCCTGTGACACCCAACGCATTGAGATATCGCATGCCATAGAGTGCACCTTGCAGCATTTCAGCAAGCGATTCCTCGGGGGTTTTAACAGGCATTGCGGCGGTCACCATATCCATTGCGGCGTCGGCAAAAAACCCTTGAGACACATCAAGAGATCCGCCTTTCGGGGCCTGCGTTGCCGCCGTCACCTTGGCTGCAGCCATGGCCGCCGTGTTGGCATAAAGCGTGTGGCCGTCCGACCCAAACACCACCATCGGCCCATCGCTGCGCAAGCTGTCCCACTGCGCAACCGGAATGGTTTTTCCTGCCAGATTGAAGTTCACGACCTGAAACCACGACCCCGGCTTTGGTGGATTGGCAGCAAGACAATCACGGATGAT
Organism: Rhodobiaceae bacterium; assembly: GCA_031417195.1. Taxonomy (GTDB): domain Bacteria; phylum Pseudomonadota; class Alphaproteobacteria; order Rhizobiales; family Aestuariivirgaceae; genus Aestuariivirga. The sequence goes on from JANOVC010000112.1 coordinate 74,770, forward strand.
CTGCTTTGCATCCTCAAGTTTGGTGGCATCTGCAATCGAACACGACTTTGCATCCACGCCTGCAACGGCTGCATGGACGTGGGCATCAATAAAGCCCGGCATCACGAGCTTGCCTTTGAGATCGATGCGGGTGGTGGCCTTGAGTGTCCTGCTGTCGGCATCGCTACCCACAAAAACGATGGCTCCTTCGCGGATACCAATCGCTTCAGCAAAGGTCGGTGACGACTGCTCATTGGAAAGGTAGACACGACCGCTGGTCAACAGAAGATCAATATCTTCAGAATGCGCAGCAGAAACAAATTGCCATGTAGCCACAATCATCAGGGCGGAAGTTTTTGCAAAGTTAAATACAACAGAAGCCACTTTGAACATAAGAACATCCTCACTAAAATCGCCAAAAAAAGCTACTACGCTTAGGACGCGCGCGCCAGCGAAAGAAGTAAAGCAGTGTTTGGCCAATGTTTTCAACCCGCCTGTAACGGGGCAAAGTCTGGGCGGCAGGGTTGATCTCCTGATCAAGTCCGAGGGCTGCCAACGAGAGCGATGGGTGATAACGGGCGTGGAGGAGTTCAGAAACAAAGGGAAGCGTCCTCTATTTCTTGGGTGGCAGGGTTGATCTCCGGATCAAGTCCGAGGGCTGCCAACGAGAGCGATGGGTAATAACGGGCGTGGAGGAGTTCAGAAACAAAGGGAAGCGTCCCCTATTCTCCCAGCACTGTCACCGTAATCCAGATCTCAATTTTTTTCATCAGCAAACATCGAGCTTACCCTTCACATAGTCGATTTGCGGGTTGCGGAAGCCCATAGCTATCCAAGCGCCGAATATCTTTACAAAGAACCCAATCGATTGCTTCTTGTGATTCGGCACATCGTCAGGAAGTCGCGTGCCCGGCGGCAGGTCACTTACCATTGTTCGCATTTCAACCGGCGGCGCGTCGTGTTGTGACCATCGCTGGTTGTAGATGTCGATCCAATGCGCGCCGCTGAATTCCTTGAAAATCGGTGAGTTACAACATATCGCCACCACCCGGCGGGTCTTTGAATCCGGTTTCAGCCGATGCTCCCGGAGAAACTCTGTGCCCGCCAAGCAGGCTACGCGATCTTTTCGTTGAGAAACGGTGAATGTGGCCCCTTTTTCATCGAGCAGCGAGATCGCTCCAGAGAGCGTGGAAAAACAAGCTGCAGCAGCCCTGCAACTGTTACACATGCATTCGGTCGCGAGGATGTGACTTCCCGTCAACTGAAACCTTGTCGCTCCGCAGACACAGGAAATTTTATGAGTCATGGCCATTTACGTTATCTCCGACCGTAACTGTTGCAGTTTTGGACCCCATTGGCACACTGTTAGCAGACGCCGACAGCGTATGAATTTAAACTATACCCTGTTTTGCACCCGACATCAGACATTTGCTTGAAGCCATAGTTGTCATAACGAGTTTTGATGGATTTGGTTCCAAACGCAGGAGATTGTGGGTTATTGATGGACCGCGCATCGAATGCACGTACCTAGCGAAAACAGAGGTCGCGCTTCGCGCATCTTGCTCGGACAAGTCCTCCCAATAGTTGCTAGAGGTAGGTAGCGGCGAGTGTGATGGGAGTTCCTCACACCACGATGGGAAAGCCCCTTCCATTCGTTGGGCGTCACACAAAAGCTTTCTTGGTTCATTAAACAGTAGGTAATATGGATGGAGCGGACCCAAATCGTTGGTCGGCAAACGCGAAACAGTGGGCCGAGCTCTGGGGGCGCTCCTCTGCCCCAGCATGGTGCGCTGTTGCCAAAGCCGTGGGTATTGTGCCCAACACACGTGTTCTCGATGTCGGCTGTGGTAGCGGCGAACTGCTGGAGTTCTTACAAAACTTCGGTGCTGACGTTTCTGGACTCGATCCAGCACCCGGAATGCTCGACTTGGCACGATTGCGGGTTCCACATGCTGATATACGCCAAGGTGCTCTCAAATGCCTGCCGTGGCCGGACGAAAGTTTCGATGTTGCCATGGCATTCAACGCATTGCAGTTTGCTAGCGATGTTGACGCGGCGCTTAACGAGATGGCCCGCGTAGTCGTGAAAGGTGGATACATCGTCGTGTCAAACTGGGCAGAGGGCGAAATGAATGATCTCAACACGCTTGAGCTCGCAGCGGCGTCGGCACTGGGCGAGCCGACTCCACCGGACAGCGACCTTCGGTTTCCTGGCGGGTTGGAACGGCTATTTCGAGCTGCCGGCTTAGAAGTGACTACCGCTGGTCTGGTGGAAGTTCCTTGGGAAGCAATAGATGGTGATGCGCTGATGCGGGGCGTGCTCCTCGGTGACGACACTGAGTCAACGGTGGCGAAGACGCCAGCAGTCCTTGCTGCGGCAAGTTCTTTCAGGAAGCTGGGCGGCGGGTATCGCCTTGTCAATTTTTTCCGTTATGCGGTCGCTCGCATACCGCTCTGTCCTTGAATGCCTGACGTATCGACCCGAAAACAAAGGGAAGCGTCCCCTGTTCTTTCCAACCCTCTCCCTCATAAGTACGGCGAGGGAAAGCAAGGAATTTCATGCTCCTTCTTGTCCCTCTGTCTGCTTCGGCGGGAGAGGTTGAGGCCCGCGCCAAAGGTGTGGGAGGGTGAGGGGCGAGAGCATGTAAAGTAATAGGCGGCGAAGCAAATCTCACAAAAGCTTTAACGCGCTTTTGGTATTGTTTCACGGGGGGTTTTTCTGCCCTAGCATCCCCCAAACCCCTCTGCTATAGACCGCGCCGGGTTGCTGGTTCGCTTCGGGCCGGGCGATGCATTGCGCGGACGTGGTGAAATTGGCAGACACGCAGGATTTAGGTTCCTGTGGGGAAACCCGTGGGGGTTCAAGTCCCTCCGCCCGCACCAATGCGCAGTGAATGAAATTTGGTTTTAACCGGAAAGACAAGAGCGAAACAATGCAGGTAACAGAGACACTGAGCTCCGGGCTCAAGCGCGAGTACAAAGTGGTCGTCAACGCGGCTGAACTGGGCAAGGAGCTTGACTCCAAGCTGGTCGAAATGGCAGGCCGTGCCAACATCAAGGGCTTCCGCCCCGGCAAGGTTCCGGTTCCGCATCTGAAGCGCATGTATGGCAAGTCCCTGATGGCAGAGGTCGTGCAAAAAACGATTGATGACCAGAGCAAGAAGGTGCTCACGGACAACAATCTCAAGCCTGCTTACCAGCCCGAAGTGAAGCTTCCAGAAGAGGAAGCCGAAGTGAACGCCATCATGGATGGCAAGGGTGACCTGGCGTTTTCATTGGCTTTTGAAGTCATTCCGACATTTGAATTGCAGGACGTGTCCAACGTCGAACTTACCCGTCACATTGTTGACGTGGCGGATGCACAGGTTGACGAGGCCCTTGGCCGCTTGACCTCGCAGTACAAGGATTGGGAAGCCAAGGACGGCAAGGCCGCCAATGGCGACAAGGTCACCATTGGTTTTGTTGGCAAGATCGACGGCAAGGTGTTTGATGGCGGCACTGCAGAAGACGTGCCTTTGGAAATCGGCTCCGGACAATTCATTCCAGGCTTTGAAGAGCAACTGATCGGTGCCAAGGTCGGCGATGAACTCACTGTCAAGGTGTCGTTCCCCGAAGCCTATGGCGTGAAGGAACTTGCTGGCAAGCCCGCAGAATTTGCCGTGAAGGTTGTAGGCGTTGAAGGACCAAAGGAAGGTGTCGTCAATGACGAATTCGCCAAGAAGATTGGCTTTGAAGACCTCGGCAAGTTGAAGGATATGATCCGCAGCCGCATTTCGGGCGAGTTCGGTTCCATGACCGCCATGAAGCTCAAGCGTGATGTTCTTGACGCATTGGATGGTCAATACAGCTTTGAATTGCCGGAGCGTTTGGTGGAAGCCGAATTTGGCGGCATCTGGAATGCATTGTCCGGTGAAATGCAAAAGGCTGGCAAAAGCTTTGCCGACGAAGGAACAACCGAAGAAGAAGCCCGCACCGAATACCGCACAATCGCAGAACGCCGGGTTCGTCTCGGCCTTGTGCTTGGAACCCTCGGTGAAAAGGAAGGCATTCAGGTCAACGAGCAGGAGCTGCAGCAATCGCTGATGGCCCGCGCCCGCCAGTTTCCCGGTCAGGAAAAGGCTGTATTTGACCACTACCGCAAGAATCCCAACGCACTGATCGAGTTGCGCGGACCCGTGTTCGAACAGAAGGTTGTTGATTTTCTTGTGTCCAAGGCCAAGGTGACGGACAAGACGGTTTCGCGCGAAGAATTGCAGGCCATGGTCGAAGATGATGACGGCGAGGATGAAGCCGAAACAGACGCCAAGCCAGCCAAGAAGAAGGCTGCAAAGAAGGCCAAGAAGGAAGACTGAGCTCTTTCATCCACAGTTTGCGAAAGGGGTGGTTAATAGCCGCCCCTTTGTGCGTTTTAAAGATGGGGGCTTCCCGAAGCGGGGTGCGTCACCTATCTATAGGGCACAACTTGATTCACTGAGGAATTCCCAATGCGCGATCCCGTAGACTATCTCACGACAGCTTCTTTCTGGCCGTCCGTCATCCAGCAAGAGGCCCGCGGTGAGCGCACCTATGATTTGCCGTCACGGCTTTTGCGCGAGCGCATCATCTTCATCAATGGTCCCATTGATGACAGCGTGTCCGTGTCGATCTGTATGCAGCTGCTGTTCCTGGAAGCCGATAATCCCAAGAAGGAAATCTCCATTTATATCAACTCGCCCGGCGGCGTTGTGTCCTCCGGTCTTGCCATCTACGACACAATGCAGTTCATCCGCCCGAAGATATCCACCATTGTGATGGGGCAGGCGGCCTCGATGGGGTCTTTGCTCATGACGGCTGGCGACAAGGACATGCGCTTTGCTTTGCCCAATGCGCGCGTGATGGTGCACCAGCCCTCCGGCGGCTATCAGGGCCAGGTGACGGATATTCTCATTCACGCCAAGGAAGTAGAGAGCCTCAAAAAGCGCCTCAATGAAATCTATGTGAAACACACGGGCCGCGACATTAAATCCATCGAAGAGGCCCTTGAACGTGATAATTTCATGACTGCAGAGCAGGCAAAAGATTTTGGCCTGATCGACAAAGTTCTGGATAAGCGGGCCGAGCCAAGCGATTCCAAGTAGTTACAGGGAATTTTCTGGCGGAAAATCAATTTTTGATTAACCCTCTAAGAGCAAGCTGGATTGAGTCGCTGGTTTTGGGCTAAGTTCGTCGTGTTTGTGACAGTTGAGTGAGATCTCGTTAAAGTCTTGGCACGTATATTGCTGAGCAGATTATTCAAGGAGACACCATGAGTAAGGCAACCACGGGCGACAACAAGAACACGCTCTATTGCTCCTTCTGCGGAAAGAGCCAGCATGAAGTCCGTAAATTGATTGCCGGTCCAACCGTTTTCATCTGCGATGAATGCGTTGAGCTCTGCATGGACATCATTCGCGAAGAGAACAAGTCTTCGCTGGTCAAATCCAAGGATGGCGTTCCATCCCCGCAGGAAATCCGTAAAGTTCTGGATGATTACGTTATTGACCAAGTCTATGCCAAAAAGGTTTTGGCCGTGGCTGTGCACAATCACTACAAGCGCCTGAATCATGCCGCCAAGAACAACGACGTGGAATTGGCAAAATCCAATATTCTTCTCGTGGGTCCAACCGGTTCCGGCAAGACCTTGCTTGCCCAAACGCTGGCCCGTATTCTTGATGTGCCTTTCACCATGTCGGATGCAACGACGTTGACCGAGGCCGGATATGTGGGCGAGGACGTTGAAAACATTATTCTGAAGTTGTTGCAGTCGGCTGACTACAATGTTGAGCGCGCCCAGCGCGGTATTGTCTACATCGATGAAGTGGACAAGATTTCGCGCAAATCCGACAATCCATCGATCACCCGTGACGTGTCGGGTGAAGGTGTGCAGCAGGCGCTGCTGAAAATCATGGAAGGCACCGTTGCATCGGTTCCGCCTCAGGGTGGCCGCAAACATCCGCAGCAGGAATTCCTGCAGGTGGACACAACAAACATTCTCTTCATTTGCGGTGGTGCATTTGCCGGTCTTGAAAAAATCATCAACCAACGCGGCAAGGGTTCAGGCATTGGTTTTGGCGCTGAAGTCAAATCCGTTGATGACCGCCGCACCGGTGCCATGCTCCGTGATTTGGAGCCGGAAGATCTGTTGCGCTTCGGTTTGATACCGGAATTTGTCGGTCGTTTGCCAGTCATTGCCACGCTTGAAGATTTGGACGAGGCAGCCCTCATTCAAATTCTGACGGCACCCAAGAACGCGCTTATCAAGCAGTATCAACGCCTGTTCGAAATGGAAGGCGTGAAGCTCACGTTCCCCGAGGAAGCGCTGCGCTCTATTGCCAAGCGCGCCATTGAACGCAAGACCGGTGCGCGTGGGCTACGCTCGATCATGGAACTGATTTTGCTGGATACCATGTTTGATCTTCCCACCATGGATGGCGTGGAAGAGGTCGTGATTTCCAAGGAAGTTGTGGATGGCGATGCCAAGCCACTGCTGATTTATGCTGACCGTGACAAGCGGGGCAATGCAAAATTAGCGCCAGTGTCTGCTTGACGCCATTGAAAAGTTAAAACCGAACCTCCACTTCTATCTCTAAGGTTCGGGGCTGTAATGCGAGTTATCCCTGAGACTTAAGGCGCATAGCCGGTTGTTGCTCAAGAAATGAGGACGATTGGAAGCTGCGGCCTAACCCTGCGAAAGGAATAGAAATGACGAGTAAAGCAACAAAGTCCCCAGCGACGGAAAATGTCACCGAAACCCTTCCGGTTTTGCCACTGCGTGACATCGTGGTCTTTCCGCACATGATCGTGCCACTGTTTGTGGGCCGTGAAAAATCCATAAAGGCACTTGAGGAAGTCATGCGCGAAGACAAGCGCATTCTGCTTGTCGCCCAGAAAAATCCGGCGGATGATGATCCGGCAATTGATGCCATTTATGAAGTGGGAACGCTTGCCCAGGTGTTGCAGCTTTTGAAACTGCCTGATGGTACCGTGAAGGTATTGGTTGAAGGCACTGAGCGCGCCAAGGTGAAACGCTTCACCGACCATGACACGTATTTTGAAGCCGAAGTCACGTTGCTGCCCAGCACCAACACCAATGAAGCTGAGACCGAAGCGCTTGCCCGCACGGCAATTTCACAGTTTGAAAGCTATGTGAAACTGAACAAGAAGGTGCCGCAGGAAATTCTGGCAACCCTTGGCCAGATCACGGATTATGCCAAGCTCTCCGATACCATTGCAGCACATCTTGCCATCAAGATTTCCGAGAAGCAGGAAATTCTTGAGATGCAGTCCGTTCAGGAACGGCTGGAGAAGGCGTTCGCGCTCATGGAAGGCGAGATTTCCGTACTCCAGGTTGAAAAGCGCATCCGCTCCCGCGTCAAGCGCCAGATGGAGAAGACCCAACGCGAGTATTACCTGAATGAGCAGATGAAGGCCATCCAGAAGGAATTGGGTGACGGCGAGGAACGCGACGAAATCGGCGAACTTGAGCAGAAGATCAAGGACACCAAATTCAGCAAGGAAGCTCGTGAACGCGCCGATGCCGAAATCAAAAAGCTCCGTCAAATGAGCCCGATGTCGGCTGAAGCAACCGTTGTACGCAACTACCTCGATTGGTTGTTGAACATTCCCTGGAATGTAAAAACCAAGGTAAAGCGCGACTTGAGCTATGCGCAAAGCATTCTTGACCAGGACCATTTTGGTTTGGACAAGGTTAAGGAGCGAATCGTTGAGTATCTCGCCGTGCAGAGCCGCACCAACAAGCTGAAGGGACCCATCCTGTGTCTCGTAGGACCTCCTGGCGTTGGCAAAACCTCGCTTGGAAAATCCATCGCGAAAGCAACGGGCCGTGAATTCATTCGCATGTCGCTTGGCGGCGTGCGCGATGAAGCCGAAATCCGTGGCCATCGCCGCACCTATATTGGCTCCATGCCCGGCAAGATCATCCAGTCGATGAAGAAGGCCAAGAAATCCAATCCGCTTTTCCTGCTCGATGAAATCGACAAGATGGGCCAGGATTTCCGTGGCGATCCGTCATCGGCCCTTCTTGAGGTCCTAGACCCTGAGCAGAACTCAACCTTCATGGACCACTACCTCGAAGTTGAATATGACCTGTCCAACGTGATGTTTGTCACAACCTCGAACACACTGAACATTCCGCCAGCGCTTCTCGACCGTATGGAAATCATCCGCATCGCCGGATACACGGAAGAAGAGAAGATGGAAATTGCCAAGCGACATCTTGTGCCGAAGGTCATGGAAAACCATGCGCTCGACAACAAGGAGTTCGAGATTTCCGAGGACGCCATTTACGAAGCCGTTCGCCGTTACACGCGCGAAGCTGGCGTGCGTAATCTTGAGCGTGAGATCAACACCATTGCCCGCAAGGCAGTGAAAGATCTCATGATGAGCAAGAAAAAGAAGATCAAGGTGACACCGGAAGTGGTGAACCAGTATCTCGGCGTGCAGAAATACAAGCATGGCGAAGCTGAACGCGAAGATCAGGTCGGCGTTGTAACAGGCCTTGCCTGGACGGAAGTTGGCGGCGAACTGCTCACCATCGAAGCCCTCATGATGCCCGGCAAGGGCAAGATGACGGTGACGGGAAACCTGAAGGACGTGATGAAGGAGTCGATTTCTGCGGCGTCTTCCTATGTTCGCTCACGTGCCCCGTCGATTGGTGTAAAGCCGCCGGTGTTCGACAAGAAGGACATCCACGTGCACGTGCCGGAAGGTGCAACGCCCAAGGACGGTCCATCGGCGGGTATCGGCATGGTGACTGCAATCGTGTCCGTGATGACAGGTATTCCGGTGCGCAAGGATGTGGCCATGACAGGTGAAATCACCTTGCGTGGACGCGTGCTGCCCATTGGTGGCCTCAAGGAAAAACTGCTCGCGGCCCTTCGTGGCGGGATCAAGACGGTGATGATCCCCGAAGAAAACATGAAGGACCTGGCGGATATTCCAAAGTCAGTCACAGATGGCATGAAGATCATCCCCGTGGCGATGATGGATGATGCCTTGAAGCACGCCTTGGTTCGCATGCCCACGCCCATCGTGTGGGATGAAGTCGCCGAAGAAGCCGCCGCAGCCGCACGGGCCTTGGCTGAGAAGGCAGGCGAGGGCGTTCGGGCGCACTGACTTGAGTGAGATGAATTGAAGAGGGTCGCAATTTGCGGCCCTTTTTATTTGCGACTCAAGAATTGAAAAATATTCCGTATAACGGAAAATAATCCTTGACACCGTACGGTCGAACGGCTATAAATGGCTATACTCCACAAATGTAGAAGTACAGAATTCGCTGAAAAGCGCTTCACGCTGTAGCGGCTTCCCGGAACCCATTCCGAATCACCTCGCCAAAATCGTCCGCAGGCGGAGCATCGCGCCCCGCCTGAGGCTTTGTGACTGTTTGAAAGGTTATTGATATGACTCAGAAAAATATTTTTCTTCTCCGGACTCTTGCGAATCTCACTCGTTTTGTCGTCTCTTATGTCCACGGCTTCTTCGGTGTGTGGTGTGTCTTCCCCCATTTTACGTTCGGGAGAGCAGAGATGAACAAGAACGAGTTGATTGCCAAGGTTGCCAAGGACACGCGGTTGACGCGGGGCGAGGCTGGCGAGGCCGTGGAAGCCACAATTGAAAACATCATGAAAGCACTGCGCCAGGGCGACGATGTGCGCCTGATCGGTTTTGGCACGTTTACGGTGACGCGCCGCAAGGCTGGCGAGGCGCGCAACCCGCAGACGGGAAAAACCATCAAATTGCCCGCCTCCAAGCGGACCAGGTTCAAAGCAGGAAAACGACTGAAGGAGGCTGTGAACGGCTGATCGCTGAAGGCACTATGCAAACCATACAAGCCCTGTGCGCCCTCAGAATCGCACAGGGTTTTTTATGCCTTGCAAAGCACAAATCATCTGGCTATTAAGCGCCAATCGGGAGATTAGCTCAGTTGGTAGAGCGCTTCGTTTACACCGAAGATGTCGGGAGTTCGAGTCTCTCATCTCCCACCATCATTCAGTAATTTTACCTCGATTTTGAACCGCGCAGGGCCAGCACGCGATCTGCAAAATCATTGAAGCCATCGGCGAAGGCTTCCATTTGTTTGCTCCGTACATGTTCCCAGCCGGCATCTGCCTGGACCATCATGCTTTCAAAATTGTTGGCGATGCGCTCGTCGTTGGCGCTGGTGGCCTGGGCAAGATCATCGATGCGCATTGAAAAATTGGTGACAAGCGCCTGGTAGTCGTTGGCGGTTTTGGTTGCAAGACCATCAATCCGGTGATTTTGTTCGTTGGTCATCTTGTGCAGCCTGCCATCGAAGGTATTGGCCATGTCGGTCATTGCTTCGCTATTGGCTTTCGCGTGTTTGTGCAGGTCGACCGTGTATTGTTCGCCCTGGCGCTGCAGCAGGTCATTGGTGTCGCTGAGGGCAGAGATCAGGTGTTCGCAGGTTGTGGCGAGGCTGTCGCAACGGACGTTAAGCTCGGCAATGGCAGCCTGGCTGTTGCGATCTGCTTCCTCGAGGATGGAAATGAGCTCTTCCATCCGCGCCTCATGCAGGCGGCTGACGGGACCAATCAGCAGGCTGCGGATTTCAGCGAGTGACTTGGTTGGATCTGAATCTTCCTTGAAGGCTTCGAGAATGCGCTTGCCCAAGCCAACGTCGGCAACCGGGTCTTGCGCCGTTGCCTGCGACCGAGCATGGCTTTTGGCTGGGGCGTGGGATGCCTTCTTGTTCTTGGCCGATGTTATTGGCACAACGCGCTCATGGGAACGGCCGGGGCCTCCATTGGTCTGCGGTATCATTTTGCCCTCCTAAGGCTAAACTGCGGCCACAAACTACGAAACCCCGTATTCGCAGAGCACCTGTGGCGTTGGTGGAGCGAACAAATACCGCTGAACGCTTTAACCCATGAATGAATCAAAATGATCGGCTACTATGTCATTTCAATATCAATCAGTGTAAAGATTAAATCCACTTGTAAGTGAGGGGTTAGTAAATCATTAACCTTACCCGGCGCACACGATTTCGTGAATAATGTCCACGCAAGTTGCATTTACCATAAGGCTGGAGGCCGCCGTTTGAATACCGTTTCAGAGGAATTGAGGAGCGCCATTCGCCAGTACACGAGCGGGCAGGGGAGCTTTGCGGCAAGCACGACGCTGATGGCGGAACATTATCGCCGCGGCGGTGCCTCCAACGCCGCCGTTAATCTTAACGCCTATCTGGTGACGCGCCTTCCGGCGACTTACGCCGCCGTGCTTGCTTGCCTGGCGGAATTGCCGACAGGGTTCGCGCCGCAATCTTTTCTGGATGCGGGGTCAGGTCCGGGCACTGCCAGCTGGGCTGCCATCGAAGCCTTTCCGGACATCGCGCGCATTGTGATGCTCGACAACAATGCGAAATTTCTTGAGCTTGCGAAAAACCTCAGCGCATTTAGCAGCCATGCCGCATTGAAACAGCCAACAACTCTGGTGGGTGATTTCAATCTCGCTGCGAGCGATAGGACATGTGATTTGGTTGTGGCGAGCTATGCGCTTGCCGAGGTGCCGCTTGGCAAATCAACGAAAGCCGCTCTCGCCCTGTGGCGCAATTGTAAACAAGCGCTCGTGATGATTGAACCCGGAACTCCGCAAGGATTTGCGCGCGTTCGGGAAGCGCGTGACGCTTTGATATCCATAGGCGCAAATATTGTTGCACCCTGCACCCATGCGAATGTATGTCCAATGGTGGGGCAGGACTGGTGCCATTTCAAAGTGAGGCTGCCGCGCAGCCGTGAACACCTGCACGCCAAAAATGCCACAGTTCCCTTTGAAGATGAGAAGTTCAGTTATCTGATCGCATCGCGCGAATCTGTTCCGAATCAGAATGCGCGCATTCTTGCACCGCCTGTTGCGAGCAAGCCCGCGATCAGTTTCAAATTATGCAGTGAAAATGGTCTTTCGCTGCACAGCGTTGCGAGGCGCAATCGGGAAGAATACAAACGCGTACGGAAATTGGGATGGGGGATGTGTTTTAACGACGGTTAGTCAGGAGTTGTTGCGTGAATAGTGTTGAACTGAAAGAGCAGGCCTTGGGTTATTTCAATGTGGTGTTGGGGTGGCTCGCATCGCCACCGTTCTATGCACAGGTGGCGGCCATCTTTCTCGCCGTGGTTTTTGCCAAACTGGTGGCCCGGCAGTTCCTCGCAAAAATTCCGTTCCTGCGCGAAGAGCCTACAGAAGGCGCTGCCCTGAAAGTCCGACACTTCGCCTATTCTTGCCGCGACCTGGTGTTTCCGCTGGTTACAGTTGCAGCCCTCGCGATTGCCGTGGTGATCAGCGATCTGGGCGTTCATACGTCGTGGCTTGTGCGGCTGGCGCAAAGTGTGGGCGTTGTGCTTGTGCTCTACGCGGCGATCAACAGGTTTGTCAGCCACCCCATCGTCAACGCGGCGTGTCGCTGGTTTGGCATTCCCGTGGCCGCATTGCAAGTGTTCGGCTACCTCGACGATACAACGGCATGGCTGGATACGATTGCTTTTTCCGCAGGAAATATCAGGATATCGGCCTTCGCCATTATCAAGGCCGTGGTGTTTGGCGGCATCCTTTTCTGGCTGGGCCGCGCTTCAACGAGTGCGGGACAAAAGGTTATTCGTGACCAGCAGACCATCGATATTCAAACCCGCGAACTGGTGGCAAAGTTTTTCGAGATTGCGATTTTCTTCATTGTCGCCATTCTGCTGCTCAACATTCTGGGACTTGATCTCACGGCACTTGCTGTTTTTAGCGGTGCCTTGGGTGTGGGGCTTGGCTTTGGCCTGCAACAGATTGCCTCAAACTTCATCTCAGGGATCATCATTCTTCTCGAACGCTCCCTGAAGGTGGGGGACTACATTGAGCTGGAAGATGGCAAGACGGGCATTCTGCGCGAAATCAACATGCGCTCCTCGGCGCTTGGCACCTTTGATGGCAAGGACATCATGGTGCCGAATGAAAAATTCATCACCACGCGCTTCATCAATTGGACCAAGACCAATCCGCACCAGCGCTATGAGGTGCCTTTTGCACTCACCTATGATGTTGACATCCACCGGGTTTCGCAAATTATCAAGGATGCGGTTTCAAAGCATCCCGCCATTCTCAAAAGACCAACTCCACCCGTGTGTGAGCTGCGCAGTTTTGCAGCCGGCGGCATCATCTTCGCGGTTGAGTTTTGGGTGGCCAGCATTGATGATGGCAAGAACAGGATTTCGTCCGACGTGCATTACCTGATATGGGATGCGCTCAAGGAAGCAAACATTGTGATGGCATTTGCCGCCCCGCCCGCACCGCCGCCACCACCGCTTGCACCCACCAGAAAGGCAAAACCCAAATGACACGAAAATTGATTTCATCAGGCTCAAAATTTGAAGCAGAGATGGCTTATTCCCGCGCCGTGGTGGATGGCGACTGGATCTTCGTGTCTGGCACCACAGGGTTCGATTATGCGACGATGGAAATTTCCGAAGATGTGGCCGTTCAGGCCGACCAAACGTTTCGGAACATCAAGTCAGCCATGGAAAAAGCCGGTTTTGGCCTGGAACACATCGTGCGTGTGCATTATCTGTTGCCCGAAGCAGAGGATTTCCCCGCATGCTTTGCCACATTTCAGAAATATCTTGGCGATATTCGCCCGGCGGCCACCATGTTCGTGGCAGGTCTGGTCGACCCACGCATGAAAATCGAAATTGAAGTCACAGGCAAAAAACACAGGCCCTAGCTTGACATGGGGGGAGGGCTCCTCTAATTCACCCCCATTGAATTGCGGAAGTAGCTCAGTTGGTTAGAGCGCCGCCCTGTCACGGCGGAGGTCGCGGGTTCGAGCCCCGTCTTTCGCGCCATTCAATGCGTCAAAAAGGGTCGCTGCAAAGCGGCCCTTTTGTGTGGATGATGTGCGGCTAAATTCCTTTATAATGCGACTTTGAAACGCTTGCGACGCAGGCCATGCTGCGCTACCACAATCTATGAAAAGTCTTGCTATAAAGCGAACTTGTGACGGGGTAACATGCCTGAACTTTTAAGAGATTATCTGCCAATCGTCATCTTCATGGCTGTCGCTGCCGGAATCGGCTTGGCTTTGATGATTGCACCGATCCTGATCGCCGTGCGCAATCCCGACCCTGAAAAAATGTCAGCATATGAATGCGGCTTCAACGCCTTCGATGACGCGCGCATGAAGTTCGATGTGCGGTTTTACCTCGTGGCGATTCTCTTCATCATCTTTGATCTTGAAGTGGCCTTTCTGTTTCCATGGGCTGTGAGCCTCAAGGAAATCGGCGTGTTGGGTTTCTGGTCCATGATGGTGTTCCTCGCCATCCTTACCATCGGCTTTGTTTATGAATGGCGCAAAGGAGCACTCGAATGGGATTGATCGAGACAGCCACTCCCGAACAGCGCGAATATTTTACTGGCGTAAGCGCTGAGTTGGCGGACAAGGGATTCTTGGTGACATCAACCGATGACCTCATCAACTGGGCCCGCACGGGCTCATTGATGTGGATGACATTTGGTCTGGCCTGCTGCGCTGTTGAAATGATGCACACCTCTATGCCGCGCTACGACGTTGAGCGTTTCGGCTTTGCCCCGCGTGCCTCACCCCGCCAATCCGATGTGATGATCGTGGCAGGAACTCTCACCAACAAGATGGCCCCAGCACTGCGCAAGGTCTATGACCAGATGCCAGAGCCACGCTACGTGATCTCAATGGGCTCCTGCGCCAATGGCGGTGGCTACTACCACTACTCATACTCGGTGGTGCGTGGTTGTGACCGCATCGTTCCCGTGGATATCTATATTCCGGGTTGTCCGCCAACGGCCGAGGCGCTGCTTTACGGCATTCTGCAATTGCAGAAAAAAATCCGCCGCACTGGCACGATTGAGCGCTGATCATGGCTGATAATCTTTCCGCATTGGGCGAGCATATCGCAACCAACCTCGGTGCTGTTGTGACTGGCCACGCCATGTCCTTCGGCGAACTCACCGTTCATGCCAACACTGCTGAAATCAACACGGTTCTCACCTTTCTGCGTGATGACCCGCAATGTCGCTTCGTGTGCTTCATCGATATCTGCGGCGCTGATTATCCTGCCCGCGAGAAGCGCTTCGACGTGGTGTACCACTTGCTGTCACCCTACAAAAACCACCGCATCCGCGTGAAGGTTCAGGCCGACGAGGAAACGCAGGTGCCGTCGGCGATCCCCACATTCCCCGCTGCCAATTGGTATGAGCGCGAGGTGTTTGATCTTTATGGTGTGCTGTTCTCAGATCACCCAGACTTGCGCAGGATTTTGACGGACTACGGCTTCTCCGGCCACCCCCTGCGCAAGGACTTTCCACTCACGGGACATGTCGAAGTGCGTTACGACGACGAAGCAAAACGCGTGGTGTATGAGCCGGTGAAACTGGTGCAAGAGTTCCGTTCATTCGATTACCTGTCACCCTGGGAAGGAGCAACTTATGTTCTGCCGGGTGATGAGAAGGCGAAGCAATGACTGAAGCAACCGTCCGTAATTTCAGTATCAACTTCGGTCCGCAGCATCCGGCAGCGCATGGCGTTTTGCGTCTTGTTTTGGAACTTGATGGTGAGGTTGTCACCCGTGTCGATCCGCATATCGGTCTTCTCCATCGCGGCACGGAAAAGCTGATCGAATACAAAACCTATCTGCAAGCGTTGCCCTACTTTGATCGCCTTGATTACGTGGCACCGATGAATCAGGAACATGCTTATGCGCTAGCGGTTGAAAAACTGCTGGGCATCACGGTTCCAAAGCGGGCGCAGCTCATTCGCGTGCTTTATTCCGAAATTGGCCGCATCCTGTCGCATCTTCTCAACATCACCACGCAGGCCTTGGATGTAGGCGCTTTGACGCCTCCACTCTGGGGCTTTGAAGAGCGTGAAAAACTGATGGTGTTTTATGAGCGCGCCTCCGGCAGCCGTTTGCATGCAGCCTATTTTCGCCCCGGTGGCGTGCATCAGGATTTGCCGCAAAAACTCATCGATGACATCAGCCACTTCTGCGACACGCACCCCAAGGTGCTGGACGATATTGAAACACTGCTCACCGGCAACCGCATTTTCAAGCAGCGCAATGTGGATATCGGCATCGTGTCGCTTGAGGAATGCTTCAAGTGGGGCTTCTCCGGCGTGATGGTGCGCGGCTCCGGTGCCGCTTGGGATTTGCGCAAGAGCCAGCCCTATGAGTGCTATTCCGACATTGATTTCGATATTCCCATTGGTAAGAACGGCGACAACTACGACCGTTACCTTATTCGCGTACAGGAAATGCGCGAAAGCATTAAGATCATGAAGCAGTGCGTGGCCCTGCTGAACAGCCCGGAAGGCAAGGGAGCGATTTCATCCGCCGATGGCAAGATCGTGCCACCCAAGCGCTCCGAAATGAAACGCTCTATGGAAGCACTTATCCATCACTTCAAGCTTTACACTGAAGGCTACAAAGTGCCGGAAGGTGAAGTCTATGCCTGTGTTGAAGCGCCCAAAGGCGAATTCGGTGTGTATCTCGTGAGCGATGGCAGCAACAAGCCCTACCGATGCAAACTAAGAGCCCCAGGCTTTGCCCATCTGCAAGCCATGGACTTCATGTGCCGCGGCCACATGCTCGCCGACGTGTCAGCGGTGTTGGGTTCCATCGATATTGTGTTTGGTGAGGTTGATCGATGAGCGTTCGCCGTCTCGATCCTGTACAGCCTGCGTCCTTTGCCTTCACGGCGGAGAACATGACGTGGGCGAAGAAGACGATTGCGCAGTATCCCGTGGGCAAGCAGGCCTCGGCGATTATCGCATTGCTGTTTCGCGCGCAGGAGCAGAATGCGGGCTGGCTGTCAAAGCCTGCGATGGAATATGTGGGCCAAATGCTCGATATGGCCTTCATCCGTGTTTATGAAGTGGCCACCTTCTACACCATGTTCCAGCTGTCGCCCGTGGGCAGACGAGCCCATATTCAGGTGTGCGGCACCACACCCTGCATGTTGCGCGGCTCGGAAGATTTGATGGCGGTGTGCCGCAGCAAAATCCACCACGAGCCGCATCATGTGTCCGCCGATGGCAATTTCTCGTGGGAAGAGGTGGAATGTCTCGGTGTGTGTGTGAATGCGCCGATGATCCAGATATGGAAAGACACCTATGAGGATTTGACGCCCGCTATTCTTGAAAATCTGATTGATGATCTGGCAGCGGACAGGGCGATCAAACCCGGCCCGCAAAATGGCCGTCAGCTGTCGGCCCCCATGGGCGCATTGACGTCACTCACCGATAAATCGCTTTACGCCAACAACCGCTCCTTCACCCGTGTCGAAGCGCCAGCACCGCCGTCCGCGGTTCCAGCACCTGCAGCAACCGTGCCGCCCGTTGTCGTAGCACCGCCTGCTCCGGCACCCATTGCGGCAAAACCTGTTGTGACGCTCATTCCAAAACCAGTCAAAAAGCTTGAAGAAGCACCGAAGCCCGTTGCTGTGAAAGCGGAACCCTCCAAGGTGAAAAATGCCGATGGTTCACCGGAGCTTTTAAAGAAGCCACGCTCGGGCAAGGGCGATGATTTGAAACTCATCTGGGGTGTTGGGCCCGCGCTGGAAAAGATGCTGCAGAAAATGGGCATCTGGCATTTCGACCAGATCGCCGCATGGAGTGCCTCCGAACTCCGATGGGTGGACACCCGCCTCGAAGGTTTCAAAGGCCGCGCCAAGCGCGACGAATGGATCAAGCAATCAAAGAAGCTGGCCAAGGGCTGGCGTCCGGACAACGCCGTGGGCGACAAGCCCAAGGGCAGGGGATAAATCATGCTTACTGACAAAGACCGCATATTCACCAACCTCTACGGCCTGCACGATTGGGGCCTTGAAGGGGCAAAGAAACGTGGCTGCTGGCTGGATATGAAATCCTTCATCGACAAGGGCCGTGACTGGCTCGTTAATGAAATCAAGGCCAGCAATCTGCGTGGCCGTGGCGGCGCTGGCTTTCCAACCGGTCTCAAATGGTCGTTCATGCCGAAGGTCGTGGGCGAGCGTCCCCATTACCTGATTGTGAATGCCGACGAATCCGAGCCTGGCACCTGCAAGGACCGCGAGATCATGCGCCACGATCCGCATCTCCTCATTGAGGGCTGCCTGATCGCAGGAGCCGCCATGGCCGCCAGCGTGGGTTATATCTATATCCGTGGCGAATATATCCGCGAACGCGAACACCTGCAGGCCGCTATCGACCAGGCCTATGAAGCGCGCCTGATCGGCAAGAACAACATTCACGGCTGGGACTTCGATCTCTACATCGCCCATGGTGCTGGCGCCTACATCTGCGGCGAGGAAACCGCATTGCTGGAAAGCCTTGAGGGCAAAAAGGGTCAGCCCCGCATGAAGCCGCCTTTCCCGGCAAATGTCGGCCTCTATGGCGCACCATCCACCATCAACAATGTGGAATCCATCGCCGTGTGCGGAACCATTCTGCGCCGAGGTGCCACCTGGTTCAACTCGTTTGGTCGCCCCAACAATGTGGGCACCAAGCTGTTCTGTATTTCAGGCCATGTAAACAACCCCTGCAACGTCGAAGAGGAAATGGGCATCACCTTCCGTGAACTCATCGACAAGCATTGCGGCGGCATTCGCGGCGGCTGGGACAATCTGCTCGCCGTTATTCCCGGCGGTTCATCCGTGCCATGTGTGCCTGCCGCGCAAATCATCGACAGCCCCATGGACTTTGATTCCCTGCGCGCATTGAAATCAGGCCTCGGCACGGCAGCCGTGATCGTGATGGACAAATCCACGGACATGATCCGCGCCATCGCAAGGCTTGCCGCCTTTTACAAGCACGAGTCCTGCGGCCAATGCACACCCTGCCGCGAAGGTACGGGCTGGATGTGGCGCGTGCTCACCCGCATGGCCGAGGGCCGGGCCGAAAAACGCGAAATCGACATGTTGCTGGAAGTCACCTACCAGATCGAGGGTCACACCATTTGCGCGCTGGGCGATGCCGCGGCTTGGCCCGTCCAAGGCCTCATCCGCCACTTCCGTCACGTCATCGAAGACCGTATCGACCAGTATTCCTTCCGCTCCGACAAAGATGGCGCCGTACGCGTCGCGGCGGAGTGAAACGATATGCATCTCGCTGAACTCAACATCGGTAAATTCAGGTATCCAACCACCGACCCGCGCATGGCGGGGTTCATGGACAATCTCGACCGCGTCAACGCACTTGCTGAGCGCAGCCCCGGTTTTGTCTGGCGCTTGAAGGGTGACAACAACAACGCCACGGATTTGCGTGTCGGCGATGACTACGCGGTGAACATGTCCGTGTGGGAAACGCCTGAAGCTTTGGAAAACTATGTTTTCAAAACCGTGCATGTGCAGTTCTACAAGAACCGCGCGGATTGGTTTGACCTCATGGAAAAACCCCACATGGTGTTCTGGTGGGTGCCTGAAGGACACCAGCCAACATTGCAGGAAGCCATGGACCGGCTGGAGATGTTTGAAAAGAATGGCGCAACCGAGCAAGCGTTCGGCTGGGCTGAGGTAATTGATGTGGAGCGCTGGAAATCCCAGCGCTGCGCATGATGGGACGAATATGACATGCCAAAGATCAAGATAGACGGCGTCGAACACGACATTGAAAGCGGCACCTCGCTGTTGCAGGCCTGCGAAATTGCGGGCGCCGAAGTGCCGCGCTTCTGTTTCCATGAACGGCTTTCAATTGCGGGCAACTGCCGTATGTGTTTGGTTGAAGTGAAGGGCACGCCGAAGCCACAGGCCTCCTGTGCCATGTCCGTAAATGATTTGCGCCCCGGCCCCAATGGCGAGCCGCCGGAAGTATTCACCCGCACACCACAGGTAAAAAAGGCCCGCGAGGGCGTGATGGAATTCCTGCTGATCAACCATCCCCTGGATTGCCCGATCTGCGACCAGGGCGGTGAATGCGATTTGCAGGATCAGGCCATGGCCTATGGCAAATCAACCAACCGCTTCATTGAAAACAAGCGTTCGGTACAGGATAAAAATATCGGTCCACTGGTGAAAACCGAAATGACGCGGTGCATCCAGTGCACACG
The DNA here is from genome assembly GCA_031417195.1 of Rhodobiaceae bacterium. Classification (GTDB taxonomy): domain Bacteria; phylum Pseudomonadota; class Alphaproteobacteria; order Rhizobiales; family Aestuariivirgaceae; genus Aestuariivirga. The sequence continues at coordinate 94,833 of JANOVC010000112.1, forward strand.
TTGCGTTCGCTTCTCCACCGAAGTGGGTGGCGTTGAAGAGCTGGGCCTAGCTGGCCGTGGTGAAGATGTCGAAATCACCACATACCTCGAACAGGCCATGACCTCTGAATTACAGGGCAATGTGATTGATCTCTGCCCGGTAGGCGCACTTACGTCTGCACCTTATGAATTCAAGGCGCGGCCATGGGAACTCCGCAAGACAGATACGATTGACGCCATGGATGCTGTTGGTTCCAACATCCGCGTGGATGCGCGCGGTTCCGAAGTGATGCGCATTCTGCCGCGCACCCATGAGGACGTGAACGAGGAATGGATTTCCGACAAGACCCGCTTCGTGTGGGACGGCCTGAAAACCCAGCGCCTTGACCGACCTTTCGTGCGTGAACTTGGCAAGCTCCGTCCCGCCACATGGCCCGAAGCCTTTGCCCGCATCGCACAGCGCGTGAAGGCAAGTTCGCCGGAACGCATGGGTATCATCCTTGGCGATCTCGTCGGCGCAGAAGAGGCCTTCTCGTGGAAAGCGTTTGCGCAATCCCTTGACATCAAAAGCATTGATTGCCGCCAGGATGGAACGCCCCTTGGCGAGCAGGGCGGTCGCGCAGGCTATATTTTCAACTCTAGCATCGCAGGCGTTGAAGAAGCCGATGCCATTATGTTGATCGGCACCAACCCGCGCCTTGAAGCCCCCGTGCTCAATGCCCGCATCAGAAAGCGCGCCTTGAAAGGTGGCTGTATCATTGGCGTCATCGGTGAACAGGCGGACCTCACCTACAAGTATTACTACATGGGAGCAGGCGCCGAGAGCCTGGCAAAGCTCGCAGAACACGCACCCGCCAAGGCCCAAAAGCCCATGTTCATCATCGGGCAGGGCGCATTGGCAAGGCCCGATGGCGCTGCAATCCTCGCACTCGCTGCAAAAGCCGCAGCTGCCATTGGTGTGGTGAAGGAAAACTGGAACGGCTTCAACATTCTGCACACCGCAGCCGGGCGTGTTGGCGCACTTGACGTCTGCGCATTGCCATCCGACGGTGGCATGAACACCGCAGGGATTTTGGCTGCGGCAAAAAGCAAGACGCTCGATGTTCTCTTCCTCGGCGGTGCCGATGAAATCAATACCGAGGGCTGGGGTGACACATTTGTTGTTTATATGGGAACCCACGGTGACGCAGGCGCGCACCGCGCTGACGTGATCCTGCCGTCCGCCGCCTATACCGAAAAGTCGGTCACCTATGTGAACACCGAAGGTCGCGCGCAAATGACCACGCGCGCTGCGTTCCCACCCGGTGAGGCGAAAGAGGATTGGGCCATTTTGCGCGCACTTTCCGACGAACTTGGCGTGACACAAAACTGGAACAACATGGAAGAGCTGCGCCGTGCCATGTATCAGGTTGCCCCGCACCTCTCAGCCCTTGACCAAGTTTTTCCGGCAGATGCTGGAATGTTGTCTGACCTTGGAAAAGGTGAAGGTAAAACGTCAAGTGACGCCTTTGTGTCTCCGGTCAGGGATTTCTATCTCACCAACCCCATTGCCCGTGCGTCGCGTGTCATGGCAGAATGTTCTGCCTTGAAAAACAGCAGCAAACTGATGGCCGCTGAATGATGAAAACCATTGGCATTATTGGAGGCATGAGTGCGGAATCAACCGCCCATTACTACGCCCATATCAATGCTGGTGTTCGCCAACGATTGGGCGGGCTGCATGCCGCCGAGCTGATTTTATGGTCTGTTGATTTTGCCGAAATCGCTGACATGCAAACCCGAGGTGATTGGACCGCAGCTGGCGCAAAACTAGCTGGCGTTGCCATGAAGCTGCAGAAGGCAGGGGCGGATGTGATCATTCTCGCCACCAACACCATGCACAAGGTGGCCAGCGAAATTGAAGCGGCAATCTCCATCCCGTTTCTCCACATCGCCGATGCAACGGCTGCTGACATTAAAGCTGCCGGATTGAAACGCCCCGGCATGCTTGCAACGGCCTACACGATGAAGCAGGATTTCTATACGGGTCGCTTACGTGACAAATTTGGCCTGGATGTAATTGTTCCGGAAGAGGTGGACCGCCGTGAAATCCACCGGATTATCTACGATGAACTATGCAAAGGCGTGGTCACGGAACAGTCCAGAAAAAGTTATGAGTCGATCGCAAAACGCCTTAAGGAGCGTGGAGCTGACAGCCTCATTCTTGGCTGCACTGAGGTGGGAATGTTATTGAACGAAAAGAATGTGTCGATGCCGGTATTTGACACGGCAGAAATTCACGCATGTGCCGCTGTGGATTTTGCGCTGTCAGATTACCTATTGAAAGCTGCGGAATGACACCATGAATGAAATGACAACCCTCGTTGGAATAATTGTCCTGCAAAGTGTGGCCTTGCTGGTGTCTTTGTTGATCGTTGTGTCGTTCCTGATTTATGCAGACCGCAAAGTCTGGGCTGCTGTGCAGTTGCGTCGAGGCCCCAATGTGGTGGGTCCCTGGGGCGTGCTGCAATCCTTTGCTGACTTGTTGAAATTCGTGTTCAAGGAAGTGATCATTCCGGACGGGGCCAACAAGGGCGTGTTCGTGTTGGCACCTATCGTGACGTCGGCGCTGGCCCTTGCGGCATGGGCTGTTGTGCCGGTGGCGGATGGCTGGGCGGTGGCCGACATCAATGTAGGCATTCTCTATCTCTTCGCGTTGTCGTCTCTTGGTGTTTACGGCATAATCATGGGTGGCTGGGCATCAAACTCGAAATATCCCTTCCTTTCCGCACTGCGCTCTGCCGCACAAATGGTGTCCTACGAAGTTTCCATTGGCTTTGTGATCATTACCGTTCTGCTGTGCGCAGGCTCATTGAACCTTACGGATATTGTGAACACCCAGAAAACCGGATTGGGAACCATGCTGGGCCTGCCCAACTCGTTTCTCGACTGGTATTTCATTCCGCTGTTTCCGATGTTCATCGTGTTCTTCATTTCGGCCCTTGCGGAAACCAACCGTCCTCCCTTTGATCTTGTCGAAGCAGAATCCGAATTGGTGGCGGGCTTCATGGTGGAATATTCATCCACGCCCTATCTCCTCTTCATGCTCGGTGAATATGTGGCCATCACTTTGATGTGCGCCATGACCTCGATCCTCTTCCTTGGAGGCTGGCTGCCGATCATTGATATTGCTCCCTTGAGCTGGATCCCCGGTGTCGTGTGGTTCATGACCAAGCTGTGCTTTGTGTTCTTCATGTTCGCCATGGTAAAGGCCATCGTGCCGCGTTACCGCTATGACCAGCTCATGCGCTTGGGCTGGAAGGTGTTCCTGCCACTCTCGCTGGCGTGGGTTGTTTTGACAGCTGGCGTACTTGTAACATTCGGATGGCTGCCATGATCATCGGCGCGTTCATATTCCTGATCATTGGCTTCATTGAACTGATCGTCGTTCAGAAAATGATCTATCCCTCCCTGCGCTGGCGCTTTGAAAAAGCCAAGGTGACGGGAAGCCAAGGCGTGGACCCATCGCGTGTCATGACCATTATAAAAATCCAAAGCCTGTTGGTAATGCCGGTGATCGGCTATTTCATCGGCAACCCCTTCCAGAAACTGACTGGTTAAAGATATGAAACTCGAACAAGCCGCCCGCTCGCTCTTCCTCAGGGAATTTGTCTCAGCCACTTGGCTGGCGCTGAAATATTTTGTGGCTCCGAAAGCGACATTGAACTACCCCCATGAAAAAGGTGCACTGTCTCCGCGCTTCAGAGGTGAACATGCGTTGCGGCGATACCCCAATGGCGAGGAACGCTGCATTGCCTGCAAGCTGTGTGAGGCCATTTGCCCGGCACAGGCCATCACCATTGAAGCGGGCCCGCGCCGCAACGACGGCACCCGCCGCACCACGCGCTATGACATTGACATGGTGAAATGCATCTATTGCGGCTTCTGCCAGGAAGCCTGCCCGGTGGATGCCATTGTAGAAGGTCCCAATTTCGAATACGCAACGGAAACCCGTGAGGAGCTTCTGTTCAACAAGGAAAAACTCTTGGCCAACGGCGACCGCTGGGAGCGCGAAATCGCGCAGAACATCGCGCTGGATTCACCTTACAGGTAATGGGGAGATAGGATCATGGCAACAGCTCTCTTCTTTTATCTCTTCGCCAGCGTAGCCGTCGCGTCAGCCGTGATGGTGATTTCATCGCGCAACCCCGTGCATTCGGTTTTGTTTCTCATTCTGTGCTTCTTCAACGCGGCAGGCCTGTTCATTCTCATGGGTGCTGAATTCCTCGCCATGATTTTGGTGGTGGTTTATGTGGGCGCTGTGGCGGTGCTGTTCCTGTTTGTGGTGATGATGCTTGATGTGGACTTTGTCGAACTCCGCCAAGGCATGCTGAATTATTTGCCTGTTGGGGCAACCATCGGGCTGATCGTGCTTGTTGAACTGGCTTTGGTTCTTGGCACGTGGGGATTTTCCGCCACCGCGCTCAAAGCGGCTGCCGCACCCGCAGCAGCCGGTATGACCAACACCGAGGCGCTGGGGCAAATTCTCTATACCAAGTATGTTTATTACTTTGAGGCGTCCGGACTTATCCTGCTGGTGGCCATGATCGGTGCCATCGTGCTGACGCTCCGCCACAAGGTAGGCATCAAGCGCCAGGACGTTTCCGTGCAGGTCGCACGCAATCCGGCAACCGCCATGGAAGTTGTCAAAGTCAAACCGGGGCAGGGGATTTAACCATGGAAATCGGGCTCTCCCATTATCTTACTGTTGCGGCCATTCTCTTCACCATTGGCATTTTCGGAATCTTCCTGAATCGCAAGAACGTGATCGTCATCATGATGTCGATTGAACTCATGCTGCTGGCCGTGAACATTAATCTCGTGGCCTTCTCGACGGCGCTGAATGATCTGGTCGGGCAGGTGTTCGCGCTCCTCGTGCTGACCGTGGCCGCGGGCGAAGCCGCCATTGGACTCGCCATACTTGTGACCTACTTCCGCAACCGCGGCACGATCGCGGTGGAAGACATCAACATGATGAAGGGCTGACGCGAAACCCATGTATCAGCTTATTGTATTTCTACCCTTAATCGGAGCGCTCATCGCAGGCTTTGGCGGCACCAAGGTGTTCCAGAACTTGGGCTCCGATGCGGACGTCTATGGCGATCATTCCTCCCACGCACACGGCGCTGCTCACGCCCATGACGACCACCATGGCCATTATGTTGGTCCGTCATGGCCCATGTATCTCACAACGGCACTGCTCTGCGTGTCCGCCGTGTTGTCATGGATCGTGTTCATTGGCTTTCTGCCCGATGGTCATGACACGGTGAAAGTCGAAATTCTCCGTTGGGTGAATTCAGGCGTGCTCTCCGCAAATTGGACATTGCGCATTGATACGCTGACCGCCGTGATGCTGGTTGTGGTGAACACGGTATCTGCCCTCGTGCATGTGTATTCGCTGGGCTACATGAGCCACGACGAACACCAGCCGCGCTTCTTCGCCTATCTCTCGCTGTTCACCTTTGCCATGTTGATGCTGGTCACCTCCGACAACCTGTTGCAGATGTTTTTCGGTTGGGAAGGTGTGGGTCTTGCGTCTTATCTGCTGATTGGTTTCTGGTACACCCGCGAGAGTGCCAACGCCGCGGCCATCAAGGCTTTCGTTGTCAACCGCGTTGGTGACTTCGGCTATGCGCTGGGCATCTTCGCCTGCTTCTACACCTTCCAGACAATTGAATTTGATACGTTGTTTGCGGCAGCGCCTTCCGCCGTTGGCAAAACCATCCACTTCCTGAATTGGGACCTCGACGCACTCACCGTGATTTGTCTGTTGCTGTTCATGGGAGCCATGGGAAAGTCTGCCCAGTTCCTGTTGCACACCTGGCTGCCGGACGCCATGGAAGGCCCAACACCCGTATCGGCCCTCATTCACGCTGCAACCATGGTGACGGCAGGCGTATTTCTCGTGGCGCGCATGTCGCCATTGTTTGAGCTTGCTCCCCATGCCAAGGAATTTGTCGTCATCATTGGAGCCATCACGGCGTTTTTTGCCGCAACGGTTGGCCTTGTGCAGAACGATATCAAGCGCGTGATCGCCTACTCAACATGCTCGCAATTGGGTTACATGTTCGTGGCACTTGGGCTTGGTGCCTATGGCGTTGCCATATTCCATCTCTTCACCCACGCTTTCTTCAAAGCGCTGCTGTTCCTGGGGTCAGGCTCCGTTATCCACGCCATGGGCGGCGAGCAGGACATGCGCAAGATGGGGGGCCTCGCGCCCCACATTAAAAAAACATGGATTTTGATGGTGATCGGCAATCTGGCGCTCACTGGCTTTCCGCTCACTGCTGGCTACTATTCAAAAGATGCCATCATCGAGAGCGCATTTGCGGGGCACAGCGGCTTTGCCTTTACATTGCTTGTCATCGCAGCCTTCTGCACGTCGTTCTATTCCTGGCGCTTGACATTCATGACCTTCAACGGCCCATCCCGGGCAGATGCCCGCACGCTGGAACATGTGCATGAAAGTCCCAATGTGATGCTTGCACCACTTTATGTGCTGGCGGTCGGTGCGTTGGCTGCGGGATATTTCTTCAAGGATTATTTCATCGGCCACGACGAGGCCTTGTTCTGGGGATCGGCCATTTATCGCACGCCGGAAAATGAAATCATTCACGCCATTCATGACGTGCCGGGCTGGGTTTCATATTCACCATTCGTTGCAATGGTTCTCGGCTTCATGCTGGCCTTCCTGTTCTACATCCGCAACACATCACTGCCTAAGAAACTCGCAAACATGAACTGGCCGTTGTACCAGTTCCTGCTCAACAAATGGTATTTTGACGAGCTTTACGACTTCCTGTTTGTGCGCCCCGCCATGTGGCTTGGCCGCTTCTTCTGGAAGAAGGGCGATGGCAAGGTCATTGACGGCCTCGGCCCTGATGGTGTGTCGGCCCGTGTGGTCGATGTGACCCGCGGTGTGGTTCGCCTGCAGACTGGTTTTGTCTATCACTATGCCTTTGCCATGTTGATTGGTATCGCAGCCCTTGTTTCATGGTTTACGTTGGGAGGGGCGAACTGATGTCCGGCTGGCCAATCCTTTCTTTCGTAACCTTTGCACCACTTATAGGCGTGGCTTTCATTTTGATTGCGCGCGGGGAAGACGCGACATCCATGCGCACGATCCGCTGGACCGCATTGTGGACCACGATCGTTACCTTCATCGTTTCGCTGCTTGTGTGGTTTAACTTCAACACCGCAGAATCCGGCTTTCAACTTGTCGAACGACACGAATGGCTGGGTGGTGTTGCATCCTATAAGATGGGTGTCGATGGCATTTCCATGCTTTTCGTCATTCTCACCACATTTCTGATGCCAATTTGCATTCTTGCCAGCTGGCACGTTGAAAAGCGCGTGCGCGAATATATGATCGCGTTCCTCGTGCTTGAAACATTGATGATCGGCGTGTTCTGCGCACTCGATATTGTGCTTTTCTATGTATTCTTTGAGGCAGGCCTGATCCCGATGTTCCTGATCATTGGCGTGTGGGGTGGACCGCGCAGGGTTTATGCCAGCTTCAAGTTCTTCCTCTATACCTTGCTCGGCTCTGTTCTCATGTTGATTGCCATCATCGCCATGTATTGGCAATCTGGCACGACGGACATCATGCAATTGCTGGCGCGCAATCCCGGTTTCCCGCCTGCCATGCAGACATGGCTGTGGTTGGCCTTCTTTGCCTCTTTCGCCGTGAAAATGCCAATGTGGCCTGTGCACACATGGCTTCCCGACGCGCACGTGGAGGCACCAACCGCGGGCTCTGTCATCCTGGCAGCGATCCTGCTCAAAATGGGCGGCTATGGTTTCCTGCGCTTCTCAATTCCCATGTTCCCCGATGCGTCACATTATTTCCAACCCTTTGTTTACACCCTGTCAGTTGTCGCCATCATTTACACGTCGCTCGTTGCCCTGATGCAGGAAGACATGAAGAAGCTCATTGCCTATTCATCCGTCGCCCATATGGGGTTTGTGACTATCGGCATTTTTGCCATGACGCGGCAAAGCATTGACGGTGCATTGTTCCAGATGATTTCCCATGGGCTTGTGTCTGGCGCACTCTTCCTTTGCGTAGGCGTCGTCTATGACCGCATGCACACACGCGAAATCGCCGCCTATGGCGGTCTCGTCAGCCGCATGCCGCTTTATGCTTTTGTGTTCATGCTGTTTACCATGGCCAATGTCGGCCTCCCCGGAACCTCAGGTTTCGTAGGGGAATTCCTTGTGTTGCTCGGAGCATTCCAGGCGAACACATGGGTTGCGTTTTTCGCAACGACAGGTGTTATCCTGTCGGCCTGTTACGCGCTTTGGCTTTATCGTCGCGTGGTGTTCGGCAAACTGGAAAAATCATCCCTCGCTCATATCGTCGACATGACGCCACGTGAGGTCCTGACACTGGCACCCCTTGTGGTGCTGACCATATTCTTCGGCGTTTATCCATCCCCCATTCTGGATGTGTTTGGCGCAACCGTTGAAAACCTCATGAAGACGGTTCAATCCGTCGCGATGCAATAAGGGCTGGCGAAATGAACGTCTTGCAAAATTATGACGCCGCCGCGATCCTGCCGGAGATTGTCTTGGCAATTTTCGCTATGGCCTTGCTCATGTTCGGTGTCTTCAAGAAAGACGATGCCAATGACCATGTCACCTTGGGAGCAATTATCGCATTGGCTGTTGTGGCCGCGTTGGTGATTTTTACCGGCGAGGGAAAATCCACTGCATTCGGCGGGGCATTCATTGTTGATACATTCGCGCGCGTCATGAAAGTCATGGCTCTGTTTGGCTCGGCTGTTGCCATTGTCTTGTCCACTCATTTCATGAAACGCGCCGGCATGGCACGGTTTGAATATCCAATCCTCGTGATGTTGGCCACGGTCGGCATGATGATGATGATTTCAGCCAATGATCTCATATCGCTCTATATGGGCCTCGAACTGCAATCGCTCTCGCTTTACGTGGTGGCGGCGATCAACCGTGACAGCGCTAAATCTTCCGAAGCGGGACTCAAGTATTTTGTCCTCGGTGCGTTGTCATCCGGCATGCTGCTCTATGGCGCCTCCCTTGTTTATGGCTTTACCGGAACGACGACATTCACAGGCATTGCCGCAGCACTTGCCGCAAATGGTTCTGGCCTCGGCCTTACCTTTGGACTTGTCTTTATCATCGCAGGCCTTGCCTTCAAGGTGTCTGCCGTGCCGTTCCATATGTGGACGCCGGATGTGTATGAGGGGGCGCCAACACCTGTCACCGCCTTCTTCGCAGCAGCGCCAAAAATTGCGGCAATGGCTCTGTTTATGCGTGTGATGGTGTCACCCTTTGCAGCTGTCGTGCACGACTGGCAGCAAATTTTGGTGTTTGTCTCCATCGCCTCCATGGTACTGGGAGCCTTCGCAGCCATCGGACAAAATAACATCAAGCGCCTGCTGGCGTATTCTTCCATTGGCCATATTGGCTTTGCGCTTGTGGGTCTGGCGTCCGGAAGCCAGGAGGGCGTGCGGGGTGTCATTGTTTATATGATGATCTATCTCATCTCCACACTTGGCGTGTTCGCCTGCGTAATCGCAATGCGCCGCAAAGGTCAAAACGTTGAGGATATCGCCGATCTCTCCGGACTCGCCCGTAATCAGAAAGGCTTGGCCTTTGTGCTGGCCATGTTGATGTTCTCGCTCGCGGGCATTCCGCCACTCGCCGGCTTCTTCGGCAAATACTTCGTGTTCCTCGCTGCGGTAAAAGCTGGTCTTTATCCCCTTGCCGTCATCGGTGTCGTCGCATCGGTTGTTGGTGCTTATTACTACCTGCGCATCGTCAAAATCATCTACTTTGATGAACCCGCAGAGAAATTTGATGCCATGGACGGCGAAGTGAAATGGGTGGCTTATGCGGGCGGCGCATTTGCACTTTTGTTTGCAGGCTTTGCCAATTATCTCATTACGCTCGCGGACGCTGCCGCCCAGTCGCTCTATTGAAGCTTCCAACAGGCCATCGTTATATCCATTTCGAGCGCATTGACTCCACCAACGCTGAAGCGCGCCGGTTGGCTGAAACGGGTGAACAGGGGCCGCTCTGGATTTGGTCCGACGAACAAACCGGCGGCCGCGGTCGTCTGGGGCGAACCTGGGTATCTGAACCCGGCAATCTCTACGCCACCTTTCTGTTTCAGACCGCAGCACCACTGGATGCTGTGGCCCAAATAAGCTTCCTGGCGGCAATAGCCGTACATGATTTGGCAGCCCAATTGCTGCCCAAAACCCACATCTTTTTAAAATGGCCCAATGATGCGTTGATCGACGGTGCTAAGTTTTGCGGGCTGCTTGCCGAAGTTGTCGGTACCAACCCTACCTGCGTTGCATTGGGCTGCGGCATTAACCTGAGCCATGCACCAAAAGGCACACCATACCCTGTCACCGTTCTGGGTTCCCAATTCACACCGGAATCAATTTTGGAGAAACTATCCCTAAGTCTCTGCAAATGGATCAAAATTTGGGACGAGGGCAGGGAGTTCCCCACCATCCGCGACGCTTGGCTCGCGCGCGCTGCTGGTGTTGGGCAAGATGTGTGGGTAGATGACATGTCCGGACGCTTCGAAGGATTAGCGTCAGATGGCGCGTTGATTGTCACTCTTAAAGACGGCACACAGAAATCAATTCATGCTGGCGAAGTTCGTTTCGCTGCCATTGAAAAATTACGAACAGGAATCCAATGAACGCGAAGAAAAAACACTCCCACGATAAAACCCTCGTCATGTTGCCCTTGGGTGGAACCGGCGAAATCGGCATGAATTGTTACTGCTATGGCACAGGATCAGACGATGACCGCGAGTGGTTGATGGTCGATCTTGGCGTGAAATTTGGTGATGATACAGAGCCGGGCATCGATGTGATCTTGCCGGATATTACCTTCATCGCAAAGAACCGCAAAAAACTTGCTGGCCTTGTGCTGACCCACGCCCACGAAGACCACATTGGTGGCGTACCGTGGCTGTGGCCCCAACTCAAATGTCCGGTTTATTGCACACCGTTTGCGGCAGCGCTGCTCAACAACAAACTCAAGGAACACGGCCTTGATGAAGATGTAAAAGTTCATGTCATTCCATTGGGTGGAAAATTCAAGGTTGGCAGCTTTGATCTTGAGTTTGTGAATGTCACTCATTCCATTCCAGAACCTTGCGCACTCCTTATCAAGACCAAGCAGGGCACCGTCATGCACTCCGGCGATTGGAAAATTGACCGCACTCCTACCTTTGGGGCAGGCATTGATGAAAAACGCCTCGCTGAAATCGGTGCGGAAGGTGTGGATGTATTGGTCTGTGATTCCACCAACGTGTTGCGCGAAGGTTTTTCGCCCTCAGAGCGCGATGTGTCCGACACGCTTATGGAGGTTGTCGCCCATGCCAAAGGCCGTGTGGCGATCACGACGTTCGCCTCCCATGTCGAGCGTGTCGCTTCCGCCGTTCGCGCTGCCCGCGCCTGCGGTCGTGAGGTGGTACTCGCAGGCCGGGCCATGCGCAACACGATTGAAGCCGCCCGTGCCTGCGGTTACCTGCATGATGCAGGTGCTTTCCTTGATGAGGACTCATTCGGCTATCTCCCACCGGGCAAAATAATGCTGCTGTGTACGGGAAGCCAAGGCGAACCCCGTGCCGCTATTGCCAGGATCGGCGAGGATCAGCACCCCAATATTGCGCTGGAAAAAGGTGACCTCGTCATCTTCTCCTCACGCACAATTCCGGGCAATGAAAAGGAAGTTGCCCGCGTTCACAATAATTTGGCCAAGCTCGATGTCGATGTGTTGACGGCAGATGATGCGCTGGTTCACACCTCGGGCCATCCGCGCCAAGACGAGTTGAAATTGATGTATGAGTGGCTAAAACCCAAAGCCCTCGTTCCCATGCATGGCGAGGCCCGCCACTTGCGCGCCCATGCAAAATTCGCAAAATCCTGCGGTATTGCACAAGCCCTGATCCCGGTGGACGGCAACATCATGCGGCTGTGTCCGGGTCCACTTGAAAACATTGATGAAGTCACCGGTGGCCGTTTGCATGTCGATGGCAAACTCATTGTTCCAGCCGAAGATGGCCCGGCCAAACAACGCCGCAAGGTATCTGCGGTTGGCATGGTCTTCATAGCAATTGCCCTTGATGAAAAACATCACCTTGCTGACGATGTGCAAATGACCTGCGACGGCTTGCCCGCTGGTCTGGAGGCGGACCTTCTGGAAGCGGCCGAGGATGCCTTTGAAACCTTGCCAAAACCGCGCCGCAAAGATGATGGAGCAGTTTCAGAAACCATCCGTATTGCCGTTCGCCGTGCAGCCGATCAAATTTGGGGAAAGAAGCCAATTTGCAAGGTGTTAGTGCAGCGCGTGTGACGGCACTGCTATACTCCCGCGAATCATGAGCAGATCACCCTCAAAACCACCGCAAGAGCCAAGCAAGGTTGAACCCATCCAGCTGCGTGAAGCTTTGGAAGAGCGTTATTTGGCTTATGCGCTTTCAACCATCATGCACCGGGCGTTGCCCGATGTGCGCGATGGATTGAAGCCAGTGCACCGCCGTTTGCTGCATGTCATGCGTTTGCTGCGCCTTGATCCCGGAACCGCGTTTAAAAAATCCGCAAAGATCGTAGGCGATGTGATGGGTGGATATCACCCCCATGGCGACCAATCCATCTACGATGCCCTTGTGCGCCTGGCGCAGGACTTCTCCTCGCGTTACCCGCTGGTGGATGGCCAAGGCAACTTTGGCAATGTGGACGGTGATAGTGCTGCAGCCTACCGCTATACCGAAGCCCGCATGACGGAAGTGGCAAAACTTCTGCTTGAAAACCTTGATGAGGACACGGTCGACTTCCGCGACAATTATGATGGCACGGTGAAAGAGCCAGTCGTTCTGCCCGGCGCTTTCCCCAATCTTTTGGCCAATGGCTCAACCGGCATCGCGGTGGGCATGGCCACGTCCATTCCGCCGCACAATGCTGCGGAACTTTGTGATGCGGCACTTCATCTCATAAAATTTCCCAATGCAGGCGTTGAAAAGCTTACCCAGTTCGTAGCGGGACCAGACTTTCCAACCGGCGGCATCATCATTGATGATCGCGCCTCCATAATCGAAGCCTATAAAACGGGCAGGGGGGGCTTTCGTGTACGCGCCCGCTGGTCGGTTGAGGATTTGGAGAGGGGCGCATGGCAAATCGTCATTACGGAAATTCCTTATCTCGTGCAAAAAAGCCGCCTTATTGAAAAATGTGCTGAGCTTCTTACCGCGAAAAAACTCCCTCTGCTGAATGACATTCGCGATGAGTCTGCTGAAGACATTCGTGTTGTTTTGGAACCCAAATCCCGCACCATTGATCCCACGCTGATGATGGAACAGATGTTCCGCAACACTGAACTTGAAGCGCGCATTCCACTGAATATGAATGTGCTTTCGGGCGGCAAAGTTCCAAAGGTCATGTCATTGGCCGAAGTGCTGCGTGAGTGGCTTGACCATCGCAAAGAGGTTCTGGTTCGGCGCAGCAACTTCCGTCTCGCTGAAATTGCCAGGCGTTTGGAAATTCTTGGCGGCTATCTGATTGCCTATCTCAATCTCGATGAAGTCATTCGCATCATACGTGAGGAGGATGAACCCAAGCCCGCATTGATGTCGCGTTTCAAACTGAGCGATACGCAAGCTGAAGCCATTCTTAACATGCGTTTGCGCGCGCTGCGTAAACTCGAAGAAATGCAGATCCAAATTGAGAATGAAAGCTTGTTGAAAGAACAAAAGGGCCTCAATGCACTGCTAAAATCCGATGACGAGCAATGGCAAACCGTGTCCGAGGAAGTCAAGGCGGTCAAGGAGAAATTCAGCAAGAAAACCCCACTTGGCAAGCGCCGCACAGACTTCGCGGAAGCTCCGGAGATCGACGTCGAGCTTGAGCAATCGATGGTTGACAAAGAACCCGTCACAATTGTGTGTAGCGAAAAAAGCTGGATCAGGGCCATGAAGGGTCACATCGAAGATCCGGCAACACTAAGCTATAAGGATGGTGACCAGGGCAAGTTCGTTTTGAATGCGCAAACCACCGACAAAATCATGTTGTTTTCATCGTCGGGTAAATTTTTCACGTTGGATGCCGGAAAGCTTCCCGGCGGGCGCGGCCATGGTGAGCCTGTACGCCTCATGGCAGAACTTGATTCAACTGATACGATCGTGGCTCTCTTCGTGCACCAACCCGGAACCAAGCGCTTGCTTGCGTCCACAGAGGGCGACGGATTTGTTGTTCTTGAAGATGAATGCGTTGCCAACACCCGCAAGGGCAAACAGGTACTCAATGTCAAAGTACCCAAGGAAGCCCAGGTTTGTATGCCGGTTGCCGCCACGGATGACCATGTGGCAACCGTAGGCGATAATCGCAAACTGAATATTTTCAAACTCTCCGAACTTCCTGAAATGGCCCGTGGCAAGGGGGTTCGCCTGCAAAAATACAAGGATGGCGGACTTTCCGATGCGCGCACATTCAACCTGAAAGCAGGGTTGACCTGGGTTGACGCCTCCGGGCGCACATGGACAGTTGTAGAGCTGGCTGAATGGATCGGGGAACGTGCGCAAGCTGGCCGCTTGCCTCCAAAAGGGTTCCCAAAGAACAACAGGTTTGGTTAAGTGGTATTCGGATATTTACCAAACATGCAAGGGATGCAGGTTCATGTCCAAGTGTTGGCTTTTTCTTAACCGCTTGTTATCCGAGTTTGTCACATCATGTGGATAGCGTGGATAAATCACATTCGTTTGGGCGGAGACGGTCATGGACGGCCAAAAATACTGGGTTGTTGAAGGTCGGAGGCTTGCGCCCTCGGCTTCGGAAGTGTTGTCCGATGATACTGAAACCTCACGTTTCAACCATGACGGTGCAGTGAAGGTCACAACAGGGCCGCTGGGTACTGAAGTCAAATGGTCGGTATTTTCTCCCTGTTTTGCATCCCTGTTCTACGTTATTGAATGGTTGCCTGCGACCCGGTTTCCGATTGTTCTCAGGTTTTACCTGTCCGGCTGGTTTGAGGAGATTTATCAAACGGCTGATGAAGCAATTGATCGTATCGAGCAGGTGATCGGTAAAAGCGAGTTGCACCTGACAAAGCGGGCCTTCGTTGAAGAGGTCGATCCCCAAGGCAGAAACATGCCGCCAATCCTCCAGAGTGCCTGGAAGCAGCATGAAATATCTCCGGATACATCTGTTGATTTTGTTTATGAAGAGCAGACACGGAAATTTCGCGTTGAACGCATTGGCCTCAAGTCAACCATTGCCAAATACTATGGCGCGTCACCTGTCTCATACCCATACGTAAACGGTGGTTCCTACGACGATATTGTGTATGAGGCCTACACACACGTATTGCGCTCGGGAAAGCCGCGCTATGATCATGTTCTGGCTGCCATGCGAATGCCTGACAACATAATTCGGTGGGTTCCCTATCAGAGGATTGTTGTTCCAAGACAAAACGTTGGAAACATGCCGTCCGTAAGTGTCATAACTGAAATTGCGAACGTGGATGTTCGTCCCATTTGAGCCGTTAGACTTGGTTCGCACCCATATCACTCACCATCTGTTCGATAGACTGGCGCTCGGCGACATTTAACCATTCAACATGATAATTCTCTTCGCTGGTCCACTGCCAACGAAGAAACCCGCTTTCCAGATATGTGTAACCCATGCGATTGGGGTGGCCGTGTGCTGCCATGTTTTTGCTGCACAAGGCCCACACGGCGTCGGGATTCCACTTGAGGTGGCTCAGGATCATTCCAAGCCGTGAAAACAATTCAAGCAGTTTCCGGTTGCGTGTCTGGGGATCTACCCAGAATTCGCCATGATAGACAAGCTTGCCCCTGAGCCGCCGCGAAATGCTGCCCCTTGGCGGGTCCGTGTGTGTGGGAAGCAAAAGTTCCTGGCGTCGCATGTAAAGGCCAATGATGTAGGACGGTCCCCATTCGGCCAAACTTGTATCGACATAGTCATATCGATAAGCCTGCAGTGCGGAAATTTTTCCACTCGCCGATGTGAGCTTCATCCAGAAGAAACGCTCTGGTCTAAAGCTACAAACGGTTGGATCAAAATATGGGCTTAAGTGTTCTTCCCTGGCGGCAATCTTGGTTTCGTTCAGTTTGTCAGGATCGGAACTGACACCAATGGTGTAGCCAAAAGATTCGATTTCCCTGACGAGGAAAGCGCAAACTTTAACGGCACCTAGCGGGTCGTCCACACACAACTCAGACATTAGGCTTTCCAATAAAATCTGCTGACTATAGCTATTCAGCCTAGCGCGCTATTCCAACTTTCCAATAACAACAAGAAAACATGGTATATGTTGCGAGCGGTATGTCGTATTGGCTAACTGCTCGCTATGAGTGTCCATCCGTCTGGCGTTAACCGTTCCTGTGGTAAAAACCGCGCCTTATATTCCATTTTCGCTGAACCATTCACCCAATAACCTAGATAGAGGTAGTCCAAGCCCATGCGCTGTGCACGCCTGATACTGTCAAGAATGATAAAAGTGCCAAGGCTCCGGCTTTCAAGCGTCGGTTCATAAAAACTGTAAATCAACGAAAGCCCGTCATCCAGCATATCGACAAGCACGGCCCCTGCAAGCTCGCCCGCAGCTTCAGCACCGGGTAAAAAACGATATTCAACCAGCTGGCTGTCGACAAAGGTTTCATCCACCATTGACGCAAAATCCAGAACACTCATTTCGGACATGCCGCCGCTACCATGGCGTGTGTCAATATAGTCGCGGAATACGCCGTAATGCTCGCTGGTGGCTTTGGCACGCACAGGTGTTCCAGCCAAATCATCATTGCGATCAAGAACACGCCGGAATGATCTGCTCCATTTGAATTGCTTCACGGGAACTCGAACTGAAACGCAAGAACCACACCCCTCGCAGGAGGGGCGATAGGCAATGTTCTGGCTGCGCCTGAATCCGCCACGCGAAAGCTGGGTGTTCAGCGAACGCGCGTCCTGGCCAACAAGATGGGTAAAGACTTTCCGCTCAAAGCGACCGGGCAAATACGGGCAGGGTGCCGGTGCCGTAATAAAAAACTGCGGAAAGTTTCGCCGTTCGATGCTCAAGTTACGTGGTCCTCAAAGTTGAATAATCACACAAAATCTATGCGCCTTGCACGCTCCATGCAAGCCGAATTGAAACATGGCTGGAAACGGTTTCCGGAGTAGGTTACGAGAGACAAATTCTGGAGTAATGACATGACATTGAAAACGACTTGGATCGGCTTGGGCGTAATGGGCTTTCCCATGGCCGGTCACCTCTCGGGCAAAGCAGACGTGGACATGACGGTTTATAATCGTAACCCGGCCAAGGCCGTCAAATGGGTGGGCCAGCACAAGGGAAAATCGGCCACAACCCCCAAGGATGCAAGTGCTAATGCTGACTTCGTGTTCGCCTGTGTTGGCAATGATAGCGACCTGCGCGAAATTGCGATCGGCCCCAATGGCGCGTTTCAGGGCATGAAACCCGGCTCCATATTCGTTGACCACACAACGGCCTCAGCAGACGTGGCGCGCGAACTTGCTGCCGAAGCCAAAAAGCGTGGGATTGGCTTTGTTGATGCCCCCGTTTCCGGTGGCCAGGCCGGATCTTAAA